>JAXMAZ010000004.1:0-401367 GCA_046350115.1 Gemmataceae bacterium
CCTGCCGGTCTCGAACCGGGGCTGGATCAACTGCCTGCCCCACCAAACAGAGGCGGCTCACCCGTTCGGCGGGAGGAGGGCCGGGTTGGCGAACACCGGCTTCCACGGGCGGACGTCCCACCGGACGAACACCCCGGCGGCGTGGAACGGGTCGTTGCGGATCAGCCCCTCGGCCGCTTCCTTCGAGTCCGCCTCGTACACGATCAGCGCCCCGAAGTCGTCCAGGAACGGGCCGGCGCAGGCCAGCTTGCCGGCGGCCAGCAGCTCGCTCAGGTACTCCCGGTGGGCCGGCCGGTGGGCCTGCACCGTGGCGGCGTCGGGGATGTACTGGATGACGGCGGCCCACCGCATGGCTCAGCCCCGGGAGGTGTGTTCGACCCGCACCGCGGCCGGCCGGGCGACCGCCTCCAGGGCGGCGTTCAGCCCGAGCAGCCCGGCCGTGAACCCGACGTCGCTCAGGAACGTGGCCCGGTAGAACGGCACGCCCATCGTGTAACACTCGGCCAGCCCGCCGAGGGTGAACCCGTAGGGCAGGTCTTGCCGCAGCCAGGAGTGGAAGTTAGTGACCAGGAAGAACAGCACGCTCCCGCCGACCGCCGCCCCGACCACCCCGCCGACGCCGGCCGACCGGCCGAGCCACCCGGCCAGGGCGTACCCGGCGAACCCGAGGTACACGGCCCCGATGGGCAGGTAGTCGGTGTGGTAGCCGTGGTGGGCGTAGTTGAGCAGGTCGGAGGCCAGCTTGGCGGCCAGCGCCAGCCCCAGCCCGGCGGCCCAGCCGAGCCGCCCGCCGCGGGCCGCGGCGAACACCGCCACCGCCCCGAACACGGCGAAGTTGAGCGGCCGGACCGTGTCCGGGGCCAGCGGGACGAGGACCGCGGCCACGGCGGCGGCGGCGGCCAGCCCGACGGCCAGCGGGCGGAAGCGGGGGGTCGGCTGAGCGTCGGCCATCGACGGCCTCCGGGGGCTACCGGACCGGGTGGGTGTTCGGGTATGGTAGGTGTGCCCCGTCCGGACCGCAACCCGGGTCGGCGCTTCCGCTCAAACCGCCGGCCGCCGGGGGCGAATAACCGGGCGCCGCCGAGGGCCACGCCATGACCGCCGCGCCGTGGGACGAGGACGACCGGATCGGGGTGCCGACCGGGCGAGCGGGGGGCGTCAGCCCCCTGTTGGAGCGCCCGGACAAGGGGGAGCCGCCCGCCCGACGGGGGCAACAGGGGGCTGACGCCCCCCGCTCGCCGGAACCCGAGTTGCGGGCCGGTGACACCGACCTCGGTCGGCCGGCGATGGTCCCGGCGACCGCCGCCCCGCTCAGCGACGACGACCGCCGCCGGCTCCGCGAGGCCGACGACGAGCAGGCCCGCCGCGACCTGGCCGAAGCCGAGGAGCTGCTCGCCGCCGACCCGGCCGTGATGCGGTGGGCCGGCTGGTTCGCCCACCCGCTGGCCGGCGCCTTCCTGCTCGGCGCCGCCGGCGTCCTCGGGCTGTTCCTGTATTCGCAAGTGCTCACGATCCTGGCGAACATCGCCACCCAGCCGACATGGGCGCAGTACGCCGGTTACGCCGGGCTGGCCGTCCTCGCCGGGGCGGTGCTGTACGCCATGCTCCGGCTCACCCTGCTGTACGCCAAGCTGCGGGCCAACCGGCAGGTCCGGCTCCGCGGGTTGGAGGAGCTGCACGCCCGAGTCCGGCTGCGGTGGCTGGCCCACGCCAAGGCGGCCGAGGCGAAGGCCAGCCTGGAAGCCTACCTGCGATCGTTTCCGCTCGACTCGCCGAAGGACCGCACCGCCCTGGCCCGGCTCGGCGTCACCACGGACACGGCGACCGCCCTGGCCGCGGTACGGGACGAGTTGCTCGACCCGGCCCGGTTCGGCAGCACCGGCCAGTGGTTCGACCGGTTCCGGGACGGGTTCCAGGCGAAGCTGGACGAAGCCGCCGAGGCCCGCACCAAGTACTGGGCCAACCGGGCGATGGTGGTGACGGCGGTCGCCCCGAACGGCCTGGTAGACTCGCTCGGCACGCTGTACTTCGGGTTCGCCCTGCTGACCGACCTGGGTCGCGTCTACAACCTGCGGGCCGGCCGGACCGGGACCGCTGTGCTGCTCGGCCGGGTGTTCTTCAACGCCTACCTGGCCGGCAACCTGTCGGACGTGGAGACGCTGGCGGCCGACCAGTACGAGCACCTGTACGAGCAGGGGCTGCACGTGGTCGGGGTGGGAGTCGGGTCGAACGTGGTCGGCAAGTTCCTCGGCAAGGTCGGGGCGAAGGCGACCACCGGGTATCTGAACCGGGTGCTGCTGATCCGGCTCGGGCGGTACGCGTGCCGGCTGCTGCGGCCGGTCGGGCGGGACTGATGCATTCCCGCGTAGCGGGGCCGCCACCGGCGGCCCGGCGCTACACCCTCGTTGTGTCACGCCATCGTCGGGCGGAACTTCAGCTTGCGGGGCAGCGGCGGCGGGGGCGGGGTCCACGGGCTGACCAGTTGCACGGCCACCGCGGCCAGCACCACCGGCAGGGCGCCGCCCCACAGGTCGCCGGCCTGCCACGGCCACAGGAACCCGAGCACCACCGCCCAGAAGCCGGCGGCCACGGCCGGGAACAGCCCGACCCGCTCCTTCCGGTCCCGGGCGGCCGTCCGCCACCACCGGCCGATCGCCAGCACCCCGCCGAAGTACAGCAAGTACCGGGCGGCTACGGACGCGGTCCCGTCCGGCAGTTGGAACAGGCCGAGCACGCTCGACCCGCCCAGGGACACCGGCTCCCCGGGGGCCAGCCGCGGGGTCGGCCAGCCGTCCACGAAGTAGGCGGCCGACCCGACCAGGGCGCCGAGCAGCCCGAGCCGCAGCCGGGCCACCCAGGTGTCCGCCGCCCGGTACGTCAGCCGCCCGGCCCCGGCCACCACCGCCCAGGTGAGCAGGGTGGTGAGCAGCACCAGCTTGGCCAGCGGCTGCGGGTCGGTGGTCTGCGTCACCAGCGCGTACGGGACGGCCGCCGCGACCGCGACCACGGGCGCCTTGACCAGCGCCCCGGTCAGATCGGTCAGCCGGTCCCGGGCGGTCAGCCCGGCCGCCGGCCGGGCCACCGGCAGCGGCGGGGGCGGCGGGAGCGGGGTCGCGGTCGGCACCGCGGCGGCCACCGGGGCCGGGGCGGGCGGCGGGGCCGGCGACGCCTCGGCGACGGGTGCGGCGACCGGAGCCGGGGGCGGGGCGACGGGGATGGCCGCCGCCGGGATCGGCACCGCCACCGCCGGCTCCCCGCCCACCGCCTCCCCCGCCCGGGCCAGCTCGGCCGTCGAGCCGTACCGCCGCAGCGGGTTCTTGTCCAGCGCCTTGGCCACCACCGGCCGGAACGCCATCGGCACCCGGGTCAGGTCCGGCGTCGCCGTCAGGTGCTTCATCAAGATCTCCCCGTCCGACTCCCCGTCGAACGGCAGATCCCCGGTCAGCATCTCGTGCAGGATCACCCCGCACGCGTAGATGTCGATCTGCTTGTTGTAGTTCCCGGTGCTGATCTCCGGGGCCATGTAGTGGACGGTGCCGACCGTCCGCGTCTGCTTCTGGCTGGAGTTCAGCGACTTGCACAGCCCGTAGTCGCCGACCTTGAGCGTCCCGTTCTCGATGAAGATGTTGGCCGGCTTGAGATCGCGGTGGACGACCCCGTGGTCGTGCAGGTAGCCGACCGCCCGGCACAGGCTGAGGAACCACTCCCGGCACAGGTTGGCCGGCAGCCCGGTCGGGTGCCGACCGATCACCTGGGCCATCGACTCCCCGAGCACGTACTCCATGACGAGCCAGGTGTCCCCGTGCTCGTCCGACCTCAGGTCGTAGACGTGGACCAGGTTCGGGTGCTTCAGGTTGAGGCAGTTGGCGACGCCGCGGAGTTCCACGTCGGAGTGGCCGCGGAGCAGCTTCAGGGCGACCTCCTTGCCGCCGTCGGAGACGGCGAAGTAGACCTCCCCGAACCCGCCCTGGCCGACGCCCCGCTTGATGGTGTAGCCGTCCAACACCCTGGTGCCGGACCGGTAGGTGAACCGCATCGGTGAGTCCTCACACCGGGCCGCCGCCCGCCCCCGAACAAGGGACTATTCGCCGGGTCTTAGACCGGATTTCAAACATGGCCCGCTGAGTACGCGAACTTCGACGCAGATGAGAATGGATTGAAGATAGTTCTAACTCCGATCCGGTTCTCATCTGCGTCGAAGTCTGCGTACTCAGCGGGCCATTCCTAAAGACGCGGGCCGACCGGTTCCAGGGCGAAGGTGAACCGGTCCGCCGTCACCACGCACGGCAGCGGCAGTTCGGCCCGGTCGTGGCACGGCTTGTTGTCCACCTTGAACGCCCCCGGGCACCGCACCCCCAGCCCGTCCCGGCCGCGGTACAGCACCACGCTGCTGAGCACGTCGCCGAGCGGTAATTGGATGTGGGCCTGGGCGCCGGGGCCGAGGACCAGGGTTTCGGCCATCAGCAACACGCCGTCCACGGCGAGGGGGAGGCGGTGGCCGCTGACCAGCTCCAGCCGGGCGGACGGGCTGACCGCCACCGGCAGGTGGAACACGAACTGGCAGGTGGTGCCGAGCGTCACCCGGTCCCCCGGCTTGAGCACCGCCCGGCCGCACGTCCCGCCGTTCACCAGCAGCTCCCGGCCGCTCTCCAGCACGTACCCCTCGCCGTCCCGGTACAGCTCGGCGTGCATCCGGGACAGCTCGGCGAACAGCGGCACGTCCACCGGGGCGTCCCCGACCGCCTGGCCGAACGTCACCCGCGGACTGAGGCAGACCAGATACCCGCCGACCCCGTCCACCCACAGCAGGAAGCGTTTCGGGAGGGGCTGGGGGCCGTCGGCCGGGGCCGGCCGGGACGAGCCGGCTTGCGACCGCGGCGGCGGTGCCTTGGTGGCGGCGAACGCGGCCCCGCCGGCGACCGCCGCCAGGGCGAGCGGCACCTCCTGCTCGATGGTGCTGTCGGCCGGCCCCGGGTACGGAGCGGTCGGCGGCGGCTGGACGGCGTCCCACGCTCTGGCCCGCACCGCCCGAGCCTCCTTGTGGTCCGGGGCGGCGGCCACCGCCTCCTCCGCCCACTTCAGCGCCTCCCGCCACCGCCGGTCGTCGGCCGCCGCGTTCAACTGGCTGATCGCTTGCCGGAACCGGTCGTGCCGCCGGTTGAGGTCGGCCAGGAACCGGTCCAGCCCGTCCGACTCCGGTGGGGCCACCCGGCTCCGGGCCTTGGTCGCCGTCTCCTGGGCGAGCAAGAAATCGCCGCGGTCGGCCTGTTCGGCCGCTTGGACCCAGCCGAGGGCGGCGTGGTGGACCTGGCTCAGTTCCGGGCTGGCGACCCGGCGGTCGGCCAGCCGGGCGACGGTTTCGATGACGTGGACCGGGTTGCCCGCCTCCAGAGCCGCCCGGCACTCCGCAAGCCCCAGCCGGGTCAGCGTTTGCCGCAACCGGACGGTCCGGGCGGCGCCGGGGTCGAGGGTCTCGGCGGCGAGCAGGTCGGTCCAGGCGGCGTCCACGTTGTCCGCCCGCAGGTGCCGTTCGGCCCGGGCCAGGAACCCGGCCGCCACTTCCGGGGTGAGCTTGGCCGCCTTGCGGTAGCCGTCGGTGACGAGCGGGTCGAGCAGCCGGTGGGCCTCGTCCGGCCGGCCGCCGCGGAGGGCGTCCCGGGCCTGCCGCAGCGTGAACCAGGGGGACACAGCCATGACGCCGTGCGGGGGTTAGGGGCGGGAACCCGGGCGATTATACCAAAGGGACGGCGGCGGGGGGGGCGGGGTTTCGGCGCGAGCCGCGACCGCAGGTCGCGGGTGACGACGACACGCCACCGCAGATGACCCCGACAGTCCGCACCCGCTGCCACGGGTCGGAGCCGTCACCCGCGACCTGCGGTCGCGGCTCGCCCGGCAAAAACAAAGCGGGGGGGCGTTCGCCCCCCGCTCCGGTCCGGTGGCAGCCGACCGGCGTTTACTCGATCGACTTGTCCGCCGCCTTCTCGCCGGCCGGCTTCTTGTCGCCGGTCAGCGGGGCCATGATCTCCTCGACCGACTCGCTCCGGCCGGACACCTTGCCGTCCTCGTACACGGTCGGGGCCAGCTTCAGCTCCTCGGCCTTGACGTCCAGAGCCTTGTTCAGATCCCGCAGCTCGGCCTTGATCTTGGCCAGCCGGGTGTCGTCCGACTGGTACTTGCTCTCCATCTGGGCCAGCCGCAGCTCGTGCAGTTTGGCCTCGGCCCGGTCGATCTCGGCCTTCACCTCGGACTGCTTCCGCTTCAGGGTGTCGAGCTGGGTCTCGAGGATGCCCTTGATCTTGTCCTGGCTGGCCAGGGTCTTCTCCAGGGCTTCCAGGCTCCGCTTGCGGTCCAGGTGCCGGGCGACGTCCGCCTTGAGCTGCTCCTTGGCCTCGGCCAGGGCGGCGGCCCCGCGGGTGGACACCTTCTCGGTCCCGTCCTTCAGCCCCTCACCCCGGGCGACCAGGGCGGTGTGCTCCTTGCCGACCGTCTCCCGCAGGGCGACCACGTCCCGGCTCGTCTCCCGGGCGTTGACGATCGCCTCGGCCAGCTTCGACCGGGTGGCCTCCAGGTCCCGGGTCATGTACCCGGCTTCCTTGCGGAGCTTGGCGATCTTCCGCTCGATCGAGTCGTTGCCTTCGGCCCAGTCGTGCAGCCGGTTGACCGCGGCCTCGGCCTTGGCCGGCAGGGCGACGTGGCCGTGCCGGACCGACTTGACGGCGAACACGGCGGCCCCGGCGATGACCGCCACCATCAACATCTTCTTCAGCATCGTGGCTCCCCCGCAGCAGTTCATGGCGGTGCCCAGAACGGGCGGATTGTACCCGCGGCCGTCCGCCCGACTTTCGGGGGACGTGGCCGACAGACATTAAGGGGTTCGCCCCCTGTCCGGACGGATTTTCGTGCGGCAACCCGTCGGCGAAGATTTTTTTCGCCGACCGGAGAACTGGACGGCTCCCGGCCGGTCGGGCAGAATGCCGGCACCCGGCCGACGGAGCACAACTCGATGCGGGTTCTGGTGATCGGCGGCGGCATCGGCGGCCTGGCCGCGGCCCTGGCGGTCCGGCAGGCCGGCCACACCCCGGCCGTGTTCGAGCGGGCGCCCGACCTCCGCGAGGTGGGCGCCGGGATCACGCTTTGGACCAACGCGGTCAAAGGGTTGCGGCGACTCGACGGCTGGGACGCAGTTCAACCCCACACCACACCGCTGACCCGCAGCGAACTGCGAACCTGGGACGGCCGGGTCATCAGCCGGGCCGATCTCGGGCCGCTGTGCGACCGGCTCGGGGCGCCGACCGTCGGGATACACCGGGCCGACCTGCAACGGGGGCTGGCCGAGACACTTGGGGCGGACCACCTCACCCTCGGGGCGGCGTGCGTCGGGTTCGACCAGGACGCCGGCGGGGTGACGGCCCGGTTCGCCGACGGCCGGACCGAACACGGCGACCTGCTGATCGGGGCGGACGGGCTGAAGTCCGCCGTGCGGGTGCAACTGCACGGCCAGGAGAAGCCGCGGTACAGCGGGTACACCGCCTGGCGGGGGGTGGCGGTGATCGACCGGCCGGAGGTGCCGCTCGGGGTGACGCTGCTGGCGATGGGGAAAGGCAGCCAGTTCGGCTACCTGCCGATCGGCGGCGGACGGACGTACTGGTTCGCCACGGCCAACGTGCCGGAGGGGCAGCTCGACCCGCCCGGCCGTACCAAGGCGGAACTGCTCGCCCGGTTCGCCGACTGGTACGCCCCGGTGCCGGCGGTCATCGACGCCACGCCCGAACCGGCCATCCTCCGCAACGACATCGTCGACCGGCCGCCGGTCCGCGGCTGGGGAACCGGTCGGGTGACGCTACTCGGGGACGCCGCCCACCCGACCACGCCGAACCTCGGCCAGGGGGGCTGCATGGCGATCGAGGACGCGGTGGTCCTGGGGCGACATCTGGCCGCCGCCGACCCGGCCGCCGGCCTGCGGGCCTACGAGGCCGAGCGGTACACCCGCACGGCGACGGTGACCAACTCCTCCCGGTCGCTCGGCCGGCTGTTCGTACTGGAGGGGCGGCTGGCTTTTTGGGCGCGGGACACCGGGCTGCGGCTGTTCGCCGGGGCCGGGCTGCGGCAAACCGAGAAGCTGATCGGGTACGAGGTGTGATTGCCTTACCAGCCCGACGCGCCAGCGAGGGTTAAACAAATGCCCTCGCCGGCGTCGGGCTGGTGAGTCATCGCGTGTAACTTTTACCGTGTAACTCTTGCGATCAATCGAGCTGCGCTTCCCGTACCCGCCTGGCCGAATCCCCGAACCCGTCGGCTGCACGTCGCTTCCGTCCGTTGCGGCCCCGCTCGCCGGGCCTTGGCACGCTGGCTGCATTACGTTGTCCCGTCGGACACCCGCCCCCGACGCGGTGCCGATACGCCCAACCGCCGGCCGGTCATCCCCCTGACCGGCCGGCGACCGACGGTTCCCCCCGCGGGCCGCTCGCCGGATCCCCCGGCGTGCGGCCCGCTCTCATTTCCCCCCGCTCGCCCGTCCCCCGGCACACGGTATAATGACCCGGACCGCCCGGGTTCGCTGGCGCGGCACCCCACGACGAGCCGTCATGGACGCCTCGGTGTACGCCTTCGCCGTCCCGGCCGTGCTGCTGTCCGGCCGGGACTTCCTGGCCGCCGCCGGACCCGGCGGACTCGCTGCGGCAACTGCTGGAGGTCCAGCGGGAGCAGTTGGCGGTACTCAAGGCGCAGGCGGCGGCCGCGGACTCCATCGCTCGGTGGAAGGCGTTCCTGGCCCGCTGGCAGACCGACTTCCCGGACATCGGGCCGGCCTGCCGACAGGTGTTGCCGGTGGTCGAGCGGGCGTACCTGACCCTGATGCAAGACCTGACCGACCGGCTCAAGGACGACAGCACCGACCCGATCGACACCGACTTCGCCCTGGGCGAGTTCCTGGACCGGTACGGGATGCGGCTGGGCCAGCTCGGCACCGTCCTGAGCCAGCTCGGCCCGCTGGCCGACGCCGCACCCGCTGAGGCCTGACACGATGACACGGTGACGGGGTGACAAGGTGATTGCTCGATTCACCTTGTCACCCCGTCACCGTGTCATCGTGTCAGGTTGTCCCGCGACAACCTGACCACCGACGACCACGAATGCCCCTGACCCCCGCCGACCTCGCCCCGATCCGCGAACTGTACCTCCAGGGCCGCTACCGGCAGCCGCTGGCGGCCGGGGAGCGGTTCGGATGGTGACGGCCTGGGCCGGGCCGGCCGGCAGGTCGGCTGCTCGCCGGGCGGCTGGCCATCCAGCTCGGCGGGCCGCGGCTCGGCCGGCGGCTGCACCTGGCCGCGTTCCGCCAGAGTCCGGCGTACCCGGAGGCGGTGTACTACCACGCCCGGTACCGGCTGGAGCGGTTCGGCCCGTACTCGTGCTGGCGGTTCCAGCAGCAGCACCAGGACTGGTCGGACGCCCCACCGGAGCTGCGGGCCGACTGGCTGGCCGTCGCCGCCCTGGCCGCCGCCCGGGTCCGGGACTTCGACCGGGCGGACAAGGCGCTGGCCCAGGCGGAGGCGCTGGCCCCCGGCCGGCCGTGGGTGCTGGTGGAGCGGGCGTCGGTGCTGGAGATCGCCGACCGCACGGCCGACGCCCTGGCCGCCGCCCGGCAGGCGCTGGCCCTGCACCCGTGGTTCCGGCCGGCCGTCCAGGCGGTCGGCCACCTGCTGCGGCGGGCCGGCCGGGAGGACGAGGCGGTCGAGTTCCTGACGGAGGCCGACCGGCACCTGGAGAGCAGCATCGTCGCCGCCCAGCTCACCGGCCTGTTGCTCGACCTGGGCCGCCCGGCCGACGCCGACCGGGCGCTGGACCGGTACGAGGAACTGTCCCCGCTCTTGGAACCGGAAACCCGGAAGTGGCTGCACGCCCGGCGTGCGGACGTGGCGTACCTGCTCGGGGACGCCGGCCGGGCGGAGCGGGAGGCTCGTCAGGTCGGGGAGGACTTCTACACCCGCTTCGCGGACGCGCTGGGACAAGCAAAGCCCACGGACGATCGTCCGTGGGCTTTGGGGCGGAGCCTTCTCCCCTTGCCGGCGGCCCCCGGCGCCACGCCCCAAGCCGCGCTCGCCGCCTTCTGGCGCGTGCCTGTTGCCGAGCCGCCGGCCGACGCCCCGCCGGCGTTCGACGGGCTGCCGGACGCGGCCGACCGGCGGCGGTGGGAGGCGGCCGGGTACGTCGCCCGGGAGTTCGCCCTCACCCCGGACGCCGCCGACCGGCTGATCGCCGCCGGGCTGCCGTTCCTGGTGTCGTTCGTCGAGGCCGGGTTCCAGCAGCACCGGCTGGTCATGGGGGCGGACCCGGTCCGCGGCACGGTGTTCCTGGCGGACGGCCCGGACCGCCAGCCGACTGAGGCGCCCGTGTCGGTGCTGACCGACCGGTACAAGGCGTTCGGCCCCCGCTGCCTGGTCCCGGTGCCGGCGGCCGAGGCGGGCCGGCTGGACGCCGTCGGCCCGCTGCCGGACGCGGACGCGTATGACCGGCTTCACGCCCTCCAGTCGGCGCTGGCCGCGCACAGCTTCGGGGTAGCCGAGGCGTTGCTCGCCGAGCTGCGGGCCGACCACCCGAACCACCGGCTGACCAGGTTCGCGGCGGTGGCGTGGGCCAGGGCGACCGCCCATCCGGTCAAGCTGCTGGCCGCTTTGGACGCGCTTCTGGTGGACTTCCCCGGGGAGCCGAACCTGGTGCTCGGCCGGGCGGCGGTGCTGCGGGAGCTGGGCCGCGCCGCGGAGCGGAACGCGACCCTGGCGGAAGCGGTGACAAAGCCGGACGCCGACCCGCTGCTGCTCCAGTCGCACGCCCAGACCCTGCTCGCCGACCCGGCCGGCCGGTTGGAGGCGGACCGGCTGTTGCGGCGGTCGGTGCGGGTGCGGCCGCAGGCCACCGCCGGGTACTTCCTGCTGGCCACCCAGGCGTGGGAGCGGCAGCGGTTCGCCGACGCGGTCGAGCTGTACCGGTGGGCCGCGTGTCTGGACGACCGGGAGGAGCAGTTCGCCGAGTCCTACGCCAAGGCGGCGGCGGCCGTCGGCCAGGCGCCGGAGGCGCTGCGGCTGTTCCAGCAGAAGGCGACCCGTGGCCCGGCCCCGAACCCGGCGGCGGTGAAGGCGCTGGCCGCCGCCCTGCTCGACCGGGACGAGCCGGGGCAGGCGCTGGCGGCGGTGAGCAAGGCGGTGGAGAAGGTCGAGGCGAGCGGGGGGGGTGAGGCCCCCGTGGGAGGCCCCGCCCCCGCCTCCCCCGGACGCTCCAACAGGGCTTACGCCCCCCGCTCGCCGAGAACCCCGCCCTCGGCGAGCTGCTGCTGTACCGGGCCGAGCTGCACACCAACGCCGGCCGGTTCGACGCGGCCGAGGCCGACCTGGCCGCCGCCCGCCCCCACACCCCGCCGGCCGTCTGGCTCCGGGCCGCCGCACGCACCGCCCGGCTCAAGCCGGACTACGCCGCCGCACTCCTTCACCTGCACGAGTTGCTCGCCCTCGACCCGCTGAACGCCGACGCCCACCGGTCGGTGGCCGGGCTGACCGCCGACACCCGCGGCCGGGCCGCCGCCCGGGCTTACGTTAACCAGCTCGCCGACAAGTACCCTCACGTCTACCCGGTGCTGCGGCTGCGGGCCGAGTTCCTCTACCCGGACGGGGACGAGGCGACCGAGGCGGCCACCCGCCGGCTGGTCGAGGTCTGCCCGGCCGACGCCTGGGCGTGGCGGCAGTTGGCCCTGGTCCACGCCGACCGCCGGGAGCACGCCCAGGCGCTGGCCGCCATCACCCGGGCCGGGGAGATCGAGCCGGACCACCCGTCCCAGTTCGCGGTGCTGGCCCACGTCCACCGCCGGGCCGACCGGGCGGACGACGCCCTGGCCGCCTTCCGGGCCGGCATCGCCGCCACCCCGGACCACGACCTGGCCGTGTTCGAGTACGTCGGCTCCGGCCGCAACCGGCAGGAGAAGCTGGACGCCCTGCGGTTCGTGGCCGACCAGTTGCACGCCCGCCCGCACCAGGGGGATGGCCTGCTGGCGTACTTCGAGCAGGCCGTTCGGCTGGTCGAAGACCCGGAGGACCAGGAGAAGTTGGTGGCCGAGGGGGACCGCTTTTTGGACGAGCGGCCGGACCTGTGGCAGGCGTGGTCGGTCGCGGTCCAGGGGCGGCTGCTGACCCAGCGGGCGGACGAGGGGCTGGCCCTGGCCCAGGAGGCGACGGAGCGGTTCCCGCTGGTCGCCCGGGTGTGGGTCGATCTGGCCGAGGCGTACCGGGCGGCCGACCGGTCGGACGACCGGCTGGACGCCCTCCGCCGGGCCGCCGCCATCGCCCCGGGGTGGGTGCCGGCCGCCCGCGAACTCGCGTCTGCCCTGGGGGACGCCGGCCAGGACGACGAGGCGATCGCGGTGCTGGAGCGGCTGGTCGCCCGCACCCCGGCCGACCCGCTCGCCCACTGGGTGCTGGCCGAGCACCTGTGGCAGCTCGACCGCGGCCGGGAGGCGCTCGACCGGGCCAAGCGGGCGGTCCGGCTGGACCCCGGGATCGACCCCCGGGCGGACACCGCCTGGGCCGCCGTCATGGCCTGGAGCGACCGGCTGGACTGCCCGGAGGAGGCCGTCGAGCTGGCCCGGGCGCTCACCCGGGACAAGGCCGGCGACCCCCGCGCCTGGCTGCGGCTGGCCCGCTGCCTGACCGACCCGGCCCAAATGCCCGAGGCGTTGGACGCGCTCGAAAAGGCCGTCGCCCTGGACCCGCGGAACGTCGAGGCTCACGACCAGAAGGCGGAGCGGCTGGCGGCGATGGGCCGGTACGACGAGGCTCTGGCCGCCGCCCGCCCGCCGGCTCTGTCGGCCGAGATGCCGCTGGTGCTGCAAGGCCGGGCGGCGTGGGTGGAGGCCCGCCGCGGCAACTACGCCGCCGCCATCCCGCCGATGCAGGCGCTCGTCTCCGTGGACCCCGAGTACGTCTGGGGCTGGCAGCAACTGGCCGAGTGGTACAACGAGACGAACCGCCCGCAGAGCTACCTGGAAGCGGCGTCGGAACTGGTCCGGCTGCGGCCGGAACACCCGATGTCGCTGACCATGCGGGGCGAGGCCAAGCTTCAGACCGGCGACCGGGACGGCGGCAAGGAAGACCTGCGGGACGCCCTCCGCATCCACCCCGGGTACTCGCCGGCCGCCGTCGTGCTGTTCGACGCGTGCCTGGCCGACGACGAACACCGGGACGCCCGGGCCGCCCTGGCGGTGCTGCAAGAGCACCTGACCGGCCCCGAGGTGCTGGTCAAGCAGCTCCAGTTCGCCGCCCGCACGGACGACGAGACGGCCGCCGCCCGCACCTTCGCCGACCTGTGCCAGACCCCAGGGGACGCCCCGCCGCTGTTCCTGCAAATGGCCCTGACCGAGATGCACTCGGCCGGGCTGGGGGACAAGGCGGCGGAGATCATGAAGGACACCTGGCAGGGGGGCAGCGAGTTCCACCCGTGGGCCGGCATCTACTGGCTGGACACCCCGGCCGGCGAGGCCGCCCCGGCGGACCAGAAGCTGGCCGCCTGCGACGCGGTCATCGCCGCGTACCCGAAGTTCATCCCCGGGTACGACCGGCGGGCCGAACAGTTGGCGCTGCTCGGCCGGTTCGCCGAAGCGGACGAAGCGTGCCGGCCGGCCGCCCTGGGCAGCCCGACGCCGGTCGCGCTGCTGGGCCGGGCGGCGTGGGTGGAGGCCCGCCGCGGGGACCGGGCCAAGGCGATCGCGGCCATGAAGCAGGTGGTGGCCGCGGAGCCGGACTACGCCTGGGGGTGGCGGCAACTGACCCAGTGGTACGACGCCACCGGCCGGCACCGGGACTGCCTGCACGCCGCGGACCAGTTGGTCCGGCTCAGCCCGAAAGACCCGGTCGCCCTGGCCATCCGCGGGGAGGCCAAGCGGGTACTCGCCGACCACCGCGGCGCCCGGGACGACTTCCAGAAGGCGTTCGACCTGGACCCCAACTTCGAGGCGGCCGGGCTGCAACTGGTGGCCGCCCAACTGACCGTGGACGACCTGGACGGGGCGGCCCGGACGCTCGGGGTACTGCAGGAGCACGCGGCCGGCCCGCTGGTGACGCTGCGGGCCGTCCAGGTGGCCAGCCGGCAGGGGGACTTGGACACCGCCCGCACCGGGCTGCGCGAACTGGCCACCGACGCCGAGGCGGTCCGGCCGGTCCTCCGGGACGCCGTCAGCGCCTTTGAAACGGCCGGGTGGAAGGCGGAGGCGGACGAGGAGCTGGAGTTCGTGGTCGGCGACCCGGCCTGCGCCCCGGCGGCGGCCGGGCTGTGGGTGGAGCGGGTGGCCGGCACCAGCAACCCGGGGCGGGCGGCCGACCGGTTCGCGGAGGTGATCGACCGCAGCCGGGACGCCGGCCGGGAGGCGGTGCTCACCTACGCCGGGGTGCTGGTCGCCGCCGCCCGTCCGGCCGAGGCGGCGGCCACCGTCCAGCGGTACGCCGACCTGCTGCGGGAGGACGACGAGGGGTGGGCCAGGGCCGGAGGGGTGCTGGCCGAGGCCGGCAACTACGCCCTGGCCGCCGCCTGGCTGGCCGACTGGCAGGACCGGCCGCAGGCGAAGGCGTGGATGCTCCGCCCGCTGGCCGACGCCCTGCGGGCGCTGGACCGGGACGGGGAGGCGCTGCTGGTCGGCCGGGCCGCCCTGGCCCTCGGCCCGGCGGCCGAGGTGCCGGCCGACTTCCGGGCCTGGCTGGCCCTGGCGGCGGCGGTCGGCGGGGAGACGGCCGACGCCACCCAGCACCTGGCCGCGGTCGATTCGCTCGGCCTGCCGGACGGGGTGAAGCTGGTGCTGGCGATGGCCGAGGCGGTGGTCATGGTCCGCCAGGCCGGGCCGGGCGGCCGGGGTCGGGCGTTCGCCGACGCCAAGGAACACCTGCGGGCGGCGGCCGGGGCGTGCGCCGCCGGGGACGTGCCGCCGGGGGCGGGGCGGTGGTACAAGCGGGTGGTGGCCCGGCTGGCCGCCGACGCCGGCACCCTCGGGGCGAAGGCGTGGGCCGCCTGGCAGCGGGTCCGCCCGTGGGTCCGCGGCGGATGACGACGCCCTTTCCTCGGGGCAGCCTGCGGACCGGATTTGAACCCTTCACCCCTGGCAGCCTCATGAGCCGCCTCCTCGTTGCCTTCGTCCTCACCGCGCTCATTCTGCCCGCCCTCCCGGCCGCCGACCCGCCGCCGCGGTTCGTGATCGAGGAGAGGGACACCCAGCGGGTCGTCGCCGAACTCACCTACGACGTGGCCTGCCCGAAGCTGACCGTCGCCAAGTGGCTCGTGTTCGTGCCGGTCGCCCCGGAGCTGCCCGGGCAGACGAAGCTCAAAACCACCCTCAGCCCGAAGGGGGAGCCGGTCGCCGACCTGAGCAAGCAGGCCCGGCCGCTGCTCGTCGCCCGGGTGCCGGCCGACACCCCGGCCCGCAAGACCGCCCTGCCGATCAAAGTGACCTACGAGGCGTCGCTCCGCTCCCGCACCCTGAAACCGCTGGTCGGCCCGCCGCCGACCGTCCCGCCGCTGTCGGCCAGGGACCGGACCAACTACACCGCCGACAGCGACACCATCAACTGGAAGACGGACGCCCTCCAGGTGTGGATGGACGAGGCCAAGTACCGCCGCCAGCCGAAGGAGGGGGAGGTCGAATTCGCCCGCCGGGTGTTCCTCGGGCTGACGGACACGTTCAAGTACGGGTTCGACCCGAAGGCGGAGACCAAGGCGTCGGCCGTCTGCCGGTCAGAGAAGGCGGACTGCGGCGGGCTGAGTGTGCTGTTCACCGCGGTGATGCGGGCGAACGGCGTCCCGGCCCGGGTGCGGTACGGCCGGTGGGCGAAGTCGGCCAAGCCGGACGAGAAGCTGGACGGCCACCAGTACCTGCAGTGGCACGTGAAGGCGGAGTTCTACGCGGCCGGGGTCGGGTGGGTGCCGGTGGACCTGGCGATGTCGCTGGGGTTCACCCGTCCGGCCGACCGGCTGACCCAGTTCGGCAAGGACGACGGCACCTTCCTGACCCTGCACGTCGACCCGGTCTTGGTGGTGGACGCCGGCCCGTTCGGCAAGCAGACGGTCGCCCTGATGCAGCGGCCGGTCTGGTGGGTGACGGGCGACGGGAAGGCCGACCCGACCACCGAGGACGAAGGCTGGACGGTCCGGGCGGTCAAGGGGAGGTAGACCGCTCGTTCGACCGCTTAGCGGGCCGCCGGCGGCGGCCCCGCTCACCCATCTTCATCCTCGTTCCCACGCTCTGCGTGGGAACGCACGGGAGCCACGCTCTGCGTGACGTCCCCGTGCATCGGTGGCAGCGCCCATGGGCGGGGCAGTCCGCGACGCGGAGCGTCGCCCCCGTGCATTCCCACGCAGAGCGTGGGAACGAGGGAAATGCTGCCGGCCACCTTGCTTCACCATCTTCCCGCGTCCGCCCGCCGCAAATCCCGGCCGATTCGCCCCGCTCCAGTTGACACCGCCGGCGGCGGCGGTATCGTCCGGCCGCTTCCCGCCCACTGTTTGACCGCCGGCAACCGGTTCGGGGGAACCGCCGCCGGCCGCCGAGGGGGACTGCCGATGATCCCGGCCCGGGTGCTTCCCGCCGGCCTGCTGCTGGTCGGGCTGGCCGCCGGCTGCTTCCCGCAGCAGACCGCCACCAACCGCGGCCAGGCGGCCGACGAGGCCGCCGACACCGACCGGTACGCCACCGTCGGCCAGCGGACGGTGGTCGGGAACGTGGACCCGATCCCGGTGTCCGGGGTGGGACTGGTCCACACCCTCCGCGGGACCGGCTCGTCCCCCGCCCACGACAACCTGCGGGCGCAGTTGGAGCTGGCCATCCGCAAGGCCAAGGGGAACCCGAAAGACCTGCTGGACGGGCCGAACAAGACCACCTCGCTGGTCCTGGTGAACGCCATCATCCCGGCCGGCGCCCGGGCCGGGGACAAGCTCGACGTGGCGGTGTCGCTGCCGCCGGGCAGCAAGACGACCAGCCTGAAGGGCGGCATCCTGGAGCCGGCCGACCTTGCCAACCTGGAGATGGCCGGGACCGTCCGGGCGGCGATGGCGGCGGCCGGGAACAAGGGGGGCGGGACCAACATTCAGGACAACGCGGTGCTGGCCGGCCACCGGATGGCGGTCGCCGCCGGCCACCTGCTGGCCGGGCACGACGGGCCGAAGCCGGCCGACGGGACGGACGCGGCGGCCGACGGCCCCCGGGCGGCCCGCATCTGGGGCGGGGCCAAGAACCTGCTCGACCGGCCGTACTACTTCCTGCTGAGCGAGGCCAGCCCCCAGCCGCGGACGGCGATGGTGATCGCCGAGCGGCTGAACGCCGTCTTCCACGCCCCCGGCGACCGGCTCGGCCAACTGGCCAAGGCGACCGTCCAGGGCAAGCCGCTCGTCACCACCTTCGTCCCGCCGGCGTACCGGCTGAACCACGCCCGGTTCCTGACCGTCGCCCGGCAGGTGCCGCTGTCCCCGGTGGACGCCGACAGCCCGTACCGCAAGCAGCTCGAGAACGACCTGCTCAAGCCGGAGCTGGCCTTGGTGTCGGCGGTCAAGCTGGAGGCGCTCGGCACCGAGGGCCGGCAGCCGCTGCGGGTCGGCCTGCAGAGCGACAACCCGTGGGTGCGGTTCGCCGCGGCCGAGTCGCTGGCGTACCTCGGCCACCCGGACGGGGCGAAGGTGCTGGCCGAGATGGCCGCCGACCACCCGGCCGTGCGGACCCAGTGCCTGACCGCCCTGGCGTCCCTGGACGACGCGGTGTGCGTGGACGCCCTGGTGGAGCTGATGAAGAAGCCGGACCCGGCCCTGCGGTACGGGGCGTTCGCCGCCCTGCGGGCCGCGGACGAGAACCACGAGGCGATCCGCGGCAGGCGGGTGAACAGCTCGTTCACCCTGCACCAGGTGGCGACCGACGCCGCCGACCCGCTGGTCCACGTGTCGGTCGACCGGCGGTCGGAGGTGGTCCTGTTCGGGGCGGTGTGGCCGCTCAAGGGGGCGTTCTCGTTCCCGCTCGGGGCCGAGTTCAGCGTCACCGCCCGGGCGGACGAGCCGGGCGTGACCGTCACCCGGGTGGCGACCAAGAACGGGGAGCCGGTGGCCGTCCCGGTCAAGTGCCGGGCGGACGCGGGGGCGGTGCTGCAGGCGATCGGCGAACTCGGCGGCTCGTTGTCCGAGGCGGTCGAGTTCCTCCGCCGGGCGGAGCAGGCCGAGGTGCTGCTCACCGACCTCAAGTTCGACGCCGCCCCGCGGGGGCTGACGGTCCAGCAGTTGGCCGCCATCTCCCGGTCCGACCAGACGCTCGGCCGGGCCGACCTGGAGGTGAACCGGGCCGGCAAGGCGGACGTGGTGCAGGCGTCCTACGACCTGCCGACCGAGGCGGACGCGGTCCAGGCGAAGCCCCAGCCGGCGGCCGTCGAGCCGTCCCTGAACCGGGAGCCGGGGCGGATCTTCGGTAAGAAGTGACGCGGTGGCAAACAATCTCCCAAAGCCCACCCGTTGCAACGGGTGGGCCGACGCCCGGGTCTGAGCCAGAAGTCGCGCGGGTCGGAGACAGCGGTTGCCGGTCGGCCCACGGACCGCAGTCCGTGGGCTTTGCTTGTAACACCACCTCATTCCCATGCTGAAGCGACTCGAACTCCTCGGCTTCAAGTCCTTCGCCGACCGCACCCGGTTCGACTTCGCCCCCGGGGTGACGGCGGTGGTCGGGCCGAACGGCAGCGGCAAGTCCAACCTGGTGGACGCCGTCCGCTGGCTGCTCGGCGAGCAGTCGGCCAAGAGCCTCCGCGGCACCGAGATGACGGACGTCATCTTCAACGGGTCGGCCACCCGCAAGAGCCTCGGGCTGGCCGAGGTGACGATGACGTTCGACAACGCTCGTCGCCTCTTGTCGTTCGACGCCGACGAGGTGCAGATCACCCGCCGGGTGTACCGGGACGGCGAGGGCGAGTACCTGCTCAACGGCCAGCCGGCCCGGCTGAAAGACGTGAAGGAGCTGTTCCTCGGCACCGGGGCCGGGCACGGGGCGTACAGCGTCATCGAGCAGGGCAAGGTCGACGCCCTGCTGGCCGCCAGCACCAAGGACCGCCGGCTGATCTTCGAGGAGGCGGCCGGGATCAGCCGGTTCAAGGCCCGCAAGACGGAGACCCTCCGCAAGCTGGACCGGGTGGACGCCGACCTGGTCCGGGTCCACGACATCCTCGGCGAGCTGGACAAGCAGCTCCGCACTCTGCGGCTGCAGGCGGCGAAGGCCCAGCGGTATCAGGAGTACAGCGACCGGCTGCGGGAGCTGAAGGTCGGCGTCGCCCGGGCCGAGTTCCACGACCTGTCGGCGAAGCTGGCGGGCGAGGAGCAGCAGCTCACCGGGTTGCGGGCCGAACTGGCCGACGCGGTCGCCGCCGCCGAGACCGGGGAGGCGGAGCTGAAGCGGCTTGACTGGGACCTCACCCGGACCGAGGACGCCGCCCGCCACCAGGAGGGGAAGCTGGCCGAGGCCCGCCAGCAGATCGCCGCCGCCGAGGCGACGGCCAAGGCCGAGCGGAACCAGACCGCCGCCCTGGAGGCGGAGCAATTACGGCTCGGCCGGCAGCGGGTGGAGCTGGCCGTCCGGGTGGCCGCGACCGAGGCCGAGGCAGCCCGGGTCGGGGGGGAGCTAACGCGGGTGGGCGAGCAGGCGGACGCCGACCGCCGCCGGGTGGACGAGGCTGCGGCGGCCGTGGACGCGATCGCCGCCCGGCTGGCCGACCTGAGCCAGCGGATCACGGCCGACCAGTCCGCCCAGTACGAGCTGCTCAGCCGGTCGACGAAGGCGACGACGGAAGCCGAACGATACCGGGTCGAGACCGAGCGGCTGCGGGCCGAGCAGGGGCGGAAGCGGGCCGAGGCCGACCGCACCGCCACCCGGCACGACGCCCTGGCGAAGCTACTGGCCGAGCTGTCCGAGACGGACGCCGACCTGCGGCAGCGGCTGGCCGACGCCCAACACCAGCTCGCCGCCGTGCAGGCCGAGCAGGCGGAGTTGCGGCAGCAGGCGGACGGCCTCCAGCCGACGCTCGACTCGCTGCGGGAGGAGCGGAGCGCGCTGCACGGCCGGGCGGACGTGCTGGACGGGCTGGAGCGGTCGTTCGAGGGGTTCGGGGCCGGGGTGCAGGCGGTGGTCGGCCGGCTGCGGGCCGGCGACCCGGCCCTGGCCGGGGTGGTCGGGCTGGTGGCCGACCTGGTTTCCGCCCCGCGGGAGGTGGCCGGCCTGATCGACCTGGCCCTCGGCGAGACGGCCCAGCGGTTCGTGGTCCGGGCGGACGCGCTGGCCGGGGTGCTGGACACGGTCGGGGAGCTGCCGGGGCGGGTCGGCTTCGTCCCGTTGATGACTTCCGAAGCGGGCAGGGAGTCCCAAAACCCACCCGTTGCAACGGGCGGGCTTTCTGCGGCGTCCCTGGTCCACAGCGACCCGCCGGCCCTCGCCCACCAGTTGCTCGGCCACGTCCTGATCGCTGCCGACCTGCCGTCCGCGCAGGGGCTAGCCGCCCTGTACCCCGGTTTCCGCTGCCTGACCCGGGCCGGCGAGCTGGTCGAGCCGGACGGGACGGTAGTGGTCGGCCCGCCGCAAGCCGGCGGCGGCATCGTCTCCCGGCGGAGCGAACTCCGCGACCTGCACGCCCGCATCGGGGAACTCGACGCCCGTATCGCCGGCCTGGACGCGGAACAGTCCGCCCTTCGCCAGCGGGCCGACGCCCTGGACGCGACGGCCCGGAGCCGGGAGGCGGAGATCACCGCCCTGACCGGCCAGGCCGGGTCGGTCCGGGACACCCTGGTCGAACAACGACAGGTGCAGCGGCAGCTCGCCGACCTGCTAGAACTCCTCGCCCGCGAGTCCGCCCTGCTCGACTCGGAGCTTCACCAGGCGACCGTTGCCTGGCAGGCGGCGACGGCCCAGGCCGAGCAGGCGGGGCAGGAGTCCGCCGCGGTCGCCGCCCGGCTGGCCGAGGCGACCGCCGCCCACGCCGCCGCCGAGCGGGACCGGGCCGCCGCCGCCGAGGCCCACACCGCCGCCCAGGTGGCACTCGGCCGGGTCACGGAGCAGTTGACCGGACTGCGGCGGCGGCAGGCGGAACTTGACGCCGAGCTTCGCCAGCGGCGGATCGACGGGGTGAACCTGACCTCGGCCGAGCGGTCCGCCCGGGACAAGCTCCGCGACGCCACCCTGGCCGCCCTCCGGGCCACGGCCGCCGCCGCGAGTAGCTACGCCGACAAGGGCCACCGCGAGCGCCAGCTCGCCGACCTGACGGCCCGCCGCGCCGACCTGCGGACCGCCCGTGACACCCTGGCCGCCTCGCTCAAGCGGGACCGGGACGCCTGGCAGAGCCGCCGAGACGCGGCCCACGCCCGGGAGCTGACCGCCCGGGAGCTGGCCGCCCGCCGGGACGCGGTGGCCGCCCGCATCCGGGACGAGTACGGGGTGGAGCTGTCGGGGGCAGGATCGAGGACCGAGGATCAAGGATCGAGAGAGGGCCACGACGCCGAACACGCGACCGCTCCGGCCGTCGAACTCGACCCTCGACCCTCGATCCTCGATCCTGCCCCGGAGATCGCCGCCCTCAAGGACAAGATCACCAAGCTCGGCCAGGTGAACCCGGAGGCGGTGGCCGAGCTGGCCGCGGTCGAGGGGCGGGAGCGGGAGCTGCGGGGACAGTTCGACGACCTGGCCGGCAGCCGGGACAAGCTGAAGCACATCATCGACCAGATCAACGCCGACAGCCGGCGGCTGTTCACCGAGCTGCTGGACGCGGTCCGCGGGCACTTCCAGGAGCTCTTCCGCAAGCTGTTCGCCGGCGGGGCGGCGGACATCGTGCTGGACGGGGAGGACGTGCTGGAGGCGGGCATCGAGATCACCGCCCGGCCGCCGGGCAAGGAGCCGCAGCGGCTCAGCCTCTTGAGCGGCGGCGAGCGGGCGCTAACGGCGGTGGCCCTGTTGCTGGCCATCTTCCGCAGCAAGCCCAGCCCGTTCTGCCTGCTGGACGAGGTGGATGCGGCGATGGACGAGGCGAACACGGTCCGGCTGGCCGGTCTGTTGACCGAGTTCGCCGACCGCAGCCAGTTCGTGGTCATCACGCACAAGAAGCGGACGATGGCGGCGGCCGACGTGCTGTACGGGGTGACGATGCAGGAGAGCGGGGTGAGCAAGCTGGTGGCCGTCCGCCTGGCCGACTACGCCGACCCGCCGGCCGCCCCCGCCCGGGCCGCCTGACTACCCTGCCATCCGGTAAGATCACATCATCCGAATCGTCGCCCGCGCCCGGTTTGTCCGGGCCGGCACGATTAGTCTCCGTGACCCGGGGCGCACCGCCCGACCACCGCCGAACACCATGCCGCCGCACCCCCGACTGCCTGCCCGCCGGTTCCGGCCGGCCGCCGAGCCGCTCGACCCGCGGCTAACCCCGGCCGTCCACTTCCGGTTCGACTACTCGCTCGACACGTCCGGGTTCTTCACCAACCCGGCCGCCCAGGCCGCCCTGCAGCGGGCCGCCGACCACGTGACCGCCGGCCTCCAGGACTCGCTCGCCGCCATCAGCCCGAGCGGCGGCAACTCCTGGCAGGCGGTGTTCCTGAACCCGATCACCGACACCAACCTCCGGCTCAACAACCTGACCGTCGGAGCGGACGAGATCCTGGTGTTCGTCGCCGCCGCCCCGCTGCCCGGGTCGACCATCGGCGTGACCGGGTCCAGCTCGGCCGTGCCCCGCGGGTCGTCGGCCTGGACGAACACCGTCCGCAACCGCGGCCAGGCGGCGGCCCCGGCCGACTACGCCCCGTGGGGGGCGATGGTGGCGTTCGACTCGACCGCCCGGTGGGACTTCTCGGCCGCCGGCCCGGCGGCCAACCGGCTCGACTTCGAGAGCGTGGCCATCCACGAGCTGGTTCACGTGCTCGGGTTCGGCATCAGCACCCCGTCGTTCGAGCGGTACGACGCCGCGGCCGGGTTCGTCGGCCCGACAACGGAGGCGGTGGCCGGCGGCCCGGTCCCGCTGGACGGCGGCGGCGACCACTGGGCGGCCGGCACCACCTCCGTCGGCCAGGAGGCGGCCATGACCCCGTCCGTCCCACGGGGGAGCCGGAAGCTGCTCACCCCGCTCGACCGGGCGGCCCTGGTGGACATCGGCTGGACCTACGACGTGTCCCCGACCACCCTGCCGGTGTCGCCGCCGCCCCCGCCGGTGCCAATCGGGACCGGGCCGGTGCGGGTGGCCGTCGGGGCCGGGGAGGGGGGCGGGACGGTCGTCACCCTGCTGGACGGGACCGGCAGTGCGGTCGCCACTCTGGACGCGTTCCCGGACGGGTCGCCCGGCGGGGTGCGGGTGGCCACCGCCGACTTCGACGGGGACGACGTGCCGGACGTGGTGGCCGGCACCGGCCCGCGGGCGCCGGCCCGGGTGCGGGTGCTGCGCGGGGCGGACGGGCGGGAGTTGTTCGCCTTCAGCCCGTTCGAGGACGCGTTCACCGGCGGGGTGTTCGTGGCCGCCGGGGACGTGACCGGGGACGGCGTCCCGGACCTGATCGTCTCTCCGGATGACGGCGGCGGGCCGCGGGTGCGGGTGCTGAGCGGAGCCGGGTTCGCCCAGGTGGCCGACTTCTTCGGCATCGACGACCCGGCCTTCCGCGGCGGGGCGCGGGTGGCCACCGGGGACGTCAACAAGGACGGGGTGGACGACCTGATCGTCGCGGCCGGGACCGGCGGCGGCCCGCGGGTCGGCGGGTACGACGGGCGGACGGTGGCGGCCGGCAAGCCGGCCCCCCTGTTCGCCGACTTCTTCGCCTTCGACCCGGGACTGCGGAACGGGGTGTACGTGGCCGCCGGGGACACCGACGGGGACGGGTACGCGGAGGTGGTCGCCGGGGCCGGGCCGGGAGGCGGGCCGCGGGTGACGGCGTGGAACGGGCGGACCCTGGCGACGGCCGGCCGGCTCACCGTCCGGGCCGACTTCTTCGCCGGGGACGAGAACAGTCGGGGCGGGGTGCGGGTGGCCGCGGTCGACCTGAACGGCGACCGCCGGGCCGACCTGGTGGTCGGGGCCGGGGGCGGGGTCGGGTCGGCGGTCACGGGCTATTCGGCGGCCCGCCTGTCGGCGACCGAACCCCCGCCGGCCGCGTTCGACTACACCGTCTACCCCGGGTTCTTCGGCGGCGTGTTCGTCGGCTGACCGGGGCCACATTTTTCCCCTTAGCAGCGCCCGCCGGACGGTGTAGCCTGCGATGAGAGGGTGATGAGCCGTCGCCCGGCGGCTCGCCATGTCGCGCTCCCGTCTGTCGAACTGGGCCGCCGCCGTGCCGTTCACCGCCGTCTGCCCGCACTGCCGGGACGCCAAGTTCCAGGTGCCGTGGAAAAAGGTCGATCGCCCGCACACCTGCCCGAAGTGCGGGCAGGAGTTCCACCTGCTGCCGGACGACACCCCGCCGGCCCTGATGGTGCCAGCCGGTCAGTCAGTGTCGGCGGCCACCCGGCTGACCGCCCCGGTCGTCCCGCCGCCCCCCTCGCCGGCGGCGACCGAGCCGGCCGCCGAAGTCCCGTCCCCGCCGACCCACGACCTGCGGGGCCGGGCCGACGCCCCGACGGTCATGGCCCTGCTCGGGGTGGCGCTCTTCGGCCTGGCCGTCGTGGCCAGCCAGTTTCCCTACGGCCGACTGGTGGCTGCGGGGCTAGCTGGGGTCGGGGCGATTCTGGCCGGGCTGAGCCTGCTCGGGCTGGACGGCTGGCGGCGGGTCGGCTGGGCCGGGGTCGGGCTGAACACCCTCACCTTGCTGCTCGTCCTGGCCCTGCCTGGGTGGCTCGGGCTGACCGGCTGGGTGCCGGTTCCGGAGCCGGGCGACGGGCCGAAGCCGGTGACGGCCGTCGGCCGGGACGATGGGCTACCCCGGCCGGCCGACTGGGTGGACGCCGGGGCCGCCGTCTGGGAGCAAGGGGACGTGCGGGTGGCGGTGATCGGGGCGTCCGTCGTCCCGCCCGACCCGACGCCGGCCGCCAAGGGCGCGGCCCCGGCCCGCAAGGAACTGGTGCTCAAGGTCGGGCTGAAGCTGACCAACGTCGGGGTGGCCGGGGATCGAGTTCGCCGGGTGGCCGCCGGCCGGGCCGGGCGTCCCCCAACTGACCACCGGGCGGCAAGACGCTCGCCCTCCGCCCGCCGGCTTCGCCGCCGGCGACGACCGTTTACCCCGGCAAGTCGGCCGAGTGCTGGCTGGTGTTCGCCCCGCCGGCCGCGGCGGACGAGCTACGGCTGGAACTGCCGCCGGCCGCGTTCGGCGGCCCCGACCCGGTGCGGTTCCGGCTGCCCCGGGTGATGGTGTTCGGGCGGTGAAGTTTTGCCGGGTTAGCGGGCCCGCCTCCGGCCGGCCGGGGACGCCGGTGCCGTCCCTGCTTACCTGTCGCTGATTGACCGACTGTCGCCCCGTTTTGTGAGATCACCCCGATGTCACTCCCCCGCCGCTCCCGCGGGTTTACGCTGATCGAGCTGCTGGTCGTCATCGCCATCATCTCCACCCTGATTGGGATGCTGCTGCCGGCGGTGCAGAAGGCCCGGGAGGCGGCCGCCCGGCTGTCGTGTGCGAACAACCAGAAGCAGCTCGGGCTGGCGATGATGAACTACGAGGCCGCCCTCGGCCGGCTGCCGCCGTCCCGGCTGCGGGTCGGCGGGGCGACGTGGCCGGTCGTCATCCTGCCGTTCATGGAGCAGGACAACCTGTACCGCCAGTGGAACATGGGGCTGAGCTACTACCAGCAGAACCAGACGGCCCGGCTGTCGGCGGTGCGGAGCTACTTCTGCCCGTCCCGGCGGACGGCGTCCGACGCCCTGACCGGCAGCATCGCCGGGGACGTGCCGAGCGACCCGACGTGGGCGGCGGTCGGGCACGTCCCCGGGGCACTGGCCGACTACGCCGTCGTCGTCGACCCCCTCGGGTCGGACAGCCCGACGGACACCGGGCCGGGCAACCGCGGGGCGTTCCGGCTGGGCAGCGGGGCGCGGCTGCTCGACTTCCCGGACGGGCTGAGCAACACCTTCCTGCTCGGCGAGAAGCACGTGCCGATCGCCAAGCACGGGTACGGGTGGTGGGACTGCTCGGCGTACAACGGGGACTACTTCCAGTGCTCGGCCCGGTCCGCCTCCCGGCTGTTCCCGCTGACCACCAACCCGAAGGACACCGGCTGGAAGTTCGGCAGCCGGCACACGATGGTGGTCCAGTTCTGCTTCGCCGACGGGCACGTGCAGACGGTGTCGGAGATGACCGACCCGTATGTGTTGGAGCTGCTCAGCCGGCGGGAGGACGGGGAGGTGATCCCCGGCGGGTGGACGGACTGAGGGGAAGACAACCTAAGGGGTTGCTGGCCCCGGTCGGCGGCGCACGCTCTCGGCTCCCGCCGGGAACCGGTTTGGCACCTCCCGGTGCATTTGGACGGCCAGAACACATAAGCTGCCGCCGACCCACCGCCGCCGATCGTTCGCTGTTCGGCACCGTCTCTCGTCAGGCTCCCCGGCTCGGGCTCACGCCCTTGAACCAGGTTGAGCTATTCACCCGCGGTGCTTTTCACACTCGCGACCGGCACGGCTCACGCCGGGATTCCGCTCTCGGCGGACCGCTCCTTCTGCCGGTCTAGGTTGCGTGGAGATTGTCTGAGGGCTTCCACCCCGTCCGCCCGTGCAGGCTGGTCTCCCCGCCCCCTGAGTCGGATTCTCACCGATTCACCCGGTCCGAGCGTCACACCGTGGGACGCCGTGTCTCCGTCGCCCCCTGTCCCCAGGTGTGGATTGGGTCGAAGAGCGGTTTTGCTTGACTGTCCGCTCGGCTCCCTTCGATCCGGACGAGCGCCTCGCGACGCATCCAGCTCTGAGCGATCTTCTCGCCGACGCGAAAGCGTCGCAGAAAACGGCCACGGGTCAACCGCCCGTCGCTCCCGCGACCGCAGGGCGCGCGCCGTGTGCCTCCCGGCACCCATCGAAGTCGCTGCCCGGCGGCGGAACTCGGGTGGGCACCCGCCGTAATACGGTGGCCACTCGCGTTTCGCCGCACCCCACTCTACTTCTTCCGCCGAAACGAAGGGCCGAAATGCACCCTACGTGGGGCACGGGCGACGACGGCAAACCCGCTCGCGCACATCGGCCCGACGTCGTAGCTCTGACCGCGGCCGCCGATTACGGCGGCCGGAGGCGTCATGGGGCTTGTGCGATCGATCGCGAACTGTTTTCGGAACGGCCAGGGGACTGACGCCGCTCGGTTACTGCGGATCAACGTTCAATTTCAGAGGCAAATCATGGCGACCTGGCGGAGCTCGAATCACACGTTCTGGAATCGCTCGAGAACACCCCACAGCTGGTGGCGGCGTTTAGAAACCATCCTGCTCTGTGGAAATCCCTCCCGGTTCTGGCGAGCCGGGGCGTAGCCCCGGCTCGCCAGGAGGGATTCCACAGAGCAAAACTATCCCAGAACTGGTTCGCCGCAGAGTTTGCATAGCCTTCGTCACCAGAGCAGGGTGCAGGCGAGTTGTGTGAGTCCGAGGTAGTTCTCGGCCTTCTTGTCGTACCTCCATCAGCGCCCGGCACCGGTTCAACCGCCCGATGGTCCGCTCCGCCACCTACCGCCGGGGCTTGTGCGCGGCCCCGATGACCGCCGCCTCGGCCGCCGGGGTGTTGACCCCCTTGTCCAGGCACAGGTGCTCGGGGAGCCACGCCTGCAAGTCGCTCTCGTTCTGGATCGTACAGCCGGGGAGCGATATGTGTTGGGCCTTCGGCTCCAGCAGCTTCGCCGCCGCCGCCGCGTTGTTGAACCGGGTCGGCAGGGCGTCACTCATCGCCCGCAACTCACTCACCTGCCGGCGATCTGCACGCACGACGGCGTACCGATCTACCTGGAGGATCGGGTGGATGAGTTCCTGAACTCGCTTGCTGCCGGGCTTCAGATCGATAAGCCCCGGTGTGCCGTCCCGGAGTTCGGGTCACCGCTTCCCGCCGCCGAGCCGGAGTACATCAGCGTGGCTGAAGCCCAGCGCCGCTACCTGAACGGGGGGATGTCCCGAAAGTGGTGGTATCGCATCGCCTCGGCCGGGAAGATCGCCCACCACAAGGTCGGCGACAGCATCCTGCTCCGTACCGACGCTATTGAGGCGTTGATCGCCGCGTCACGACAGGAGAGGAAGCCGGACGACGTGAAACCTTCTCCCGTCACGCCGGAGCCGGCCGTCGTCCCGACGCCGATCCAGCCCCGAAAGAAGGTCACTGTCGAGCCGTCATTTTTTCGCCTTTTTTCCGCGGGGCTGACCCGCGGCCCGGCACCGTTTCCGACAGCGCCGCCCGCATCTTGGCCTTGTTTACCTGCGTGTGTCCGGAGTGTTTCTCGATCATCGCCACGCTGTTTCCCATCAGGTCGGCGAGAATCTTGATGGACCACTTGTTGTGCAACCAGTCGGTTGCGAACGAGTGTCGCAGGCCGTATGCAGTGGGTGCGGGAGTGAGGCCCAGCTTCTTAGCGTACCGGCGGAGTTCGGTCGAAGTGGCTTCGTTCCCCCCAGCGGAGATCCCGCGTCGTTCGGAAGATCGGCCCTTGCGGGTAGAGCTTGACCCGGCGATCGACAATATCCGTCATATTGTCGTCTAGGTAAATGATGCGGTCCTTTCCCGTCTTCCCGGCGTTCTTCCACTCGAATTCGTCCTCCTAGGGACGGCCTGCATACTTGATGAGGTTGTGGGGGGGGGTGGTAGTAGCGAGTCTCGACGTGGTACGCCTCGGCGGGGCGACTGCCGGTGCGACGGATGAACTCCAAGAGGTCGGCGAAGTTTGGGCTCACCGCTGCGATCAGCTTGTCGTAAACGCCCTGGGAGATGTACGCCTCCTCCCCCCGGCTCCGCTTCTTCGTCTTGACCGCTCCTTTCTGGTCAAGACAGTGGCGCGAGATCAGTTGTTGGCCCTTGGCCTAATTCAAGGCGCACACCAGCGTCCGCGCCGCCATGTTCTTGTACGTCTCGTTCCACCGCCCTGTCCTCCCCTTGCTGTCCCGTCTCGGCAGGGCCATCGCCTCCAGCCACTCGGTAACGTGGAAGGCCTCGAACTCGGCGATGGTGAGATCGCCGAACCGTTCCAACGCCGACTCGCAGATTTCCTTCAAAATGTGGAGCGATCCGCGCCTGGCGTTGCGCTCCAAGTGCTGCCCGTACAGTTCGCACAGCGGCCGGACAGTGTTCTCCTGGCCCGCCCAGGCCGCGTTCGCCGTCTCCATGAGTTCGGTGAACTTCTTCAGGGCGGCGAGGTAGCCCGGGCCGGTGGGCTTATCGTCCAGCCCCTTCGCCAGCGGAAGCTGCTTGCCCCAGAAGCAGGTGTAATACCCGCTCCTGGTCGGGAAGTAGCGAACACTCGGCGTCTTCGGCACGGCAACCGCACCCGGCTGAACACCGCGATCTCGCCGACCAAGATGCCATACCGTGCAGGAGACGTACAAAGTAATTATCAAAGTAATAATATTAATATTTAATAATATGAACTTTACCTCCCGCTGCCGAACCGGCTGCCTCTGGTGTACGGCGTGCGCGGGGTGCAGGAAGTCTAGGGCTTTTTGACGTTCGCGGCGTGAACCCCATGCCCCGTTTGCGCCGTTTGCGGGGCGTTCTGTTCCGGTAGTGTTCCGGCGGTTAAACAGCTCGGCCGAGGTCTCTCGGCGGTCCGGTTACCACCTTTCCAGGTGGTCGGGCCGCGAGGCTCGGCCGTTCAGGGAATCGGCCACGGACGGCTGCGATCACGGCGGGGGCTCGCCCGCCAACCGGGCGAGTGTACCCTCGACCGGATCCAACTTGTCGGCCTGCTTGTGTGCCCATCGAACCCACGCCCCGAGGTCGGTCCCCTCGGTTGCTCTACCGCCCGGACGTACCCCCGGACGGTGTCGGCCCGCCGCCACGCCTTGGCCTCGGCCAGCAGCTTCTCGACGCGGGCACGTTCCGCCCGCTCCTGTTCGGCCTGCTCTCGCCGGAGTCGTTCTTGCTCCTCCCACCGCCGGTGTTCGACCTCACGCTCCCGTCGCCTGATCCTCTTCCGGCCCGCCTCGGCGACCAGCCGGCCGACGATTTCGCCGAGCTGGTCCTCGACGAGGCCCGCGACGGTCGAGTCCTGCCCGTACGCCTCGCCGGACCACCCCGGCCCGCGGTCGAGTACGAACTCCCCCGTGAGCGGGTACTCGTACCTCCCCCACCACAGACTCTTCTTCTCGCCCGGTGGCTTCTCCACTTGGCGGTAGCGTTCCCGCAGCCGGAAGGGGGCGGCCTCGCCGCAGAACACCGCCACGGTCTCGCGCTTCCGGTTGTCGCTGGCCTTCCGGACCTCGACCCGGCCGCCGAGGCGTTCGACCGCCTTGACCAGGGCGTCGAGGAACCCCAACGCCCGTGGCACGCTCCCGGCCCCGACCGCGACGGCCAGGGTGGGCTCGCCGTTCCACGCCGGGCTGACCAGGTTGTGCGTGTCCGGGTGAGCCCCGTCCAGTCCGGCCCGGGTCGCGCGGACGAGCGGGTGCGGGCTGTGGAGGGCGGCGGGGGTGGTGATGGGCGGTAGGCCGCGGGCTTTGTCCAAGAGGGCAGCGACGTCGGGGTCGAACGCGACGGCTTGCCTGACCGGCTTCGGCGGCGTGGAGTGGATCTCGACCGTCTGGAGGGCGGGGTCCGGGCAGGCCGGCAGCGGGGTCCGGCGGACCGACTGGCCGCTGTACTTCCTGGCCCAGTACCCGCGGGGCGGGCACGGGATCTTGTGCCGCCGGCACACCTTGGCCAAGCCGACGTTGCTGATCCCGTAGTCCCGGCACACCGCCACCATCGGCGTCGTCCAGACCCGCTCGTACAGCTCTTGGCGGCCGACCCGGATCACCCCGTCCGCGTTCACCACCGAACCTCCTCTCGGCCTCACGTCTTCACGGGCCGTCCTTCCACGGCCCGCCGGGCGGCCACGTTCGGTCGAACGTTGCCCCGGCGGCGAGGGCCAGGGCCGGCGGCATCAGAAACCCGGCCAGGAACTCGCACACGTCTACCAGCCCCGCCCCGCCCGCGTCCAGCTTTCCCTTCTTCAGGAACGCCGCCCATTGCGTCGCCTTCCCCTTGTCCGTCCCGAACTCGGCGGTCAGGGCCAGCGGTGGGGCGGCCGGTACCGGGGTCTTGCGGCGGGCGAACGTGGCCCGGATCGCGTCCGCCAGCACGGGGCCGTCGAACCCGAACGACCGGGCCAGCACCCACAGGTCAAAGAAGTCCTTCATCCGGCTGTTGGCGATCCCGAACGTCACCATCGCCTGGAACTTCTCGGCCACCACCGTCTCCCGCGGGTACGCGGCCAGCTCCGGGGCCGGCAGGTCGAGCAGCCCCGGGTACTGCGCGGTCACCGGCCCGGGGGTCACGGCGTCGCCGAACCCGACATCGACCTGGAGGTCGATCCGGGCCTGCCCGAGCCTGGCGATACACCCGACCCGCACTCCCTCGTACTCCTGGTCCTCCTTGATCTTCCCGGCCGTGACCGTCGCCGGGTCGAACACCAGCCCGTCGTCCTCCACGGCTGCTCCTCACACGGCCCGGAACACCGCAGTCAACCGGGCGACCGACGGTTCGCCGCGGCCGAGCAGGTCGAGGTCACGGGTCGGCCGGTGCGGCTGGTCGGCCCACAGCCGGAACAGCATCGCCCCCTTGAGCACGAACACGGCGGCGTGGGCCGTCCGGGTCAGCCGGTACAGGAGCGGCTCGATCGCGTACCGGGTGAGGACGAGCTGGAAGTCCTCACCCTGCCTGCGGGCACGGACGGAGGCGGGCATGTTCTTCGGGCGGTCCTTGCTCACGCCAGGGCCTCCAGGTACGGCCGCATGACGCTCGCCATCCTCCGGGCCTGGGCCGCCCGGTGCAGCTCGTCCACCGTCGCCCGCCGCTGCCGCAGGCAGTCCCGCAGGGCCTCGAGGGCGACCTCCAGCCCGACCGTGGTCCGGTAAGCGAAGCAGTCGGCCACCGTCCGGGCCGGGCTCGTCACCCGCACCCGCACCCCCTCGACTGTGTGCTCCTCGACCCCCGCCGTCAGCCCGACCCCGGAGAACCGCACGACTCGGAGGGACGGGTGGTCGAGCTTCGGGAGCCGGGCCTTGCGGTCGATCCCGAGCCAGACCTCGTGCGGGGCCTGGGTGGTGAGCCGGTGGAACCGGAGGGCCGACAGCAGGCAGACGACGCCGTGGGGCACCCGCTTGCACGCCTGGGCCAGGTCGTGGTGCTCGGTCACGTCGGCGTCGGCCAAGACGTACACCCCGCGGGACGGGCGGTCCAGCACGCCGTCCGCGATCAGCCGGGCGAGGGCGGTGCGGGGGATGTTCTGGCCGGCCAGGTCGCGGGGACGGACGACCCCGAGGCGGCGGACGAGGGCCAGAAGGCGGTCGTTCGTGACGGTAGCTACCTGAGGCATAACGTAGGCTGTCAGTTTTAAGTGCCGACATTTTGTAACACATCAATGGTCGGCATTCAACCCCGGTTCGTGGTCATCCCGGTGACCGCATCTCGCCCCGCAGGTCAAGCTCGGGCCGGTCTACAACCCGGCCCCGGCCGCCCACCCGAAGTACGAAGACCACCGGCTCGCGTAGTCCGCCGGGCCGAACACCCGGATGGCGACCCCGTCGAGCTGCCGCCGGCCGGCGGCGGACTCGGCCAAGCCCCGGATCTGTGCCAGCGTGTAGACGGCGTTCGAGGGGCCGACGCCGACCACGGTCAGCGACAGGGGCTCGACCAGGTCCGCCGGGGCGTCCAGGATCGCGGGGATGGCGTCCGTCGGGTAGTCGGCCTTCGGCAGCCAGCCCCACTCCCTCGTGAGCCGGAAGCCCATCGCCTTCCGCTTACCGCTCCCGTTGAACCCGACCAGCGGGCGGTCCCGTTCGAGCAGCTCGCACGGGACGGTTGACCGCCCGGACGAGGACTTCACCCGGCCGCCGGTCAGCACCTCGGCCCGCGGGCCGGCGTCCGGCGGCGGTGTCGACGGGCGGGTGGTTTCGCGGACCCGGGCCTGGAGGATGCGGTGGCCGCCAGTGCCGATCGTCCGGCACCGGCCCGGCTCGGCGAGCAGGGCCGGGACGAACGTGCTGACCAGCCGGCCGGTTTTGCCCAGGCTGCGGAGGGTGGTCGAGTCACGCTTGCCCGACACAGGGAACTGGTAGCAGCGCACCCCGCCCCCGTCGTCCCGGCCGAACCGCTCCAGCAGCCCGAGGAACCCGGGGCCGATGTCGACCTCGAAGTGGTGGGCATCCCCCGGCGACCGCAGTCGGCCGGACACACATCTTGCTCCGTCCCGCGCAGGTCTCCGGCGTGGGTGATGAGTACCGTCTGCGGCCCGAAGTCCGGCGGGCCAGCGGGTGTTGACCGAGACGCTCCCGACGCCCATTGGGTGCCGCGGTTCGTCCGGAAGATCGGACCCGTCGGGTGTTCGGTGATCCGTGCCTTGACGATCTCGGCGATGTCTTCGGGGAGGAAGATGACGCGGTCCTTCCCCGTCCGACGGCAGTTCTTCCATGCGAAATCATCCGGTCCCGGATGGCCCGGATAGATCACGCACCGGTCGCCGCGGTGGTAGTAGCGGGCCTCGACGTGGAACGCCTCCGACGGGCGACAGCCGGTCGTGTACAGAAATCGGAGGAGGTCGGCGAAGCCATGGTTCGTCTTTCCCACCCTGCCGATCAGCTTCTCCCACGTCGCCGGCGGGACGTACGTCTCTTGTCCGCGACTTCTCTTCCTGCCGCGGACGACGACGGCCTTCGGGTTCTGGAGGCAGTGTGCGGAGATGAGCCCCTGGCCCTTCGTCCAGTTGAACGCAGCGACCAAAGTGCGGAGGGCCATGTTCTGGTACGTCGGCCCCACTTCACCACCTTCTTCCGCTTCCCGGCCCGCGGCTTCGCCATCTTCGCGAGCCAGCCGCTCACGTGGACGGGCTTGAGCACACCCATCGCCGTGTCGCCGAACTCCTCGACAGCGGAAGAGCAGGTCGCGAGGAGGATCTCGAGCGACCGCGCCTGGCCGTTCCGCTCCAGGTGTTGGCCGTAGTGTTCGACGACCACGCGGACAGTGTTCCCCTGGTCCGCCGTGTCGGCGTTACTCACCTGCATGAGCCGGCGGAACTCGTCGAGCGCGGCGAGGTAGGTCGGCCCCTTCGGGGCGTCGTCGGGCCGGCCGCGAGCTTGATCTGCTGGCCTTCGAAGTGGGTGAAATACGCCTTCCGGCTCGCGTAGTACCGGACCGATGCCCGGCCATGCCCCACCCCCCGACGAATTCCGTGCGGAGCGACGGGGCATTCAACGCTTTCCGTGCGTATGCCGTGCGGCAAGTTTCGCGAATGCTTAACTCGACTTGTGCCGATTCTGAGCGGCCGCCCGCGGTGGGGTAGCATGGGGGTTGCTGAGGCTCCCATAGCCCTCGCCCGCGGACGGCCGCCATGATTCTACCACCCGAGGCCCACCCGCTCGTCCAGGTCCTGGCCCTCCACTTCACCGGCCCGACGTACCAGCGGTTCTCGACCCTGCTGGTCGGGGCGGTGCTCACGACCGGCCGGCGGACCGTCGCCAACGCCCTCCGCACCCTCCGCCACCTCGCCCCCGGCCACCCGGCCGACTACCGCCGCGTCCTGTCCCGCGCCCCGTGGTCCGGGGTCGGGCTCGGTTGCGCGCTCACCCGCTTCCTGCTCGACCACCTCGTCCCGACCGGCCCGGTGGCGCTGGTCGGCGACGACCCGGTGGACGGCCACCCCGGCCGCACGGTGTACGGCAAGGGGCGGCACCGGGACGCCGTCCGGTCGTCCCACGCGTACACGGCCTGGCGGTACGGCCACAAGTGGGTCGTCTTGGCGGTCCTTGTGAAGTTCCCGTTCGCCGCCCGGCGGTGGGCTTTGCCGGTCCTCGTGGACCTGTACCGCACCCCCGAGGTGAGCACGGCCGAGGGCGTCCGCCACCGCACCCCGGCCCGGCTCATGTGCCGGCTGCTCCGGCTGCTGCTCGCCCGGTTCCCGGGCCGGACCTTCGTGTTCGCCGGGGATTCCGGGTTCGGGACGCACGAGGTCGCCCGGTTCTGCCGCCGCCACCGCGGGCGGCTGACGCTGGTCAGCAAGTGCCACCCGGACATCAACCTGTTCGCCCCGCCCCCGCCGTATGCCGGCAACGGCCGGCCCCGGGTGAAGGGCGGCCGCGTCCCCAAGCCCCGGCAGGCGGGTGCGACGGTCCGCCGGACCCGGCTGACGGTGACGTGGTACGGGGGCGGCACCCGGCGGGTCGAGGCGGCGACCGGGGCCGGGCACTGGTACAAGGGCGGGTGCGGGCTCGTCCCGGTCCGGTGGGTGTTCGTCAAGGACACGACCGGCACCCACCGGGACGAGTACCTGTTCACCACCGACCTCGCCATGACCGCCGACGCCGTGGTCGGGACGTACTGCGGCCGCTGGAACATCGAGACCACCTTTGAAGAGGCCCGCTCGGCGCTGGGGCTGGAGACGACGCGCGGGCGGTGCAAGAGCACGGCCCTCCGCGCCGGCCCGTGCCTGTTCGGCCTGTACACCGTGGTCGCCGTCCTGTTCCACGCCCTGCCGGCCGGGAAGCGGGTCGGGGCGGTGGCCTGGCCGGGGAAGGCGACGGTGACGTTCTCGGACGCGATGTGTGCGGTGCGGCGGTGGTTGTGGAACGAGGCGGTTCTGCCACAGGCCGGTCACGCCCTGGCACTCCAGAAACTCCCCGAGCCCGTCCGCGAACTGCTGCTCACCACGCTTGCACCGGCCGCGTAGCCGCCAGAGAATCGGCACAAGTCGAGGTTAGGATGATGGCGAAAAGTCGCTTTATTTCCCGATGCAGAAGTGGGTCCGCCGGTGCACGGCGTGCACGAGCTGCATGATTTCTAGGGTTTTTTGCCGCTTCCGACGTGCACCGAGTGTCCGGGTTGCCTCGCGTGCACGCAGTTCCCTTCTATTTCCCTTCCTGCGGGTGAAGCAGCCCACGCGGCCGCTACTCTCGCGCGTCCGGCTTCAGGAACGTTCCCGCCTTCAGCTCATCGAACGCCCGCCGCAGCTCGTCCTGGGTGTTCATCACGATCGGCCCGTACCACGCGACCGGCTCCCCGAGCGGCCGCCCCGACACCAGGAGGAACCGCACCCCGTCGTCGCCCGCCTGCACCACCACCTCGTCCCCGGCGTCGAACAGCACCAGCGACCGGTCGTCGGCCTCCCGCGGCGGGGCTGTGTCCGACCACCCCACCCCCTCGGTCGGGACCGCCAGCGGGCCGGACGCGTTGCAGAACTTCCCTCCCCGGCGAACACGTAGGCGAAGGCGTGCCGGGTGGTCTCCACCGGCAGGGCCTTCCGCTTGCCCGGCGGGACCGACACGTCCAGGTACACCGGGTCGGCGGCCACCCCGTCCACCGGGCCGCGCCTCCCCCAGAAGCTCCCGCACACGACCAGGCCTGGGTCCCGTCGTCGTCGGTGACGACCGGGATCTCGGCGGCCTTCACTTCCTGGTACCGTGGGGCGGTCATCTTCAGACCGGACGGCAGGTTGCCCCAGAGCTGGAACCCGTGCATCCGGCCGGCCGGGTCGCCCTTCGGCATCTCCTGGTGGATGATCCCGCGGCCGGCGGTCATCCACTGGACGTCCCCGGCGGCGATGGCCCCGCGGTTGCCCAGGCTGTCGGCGTGCTCGACGGTCCCGGCCAGGACGTAGGTGATGGCCTCCATTCCCCGGTGCGGGTGCCAGGGGAACCCGGCCAGGTAGTCGGCCGGGACATCGTTGCGGAAGTCGTCGAGGAGGAGGAACGGGTCGGTCTCCGCGGTGTTCCCGAACCCGAACGCCCGGCGGAGGCGGACGCCCGCGCCCTCGACGGCCGGCTTGGACCGGACGAGCCGCTTGACCGGTCGGATGGACATGTCGGCCTCCCTCGTTTATGGGCGGGCGACCTCGCGTTACATTATGCGGTGGCGCACTCCACGGGATGTGTGGCCGAAGCTCGCATCGGGTTTGGCAACCCCTCAAGCCCGCCGGCCTTGCGTGTCGGTCTGACATCCGCTGTTCGATGAGCCCGTCGTCCCGAACCGCACCAACCGCCACCCGCCCGGCCGTCGCGTCAGTTCGTTGTGGCTTCCAGGTGTCGCACCATGAGCCGATCCGTCTGCACGTCGGCCCCGAGGCGGAACTCGTGGGTGCCAACGTCCGCGAAGCCGAACTTGCGGTAGAACGCGATCGCCCGCGGGTTCCGCTCCCACACGCCCAGCCAGACCGCGTCCGCACCCGCCGCGGCGGCTTCGTCGAGCCCCGCACGCATCAGTTGCCCGGCGATGCCCCGGCCCTGCCAGGACTTGTCCACGTAGAACCGCCACAGATCGAGCGGTCGAGTCGGGGTCACGCACGCCAGCGGTGTCCCCCGCCTCAACTGGGCGAACGCGGCCGGCCCCTCGCAGGTGGCGAACAGCGTGACGACGGTTTCATGAGGAGAGCGTAGCCGAGTCGCGGGGAACGGTCGAGGCTGGTTACCCGGCCGCCTTCTTCGCCAGCTCCTGCAGCTTGAGCACGGTGTTCCAGTTCCGGGCGGTGTTCGCCACCCCGATGCCCTTGTCGAACTTCTCGCCCAGCTTCGACGTCCCCAGCCCGGACGGGGTGTGCAGGTAGGCGACTCCGTCCACGACCTCGATCGCCTCGCCTTCGACGGCGTGCTCCCGGAGTGCCTCGACCGCGCCCTCCGGAGGGTTGCCGGCCAGCACCACGGCGTGGACGTGCTTCCCCTCCTTGAAGCCCGGGAACGGGTTGTTCGCGATCAGGACGTCCCATTCTTCCAGGGTCGGGGCGTAGATCGCCTTGGTGAACCCGAACCTGTCCTCGCAGATCTTCGCGGCGGTGGCGTTCACCTTCTCCCGGGCGAGGTGACTGCGGAGGACGGCGTTCCCACTGTTGATGTAGGTGGCGACGTTCTCGAACCACGCTCCGGTGAGCGCTTCGCGGAGGGGAGCTGTGGGGAGCTGGGTGGCACCGCCGACGCCGCGGAAGAGCAGGATGTACGCGGTCTTGGGTTCGGATTTCGGCATGGGGTGGTTTTATGAACGGGGTGTTCCCTCGCAGCCCGGGCTGCCCCGGGGTTCGGAGGGCGCGACCGAGCTGGCCGTAACCGGCGGCCTATAGTGACCGGATGAGGCTGCTCCTGACCAACGACGACGCCATCGTTGCCGACGGCCTGCGCGCCCTCCTCGCCGGCCGGCTGATTCGTCGCGTGTCGTGAGGCAGGTTCACCACACTCCGCCCGATTCTCTTCCCTTCCGAGCTTCGATGAGTGAACTGCCGGTCGCCCTCCAGCTCTGGACCGTCCGCGATGCCCTGGCGGCCGACGCCGACCGGGCTCTGGCCGCGGTCAAGGCCGCCGGGTTCGCCGCCGTCGAGCTCGCCCCGCTGCCGCCGGGGCTGACGGCACCCCGGCTGACCGAACTGCTGACGCACCACGGTCTGGCCGTCGTGTCGGTCCACTGCGACCTGCCCACACCGGAAACCATCGGCGACCTGTCCGCCTTCGCCCGCGCGTGCCGGTGCGAGAAACTCGTCTGGCACGGCTGGCCCCGCGACCCGCGGTTCGACGGTCTCGCCGGGGTACGGGACCTGGTCGCCGCCTGCAACGCGGCCGCCGCACTCGCCCGTGACCACGGGCTGGCACTCGGGGTGCACAACCACTGGTGGGAATTCGAGCCGCTCGAAGGCGGCCCACCGGTCCGCGTGCTGCACGAGCACCTCCACCCGGACGTCTTCTGGCAGCTCGACGTGTACTGGGCGCAGACCGCCGGGGCCGACCCGGCCGGGGTGCTCGCGGAGTTGGGGTCGCGCGTGAGGTCGGTCCACTGGAAGGACGGCCCGTGCGTCCACGGTCTGCCCATGACGGCACTGGGACAGGGCAAGGTCGACGTGCCGCGCGTCCTCCGCGACCTGTCGCACCCCGCCGACTGGGTGATCGAACTGGACGAGTGCGCCACGGACCCGCTCGAGGCCGCGCGACAGGGCCGCGTGTACCTGGAATCGCTCGCGGCCCGCACCGGACGGAGCTACGCATGAGGATCGCGACGTACAACGTGAACAGCGTGAACGCCCGGCTGCCGGTGCTGCTGCGGTGGCTCGCGGAGACGCGGCCCGACGTCGCCTGCCTCCAGGAACTGAAGGCGGCGCAGGAGAAGTTCCCCGCCGACGCTCTCCGGGAGGCCGGGTACCACGCGATCTGGCACGGTCAGAAGGCGTGGAACGGCGTCGCCATCCTGGCCCGGTCCGGCGAGCCGGTCGAGACCGGGCGGGGCCTCGCCGGCGACCCCGAGGACGTGCACAGCCGGTACCTGGAAGGCACGGTCGGCGGCGTTCGCGTCGGGTGCCTGTACCTGCCGAACGGGAACCCGGCCCCCGGCCCGAAGTTCGACTACAAACTCCGGTGGCTCGACCGGTTCGCGGCGCGGGCCGCGGAATTGGTGGGCTCGCCCGACCCGGTGGTCCTCGCGGGCGACTACAACGTCATCCCCGAGGAACTCGACGTGTACAACCCGGCCGGGTGGGAGGCGGACGCGCTGTTCCGGCCGGAGTCGCGGGCGGCGTACCGCAAGCTACTCGCCCAGGGGTGGACGGACGCCCTGCGGCACCTGAACCCGGGCCAGGCGGTGTTCACTTTCTGGGACTACACGGCCGGGGCGTGGCGGCGGAACGCCGGGCTGCGAATCGACCACCTGCTCCTCAACCCGGCCGCCGCACGGCGATTGTCTGCGGCGGGTGTCGATCGCGACGTCCGCGGGTGGGAGAAGACCAGCGACCACGCCCCGACGTGGGTCGAGCTACTTGATGAGTAGCCGGGCGGCACGTGCTCACCCCCCGTGGGCGTGACCCGCCCGGGTGTACCACGCGTGGATGAGGCCGGTCTGGAGGAACCCGACCGGCGGCCCGAACCCGCCTGCCCGGATCATCTCGATCACCCGGTCGGCGGTCAGCACGGCCACGTCCCGGGTGTACGCCGTGCGGAGGCCCTCGGCCTTCTCGGGGGCACGTCCAACACCCGCAGCCACACCTCGAACAGCCCGCGGCGGCCAGAATTACGTAGAGCCGGGCGTCCCTCGCCGTCTCGGAGCAAGGTGTCGCGTGCGGGGGTATAACAACCCGCACCCGGAACCCGATCCGCACGTAACCGGGCCGCAGGGGTCCGAGTCCGTCGTCACGGCAAGGTATGGCGAACATGCCGAAGCGCGCACTGGTTCTGATCGACATCCAGAACGACTACTTCCCCGGCGGCCGGTGGACGCTCCGTGGGATCGACGCCGCCGCCGACAACGCGGCCAAGTTGCTCGCCGCCGCCCGCAAGGCCGGCGACCTGGTCGTGCACGTCCGGCACGAGTTCCCGACCGCCGACGCGCCGTTCTTCGCGCCCGGCTCGGCGGGGGCGCAGATCCACCCGAAGGTGAGTACCGCCGGCGGTGAATCCGTCGTCCTGAAGCACCACGTGAACGCGTTCCGCGAGACGGACCTGAAGGCGCTGCTGGACCGGCACGGGGTCGAGGAACTGGTGATCTGTGGGGCGATGAGCCACATGTGCGTGGACGCGGGCACGCGGGCGGCCAGCGACCTCGGTTACAAGTGTGTCGTTGTCCACGACGCCTGTGCGACGCGCGACCAGGAGTTCGCGGGCGCGGTCATCCCGGCCCCGCAGGTGCACGCCGCGTTCATGGCCGCCCTGCAGTTCGGGTACGCCAAGTTGGTCACTACGGAAGAATACCTCGCGGCCAACGCCTGACGCGCTCGGACACGGGAGCAGCGATGGGCGAGGAGGGCGGAATGCTGACCGTCGACGTGTACTCCGACGTGATCTGCCCGTGGTGCTTCGTCGGCAAGCGGCGGTTGGAGAAAGGCCTCGCACTGGCGGGAAAGTCCGCCACCGTCCGCTGGCACCCGTTCGAACTCAACCCGGACATGCCGCGCGAGGGCGTGGAGCGGCGGGCCTACCGGGTCAAGAAGTTCGGGAGTTGGGAGCGGTCACTCGAACTGGACGCCCAGGTCGGCCGGGCGTTCGCCGGCGAGGGGCTCGTGTTCAACCCCGACGGGATGGCCCGCACCCCGAACACGTTCGACGCGCACCGGGTCATCTGGCTGGCCGGCGGGCGCGGCGTCCAGGACGCGGTGGTGGAGGCTCTGTTCCGGGCGTACTTCACAGATGGCCGCGACCTGTCCGACCCGGCGACGCTCGCGGCGGTGGCCGTCGAGGGCGGGCTGGACCCGGGCGAGGTGAACGAGCTTCTGGCGGGCGACCGCGGGGCGGCCGAGGTCCGCCGGTGGGAGCAGCAGGGACAACGGCTCGGAATCTCCGGCGTGCCGTTCTTCGTGGTCAACGGTGCGGTCGCGCTATCCGGCGCTCTGCCCCCAGAGGCCTTTCGGGCCGCCATCGGGCAGGCGACGGCAGCCGGTGGCGGTGACGCGTGCGACCTCGACCCGGTGAACGGGAAGCGAGAGTGCTGAAGCTCGCCGCGTTACCCAACGGATTCATCCCGGGCGAGGGACGACCGCATGTCACGTGTCCGGGTCGGGAGCTTCTCGATCTCCCTCGACGGGTTCGGCGCGGGGGCGAACCAGAGCCTGGAGAACCCGCTCGGCGTGGGCGGCACGGCGCTCCACGGCTGGGCGTTCACCACCCGCACCTTCCGGCGGATGTTCGGCCAGGACGGCGGGGACACCGGGGTGGACGACCGGTTCGCCGCCCGCGGGTTCGAGTACGTCGGGGCGTGGGTCATGGGCCGGAACATGTTCGGCCCGGTCCGCGGCCCGTGGCCGGACGAGTCGTGGACGGGGTGGTGGGGCGACACCCCGCCGTACCACTGCCCGGTGTTCGTCCTCACCCACCACCCGCGGAAGCCGCTCGAGATGGCCGGCGGGACGGTGTTCCACTTCGTCACCGACGGCTTCGAGGCCGCGGTCCGGCGGGCGCGGGCGGCGGCCGGCGGGAAGGACGTGCGGGTGGGCGGCGTCGCCACCATCCGACAAGGCCTGCGGACGGGGCTGATCGACGAGTTGCACGTCGCCGTCTCGCCGGCGCTCCTGGGCCGGGGCGAGCGGCTGTTCGACGGGGTGGATTTGGTCGCCCTGGGTTACGAGTGCGCAGAGCAGGTGGGGACGCCGCAGGCGACCCACGTCATCATCCGCCTGAAGCCCGGTGGGGCCTCAGGCCCGTAAGCGGTCCCGGTCGGTGTCCGTCGGACACGTTCCGGTGATTCCCGAAAATAATCTCTGGCCCGGTCACAAAACCGCCCCTCCCGTTCGTCCTTGGTGCCGAGCGGTGGGGCACCGCACGTTACGGGAGGTTCGACATGATCCGCAGGGTGTTGGTGTTGGCGGCGGGGATCGGGCTGGCGGCAGGCGGGATGACGGCCGCCCGGCACGACGAGAAGTCGCACGGGTCGGTCAAACCGATTGCGGCGCGGGACATCGCGGAGAAGGTGGACGGCAAGGAGGCGAAGGCGACGGCGGTCGAAGTGACGCTCGAACCCGGGCAGGCGGGCACCCCGCACCGCCACCCCGGCCCGGTGCTCGGGTACGTGCTCGAGGGCGAGTACGAGTGGGCGATCGACGACAACGAGTCCAAGGTGCTCAAGGCCGGCGAGACGTTCTACGAGCCGGCCGGGTGCCTGCACCGGGTGTCGAAGAACCCGGGCAAGGCCAAGACCCGGGTGCTGGCGTGGGTCATCCACCCGCGGGACGCCAAGGACCTCGTCCTCCCGGCCGACAAGAAGTAGGCCGCAGGGGCCGCCTGAGGGTGCCATGACCGACGACGTGAGCAACTTGTGGCCGCGGCTGATGTCGGTCGCCTACCGGATGCTCGGGAGCGTGGCCGACGCCGAGGACGCCGTGCAGGATGCGTTCGTGAGGTACCACACCGCCGGCGGGGTGTCCTCGCCCGAGGGGTTTCTGGTCCGCACCACCACCCGCATCTGCATCGACCGGCTGCGGGAGCGCCGTCGGCGGGGGTACGTCGGACCGTGGGTGCCCGAGCCGGTGGAGACGCGAGCGGAGAGGCGTGACGCCGTCCTGGGCGAGTCGCTGACGCAGGCGTTCCTGCTCCTGCTGGAGCGGCTGACGGCGGACGAGCGGGCGGCGTTCCTGTTGCGGACGGTGTTCGACTACGAGTACGCCGAGATCGCCGGGGTGCTGGGCAAGGCTGAGCCGGCCGTCCGGCAACTGGTCAGCCGGGCGAGAGGGCGGCTGGGGCTCGACGGCGACCGGCGGTTCCCGACGACCCCGGCCCGGGCGGACGGGCTGGTCGAGCGGTTCGTGGCGGCGTGCCGGGCGGGGGACGTGAAGGCCGTCGAGGCCATGCTCGCCGAGGACGCCGAGGTGCATTCGGACGGCGGCGGCAAGGTGTCGGCGGCCCGGGTGGTGATCCGCGGCCGTGACAAGGTGGCCCGGTTCCTGACCGGGGTGTTCCGCAAGCGGTGGCTCCAGGACGTCGGCGTGACCAGCGTGAACGGCGAGCCGGGGCTGGTGTTCCGGTCCGGCGGCCGGGTCGTGTCGGTGCTGTCGCTGCGGGTCGAGGGCGGCGTGCGGGCGGTGTACATCACGGTCAACCCGGACAAGCTCGGCCGCTGGGCGGCGGCCGAGGTCGAGTAACGCGAGTCCCAACGGGAGACAGCCATGAAGGTCGTCGTGATCGGCGGGAGTGGCCTCATCGGGAAGAAGTTGGTGCCGCTGCTGCGTCAACACGGCCACGAGGCGGTGCCCGCGTCACCATCGACCGGCGTGAACGCGCTCACCGGCGAGGGGGTGGCCGACGCCCTGAATGGGGCGGATGTGGTCGTGGACGTGTCGAACTCGCCGTCCTGGGCGGACGCGGAGGTGATGGCGTTCTTCGACGCCTCGACCCGCAACCTGCTGGCGGCGGAGAAGACCGCCGGGGTGCGGCATCACGTGGCGCTGTCGGTGGTCGGGGCCGACCGCATGCCGGACAGCGGGTACATGCGGGCCAAGGTCAACCAGGAGAAGTTGATCACGGCGGGCGGGGTGCCCTACACGGTCGTCCGGGCCACCCAGTTCTTCGAGTTCCTCGGCTGGATCGCCGGCGAGGGCGGTAAGGGCGACACCGTCCGGCTCCCGACGGCCCCGATGCAGCCGCTGGCGGCCGACGACGTCACGGCCGCCTTGGCTGACGTCTGCGGGGGACCGCCGGCGAACGGGGTGGTCGAACTGGCCGGTCCCGAGACGGCACCCATCGCAGAGTTCGTCGGGCGGTACCTGACCGCGAGCGGGGACAAGCGGGCGGTGGTCGCGGACCCGAAGGCCCTCTACTCCGGCGGCCCTGGACGCCCGCGGCCTCGAACCAGGGCGAACCCGCGGCTCGGGCCGACCCGGTTCGAGGATTGGGCGTCGCGGGCCGGGCTGAATGGGTGAGCGTGGCCGGGGTAGCATCCGCCGAGTCATCCCCGCTCACGGAAGGGGGTGCCGCATGAACCCTTTGCTCCGGCGTCTGGGGATCGAACTGCCGATCGTCCAGGCTCCCATGGCCGGGATGTCCACCCCGGAGATGGCCGCGGCCGTGTCGAACGCCGGCAGACTCGGTTCCATCGGGGTCGGGGCGGCCGACCCGGAATACGCCCGGGGGATGATCCGGGCCGTCCGGGCACTGACCGACCGGCCGTTCAACGTGAACGTGTTCTGCCACACCCCGGCCGGGCCCGATCCGGTCCGTGAAGCCGCCTGGGTGAACCGCCTGGCCCCGAGTTCGCCCGGTACGGCGCGACCCCGCCGACGACCCTGCGGGAGATCTACACGAGCTTCGTGGCGGACGCCGCAACGCAGGCCGTGCTCCTGGCCGAGAAGCCGCCGGTCGTCAGCTTCCACTTCGGCCTACCTGCTGCCGACGTGATCGAAGCCCTCAGCGGGGCCGGGATCGTGCTCCTCGCCACGGCCACAAGCCCGGCCGAGGGGAAGGCCGTCGCGGCCGCCGGAATCGACGCGGTCGTGGCCCAGGGGTACGAGGCCGGCGGGCACCGCGGGGTGTTCGACCCGGCCGCCCCGGACGACCGGCTCGCGACGGCGGCGCTCACCCGGCTGCTGGTGAAGGCACTCGACACCCCGGTCATCGCGGCCGGCGGGATCATGGACGGGGCGGAGGTCGCGGCCGCACTGGCACTCGGGGCGACGGCCGCGCAGCTCGGCACGGCGTTCGTCGCCTGCCCGGAGTCGGCGGCAGACGGGGGTTACCGGGCGGCGCTGCTCGGCCCGCCGGCGCAGCACGCCGTGATGACCGCCGCCATCTCCGGCCGCCCCGCCCGCTGCCTGGCCAACCGCTTCACCGCCCTCGGCGCGGACCTCCCGGCCACCTCGATCCCCGACTATCCGATCGCCTACGACGCGGGGAAGGCCTTGCACGCGGCGGCCAAGGCAAAGGGCGAGTTCGGGTACGGGGCGCAGTGGGCGGGTCAAGGGGCACCGCTCGCCCGGTCGCTCCCCTCCGCCGAGTTGGTCGCCCGCCTCAAGGACGAGATGGACCGGGCCCGGCTACCCGGATGACTTCTCCGCCTGCCGCCTCCGGTACTCCGGGGTCGGCAGCCCGCCGATGCCCCAGTTCTCAAGCTCCACTTCCTGGATGATGACGAAGGTGAGCTTGGGGTCCTTGCCCAGCACGTCCGTCAGCAGGTCCGTCGCCCCTTTGATGAGGGCCGCTTCCTGCTCCGACGTCACCCCCTCGCGGGTGCCCTGGATGGTCACGATCGGCATCGCACTCTCCCCGTTGGTTACCAGTGCCCGGCGTGCGCCCCGCCGTCGACGTGCAGGGGCTCACCGGTCACGAACTTCGCAGCTTCCAGATACAGGACGGCCTCGACCACTTCCTGCACCGTCCCCATTCGCCCGACCGGGTGCAGCCCGGCCAGGACGGCGTGCGTCTCGGGCTTGTGCATCGGCGTTGCGATGATGCCCGGGGCGACCGCGTACACACGGATGCCCTGGCCCGCGTACTCGATGGCGAGCGATCGGGTGACGGCGTCGAGCCCGCCCTTGGTGAGCGACGCCAGGGCCGACGGCACGCCCCGCACCGGCTGGCCGACGGGCGTCGTGGTGATGTTGACCGCGTGCCCGCTGCCCTGGGCGAGCATCCGCCAGACCGCGTGCTGCGAGACGTAGAAGAACCCGGCCAGGTTGAGCGAGGTCTTCCGGGCGAAGTCGTCCGGGGTGTACTCGGTGAACGGCTTGGCGATGAACATGCCGGCGTTGTTCACTAGCGTGTCCACCCGGCCGAAACGGGCGACCGCTTCGGCGCGGACCCGCTCGGCGACGGCCGGGTCGGCGATGTCACCCGGGACCGCCAGCACGTCGGCGGACGAGTCGGGCGTGATCGACCGGGAGTTGGCCACGACCCGGTACCCCTTGTCGAGGAACCCGCGGACCAGCCCGGCCCCGATCCCTTGCGACGCCCCGGTGATAACGGCGACCTTGCGTTCGGTGCTCATGGCGTGACTCCTGCTGAAAGTGATGTCGGAAGGGAAGGCCCGCCTGGGTCGGGCGGGCCTGGTCGGCATTACACGAGGCTGATCTGAACGTCGATGTTGCCGCGGGTGGCCTTCGAGTACGGGCAGATTTGGTGGGCGGCGTCCACGATCTCCTGCGCGACCGCCCGGTCCAGTCCCGGCAAGCTGACGTTCAGCCGGGCCCGGAGGCCGTACCCGCCGTCGTTGGTCCCCAGGTCCACCTCGGCATCGATCGCCCGGTCGGCCGGCAGGGTGACCTTCTTCTGGGAAGCGGCCAATCCGACCGCGCTCATGAAGCAGGCGGACCAGCCGGCGGCGAACAGTTGCTCCGGGTTGGTCCCGGTGCCGGAGGTGCCGGAGGACGAGAGCTTGACGTCGAGTCGGCCGTCCGAGGTGCGGGACGCCCCGTCCCGCCCGCCGGTGGTTTGGGCCTTGGCCGTGTAGAGGACCTTGTCGAGCGTGGTCATGACCGTCTCCTATGTTGGGCGAGTGGCGAACGTTATAGCCGGGGTTAGCGGATACCGCCGGAAGCTAGGAACTGCTCGCCGGTCAGCCAGCCGGAATCGTCCGAGGCGAGGAACACCGCGATCTTGGCGATGTCCGGCGGCGTCCCGACGCGGCCGAGCGGGGTCAGGGCGACCAGTTGCTTCTCGAACTCGCTCCCCACGCCGTACAGCCCCGCGGCCTTGGTGCCCTCACTCAGCGTGGCCCCGGGGTTGACGGAGTTGACTCGAATGTTTCGGGGGGCGAGTTCCTTGGCCAGCACGCCGGTGATGGCGTCCAGGGCGCTCTTGCTGGCCGAGTAGATCGAGTAGCCGGGCGGGCACATCCAGGAGGCCCCGGAGCCGATGTTGATCACGCTCCCGCCGTTCGGCACGAAGTGCCGGAGCGATTCCCGGATGGCCATTAGCGGCCCGAGTACGTTCGTGTTGAACTCCCGGTGGAACTCGTCCTCGGTCACCGACTCCAGCGGCATCGCGGCGTAGACCCCGGCGTTGTTCACGAGGACGTCGAGCGCACCGAACGCGCGAGTGGTCTCTGCGAGCATTCGTGCCACGTCGGCCGCCTTGGACACGTCGCCCGGAACCGCGAGGGCTCGTCCGCCGGCCTGCGTGATCTCGCCGGCCACGGCCTCCGTGCCGGGCCGATCGGTGGCGTAGTTCACGCCGACCGCCGCCCCGGCCGCGGCCAGTTCCCGGGCGATGCCCGCCCCGATCCCTTTCGACGCCCCGGTCACCAGGGCCACTTTGTCTTGCAGCTTCGGCATGGTTCGACCTCCTTGCACCCGTAGACACGGTGGGAGGCCGACTGTGACAACGGCCGATCAGATTGATTCAGTCGAGGTGCAGCGCCGTGCGGACGTCCGGTCGGTCGAAGACCTGCCGGAGCCAGTCGATTTGGTCGGGCGGTTCGAGGAACGGGTGGTCGCGGTAGACGGCCGCGTAATGGCGGTCGAGCAGGCCCTCGATCTCCCGAACCGTGCCGGCCGCCTCCTCCCGGACCCGCCGGGTGTGGAGCGGAACGAAGAGCAGGCGGGCGGGATCGACGTGGCCGGCGGCGATGAACCCCTTCGTCTTCTTGGGACAGCGGCACGGGTTGTCCGTGTTCACCAGCCCGCACTGGCCGTGCATGAACCGGTACAGGTCGCGGCGGGCGCGCGACAGACACTGCCGGAAGTTGCCCGCCGACATCTCCAGGATGTCGCCGCCGACGGTGTCGCTGACCCCGAAGATCTCGCCGATGGTGAACACGAGCCGCTGCTTGCGGTCGAGGCACAGCAGCATTCCGGTCGTGCAAGTGAGTTTGGCCTCCTCGACCAGGAGCGGCACGTCCACGGGCACGCCCTTCGGGTCGGGCAGGTCCAAATCGGGCGTATCGTTGATGGCCGCGGCGTACGAAGCGAACGTCTGCGGCCGGAGTTCCGCCCCGCGGCGGTTCATGTTCAGGACGTGGTTGGCGGCGATGCGGTAGAGCCAGGTGCGGAACCGGCTGTCGCCGCGGAAGGTGGCGAGGTGCGTGACGGCCTTGACGAGCACCTCCTCGGCGTCCTGCGGGTGGAAGATCATGCGGACGGCGATGTTGTACACCCACGCCTGGTGCCGCAGGACCAACTTCTCCAGCGCGTCGCGACTGCCGCCCTTGGCCTCCTCGACCAGGGCGACGTCGTCGGAATCCCCGGCGGCGACCTCGGTGAACGGGTTGAACACGACAGACCTCCTGTGCCACGGCTCGGTCTGCTCGAGGGCAGACGGCATCACCCCTTTGACACGGGAGGACGGGCAGTGTGACAACTCCGACCGGGAGCCCGGTCACACTGCCGGCTCCGCCTCGACCTTCAGCACGGACACGTCCCGGCGGGGCGGGGCGCCGAACATCCGCCGGTACTCGCGGCTGAACTGGGACGGGCTCTCGTACCCTACCCGGTAGGCCGCCTCCGCCGCGTCCGTCCCGTCCGCGAGCATCAGCCGCCGGGCCTCCTGGAGCCGCAGCCGCTTCTGGTACTGGAGCGGGCTCAGCGCCGTCACCCCCTTGAAGTGCAGGTGGAACGCCGACGGGCTCATCCGCACGCGCTTCGCCAGCGCCTCGACGCTCAGCGGGTCGGCGAAGTGGTCCTTCAGCCAGCGGACCGCTCGGGCGATGCGGTTCGCCGGGCCGCCGGCGGCGGCGATCTGCCGCAGCCGCGCCCCCTCCGAGCCGGTGAGTACCCGGTACGTGATCTCCCGGAGCACCAGCGGGGCGAGCGGGCCGACGTCCCGCGGCGTATCGAGCAGGGCCACCAGGCGGCCGACGGCGTCGACGAGCGGCGGCTCCATCGGGGTCACCGCCAGACCCCGGGCGGGTGGCCCGGGCGGCGGGTCGGCCACCCCGTCGGCCAGGAACTCGCCGACCGCGGCCGTGTCGAGCGTCACCCGGAGCATCAGGCACGGGCGGGCGGCCGACGCCTCGACCACCCGGGCGGACACCGGCAGGTCGACCGACACGAGCAGGCACTGGGCCGGGTCGTACCGGTACGTCTCCCCGGCCAGCAGAACCTCCTTTGACCCCTGGGCGACGATGCACAGGGACGGCACGTACACGACGGCGGCGAGGTCCGTCGGGGCCAACGTCCGGTACAGGGTCAGGTTCGGCGTCGCCGTCTCGTGCGCGCCGTCCGTCGCCGCGTGCCGGTCGACCGCGGCCGCGAGTCTCGTCAGTTCGTCCGTCCCCACGGAATCGGCTCCTTCTTCGTGCTTGCCGGACCGTCCCCCATCAGTTTACCCGTCCTGATCACGCACCGTCGTGGGCGGAATCCCGGCCCGTGGAGGATTAGGCAAGACTTCGGGACGATCGGGTTAGTGGCCGGAGGCGAGCGCGGCTTACTATCCCTTCGTCGGCCCCGGGAAGGCCGACCTCCGGGTAGAGGCAACCGCCAGGCACGAGGGAACCGCGACCATGTCCACGAAGGCCTACGCCGCCCAGTCCGCGAAATCGCCGCTCGCCCCGCACGCCATCCGGCGGAGGGACGTGACTGAGAAGGACGTCCGGATCGAGATCCTGTTCTGTGGCATCTGCCACTCGGACCTGCACACCGCCCGGGACGAGTGGCACAGCGTGATGCCGACCGTCTACCCGTGCGTCCCCGGTCACGAGATCGTCGGCCGGGTGACCCAGGTCGGGGCGGGCGTCACGAAGTTCAAGGCCGGCGACGTGGTCGGGGTCGGCTGCCTGGTCGGGTCGGACCACACCTGCCCGAATTGCAAGGGCGGTCTGGAGCAGTTCTGCCCGAACGCCACCTTCACCTACAACTCGCCCGACAGGCACGGGACGACCCCGGTCACCTACGGCGGGTATTCGGACTCGATCGTGGTCGAGGAGGGCATGGTCCTCCGCATCCCCACCAACCTCGACCTCGCCGGGGCGGCCCCGCTCCTGTGCGCCGGCATCACCACCTACTCGCCGCTGAAGCGCCAGGGCGTCGGCCCGGGGAAGAAGGTCGGGGTGGTCGGGCTGGGTGGGCTCGGGCACATGGGCGTGAAGCTCGCCCACGCGATGGGCGCACACGTGGCCGTGTTCACCACCTCGCCGGGCAAGACCGAGGACGCGAGGCGGCTGGGGGCGGACGAGGTGATCGTCTCCAGGAAAGCGGACGCGATGAAGCGGCACGCCGGCACGTTCGACATGATCCTGGACTGCGTGTCGGCCGACCACGACGTCAACGCCTACCTGAACCTGGTCCGCACGGGTGGCAACTTGACCCTGGTGGGTGCTCCCGAGAAGTCGCTGCCGGTGTCGGCGTTCGCCCTGTTCTTCGGGAACAAGACGCTCGGCGGGTCGATGATCGGCGGGATCGCCCAGACCCAGGAAATGCTAGAGCAGTTTCGATTTGAGCCTTGCGCTTGAGAGAGAGTTCGGCAAAGCTCAGGTGATCTCACCCGTGGAGTTTCGCCGTGGCTGCCGCCATCTCGTTGGACCTGCGGCGGCGTGTGCTGGCCGACTGCCAGGCCGGGCATCCGTTCGCCGCCATCGCCCGCAAGTACACCGTCTCGGCCGAGTGGGTGCGGCTCTTCTACCGCCGCTTCCAGCAGACGGGCGAGGTCGCCGCCCGGAGCCACGCCACCAAGCGGCGGCCGTTCCACGCCCGGTACGAGGCCGAACTCCGGCGGCCGTGCCGCGGTTCCCGACCGCACGCTCGAAGGCCTCCGCCGTCACCTGGGCGTGGAGGTCGCATCGGCACCCTGGGCCGCCCTGCACGCGCTCAAGATCTCGTTCAAAAGTCCTCCGGGCCGCCGAGCAGGACCGGCCGATGTCGCCGCCCGGCGGGCCGAGTGGCAGCGCGCAGGTCGGCCTCGACCCGGCGCCTCGTTTTCCTCGACGAGACGTGGGTGAAGTCGAACATGACGCCGGGGTACGGGTGGGCCGACCCACCGGCGGGTGGTCGAGGCGGTGCCGCACGGGCACTGGACGATCACCTCGTGGCCGCCTTGCGAGCGTCCGGGCTGTTCGCCCCGCTGGTGGTGGACGAGGCGATGAACGGGACCTGTTCCGGGCGTACGTCGAGCAACAATTGGCTCCGCCCCGCGACCGGGCGACGTGCTGGTGCTGGACAACTTGCCGAGCCAAGGTGGCCGGGGTGGCCGCCGCGGTAGAGCGGGCCGGGGCCACCCTCGCCTACCTGCCGCCGTACTCCCCGGACCTGAACCCCATCGAGCAGGTGTTCGCCAGCCAAGGCCGAGATCCGCCGGCAGAAGCCACGGACCGTCGCCGGCACCGAAGGCTTGTGCGGCGAGGCCCTCGACTGGTTCACCCCGGCCGAGTGCCAGAACTACATCCACCATGCCGGCTACGGAACGCAACGATCAGACTGAAAATGCTCTAGACTTCTGCGGCCGGCACAACATCACCTCGGACGTGGAGGTAATCCCGATCCAGAAGGTGAATGAGGCGTACGAGCGGATGCTCCGGAGCGACGTGAAGTACCGGTTCACGATCGACATGGCGTCGCTCAAGTCGTGACGGCGCGTGCGGGCGAGGCGGCGGCCTCGCGTCGCGACGGCCCCCGGCTCCGCGGTATAGCCATCGGTTTCGGATTTGCAGGCACGTTAGATGATTCGCGGCCACCCGTGCGGTCGCCGCGGGGGAATCGGAATAAGAGATTGGAGGGATCACCGTGGAAATCAAACGAGCGGGCACGCAGCCCTCTGGTAAGGGTCCGGCCGACTGGTTCACGGGCACCGTCCGGGTCGACCCGCTGTTCAAGGCCGCCCCGCCAGGACGTGCGGCCGGGGCCAGCGTGACGTTCGAGCCGGGGGCGCGGACCGCCTGGCACACCCACCCGCTCGGGCAGACGCTGGTCGTAATTTCCGGGTGCGGCCGGGCGCAGCGGTGGGGCGGACCGGTCGAGGAGATCCGGCCGGGGGACGTGGTCTGGTTCCCGCCGGGCGAGAAGCACTGGCACGGGGCCGCCCCGACTACCGCGATGACCCACATCGCCGTCCAGGAGGAGCTCGACGGGAAGGTAGTCGAGTGGATGGAGCACGTGACCGACGAGCAGTACAAGGGCTGACCGTGCCAGCGTTTCCACCCGACCGTTAGGGCGGCCTGCGCTCCGCAAGAGATCACCATGCCACACGTCGTCGTCAACTCTGGCCCGGCAAGACCGAGCGGCAGAAGGCCCAACTCGCGGACGCGATCGCGAGGAACGTCATGGACGTCCTCGGCTACGGCGGGGAGTCGGTCTCGGCATCCTTCAAGGAGGTCGCGGCGGAGGACTGGGCGGAGAAGGTGTACCGGCCCGACATCGTGGACCACCCGGACCGGGTGTACAAGAAGCCGAACTACACGATGTGACCGGGTCGGTCACGACACACGCACCGGGAGGGTCGGCGAATGCAGACGCGAAGACTCGGGACGAGCAACTTGGAGGTGTCGGCCCTCGGGCTGGGCTGCATGGGCCTGAGCTTCGGCCTGGGGCTCCCCGTCGAGAGGGCCGCCGGGATCGCCCTCATCCGCGCGGCCGTCGACCTGGGTGTGACGTTCTTCGACACCGCCGAGGTGTACGGGGCGTTTACCAACGAGGAGTTGGTCGGCGAGGCGCTCGCCCCGGTCCGCGACCGGGTGGTGATCGCCACCAAGTTCGGGTTCAAGATCGACGGGAACGGGAAGCAGGCGGGCCTAGACAGCCGGCCCGGGCACATCAAGGAGGTCGCCGAGGCGTCCCTCAGGCGGCTGCGGACCGACCGGATCGACCTGCTCTACCAGCACCGCGTTGACCCGAACGTCCCGATCGAGGACGTGGCCGGCGCGGTGAAGGACCTGATCCGGCAAGGCAAGGTCAAGCACTTCGGCCTGTCCGAGGCCGGCGTGCGGACGATCCGCCGGGCGCACGCGGTCCAGCCGGTGGCGGCCCTCCAGAGCGAGTACTCGCTGTGGTGGCGGGAGCCGGAGGAAGAGATCATCCCGACGCTCGAAGAACTCGGCATCGGGCTCGTGCCGTTCAGCCCGTTGGGCAAGGGGTACCTGACCGGGAAGATCGACGAGACCACCGCCTTTGACGCGACCGACTTCCGGAACACCGTCCCGCGGTTCTCGGCGGAGAACCGGAAGGCGAACCAGACCGTGGTGGAACTGCTGGGCTCGATCGCGGCCCGGAAGAACGCCACGCCGGCGCAGGTGGCGCTGGCCTGGCTGCTGGCCCGCAAGCCGTGGATCGTGCCGATCCCGGGGACGACGAAGCGGTACCGTCTGGAGGAGAACGTCGGGGCCGTCTCGGTCGAACTGACCGCGGACGACCTGCGGGAGATCGAGGCCGCGGCGTCGAATATCCGCGTGCAAGGGGCGCGGTACTCCGAGGCGGCCCAGAAAATGATCGACCGGTGAGCGGCTGCTCGCCCCGACCCCGAGCGCCGGTCCGGAGCAGGCCGCCGACACCCCGGGCGTAACACGGCACGGGATTGGCGGTATCTCCTCCGGGCGGGAACGCGCCCCGAGGGATGCCATGAAGCCGCTGTCGGAGATCCCGTTCTCGGTCCTCGACCTGTCCCCGATCCGCCAGGGCGGGACGGCGGCCGAGTCGTTCCGGAACACCCTCGACCTGGCAAAACACGCCGAGCGGCTGGGCTTCCACCGCTACTGGGTGGCCGAGCACCACTCCCTCCCGGGGATCGCCAGCGCCGCGACCGCCGTCGTCCTCGCCCACGTCGCCGGGGGCACGTCGCGCATCCGGGTCGGGTCCGGCGGCGTCATGCTCCCGAACCACGCCCCGCTGGTCATCGCCGAGCAGTTCGGCACCCTCGAATCGCTGTACCCCGGCCGGATCGACCTGGGCCTGGGCCGCGCCCCGGGCGGCGACCAGCGGACCGCGCGGGCGCTCCGCCGGCACCTCGGGGGCGGCGGGGACACCTTCCCGCAGGACCTCGCCGAGCTGATGGCCTACTTCCGCGAAGGCGGCCCGGGGACCGGCGTCCACGCCGTCCCGGGCGAGGGGCTGGACGTACCCGTCTGGCTGCTCGGGTCGAGTGATTTTAGTGCCCGGCTGGCGGCCGAACTCGGGCTGCCGTTCGCGTTCGCGTCCCACTTTGCCCCGGACTTCCTGCACGAGGCCCTGGCCCTGTACCGGCGGTCCTTCGAGCCGTCCGGGCGCCTGACCGAACCCCGGGTGATGGTGGCGGCGAACGTGTTCGCGGCCGACACGGACGCCGACGCCCGCCGGCTGTTCACCTCGGCCCAGCAGCAGTTCCTGAACCTGGTCCGGGGGACGCCGGGGCCGCTCCCGTCCCCGGTCGAGTCGATGGACCGGCTGTGGCTGCCGCACGAGCGGCAGCACGTGGAGCGGATGACCCGGTGCTCGGCGGTCGGGTCGCCGGAGACGGTGCGGCGGTGGCTGGAGCGGTTCGCCGCCGAGACGCGGGCGGACGAGTTGATCCTGGCCGGGCAGATCTACGACCACACCGCCCGGCGGCGGTCGTTCGAGATCGCGGCCCGTCTCCGGGCGGAGGCCGTGCCGGCGGGCGCGGGTGTGCAGTAAATCGAGAGGACGGGCGACAGATCCGGGAAATGCCGTCGGTGCCCGAACGAGCTGGTGGCAAGCGTGTCAGGCAGGTGAACGAACCGGCAGGGAGGTCAGCGGTGGGATTGGAAGAACCGGAGCGAAAAGGCGGTACGACGGCGTTCTCGGTCCTGGTGGCGCTGAGCGTCTCGCACCTGCTGAACGACACCATCCAGTCGCTGATCGCGGCCGTCTACCCGGTGCTCAAGGACAGCTACGCCCTCACCTTCACCCAGATCGGGTTGATCACCCTCGCCTTCCAGTGCACCGCCTCGCTGCTCCAGCCGGTGGTCGGGCTGTACACCGACCGCCGGCCGCGGCCGTTCTCCCTCGCCCTCGGCATGGGCGTCACCCTCTGCGGGCTGCTGGTCCTCTCGGTCGCCGACAACTTCCCGGCGATTCTGATCGCGGCCGCGCTCGTGGGCGTCGGGTCGGCGGTGTTCCACCCGGGGGCGTCTCGGATGGCCCGGCTGGCGTCCGGCGGGCGGCACGGGCTGGCCCAGTCGCTCTTCCAGGTGGGCGGGAACGGCGGCTCGGCCCTCGGGCCGCTCCTGGCGGCGTTCATCGTCGTCCCGTGGGGCCAGGGGAGTCTGGCGTGGTTCTCGGTGGCGGCGGTCGCCGCCATGCTGATCCTGTTCCGGGTCGGGCGGTGGTACCGCGCCCACCTCGTCGAGCGGGCGGCCGGGAAGGTGGTCACCGTCCCCTCCCCCGTGTCCCCCCGGCAGGCGGCGTTCGCCGTCGGCATCCTACTGTGCCTGATCTTCTCGAAATACTTCTACCTGGCGAGCCTCACCAGTTACTACACGCTGTACCTGATCGACACGTTCGGGGTCGGCGTGGCCGACGCCCAGCTCCGGCTGTTCGTGTTCCTCGGGGCGGTCGCAGCCGGGACGTTCCTGGGCGGGCCGGTGGGCGACCGAGTCGGGTTCAAGGCGGTCATCTGGGGGTCGATCCTGGGCGTGCTGCCGTTCACCCTCGCCCTGCCACACGCCGACCTGTTCTGGACCACCGTGCTGACGGTGCCGATCGGCCTGATCCTGGCCTCCGCGTTCTCGGCCATCATGGTATACGCGCAGGAACTGCTGCCGAGCCGGGTCGGGATGGTGGCCGGGCTGTTCTTCGGGTTCGCGTTCGGGATGGGCGGGGCCGGGGCGGCCGCCCTCGGCTGGCTCGCCGACCAGACCAGCATCGGGTTCGTGTACAAGGTCTGCGCGTTCCTGCCGGCGATCGGGCTGCTGACGGCACTGCTGCCGAACCTCCGGCGGCCCGCATAAGGTCCCGCCTCCGGCGGGGGTAGAATGGCACATGGAGACACTCTTCCCCCATGAGGCCACCGCCGACGACGTCCCGCCGGTCCCAGGACTACGCTACCTACCTGGGTACGTCACCGAGGCCGACGAGCGGGCCTTGGTCGAGGCGATCGACGCCCTGCCTTGGAACACCGAGTGGCGGCGGAGGCGGCAGCCCTACGGGGCCGGGTACGGGCGGGGCGGCCCCGCCCAGCCGATCCCCGACTGGGGCCGGCGGCTCGCCGACCGGGTGCTCGCGGACGAGGTCACGGATGTTCCGTTCGACCAGATGCTGGTGAACGAGTACCTGCCCGGCCAGGGGATCTCCCCCCACCGGGACTACGCGCCGTTCGGTCGCACGGTGGTGTCGCTCAGCCTGCTCTCCCCCTGCGTCATGGACCTCCGCCACCCGCCGACCGGCCGCCGGGACCGGCTGCTGCTCGAGCCGCGGAGCCTCCTGGTGCTCGCCGACGAGGCCCGGTACGAGTGGGAGCACGGGATCGCCCCACGCAAGCGGGATTCGTGGCAGGGGCTCCCGGTGGAGCGGTCGCGGCGGCTGTCCGTCACGTTCCGGTTCCGGGACGAACGGGCAGTGCCTGACCCCGGCCGCGGAGGCGGGAAGGGTTACCGGGCCCCGCGCCAGCCACCAAATCGCGAAGGGACGGCGAGGCCGTGAGCGCGCTGTTCACCCCGTACCGGGTCGGGTCGCTCGAGTTTAGAAACCGGATCGTGATCGCGCCGATGTGCCAGTACTCGGCCGACGACGGCCGGGCGACCGACTGGCACGTCATCCACCTCGGCCACCTGGCGCTCTCCGGGGCCGCCATCCTGTTCCTCGAGGCGACCGCGGTGACGCCCGAGGGGCGCATCAGCCCGGATGACCTGGGCCTGTGGTCGGACGAGACCGAGGAGGCCCTCGGGCGGGTGCTCCAGATCGTGCGGCGGTACTCGGACATGCCGGTCGGGATCCAGCTCGCCCACGCCAGGAGGAAGGCCTCGACCCGGGTGCCGTGGGAGGGCGGCAGGCAGATCCGGCCGGGCGAGCCCCGCGGGTGGCAGACGGTCGCCCCGTCGCCGCTGCCGTTCGCGGACGTCGACCACCCGCCGGCGGCGCTGGACCACGCCGGGATGAAGGCCGTCCGGGACGCCTTCGCCGACGCGGGCCGGCGGGCCGGGCGGCTCGGGCTGGACGCGGTCCAGATCCACGCCGCGCACGGCTACCTCCTGCACCAGTTCCTCTCGCCCCTCAGCAACCGCCGGGAGGACGACTTCGGCGGCACAGTGGAGAATCGGATGCGGTTCCCGCTCGAGGTGTTCGACGCGGTGCGGGCCGCGTTCCCGGCGGAGCGGCCGGTGAGCGTGCGGGTGTCCGGCACCGACTGGGCCGACGGCGGGTGGGACGTGGAACAGACCATCGCCTTCGCGAACGCCCTCGGGGCGCGGGGCTGCGGTGCCGTCCACGTGTCGAGCGGGGGCCTGACGCCGGCGCAAAAGATCCCGGTGGGGCCCGGCTACCAGGTGCCGCTCGCCCGGGCCGTCAGGGCCGCGACCGGGCTGCCGACCATCGCGGTCGGGCTCATCACCGACTTCGACCAGGCCGAGATGATCGTCGGCACGGGCGACGCGGACTTCGTCGCGGTCGCCCGCACCGTCCTGTACGACCCCCGGTGGCCGTGGCACGCCGCGGCCCACCTCGGGGCGACGGTAAGGGCACCGAAGCAGTACCTCCGCTCGCAGCCGCGCCGCTACCCGAATCTGCTCGAGGGGTAAACGGCCTGTCGGACCGATCGACGGGCGGAGACGCCCGGTCGCATCGAACCTCCGGGGACTGGCGGCCGGTCATTACGGGGAATCGGATGGCGACGGCACATGAACGCGAGAGACGCCGGAACCGCGCGGGACACGCGGTAGCCCCGCCCCTTCACCCGTTCCTCGTCACCCCCGACCCCGCGTTCGGCGTCCCCGTCGGCCGTCTCGGCCTCGCGTCCTACGGCGCGACGGCGATCACCCCGGACGACGTGATCCACGCGGTCGGCCGCGGGGGCAACTTCCTTAACTGGCAGGGGCTCGCCGAGGGCCCGTCCGCGGGGACGCCTTCACCTCCGCCGTCTCCTCGCTCGGACCCGGCCGGCCGTCCGTCGTCGTCTGCGCCCAGTTCGGCGCGAGGAGTGCGGCCGACGCCGCGTCGGAACTGCGGGCGGCCCTCGCCCGCCTCGGGACCGACTACGTCGACGTCCTCACCCTCTACTACGTCGAGCGGGCGGACGAGTGGGAGGAACTCGCCGCCCCCGGCGGGGCGATCGAGTACTTGCGGGACGCGATGCGGGACGGTGTCGTCCGGAGGATCGGGGTGACAGCCACCAGCGGCCGCTCGCGGTCCGGATGGCGGAGAGCGGGCTCCTGGACTGCGTCATGGTTCGGTACAACGCCGCCCACCGCGGGGCCGAGCGGGAGGTGTTCCCGGTCACGCAGCGGGTCAGGCTGCCCGTCATCGCCTACACCGCGCTCCGCTGGGGGGCGATCCCCCGGCCGACGCCGGACGACCCGCCGGGGTTCGCCGCCCCCCGCCCCCCGGCGTGGTACCGGTTCGCCCTCCAGCACCCGGCGGTCGCCGTGACGCTCGCGGCACCGCAGACGCGGGCGGAACTCGACGAGGATCTCCGGGTGCTGGACGCCGCCGGCCCGCTAGGGGACGAGGAGTACGCGGCCTTGGCTGCGCACGGCGAGCGAGTCAAGCGGACCGCCGGGAGGTTCCGCTGACCGCCTCGCGCCCGCAGCGGACCGATCCGGCCGCCCGGGTAAGACGACGTGTCCGTTCGGACAAATGCCGACGGCCCGCGGGGTACCTCGCGGGCCGTCGGAAGTGGAGACGGTGGGAATCGAACCCACCCCAGTCTGCTTGCAAGGCAGACTCGCCGGCCCTTGGCACATGCGCCCCCGCGTCGTCCGTACTCCCGGCAGGAGTCGAACCTGCCTCGCCCTCTTTGTAAGAGAGGTGCCTCAGCCGTTCGGGCCAAGGGAGTGTCGGTCAGTCGGGTCGGCAGGAGTCGAACCCGCGTCGGCCACCTTATCAGGGTGGTGCCTCGCCACTCGGCCACGGCCCGAAGTTCAGCGCCCTGTACGGGACTCGAACCCGTCTCACCTGTTCGACTGACAAGCCGCCACACCCGCTGCGTCACAGGGCGGAAAAAGAGTGCCCGGCGGGAGTCGCACCCGCCTCGACCACCTTGGCACGATGGTGCCTCTGCTGCTCGGCCACGGACACTTCACTCGGTCAGCGGAAGGGACAGGAGTTGGACCTGCAAGGGCATTCGCCTCGCCCGGCTTCCGACCGGGTGGCGTCGCCAGTCGACTCGCCCTTCCGGAAGTCAAACGCCCCGAAACCGAAGCGGCCAGGTGTCGGATGACACCCGGCCGCGGCGATACGCGCTCGTGGTCCGGGTGTCAGCAGTGGAGCGGGTGCGCGGGCGGCCCGAAGGACCGGCGGGCCGGCCTGATCGACTGCGTGCGGCAAGAATTCGATTGACCGACCTGCATGAGAACCGCTCCTCTGGTCCGCGGCCGTCGCCCGCGGGTACCGAACAGACAACTGACGCACAGGATGGTTCGCCTTGCGCCGCGGAATCTTTTCCGATCGGCGGCACCGCCGGGTCAGGACGCGTTCGGTGCAGAAAGGCAACGGCCCGTGACACGCCTGCGGTGACGGGGGTGGTTCGGGACCACGGTCCTGTCGGAGGTGTTACAGCTCCAGCCTACTCGTGACCCCGACGGCGTCGAGGAACGTCTCGTCGTGGCTGGCGTAGGCGAGGTCGGACAGGGTGATGGAAGCGGCCACGCGTGCGAAGTCTCCGGTGACGGGGCGGGACGGGTGTCAGCGGCCAACTTCGTCAGCTCCACGGCTGCCTCCTGGTTCGAGGGCACGGACCGGATGTGACACACGGTCCGGTCAGCCGGTTCGCGCGTCGGCGGGATTCGCCGCACTCCGGCCCGGGCACGGACATCGATCCCTGCCGCGCCCGGTGAGCCTCCACCAGGCCGTCACCGGCGTAGTACCGGCGACGCCGGACGGCGGCGGTAGGCGCGCCGTTTGCTGACCAACTGGCGGGCTTACGCGTCTTCTGCGGGCATTTGAGGGTTGAGAACGGCAGACGAGGCCCCGGCTCCGGCCGGGGCCTTTCGTTTCGGGAGGCGGGGATGGAACGACCCACCGGTGTGTTGCTCGACGTGGACGGCACCCTAGTCGACAGCAACGACGCTCGCGCCCACGCCTGGGTCAGGGCGCTGGCTGAGGCCGGCGTCCGGGCCGAGTTCGCCGCCGTCCGCCGGCTCATCGGCAAGGGCGGGGACAAGCTGCTGCCCGAGGTGTCGGGGATCGACGCCGAGTCGCCGAAGGGGAAGGCCATCAGCGCCCGCCGCGGTGAAATCTTCCGGACCGAATACCTGCCCGAGTTGAAGCCGTTCCCCGGCGCGAAGGCGCTGCTCGCCCGCATGAAGAAGGCTGGGCTGGAGCTCGCGGTCGCCAGTTCCGCCAAGGAGGACGAGCTGGAGGGGCTCCTGAAGGTGTGCGGGGCGGACGAGTTCATCAAGGCCAGCACGTCGTCGGACGACGCCGAGAACTCGAAGCCCGACCCGGACATCGTCGACGCCGCCCTCGTCCGCCTCGGCCACCCGCCGGGGGAGGTCATCCTCCTGGGCGGCACGCTGTACGACGTGGAAGCCTCCCGGAAGGCCGGCGTCCGCGTGGTCGCGCTGCGGTGCGGCGGGTGGGGCGACGCCGACCTCAAGGGGGCGGTCCAGATCTACGACGACCCGGCCGACCTGCTTGCCCGGTTCGACGGGTTCCCGTTCGGGGGGAATACGTGAAGACCGAGGGCAAGGTGGTGCTCGTCACCGGCGCCACGTCCGGGATCGGGAAGGCGACGGCCGAACTGCTCGCCGCGAAGGGCTACCGCGTGTTCGGCACCAGCCGCGACCCGGCCGGAAAGACCGGTGACGGGTTCGAGCTCCTGCAACTGGACGTCACATCCGACGAGTCCGTGAGCGCCTGCGTGAGCGCGGTCGCGGCGCGGACCGGCGGGCGGATCGACGTGCTGCACAACAACGCCGGCACGGGCATCATCGGGGCGGCCGAGGAGGTCTCGCCCGAGGAGGCGGTGCGGCTGTTCCAGGTCAACTTCTTCGGCGTCATGCGGATGACCAACGCCGTCCTCCCCTACATGCGGGCGCGGAAGGCGGGCGTGGTCATCAACATGAGTTCGTCCGGGGGCGTGGCGGCGCTGCCGTTCGCCGCCCTGTACTGCGCCACCAAGTTCGCGCTGGAAGGGTACACCGAGGCCCTGCGGCACGAGCTGCGGCCGTTCCACGTCGCCGCGGTGGTCGTCACCCCCGGCCCGGTGAGCACCCCGGCCGGCGACACGGCGATGCGGGCCGAGAAGCATATCCCCGAGTACGCCGACCGCCGCCGGAAGGCCGACGACCTGGCCGTGCGCGGCATCCGCGGGGGCATGGACCCGAGGCGGACGGCCAAAGTGATCCTCAAGGTGGTGACGGCCGGGTGGCCGTCACCGCGGTACCCGGTCGGCCTCCAGTCGCGGGCGACCAACCTGGCCCACGGGCTCTTGCCGCCCCGCGCGCTCGAGGCGGCGGTCCGCTGGGGCGTCGGGCTCGGCTAACTCATGTGGACTTGCCATGGCTTCCAACCGCATCCTCGCCGTCGTCACTAACGTCGGCGAGTACGAGAAGGTCGGGTAGCCGCGGCCGGCTTCGCAGACGGCTCGGACCGTTCCCGGGTGGCCGTGACCGGTCGGGTGACGGCGATAAGGAGCCGCGGCGGCCGCCCCCCGGCCCCGGGCCTTGGACCCGTCCGAACGAACCCGAGCAAGGCCCAAGCAAACCACCAGGAGCGGCTCTAATGTTCAACCTGTTCGGCGCGAACCCGGCGGTGGCCCTGTTGAAGGACGACCACGACCGGGTGAAGGCACTGTTCGACCGGTTCGAGGCGGCGAAGGGCCGTGCGGCAAAGGTGAAGGTCGTCCGGGCGGCCCTGACCGAGCTCAAGGTCCACGCCGTGGTCGAGGAGGAACTCTTCTACCCGGCGGTCCGCGCGAAGGTCGGGAAGGAGGTCATGAACGAGGCCGACGAGGAGCACCACGTGGCCAAGCTCCTCGTCGCCGAGCTCGACGCGATGGACGGGTCGGAGAGCCACTTCGACGCGAAGTTCACCGTGCTCGCCGAGATCGTCCGCCACCACATCAAGGAGGAGGAGAACGAGATGCTCCCGAAGGCCGGGGCGGCGGAGCTCGACTTCGGGGCACTCGCCGAGAAGATGGGCCGGCGCAAGGAGAAGCTCCTCGCCGACGGCGTCCCGCCGGCGGGCGAGGAGCGGATGGTGAAGGCGTCCCGGGGTAGGGGCGACTCGCCCGCGAGCGCCGCCCGGCGGAAGCCGCCGAAGCTGCCCAAGGGGCGGAAGCGGTAAACGGCGTCAGGCCGAGGGCAGCGGGGAACGCGGTGACGCCCGACGCGTTCGAGGAGATCGTCGGGACGCCCGGCTGGCAGCAGCTGGGGGACGAGTTCGGGGGCCGGCAAGGCGGGGGCGGCCGGCACGCCGTCTGCTTCAAGAGAGGTCGTTCGCGGGGTTATCGACCTACTTCGGAGGCGGGCCGTGATATTCCAAGTTCGTACCGACAACCACATCCGTAACAGCGCCGAGTTCGCCGAGTCGATCCGGGCCGACGTCGAGGCCGCCATCGGGCCGCGGTTCGGGGACCGCCTGCGGCGGGTCGAGGTGTACCTGGAGGACGTGAACTCCGACAAGGGCGGCGTCGATACCCGGTGCTCGATCGAGGTGCACCTGGCCGGGCGGCCGGCGGTGGCCGCCGAGGACCGGGCGGCGGACGTCGAGACGGCCGTCGATGGCGCGGTGGAGCGGGTGTTGCGGGTGATCGAGAGGCAACTCGGGCGGCAGGACGACCGGGCCGGGCACGCGTCCGCGGCGGGCGGGGAAGGGCTGTAAGACCGCCTTCAGGGTTCCGCCAATGCACCTCTCGACCTACCTGAACGACCACCTGGCCGGGTCCACCGCCGCGCTGGAGTTGCTCGAACACCTGGAGCGGTCGCACGCGGACCTGGCCCCGTTCCTGAAGGGCCTCCGGCACGACATCGAACTCGACCGGAAGGAGCTGGAGGCCCTGATCGCCCGGCTCGGGGCGACGCCGAGTGCGCCCCGGCAGGCGGCGGCGTGGGTAGCGGAGAAGTTCGCCCGCCTGAAGATGACGGTGGACGACCTCTCCGGCAGCCGGCTGAAGCTGCTGGAGTCACTGGAGGCGGTGGCGATCGGGATCCACGGCAAGGGGTCGCTATGGCGGGCGCTCAAGGTCGTCCCCGCTGCCGCCGGCCTGGATTACGACACGCTCGTCCGGCGGGCGGACGAGCAGCGGGAGCGGATCGAGTCGGTGCGGCTGGACGCGGCGCGGCGGGCGCTCGCGGGGGACCCGGCGTGACTCAGGACGGGAACTTCCCGCCCGTGTTCCCGAACACCTCGCCGGTCACGCAGTTGGCCTCGGCCGCCGCGAGGAACAGGAACGTCGGGGCCAGCCCCCGCGCGTCCGACTTCCACTGCCCGACGGCTTGTCTGCCGACGCTGGCCATTGACTCGGCGGCCGACACGATGGCTGCCTTCGTCCGGGCGTAGTCGATCAGCTTCTGGGAAGGCTCGTACGCCTGGATCGATGCCGTGTTGATGACCGCGACCCCGGCCGGCAGGTGTGCGAGCACCGACGTGGTGACCCAGAAGGTGGCGTACACGTTCGTCTTGAACCCCCGGCCGAACTGCTCGGTGGTGATCTCCACCGGTCCTTTCGCCTTGGCCATCTGGTGCCGTCGCGCATGACCCGTTCTACGCCGGCCGTTACACCCGCGGCACGGCCGGCGGACACGGTGAGGAGGGGGGGGCGGCACAAGAGTTGCCGCCTGAACCCCAGCAGCCCCTCCCGTTGCCCCGTTGGGACCCTGATGGCCGGTCGTCCCCGCCGCACCACCCCGGATCGAGGTTCGCTCGCGGGGATCGCCCCTTCCCCGATGCCCCCCGCCCGGCCCCCATGCTCTGCACCCTCGTCGACGCCGCCTTCGACAGCCCCGACTGGGCGTTCGAGCCGAAGCTCGACGGCCTCCGTGTCTTGGCCCGGTTCGACGGCCGCGACGTCACCCTCCTGAGCCGCAACGACAAACCCCAGGGGGCGCGGTTCCCCGAGGTCGTCGCCGGACTGCGCGACGCCCTCCGCAGCCCGGCGGTCGTCGACGGCGAGGTCGTCTGCCTCGACGAGGCCGGGAGGACGAGCTTCCGCGAGCTCCAGCAGCGGTTCCACCTCGACGACCCGGACGAGGTCCGCCGGCGGATGGCCCGCCACCCGGCCTACCTGTACCTGTTCGACGTCCTCTACCTCGACCGGTTCGACGTGACCGGGCTGCCGCTCGCCCGCCGCCGGGAGCTGCTCCGCGGGGCCGTCGCCTGGTCCGACCGCGTCCGTCTCACCGACTCGACCCCGGCCAGAGGTAAGGAGTGCCTGGAGCGGGCCTGCCGGGCGGCCGAGGAGGGGATCGTCGGCAAGCGGCTCGACAGCCGGTACGTTCCCGGCCGGAGCGACGCCTGGGTGAAGATCAAGTGCGTCGGCCGGCAGGAGTTCGTCGTCGGCGGGTGGACCGACCCGCAGCGGTCCCGCGTCGGCCTCGGGGCCCTGCTCGTCGGGTACTACGAGGGCGGCCGCCTGTGGTACGCGGGCAAGGTCGGCACCGGGTACACCCGCGAGGTCTTGCTCGATCTCCGCCGGCGGTTCGGCGGAATGGGCCGGACGAAGAACCCGTTCGACGCCGGCGGGCCGCCGGCCGGCGAGGGCGTCCACTGGGTCGAGCCGGAACTGGTGGCCGAGATCGCGTTCGCCGAGTGGACGCAGAACGGACTCCTCCGCCAGCCCCGGTACGAGGGGTTGCGTCCCGACAAGTCGGCCCGGGAGTGCCGCCGCGAACGCCCCGCCCCGGCCGCGGCCGTCCGCGCGCACGCCGGGGAGGCCGCCCCGGTCCGCAAGGGAGAGACCGCCATGCCGCTGGAGGAGTACCGCGCCAAGCGCGACTTCACGAAGACGGGCGAGCCGGCCGGCGGGCCGTCGAGGCCGCACACCCGCCCCATCTTCGTCGTACAGGAGCACCACGCGTCCACGCTGCACTACGACTTCCGGCTCGAGGCCGACGGCGTCCTCAAGAGCTGGTCGGTGCCGAAGGGGCCGTCGCTCGACCCGGCCGTGAAGCGGCTCGCGGTCCAGGTGGAGGACCACCCGCTCGGGTATGCGACGTTCGAGGGGACGATCCCGGAGGGGCAGTACGGGGCCGGCACGGTGACGGTCTGGGACCACGGCACCTACGAGAGCCTCATGGGGGAGAAGGCCACGCCGCGGTCGGCCGCCGAGGCGATCGCGGCCGGGCGGCTCGAGTTCGTGATGCACGGCGGGCGGCTCAAGGGGAAGTTCGCCCTGATCCGGATGAAGGCCCGGGGCAAGGGCAAGCCGCAGTGGCTGCTGATGAAGTCGAAGGACGAGTTCGCCGCGGGCGGGGGTGGGGAACCCGCCGCGAAGCCGAAGGCCGCCCGCCCCGCGAAGGGTCTCAATCCGTCCCCCACCAGGGGATCGGCCGCCGCCCCCGATGAGGTCGAACTCACTCACCCCGGCCGCGTCCTATTCCCCGCCGCTGGCCTCACGAAGAAGGACGTTTTCGCCTACTACGAGCAAGTGGCCGACCGGCTGCTCCCGTTCCTCAAGGACCGACCGGTCACGCTCGAGCGCCTGCCGGAAGGCTTGGCCGAGGGGGGGCCGCACTTCTGGCAGAAGAACACGCCCGCCTCGTACCCCGGCTGGATCCCCCGGGCCGAGCTGGAGACCGAGCGGGGCAAGCCGGTCCGTTACGCCCTGGTGAATGACGAGGCGACGCTGCTGTACCTCGTGAACCAGGGGACGCTCACCTTCCACCCGTGGCTGTCGCGGGTCGGGTCCCTCGACCGGCCGGACTTCGTGCTGTTCGACCTCGACCCTGGCAAGGCCACGTTCCGGGACGCGGTCGCGGTGGCGACGGCCGTCAGGGCGGAACTCGACGCGGACGGGGTCGAGTCGGTGGTCAAGACGTCCGGGAAGACGGGCCTCCACGTTCTCACCCCGTGGACCCGCCGGGGCGGCGGGTACGACGAGGCCCGGGCGTGGGCCCTGGAGCTCGCCGAGCGGGTGGCAGAGGCGCTCCCGGACCGGGCGACGGTAGACATCCGCAAGGCGAGGCGGGGGGAGCGGGTCTACATCGACGTGCTCCAGAACGCCCGCGGCCACCACGCCGTTCCCCCGTATGTGGTGCGGGCCGTGCCGGGGGCGACAGTCTCGACTCCGCTCGACTGGCGGGAAGTGACGGACCGGCTCGACCCGGCCGCATTCACGCTGAAGAAGGTTGTGGCGAGGCTGTCGCGGCAGAAGGCGGACCCCATGGCCGGGTTCCTGGCGGCGCTGGGCGACACCCGGAAGAAGGCGGCGCGGCGGGGGTGAGCCATGGCCGTCCACGTCGGCACGTCCGGCTGGAGCTATGACCACTGGGTCGGCGTCCTCTACCCGAAGGGGGCGTCGAGCCTGGGGCGGCTCGACGCGTACGCCCGGCACTTCGGCACCGTAGAGGTGAACAACACCTTCTACCGGTGGCCGAAGGACGAGGTCTTCTCGGCCTGGCACGACCGGCTGCCGGCCGGGTTCGTCGTGTCGGCGAAGGCGTCGCGGGGGCTGACCCAGTTCCGCAAGCTGAACGACCCGCAACCGTGGCTCGACCGGATGGAGGCGGGCCTGTCCCGGCTGAAGGGGAAGCGGGGGGTAACGCTCTTCCAACTCCCGCCCCACTTCCCCCGCGACCTCGACCGGCTGGACCACTTCCTGGGGGCGCTGCCGAAAGGCCAGCGGGCGGCCGTGGAGTTCCGCCACCCGACCTGGGACGCGGAAGAAACCTACGCCGTGCTGGAGCGGCACGGGGCGGCGTACTGCGTCACGAGCGGGGCGAACCTGCCGTGCGTGCTGCGGGCGACCGCCCCCTTCGTGTTCGTCCGCCTCCACGGGCCCGACCGTCACCGGATGTATGCGGGGTCGTACTCCGAGGACGACCTGCGGTGGTGGGGCGACCGCATCGGCGAGTGGCGGGAGCAGGGCCGGGACGTGTTCGCCTACTTCAACAACGACGGGCACGGGCATGCCGTCCGCAACGCCCTGCGGCTGAAAGAGCTAGTCGGGTCGTGAGAGGCGGAGCGCAACCGGCCCCGCCCACCCATTACCGACCGGAGGCCGACCCGTGTGGAAAGGCATGTTCAAGGTCGCGATCGCGACCACGCTGTACTTTCTCGCCCACAGCGTCCTGGCCGACGACCGAGCGAAGGCCTGGGCGGCCGAAACCGTCGGGCAGCGGCACGCCGACGCCCTGTACCGGCCGTTCTACCTCGCCCAGGGGCTGCTGCTCCTCGGCCTGCTCGCCGTCTACGTCCGCCGGCAGCCGGGTCGCGACCTGTACCGGGCTGAGGGGTGGGGCCGGTGGGCTCTGCGGGCCGGGCAGGCCGCCGCGGTCGCGTTCCTGCTCTGGGCGGCGGTGAGCGTCGGGGTGAGCCACCTGACGGGGTACGAGGGCCTGGTGGCAGGGGGCGGCCGAGGTGCCTCGGATGCCGGACGGGCAGGAACCCTCGCCGGCCGGAGACGGGACCATGCGGACGGCCGGGCCGCTGGGCCAGACCCGTCACCCGCTCAACTGGGCACTCCTGCCGCTGTTCTGGCTGCACCCCCGGATGACCACCCGGCTGCTGGCGTTCAACCTGGTGATGACGGCGTACGTGGTACTCGGGTCGCTCCACGCCGAGGCCCACATGCTGCGGTTCTACGGCGACGCGTACCGCGACTACGTGGCCCGGGTCCCATTCTTCGCCCCGGCGCCATGAACCGACGCCCGCGCCCGGCCGCTCGGATCGTTGAGCGCCCGCCGCGGTAAAATGGGGCGACACCGGCGACCACGGCCGGGCGTCCCTGGAGGTATGGCGGTGACGAAAGACGCCGAGCCGGTAACGGACCGGACCTGGAACCCGTGGGTCGGGTGCATGATGGTGTCGGCCGGGTGCGCCAACTGCTACATGTTCCGCCAGCAGCGGGAGTACGGCCGCGACCCCACGGTGGTCCGCCGGACGAAGACCTGGGGCGACCCGTCCAAGTGGCAGCGGGCGGCCGCGAAGGCCGGGCGGACCGAGTTCGTGTTCACGGCGTCGTGGTCGGACTGGTTCCACGAGGACGCGGACGCCTGGCGGGGCGAGGCCTGGGCCGTCATCAAGAAATGTCCGAACCTGACCTTCCAGGTGCTCACCAAGCGGCCGGAGCGGATCGCCGACCACCTGCCGACAGACTGGGGCGACGGGTACGAAAACGTCTGGCTCGGGGTGTCGGTCGAGCGGGACGATTACGGGTGGCGGGCGGACGTCCTCCGCGCAGTACCGGCGAAGGTCCGGTGGGTGTGCGCCGAGCCGCTGCTCGGGCCGCTCCCGTCGCTGAACCTCGACGGCATCCACTGGGTGGTGTGCGGCGGGGAGAGCGGCCCGGGCTGGCGGCCGATGGACCCGGACTGGGCCCGCGGGCTGCGGGACAAGTGCCGGGCAGCCGGGGTCCCCTTCTACTTCAAGCAGGGCAACGGCCGGCGGGCGAGGACCGACCCCCGGCTGGACGGCGAGCGACTCCATGAGATGCCGGCCGCCCGCCGCGTGCCGCTCTCCCTGTTCGAATGACGGAGAGCCGGTCGGTCATCCGGCGCTCACTTCACCGGCAACCTGGTGCCGGCTCCGTAGCGGAACCTGCGGGGTTACCCCGGCCGGGTGGCATGAGGTGCGCATCCCGACCCATTGGTCCGATGGCAACCCCGCGGCCGGAGGGCACCGACGCACCAGGTGAGTCATGCTGTTCAGCCCGTTCGGGATCTGGCTCCGTGGCCTCCTCTCCCCGACCGTGATCGGCTTCGGCGTCTTCCTGCTGACCCGCTGGCACGACGCCCTGCCGACCGAGCAGCCGGTCGAGCCGCCGACCGCAACGAACCCGGCCCCCGACCGCCGTCCGCTAACGACATTCGGGGAGCGGGTGTCCGCCTGGCGGCCCGGCTGGGACCGGGCGACCGCGCTCCTGGCCGGGGGTGTCGGGCTGCTACTGTGGAGCGGGTTGGGGCGGTTCGTCACCCCGAAGCTGTGGCTCCGGCGGGGGGACGACGAGCCGACGCACGAGCGGGGCGGGGAGCACCGCCAGATCCGGCGGCCGGACGGGACGGTGCTGCACGTCGAGCTGTACGGCAACGCGGACGCCCCGCCGGTCGTGTTCACCCACGGGTGGGGCGGGAACGCGACCGAGTGGTGCTACGTCAAGAAGGACCTGGACCGGCGGTTCCGGCTCATCCTCTGGGACCTGCCCGGCCTGGGCCGGTCGACCGGCCCCGGGGACCGCGACTTCACCGTCGCCAGGACGGCCCGGGACCTGGAGTTGGCCGGCGGCCGCCCAGCGGTGCTGGTCGGGCACAGCATCGGCGGGATGATCTCCCTTACCCACTGCAAACTGTTCCCGGAGGCCATGGGCACCCGGGTGGCCGGGCTGGTGCTGGTCCACACGACGTACACCAACCCGGTGCATACCAAAGTTCCGACCTGGCTGCTGACGGCGATCCAGAAGCCGGTGCTAGAGCCAGTCTGCTGGCTGACGGTCGTGCTGTCGCCGGTCGCCTGGCTCATGAACCTGCTCAGCCACCTGAACGGGTCGGCCCACTGGTCGAACCATTCGAGTATGTTCGCCGGGACGGTGACGAAGGGGCAGCTCGAGTTCGTCACCCGGTACGTGCTCAAGTAGTCCCCGGCGGTGCTCGCTCGCGGGACGTTGGGGATGTTCCGGTACGACGCCACCGATGTGCTTCCCGATATGACGGTACCGGCCCTGGTGGTGGCCGCCGACCGGGACCGGACGACCGTCCCGGAGGCGAGCCGGCGGATCGCGGAGGGCGTCCCCGGGGCCGAGTTGGTCACGCTCGCCCCCGCCCGGCACATGGGGCTGCTGGAGCACCACCCCGAGTTCTCCCGCCTCCTCGTCAGGTTCGTCGAGGCGGCCGAGAAGGTGCCGGTTTGAGCCGCCGGCAACGTCACGCCCGTGCGGTCAGCTCTGGAAGGCTGGATTCCTGGCGGGACGGCGCAACTGCTTCTGGGTGAAGTCCGCGCCTCAGTAACCGTATCCAGCGAGAGCAAGCTGTCGGAAAGTCGCGAAGGCCCGGACGCTATGACGGGCCTCCCTTGACCTGCACAGCACCTTTTGACGATTCACATCTATTTGCCCAGGCAGAACCGGCTGAAGATGCGGTCCAGCAGGTCGGGGGTGTAGACCGCCCCGGCCAGCTCGCCGATCTGGTCCAGGGCGGCCCGCAGCGCGGACGCGACGATCTCCGGCGGGTCGTCGAACAGCACATGCCGGTGCGCCTCCCGCAACTGGGCGACTGCCCGGTCCACGTGCGCCCGGCACCGGCTCAGGCTCGGGGCCAGCGGCGGTCGGGCCGCCGTCAGCACGGCGTCGGTCAGGGCCGAGCGGAGGGCCGTCGTCCCGCCCGGGGTCACGACGCTGCACGGGATGGCGTCCGCCGGGTCGGGGCCGGCCCCGTTCGCCAGGTCCGCCTTCGTCGCCGCCTTCACCACGGCCGCCCCGGTGGCTCGTAGCCGCCCGTCGTCGGCCGGGTCGAACGGCTCACCGGCCGGCACGCACCACACCACCACGTCCGCCCGCCCGGCCTGCTCCCGGCCGAGCCGCTGGGCCTGCTCGGCGATCGTGTCCGTGGCGGTCTCCCAGCCGGCCGTGTCGGTCAGCTCGACCGGCACCCCGTCGAGGCTGGCAGTCCGGGTCAGGTAGTCGCGGGTGGTGCCGGCGGCCGGGCTGACCAGGGCCGCGTCCGCCCCGGCCAGGGCGTTGAACAGGCTGCTCTTGCCGGCGTTCGGCCGGCCGACGAACGCCACCCGCACCGGCCGGCCGCTCACCGCCCGGTCGTCCAGCTTCCGCCGCAGGTTGGTCAGGTGGGCGATCCCGGCCCCGACCCGCTTGACCAGGTCGGACTTGCCGACGAACTCCAGATCCTCGTCGGCGAAGTCGAGGGCCGCTTCGACGTCCGCCAACAGGTTGAGCAGGTCGTCGCGGAGCTGGGACAGCGGCTGCGTCACCCCGCCGGCGAGCTGGGTGAGGGCTTGCCGCAGGTCGGCGTCGGTCCCGGCCTCGATCACCGCCAGCACCGCCTCGGCCTGCGGCAGATCCTTCTTCCCGGCCAGGAACGCCCGCAGGGTGAACTCGCCCGGCTGGGCCGCCCGCGCCCCGGCGGCCAGCAGGTCGGCGACCAGCCGCTCGACCAGCGGCGGGCTGGAGACGGTGTGCAGCTCGGCCAGATCCTGGCCGGTGTAGGTGTGCGGGGCGGGCCAGAAGTACAGATCGGCCGGCAGCGGGGAGCGGAGGCCGGACAGGCGGAGCGAGCCGGGAGTGACGCGGCGGGCGGCCGGCGGCCGGTCGAACACCGCGGCCACCACGGCCCGAGCGGTCGGCCCCGTCACCCGGACGATCGCCCGCAGCCCCGGCCCGGGGGCCGAGGAGACCGCGGCGATGGTGTCGTCCGGGTGGGGGGTCATCGGTCCTCGTCTTCGGGGCTTCGGCCAGCCGCCTGGCGGGTCAGTTCGTCCTCGTCGATGGCGTCGGACGCCAGCCCGGCGTCGGCCCCGAGCTTGGCGTCCAGCACCTCGGCGGCCCGGGCGGCGTCGGCCTCCCGCACCTTCACCTTGATCCCGCCGACGGCGTTGGCCAGCAGCCAGTCCATGGCCACGATCTCGCTGTCCTCGATCACCGCCGGGATGCCGGCCCGGTCGAGCGCCAGCCGGGCGATCTCGGCTTTCACGGGGATGTCGAACGCGGCCACGACGGTCATGCGGTCGGACACGGGGTTGCTCCAAAAAGCGGAAGGGGGAAGGGGGAGGGCGGAGACACCCGGATCGGGTCCGCCTTCCGCCTTCCCCCTTCCGCCTTTGATACCGGTCAGTCGCCGCCGCCGGCCGCCTTGCCGATGGCGTCCGCGGACAGCTTCAGGGTGATGGTCACTTCCTTGCCGGACGCCTTGCTCTTCAGGTTGGCGTTCAGCTCGTCCACCAGCGGCTTCAGGTTCGGCCGCTGGCCGGTGACCAGGGGCAGGAACCCCTTGACCGTCCCGATCACCTGGCTGAGGGTGCCGCCGAAGTCCTCGGCCGCGGCGTCGTCCTTCATCCCCATGGCGACCTCCAGCCCGACGTCCTCGGTCAGCCGCAGGGTCATGGCCATCGACCGCATGGTCTCCAGTTGCTTCTGCAGCTTCTCGGCGTTCAGCCCGGGGAACTGGTCGATGCCCGGCGGGAGCTGGTCGATCTTCCCGTCGGTCAGCCCGCAGACGTACACGCTGGCCTTCTCGTCCTGCTTCAGGATGAGGGCGGCCAGGTCCTTCTTGAGCTGCGGCTTGCCCCCCTTCTCGGCCGTCTCCCGGGCGGTGATGACCAGCTTCTTGTCGGTCCCGCCGACGATCGTCTTCTCGTCCGCGAAGGTGGCGTAGATCGGCCGGTCCGGGGTCTTCTCGTTGGTGAACTTGACCAGCTTGTACTTGCCCTCGGAGACGATGGCGATCTTGTCGCCGTTCGACTTGGCCGCCTTCTCGGCGGCGGCGAACATCTTCTCCAGGTCGAACGTCCCCTTGACCACGAACACCCCGTTCATCTCGTCCTGCTTGCCCCAGATCCCGCCGGTCACCCGGTCGATGTCCTTGAACGGGTCGAGGCCCAGATCCTTGAGCACCTTGGCCGCTTCGTTGGTGTCGCTGGCCAGCATCTGCTTGAGCTGGCCGAGGGCGTACTTCTTCATCAGCTCGCTGGACAGGATCTGCTTGACGTTGACGAAGACGACGCTCTCCGTCTCGGCCGGCAGGACCGGGTCGATCTCGGCGGCCCGGGCCGGGGCGGCGACGGCGGCGGCGACGGCCACCCCGGCGAACAGACGGGACAGGCGGGACATCAGTTCTCCTAACTCTGGGAGTGTGGGTCCGGCTCACGGACCGCGGACGGTCCGGTCATTGTACCTGGGGCCGGCCGGGCGGGTTTCGGAAAGCGCGGTGAGCGTAGGGCGGTGCCGAGGCTTGGCGAGGCCCGCCGGTCCGGGCAAACAGTCAGCGCCCGGACCGGCGGGCCTCGCCAAGCCTCGGCACCGCCCTACGCAAACCCGGTCACTCAACCGACTTTCGCCGTCTGTTTCGCCAGCCGGACGAGCGCCTTGCAGAAGGCCGGCAGGTCGTCCGGGCCGCGGCCGGTGAGCAGTTGGCCGTCCAGCACCGCCGCCTCGTCCCGGTACGCCGCCCCGGCCGCCCGGACGTCGTCCCGGATGCCGGCCGAGCACGTCACCGCCCGGCCGTCCAGCACCCCGGCGCTGATGAGCAGTTGCGAACCGTGCCCGATGGCCGCCACCGGCCGGCCGTCCTGGACGAACGTCCGCGTCACGTCCACCGCTTCTTCGAGCACCCGCAGCCGCTCGACCGCCGGGCCGTCCGGGATGAGCAGCAGGTCATAATTCGACGGGTCCACCTGGTGCAGCGGCAGGTCCGGCTCGGTCCGGTAGCCGTGGGCGCCGGTCAGCCCCTGCATGTACGGGCTGGCCAGCCGCACCTCCACCCCCTCCTCCTGAAGCCGATACCACGGCGTAAACAGGGTCAGATCCTCGAACCCGTTGGCCACCAGGATCAGTACGGTCATGGGCGCCTCGGTACGGCGGGAGAGATGACAGGATGAATCGGCCCGGTCCGGCAATGAATTGTAGCTCAACTCTCGGGACGAGGGGAAGTCTGCCGGCCGGGTAAAGACGGGCGGTCGAGGCGGACGGTCTATCGGGCCAGGCGGCGACCGTCGGCGGACGGGATTGACGCGGGCCGGGCGGCCGGGTTAGCTAGGGCGTCCGGCTTGTCGCCCATCTGGGGTCGCCGCATGTTCGCGCCCGTCCGTCGGCTGTTTCACGGGCTTCTGGCCCGCCGCCCGCGGCCGGCCGGGGCCGCCGTCACCGCCGCCCGGCTGGGCGGCCCGGCCCTGACCCCGCACGATGCCCGTCGGGTGGCCATGACCGCCGCCTGCCGGGACTGCGACCCGATCCCCAAGGTCCGCCGGGCGGGGGCCGTGTTCGCCGGCCTGAGCGGCCGGTACCAGCTCATGCACAACGGCGTGAAGGTGGTCGCCGACGGGTACTGCGGCCCCTGGATGACCGACCTCATCCGCCGTCTGAACGGCCACCACGAGCCGCAGGAAGAGGCCGTCTTCCACGCCGTCCTGAAGCGGCTGCCGCCGGGCGGGACGGTCGTCGAGCTGGGCAGCTTCTGGGCCTACTACTCGCTCTGGTTCCTGCGGGCCGGGGGCGGGCGGGCGGTGTGCGTCGAGCCGGACCCGGCCCACCTGGCCGTCGGCCGGCGGAACTTCGCCCTGAACGGCCTGGCCGCCGACTTCGTGCCGGCGTCGGTCGGCCCGGACAGCCTGCCCCCGCGGCCGTTCCGGTGCGAGAGCGACGGCGGCGTCCGGGCGGTGGCCGAGGTCAGCGTCGACGACCTGCTCGACCGGCTGTTCGTCCCCCGGGCGGACGTGCTGTTGGTGGACATCAACGGGGCCGAACTCGGGGCGCTGGCCGGGGCCGAGCAGGCGATCGCGGACGGCCGGGTGCGGTTCCTGGTCCTGTCCACCCACCACCGCAGCCTATCGGGCGATCCGGACACGCACCTCCAGTGCCTGCGGCGGGTGTTGGAGCTGGGCGGGCGGGTGGTGTGCGAACACTCGGTCGGCGAGTCGTTCAGCGGGGACGGGCTGATCGTCGCCTCGTTCGACCCGGCGGACGCGGCCATGCCGGTCATTCATGTCAGCCGCAACACCCCGGGGAACAGCCTGTTCGGGGAAGACGACCGGGTCGAGGCGGCCGAACTGGTCAGCGTCTGAACTTCACCCCGAAAGCCCACGGACTGCGGTCCGTGGGCGAACTCGCAATCGCTTCCCCCCTGCCCCGCGACCCACTTTCTGACTCAAGCAGTCCCGGCCCACCCGTTGGAACGGGTGGGCTTTCGTGTTCGGTTCTGGCCTCCTGCCCCCGCTCATTAGGTCCGGTTGACCCGGCCCCCGCACCCGGGTAATCTCCCGCCCCTTCCGCCCCCGGGCGGACCCCACCACCCCTGCCACGGACGGCACGGATGGGACTGGTTCGGAGCTGGCTGATCCGCGGGCTGATCCTGGCCGTCCTGGCCGGGCTGGCCGTCGCCGGCCGCGTGATGCACGACTGGGTCAGCCCGGAGACGGTCCGGGCCGCCCTGGTGGCCGCCCTGCGGGAGCAGTTCCCGGACGCCGAGGTGCAGGTCGGGTCGGCCCACCTGCGGCTGTTCGGCGGTCTGTGCGTGTCCGACCTGACGCTCACCCGCCCCGGGGAGCCGGCCCCGTTCTTCGCCGCCCCGTCGGCCACCATCGCCCACGACAAGGAGCAGCTCCATCACGGCCGGCTGGTCATCCGCAAGATCGACCTGGACGGCCCGGTGCTGCGGCTGGCCCGCCGGCCGGACGGCTCCTGGGGGCTGCCCGCCCTGCCCCGCCCCGGCCCGACCGACCAGCCGGTGCCGACCGTCACCGCCCGCAACGCCGTCCTCGTCCTGACCGACGGCCGGCCGGGCGGGCTGCCGCCGATCGCCGTCACCGCCCCCCGGCTGAGCCTGCTCAACGACCCGGTCCACACCCTCAAGTGGGACGCCCAACTGGCCATCGGGCCGGCGATCGACGGCCGGCCGGCGACCGGCGACGGGGTGATGTCCGTCCCGCTGACCGTCACCGGCAAGCTGCACCGGCCGACCGGGGTGGCCCAGGCCCGGCTGGAGGTGGCCGACCTGGCGGTCACGCCGGACCTGGCCCCGGTGGCGGCCAAGGTGGACCCCCGGCTGGCCGAGGTGTTCGCCCAACTGACCGCCCGGGTGGCAGTGCGGGCCGACCTGACCGTCGGCGGCGACGCCCCGGTCGGTGAAGTACGACGTGCGGGTCGAGGTGCAGGACGGCCGGTGGGAGGCCCCGGACCTGCCCTGGCCGGCCGAGCATCGCCGCCGTGGTCCACGTCGCCGACGGCAAGGTGACGGTGGAGAAAGGGACGGCCAAGGTCGGCAAGGCGGCGTGCGACTTCAGCCTGGAGTCCCGGTCGGCCGCCGACGCCCAGGCGTCCCCGGCCGTGCCCGGCCCGCGGGTGTACGCCCCCCGGCCGCTGCCGATCCTGCCGGCGTCGCACACCGTCCCGGCCCACGACCCGGACCCGCTCCGGGAGCTGGAGGACAAGCTCGACCGGTTCGACCTGACCGTCCGCGACCTGGCCCTGGACGACGACCTGTTCGGCCGGCTGCCGCCGCTGGCCGCCAAACTGCGGAAGATGTTCACCCCGAGCGGGGCGGTCGACCTGGACGTGCGGTTCGTCCGCACGGCCGTCGGCTGGACCCGGGAGGTGACCGCCCGGCCGAACCGGCTGGGGATCGTGTACGAGAAGTTCCGCTACCCGGTCAGCGACGTGGCCGGGACGGTCAAGCACGTGACGGCGTCGGACGGGGTGGACGAGTTCCGGGTGGACCTGACCGGCACCGCCGGCGGCCGGCGGGTGGTGGCCAAGGGGAAGGTCGGGGCGACCGGCCAGGACCCGCTGGTCGAGCTGCACATCGCCGGCACCGACGTGCCGATCGACAAGCGGCTGTTCGACGCCCTGCCGCCCAAGTACGCCGCCGCCCTGAACCGGTTGCGGGCGGCCGGCCGGGCGGACTTCGTCGCCGAACTGCGGCAGGCGCCGGGCGTCAACCAGCTCATGAACACGGTGCGGGTGCGGGTGTACAACGGGGCGATCAAGCCGGACCAGTTCCCGTACCCGCTGGCCGACGTGTCCGGCCGGGTGCGGGTGTGGGTGACGGCCGTCGCCCCCGACCGGCCGCTGCGGCCCGGGCTGCCGATCGAGCCGGTGCCGGACACCGACCGGGTCGACCTGGAGGGGTTCGAGGCGACCCACGCCGGCGGCAAGGTGTGGGTGGCCGGCCAGGTGGCCCCGGCCCCCGGCGGCCGCAAGCTCGGGCTGAACCTGCAGGGGCTGAACGTCCCGCTCGACGCCGACCTGCGGGCCGCGCTTGGGGCCGTCCGGCTGGACGAGACGGTGACGGCGTTCAACCCGCAAGGGGCGATTACCTTCGGGGCCGACCTGGAGCTGCTCGACCGGGACGCCGCGGCCGGCCGGTTCGACCCGGTGTCCGACCTGGCCCTGACCCTCAACTTCAAGGGGCCGACTGTCACCCCTGGGTTCTTCCGGTACGAGCTGGCCGACCTGGCCGGGGTGCTGCGCTACAAGGGCGGGAAGGTGGACCTGGCCAAGCTGACCGCCCGGCACGGGGCCAGCCGGGTGGCCCTGGACGCGGCCGAGGTGCGGTTCGTGCCGGGCGGCGGGGTGTGGGCCAACTTCGGCGGGCTGGAGGTCAAGCCGCTCGTCCCGGACCCGGCCCTGATCGCGGCCCTGCCGCCCGGCCTGCGGACCGGGGTGGGCAAGCTCAACCTCCGCGGGCCGATGGACCTGCTGGTCAAGCAGCTCGTGGTGCAGACGACGGGGGAGCCGGACGGGGGAGCGGGGGGCGTCAGCCCCCTGTTGCCCCAGCCCGCCGGAACGCAGGTCTCTTATAGCGGGAGCAACAGGGGGCTGACGCCCCCCGCTCGCCCCGTCGCCCGCGGCCAATCGCCCGACGACCCCGGACCCGTGCTGTTCTGGAACGCCGAGCTGCGGCTGGCCGGGGCGGCCCTGGACGCCGGCCTCGGCTGGCGAGAGGTCCACGGGGCGGTCGCCTGCGTCGGCCGGTACGACCGGGACCGGCTGGGCACCGTGGTCGGCAACACCTGGCTGGACCGGGCGTTCCTGGCCGACCACCCGGTGTCGGCGGTGAAGGCCGCCTTCCGCGTCCGCCCGCAGGAGATCGACCCGGCCCGGCCCGGCCAGCTCACCCCGCCGGCGGTCGAGTTCCCGGACCTGACCGGGACCGTGTACGAGGGGACGGTCGGCGGCGAGGCCCGGGTGGTGCTCGGGGACGCCCCGCAGTTCCGCCTCTGGCTGACCGCCGCCGGGGTGCGGCTGGACGCCCTGGCCCGTGAGCTGAAGCTCGGGTCCGGGGCCGAGCTCCGCGGGCTGGCCCAGGGCCGGCTGCTGTTGGAGAACACCCCCGACCCGAAGACCGGGGCGGTCGCCCTGACCGGGGCCGGCCAGGTGGACGTGCCGAGCGGCCGGATGTACAAGCTCGGGGTGCTCCTGCCGATGCTCAAGCTGCTCAAGCTGCAGGCGCCGGACGAGACCGCGTTCGAGGAGGCCCACGCCACCTTCGAGCTGGCCGGGGACCGGATGAAGGTGACGTCCCTGGACCTGGTCGGGACGGCCGTCAGCCTGGGCGGCAGCGGGGAGCTGGACACCCAGACGACGGACGCCCGGTTCGAGTTCTACACCGTCTGGTCGCAGTCCCTCCGCCGGTGGCTGAACACCCCGTTCGGGGATGTCGGGTCGTTCCTGAGCGGTAATCTGTTTAAGATCGAGGTGGTGCGGCGGGACGGGCGGACGGCGTACACCCCGCACATGGTCCCGGCCGTCACCGACCCGGTGCGGGCGGTGGCCGAGCGGTTCCGCAGCCGGGTGCTCGGCCCGCCGGACCCCGCCCCGCTGCCGGACGCACGGGCGGCCGGACCGCGATAGAATCCCCTCCTCGTTCCCACGCTCTGCGTGGGAACGCACGGGATCGACGCTCCGCGTCGAGTCGCTCGGAAAACTGCACGCGGAGCGTGCAAAAGAACGTTCCCACGCTCTGCGTGGGAACGAGAAATGGGAGTCGCTGCTTGTTCCTCGGCCTGCTGAACCGGTCCATCTTCTGGGAGCTGGTGCGGGTGTTCGCGCTCGCCCTGGTCGGGCTGACCGGGCTGTTCATGGTCGCCGGGCTGATCCAGGCGGCCGCCCAGATGGGGCTGTCCGCCGCCCAGGTGGTGGCCGTCATCCCGCTGCTCATCCCGTCCAGCCTGCCGTTCACCATCCCGGCCACGACGCTGTTCGCCTCGTGCGTGGTGTACGGCCGGCTGGCCAACGACAACGAGGTGGTGGCCATCAAGGCGGCCGGGGTGGACCTGCTCACGGTGCTGCGGCCGGCCATCCTGCTCGGGCTGATCACCGCCGGCGTCACCGCCTGGCTGGCGGCCGGCCCGATCCCCCGCACCCAGCAGATGGTCCAGCGGGAGCTGCTCAAAGACCCGGAAGAGGTGCTGTACAACCTGCTCCGCCGGGACCGCAACCTGCGGAACCCGGGGTTCCCTTACGCGGTGTACGTCAAGGACGTGCAGGGCCGCCGGCTGGTGGACGTGGTGGTGAAGAAGAAGCAGGGGGTGCAGATCGACGAGTTCGGCCCCCGGCTGGTGTACGACTACGTGGCCCGGTTCCGGGAGGCCCGGCTGGTGGTCGACCTGGACCGGGGCAAGATGGCCATCGACGGGGACCGGTTCGTGGCCGCCGGGACGGTGTCCCAGATCGACAGCGCCGGCGGGCAGACGATCGAGGTGGACCTGCCGGAGATGTTCTCCCCGAACACCATCAAGGCCAAGACGATCGCCCTGGAGTGGGACGACCTGGCCCCCCGGCGGGCCGAGCTGCTGACCAAGGTGGACGAGCTGCGGCAGAAGCGGCAGACCGCCCGGGCGGCGGCCGACCGGGAGCCGAACCCGACCGCCCGGGTCGCCCTCCAGGCCCAGGACCCGCACTTCGAGACGCAGATCAAGGAGGCCCAGCGGAACGTCCGGAACGTCGAGTACGAGTACCACATCCGCCCGGCCCTGGCGGTCGGCTGCTTGTGCTTCGCGGTGATCGGCTGCCCGGTCGGCATCTGGGCCAACCGCAGCGACTACCTGAGCACGTTCGTCATCTGCTTCCTGCCGACCGTGTTCATCTACTACCCGCTGTTGCTGGCCGGCGGCGGGCTGGGCAAGGACGGCAAGGTGCCGATGGCCATCGGGGTGTGGGCGGCGGACGCGGTGGTCGGGCTGGCCGCGATCGTCCTCACCTTCCGGCTCATCCGGCGGTAACGGGTTAACTTCCGCCCCGTCAGGCGTCCCTACGTGCCGCGAACTCTCGCCACGATGGGGGCCGTGCCCGTGCGCCGTGCGTTCACCCTGATCGAGCTGCTGGTCGTCATCGCCATCATCGCCATCCTGATCGGGCTGTTGCTGCCCGCGGTGCAGAAAGTGCGGGCCGCCGCCGCCCGGGCGTCCTGTCAGAACAACCTGAAACAGATCACCCTGGCCCTGCACAGCTACGAGTCGGCGACCGGCTCGTTCCCGCACTCCAAGCGGACCACCGCCCCGCAGCGGAGCTGGGCGCCCGACGTGCTCCCGTACCTGGAACAAGCGAACGTGGTGTCGGACGCCAACTTCAACCTGGCCGTCAACTGGTGGCGGACGACCGACCCGGCGACCGGACAACCGGTGCCGAACGGGCTGACCGCCCGTACCCACTTGAAAGTCTTCCAGTGCCCGGCCGCCCCGGTCCCGAACCGGCTCCAGCAGAAGAAGGAGACCCCGCCTGAGCAGGACAAGGTGGGAGCCTGCACCGACTACTTCGTGGTCGAGGGGGTGAACAAGGCGATCAACGCCGAGCTGGCGGCGACCGACCAATACCCGGCGTCGGCCGACCTGCGCGGGATCATGCGGGCGTTCCCCGAGAAGACCACCATGACGATGGTCGCGGACGGGCTGTCGAACACGGTCCTGGTCGGGGAGGACGCCGGCCGGGAGGACGTGTGGCGGGGCAAGACGATGACCCCGGCCCAGACGGACACCAGCCTGCCGAACGTGGCCCGGGCCAGGGGCGGGGCGTGGGCGACGAACGACAACCCCTACGAGATCGGCGGCCGGGCACAGTGGCCGAGCGGCACCATCCCGGCGGCCGTGCCGATGAAGGTCAACGGGTCGAACGAGTGGGGGTTCCTGTTCTACAGCTTCCACGACGGCGGGGTGAACCTGGCGATGGGCGACGGGTCGGTGCGGTTCGTGAGCGAGGGCACCCCGCTGCGGACGCTGGCCGTCCTGGCCACCCGCGGGGCGGGCGAGGTGGTGTCGGGCGAGTGAGTTCACCCCGTCGCCGCGGCGACGGTTTCGAGCCGCAGGTACAGCTTGTCGGCCCGCGACTTGAGTGGGACGAAGCCGTACTTCGAGTAGAAGCGAACCGCCGGCTCGTCGATGGCGTCCACGAACACGGCGTACGCGCCGATGATCGTGCCGGCGGCGACCGACCGAGTTAAGGCGTCCCGGAGCAACAACGCGCCGAGTTTTTGCCCCTGGAACGACCGGTCCACGGCCAGACGAGCCAGCACGACAATCGGGACCGGGTGCCGGGGCAGCTTCTTGGCGTCCTCGTCCGTCAGGTCATCGAGCCTCAACTCACCAGCAGCCAGCGTGTAGTACCCGGCGACCCGGGTCTGACCGCTCTCAACGAGCATGTAGGTCCGGCCGACCCGCCGTCGCTCGTACTGAGTGGCGTACCGCTGGATGAAGTCGTTCAGCGAAGGCTGTCCGCAGTCGAACGCGGACCGGTCATGCCTACGTTCGAATGGCTCGATCACCCAGGCCATTCAAACCTCGGATTGGCGCCACACGATGGGGTGATTCTGCCCCTAACCATAGGCCAGCACAAGACCACTTTCCCATTGTGGGCAAGTACCGATTTGGGATCGACCCGGATTCAGGTAGGTAGTACGATGGGTCATGGCTAGGTCATGGCCGGTTGGAAGACCTTACCCGCTCCGAGCTTTCACCGTATGGCCGTGGAATCAGTTGAAATCCGGGAGTCCGACAACAAAGGCCGGCTGACCCTGCCTCGTGGGTTCGCCAACTCCACCTTGCTCGTCGAGGTCGTGAGTGACGTGGAGTTGCGGCTCCGCAAAGCGAAAGTCGTTCCGCTAGCCCCGTCCGAGGGGGTGCGGTTCGTCGAGGACGAGCCGGTCGTACTCTCCGGCGACGACCGCGCGGCATTCCTGGCCGCCCTCGACGACCCGCCGCCGCCGAGCGACGCCCTCAAGCGGCTGATGTCGGGCAGTTAACCCGGTCCGCCCATTTCTCTCTTGCCGACCGCCGGCCGGCTGATACAGTTTTCAATCTGTGACAGTGCGGAGTGTTTGTCCGTCTGGTCGGAGTGCGTAGCGGCGGAGGACTCCCAGGAGAGAAAGGTTAGGTCGGGACGATGTCGATCACGAAGGACCGGAAGACCGAGCTGATTCAACAATTCAAGCGGGGCGAGACCGACACCGGCTCGCCAGAGGTTCAGATCGCGCTGCTGACCAGCCGGATCGTCGAACTGACCGAGCACATGCGGCAGCACAAGAAGGACTTCTCCAGCCGCCGCGGCCTGCTCAAGCTGGTCAGCCAGCGGTCCGACCTGCTCAAGTACCTCCGCGACACCGAGCGGGAACGGTATCTGGCGGTCATCCAGAAGCTCGGCCTGCGGAAGTAACCGCGGCCCTTCGGTCTTCGGATCGGACATCGTGCGGCGGCCGACGGGGCAACGGGCCTCGGTCGGCCGCCCGCCGGCGTTCACGGACCGGACGCCGCCTCGGTTGACCTTTCTCCCGCCCGTCTCGCACCCGATCGCAACAATCGTTTGCGAAAGGGTACCCCATCGTGCCGGTGACACGCGTCGAACGCCAACTCGGCCAGTCCACCCTCGTCCTCGAAACCGGAAAGCTCGCCAAGCAGGCCCACGGGGCCGTCACCGCCACCGTCGGCGGGACGACCGTCCTGGCCGCCGCCGTCGGCGGCAACCCGATCCCGGGCCGGGACTTCTTCCCCCTCCAGGTCGAGTACCGGGAGCGGACCTACGCGGCGGGCAAGTTCCCCGGCGGGTTCATCAAGCGGGAGACCCGCCCGTCCACCAAGGAGACGCTCACCTCCCGGCTCATCGACCGGCCGATCCGCCCGCTGTTCCCGGCCGGGTACACGAACGAAGTCCAGATCCACGCCACGGTCCACTCCGCCGACCGGGAGAACGACCCGGACGTGATCGCCCTGTCCGCGGTCAGCGCCGCCCTGCACGTGTCGAGCATCCCGTTCCTCAAGCCGGTCGGCGGGGTGCGGGTCGGGCGGGTGGACGGCCAGTTCATCGTCAACCCGACCCTGTCCCAGATGGAGACGAGCGACCTCGACCTGATCGTGGCCGCCACCCGGGACGCGGTGTGCATGATCGAGGGGTTCGCCCGCGAACTCCCCGAGGACGTGATGGCCGAGGCGATCGAGTTCGCCCACCAGCAAATCCTCATCATCATCGACGCCATCGAGGAGCTGCGGGAGAAGGCCGGTCTCGGCCAGAAGCAACTGCCGGAAGCCCCGGCCGACGACCCGCTGGTGGACGAGCTGCACAAGAAGTACGGCACCGAGTTCAAGAAGCGGTATCTGACCGAAGGCAAGCTGGCCCGGTATGCGGCCCTCAACGAGCTGAAGGACCAGATCAAGGCGGCCTACGCCCCGGCGGAGGGCGAGGAAGCGAAGCACCCGCCGGAGAAGGTGTCCGCGGCGTTCAGCGCCCTGCGGGAGCGGCTGTTCCAGGAGATCACGCTCACCGGCACCCGGATCGACGGCCGCGGGCTGGACGTGATCCGCAACCTGTCCAGCGAGGTGGCGGTGCTGCCGCGGACGCACGGGTCGGCGGTGTTCCAGCGGGGCGAGACGCAGGCCCTGGTGGTCGCCACCCTGGGCACCGCCCAAGACGAGCAGCGGGTGGAGGGGCTGCAGGAGGAGTACACGAAGAAGTTCATGCTGGACTACAACTTCCCGCCGTTCAGCGTCGGCGAGTGCAAGCCGATCCGCGGGCCGGGCCGGCGGGAGATCGGCCACGGGATGCTGGCCGAGCGGTCGCTCAAGGCGGTGCTGCCGCCCCCGACCAAGTTCCCGTACACGATCCGGCTCGTCTCCGAGATCCTGGAGTCGAACGGGTCGAGCAGCATGGCGTCGGTGTGCGGCGGGACGCTGGCCCTCATGGACGCCGGGGTGCCGATCAAGCAGCCGGTGGCCGGCATCAGCATCGGCCTGGTGATGAAGGGGGACAAGTACGTCCTGCTGACGGACATCCAGGGCGATGAAGACCACTACGGGGACATGGACTTCAAGGTGGCCGGCACCCAGAACGGGGTGACGGGCATCCAGCTCGACATCAAGCTGGACGGCATCACCCACGACATCATCAAAGACGCCCTGCAGGAAGCCCGCAAGGCCCGGCGGGACATCCTCAAGTCGATGCTGGCCACCCTCCGCGCCCCGCGGAAGACGATCAGCGAGAACGCCCCGCGGCTGCTGACGGTGAAGATCAACCCGGAGAAGATCGGCCTGCTGATCGGGCCGGGCGGCAAGACCATCCGGGCGATCCAGGAGGAGACCGGGGCCAAGCTGGACGTGGAGGACGACGGCACCGTGTCGATCGCCCACAGCGAGGCGGCCGGGGCAGAAGCGGCCAAAGCCAAGGTCGAGGCGCTGTGTGCCGAGATCAAGGTGGGCACCGTCTACAACGGGAAGGTGACGAGCATCAAGGAGTTCGGGGCGTTCATCGAGATCAGCCCGGGTCGGGACGGGCTGTGCCACATCAGCGAGCTGGACAACGGGTACGTCGGCCGGGTGGAGGACGTGGTCCGGGTCGGCGACCGGGTGGAGGTGAAGGTGATCGCCATCGACGACCAGGACCGGGTGAAGCTGAGCCGCAAGGCGCTGCTGCCGCCGGCCCCCCCGGGTGAAGGCGGCCCGGACGGCGGCGACCGCCCGCCGCGGCAGGACCGGGGCGACCGCGGGGACCGGGGCGGCGACCGCGGCCGGGATCGCGGCCCCCGCCGGGACCGCGGCGATCGCGGCGACTGAGGTCGGCCGCGAGGCGAAGCCGAGCGCGGGCGCCCCGGGTCGGGGCGCCCGTTTCACGTCCTGGGGGACTGCATGACGCCGTTCATCCGCCACATGCTGCTGTGCGACGACGTGCGGCCGGACCCAACCCGGCCGCGGAAGGTCGTGATCTACGGGCTGGTGAGCACGGTCCGGCCGACGGCCAGCGGGAGTTACCCACTCACCACCCCGCTCTGCGTGTACCTGGCGATGACCTCGGGCCGGGGTCACGGCACGGCCCAGATCACGGTCGCGGCGGCCGACACCGGGGAACGGGTCTACTCGGGTGTGCCCCGCGACTTGGCCTTCGACCCGGACCCGCTGAAAGTGCTCGGGGTTGTGTTCCGTATTCCCGCCTGCACCCTGCCGCGACCCGGGCTGTATTGGGTCGAGTTGCGGTACAATGGGGCGGTGCTGGCACACCAGCCGCTGACCGCCGAGGAGCCGGGATGAACGCCCCCCTGCCGAAGTCCAAGCCGGCGTTTGCCGAGGAGGTGGACGCCCTGGTCGAGTTCACCGACCCGCCCGGTGGGCGGCCGCCGGCGTTCGCCGAGGAGGTGGACGCCCTGGTCGAGTTCACCGACCCGACTGAATCTCCGAAGGGCGCCGGTACAACAGAGCCGCCGCCCGCCAGATAAGCCGAGTGGGGAGTCGGTCGGTGCGGTTAGCCGTCCCGCCAGGCGTCGGCGAAGCCGTTCCCGTCCGTCAGGAAGTGCCAGCCGGGCGGTAGCCCCAGGAACGGCACGGCGGCCGGGCAGCAATCGGCGACGTGCTCCACGCACAGCGGCTGGTAGAAGTCCGGCGCGTCCGACCACTCGTCGCCGGCGTAGATGTACCAGCCGCACGTCGTTTCGGTCGGGGCCAGCCGGACGCCGTGGACCGGAATCCGGTCCAGAGTCCGCAGGGCGATCCCGACCTTCGTGCCGGGCGCGGGCGGGTCGAAGCCGGCCCCGAACGCCTGGCACGTCCGCCGCTGTAACTCGGCGGCGGGATCAGCCACTCGCCTGCCCCACCACCGCCACCGTCGCCGCCCCGAGGCCCGGTGGGCAGAACACCCCGGCCCGGTCCCGGCGGCGGACGCCGTCGAGGAAGTTCCGCCACAGGGCGTCGGTGTCGTTCGCCGGCGGGGTGACGGCCAGCCACTCGGGCGACGCTGCCGCCCGCTCGCCGACCGGCGGGTCCGGGGCGAACCGCACGCCCCCCTTCTCCAACGTCGCCGACCCGAGCCGGCCGCGGACCACCTCCGGCATCGCCCCGCCGCACGCCGTCGCCCCGGTGACGAGCAACTGACAGCCGCCCACGAACTCGGCCAGCACCGTCGCCACGTCCGGGACCGATCGGCCGTCCCGCTCGACGCACAGCCCGCCGGCCGCCGTCACCCGGGTCGGGGTGCGCAGCCCGCTGGCGGCCAGCAGCCGGGCGACCGGGTGGGCGTACAGGTCGGTGAGCGGGCCGCCGCTGAACGCCGCGTCGCACCGCCACTGGGCGAACGTCGCCGGGTCGAACGGCTTCGCCCGCGGGTCCGGGCCGATCGGCTCGCCGTTCACTTCGACGCGATGCCCGAGGAACCGGCCCCAGTCGAGAGTCGCCGGCGCCAGGTTCGGCGGGAGCCGGTAGTAGCGGCCGAACCCGCGGGCGTCGTTGCGGAACACCCCGGCCGACAGGTGGGCGACGGTGCCGAGCTTGCCGCCGCGGATCAACTCGCGGGCGGCGGCCACGGCCGGGTCGGCGAGCGACTGGTGGGCGACCGCCAGCACCCGGTCGGACCGCTCGGCCGCGGCCAGCACCGCCGCCGCTTCCGCAGGGGTACGGGTCATCGGGGTTTCGACCAGCACGTCCTTGCCGGCGGCCAGGGCGTCGAGCGTCATCCGGGCGTGCCAGTGGTCCGGGGTGGCGATCACCACCGCGTCCACGTCCTTCGAGTCGAGTACGGCGCGATAGTCCTTCGTCACCCGCTGTCGGTCGGTCGTGGGCAGCCCGGCCCGCTCGGCCGTGGGGTACAGCCCCTGGCAGTAGGTGCGGCGGGTGGTCCGGCCGCCGACGGTCTGCTCGTACTCGTCGGCCAGCCCGTCCCACACGTCGCACACCGCGGCGACGGCCACGTCGGGGAGTTTCAGCGCGAGGTGGAGGTGGGCTTGTGCCCGCCCACCGCAGCCGAGAAACCCAACCCGCAGGCGGCTGTTGCTCCCGGGGACGGCGGCGTAACTGGATGCGGTCAGCGGCAGGGCGGCCCCGGCCGCGGCGGTCCGCAGGAACCGGCGGCGGTCGACCGGGTGGTGCTCGGGAGTCGGTGGCATGATTAGATGGTAGCCGACCGGGAGGGCACGGGAATCGGTTAGCCGCGAGGCGGAGGCTCTGCGGAGCCGAGCCGCGGACGAGCGCCCCAGGGCTTCGCGATCGCCGGTGTAGGCGCTGGTGTCGCGCTCGGCTCCGCAGAGCCTCCGCCTCGCGGCTAACCGTTAGCGGATCGCCAGTTGCACCAGCACCAGTGCCAGCAGCCCCAAACTAATCACCCCGTTCACCTGGAAGAACGCCCGGTTCACCCGGCTCAGGTCATCGGGGCGAACGATTCGGTGCTCGTAAACCAGCAGCAGCCCGACCGGCACAAGCCCGGCGAGGTACACCGCCCCCAAGTGCGGCGAGGCGAACCCGAGCGCCACCAGCAGCCCGACCATGACCGCGTGACACGCCGCCGCCACCCGCAAACCGCCCCGGACTCCGAGCCGGGCCGGGACGCTGTGCAGCCCGGCGGCCCGGTCGAAATCCGCATCCTGGCAGGCGTATAGGATGTCGAACCCGCTCACCCAGAACAGCACCGCCGCCCCGAGCAGCACCGGCGGCAACAGGTCCACCGGCCCGCGGACCGCGATCCACGCCGCCACCGGGGCCAGCATCAGCGCCGCCCCGAGCCAGAAGTGGACGAGCGCCGTGAACCGCTTCGCCAGCGAGTAGCCTAGCACGAACAGCAGCACCGGCCCGCTCAGGTACAGCGGCCACGGGTTCGGCGGGTCGCGGTACAGGAACAGCAGCGTGGATGCGACGAACCCGACGGACATGGTCAGCGTGAAGCCGACGACCGTCGTCACGCTCAGCGTTCCGGCCGGCAGGTGGCGGGCGGCGGTGCGGGGGTTGCTCGCGTCGTGGCGGCGGTCGGCCAGCCGGTTGAACGCCATCGCCGCCGACCGGGCGAACACCATGCACAGCACGACGCCGACGAGATCGGGCCAGCGGAACGGCTCGTCCTTCCAGGCCAGGGCGGCACTCGCCAGGGCGAACGGCAGGGCGAAGACGGTGTGGCTGAACCGTACCAGTTCGAGCAGCTTGCGGGCCAGCGACAGCATGGGGGCGCTCCAAAGCCCACCCCCTGTGAAGGTGGGCTTTCGGGGACTTCACTCCCATTTAACCGACGTGCGCGTGGGTCGCCAACAGCCCGGCGAAGTAGCTGCGGTACGCGTACATCAGGAAGACGCACAAGGCGGTCAGCACCACCCCCAGGCCCGGCTTACCCGCCAGCAGCAAGTCCCACAGCAGGATGTTCACCGCGACCGGCGTCACCAGCGCCAGCCCGAGCGGGGTCATCCGCCCGCTCAGCACCAGCAGCCCGCCGACCACCTCCAGCGCCTTCACCACGTCCATGTAATGGGTCGTCACCAGCGCCGCGGCGAAGCCCTTCGCCACCTCGGGCAGTGCCTTCGCCATCTCCTCCTCGTTCACCGGCAGGAACAGGAGCCAGTAGTTCAGCCCGACCACCACGAACGGCAGCCCGACCAGGACACGGGCGACCCGTGCGGCCCATCGCATGACGACCTCCTCCGAGTGTAGGGGTGGGGGATACTACCCGAGTGCCCGAGGTCTTGCACCGTGTTTCGCTCCTCCCGCTTCGGGGAGGGGGCCGGGGGTGGGGTCACACCTCGGACCCGTCGCCGCGATTCCGAAATCACCGTATCGGGTCGGAGCGCAGACCCCTCCCCCCGGCCCCCTCCCCGAAGCGGGGGGGGGAGCGAAACCTGACGGGCCGCGGCTTTCTTGCACGGCCCGTCGGCCGCCGGTAGGCTGGGGCCATGAGCACCCCGTCCCACATCCCGCACGCCGTCACCCGCCGCGACCTGCTCCTGCGGGCCGGTGGCGGCCTCGGTGGCATCGCCCTGAACTGGCTGCTGGCGAACCAGGCTTCGGCCGAACCGTCGCGGGCAACCAACCCGCTCGCCCCGAAGCCCCCGCACTTCGCCCCGAAGGCCAAGCGGTGCATCTTCCTGTTCATGGTCGGCGGGCCGAGCCAGATGGACCTGTTCGACCCGAAGCCGGCCCTGTCGAAGTGGCACGGCAAGCCGCTCCCCGAATCGACCCAGCGGCCGAAAAGCCAGTTCACCAGCGGCCAGGAGACGATCCTCGCCAGCACCCGCAAGTTCAAGAAGCACGGGCAGAGCGGCCAGTGGGTCAGCGACCTGATGCCGCACCTGGCCACTTGCGTCGATGACATCTGCTTCCTGAAGGCGTGCCACTCGAACAGCACCATCCACGCCCCCGCGATCTACGAACTGCACACCGGGCGGACGCTGATGGGCCATCCGTCGCTCGGCTCCTGGGTGGTGTACGGCCTCGGCACGGAGAACCAGAACCTGCCGGCGTACTGCGTCATGCCGCAGCCGGAGGGCGTCAGCGAGGGGGGCGCCCCGTGCTGGGGGTCCGCTTACCTGCCGGCGGTATACCAGGGGACGCTGCTGCGGAAGGGGCCGTCGCCGCTCTTGAACCTGAAGCCGCCCGCCGGCGTCACCCCGGAACAGAACGCCCGCACCTTCGACCTCGTGGACCGTCTCAACCGGATGACTCTGCGGCCCGGGGACACCGACCTCGAAGCCCGCATCGCCTCCTACGAACTCGCCTTCCGGATGCAGACGCACGCCCCGGAAGCCGTAGACCTGTCCCGCGAGACGGTGGAAACCAAAGCCCTCTACGGGCTGGACGACCCGCGGTCGGTCGAGTTCGGCACCCGCCTGCTGCTCACCCGCCGGCTGATCGAGCGGGGGGTGCGGTTCGTCCAGGTGTACAGCGGCGGCGGGCCGATCAGCATGCAGTGGGACGCCCACGACGACATCAACAGCAACCACGAGAAGATGTGCGGCCACGCCGACAAGCCGGTCGCCGCCTTGCTCACCGACCTGAAGCGCCGCGGCTTGCTCAAGGACACCCTGGTGGTCTGGTGCAGCGAGTTCGGCCGGACCCCGAACAGCCAGGGGAGCAAGGGCCGGGACCATAACCCGCTCGGCTACACCATGTGGCTGGCCGGCGGCGGGGCGAAGGGGGGCACGGCGGTCGGGGCGACGGACGAGTTCGGGCTGTACGGCATTGACCGCAAGGTGTCGGTGAACGACTTCCACGCGACCATCCTGCACCTGCTCGGCATGGACCATGAGAAGTTGACGGTGCCGCACAACGGCCGGGACGAGCGGCTGACCGACGTGGCCGGCGAGGTGGTGGAAGAGGCGCTGGCCTGACCCGACCCGCGAGCCGCGACCGCAGGTCGCGGGTGACGGCAGCGCGCCGCTCCAGAGGACTCGGGCAGTCGGCGACCGCTGCGACGGGTACGAGCCGCGACCTGCGGTCGCGGCTCACGTCACTCCGCGAACCCGTGCCGCTGGCGGTGGGACAGATCCCTCGTTCCCACGCTCAGCGTGGGAACGCACGGGGTCCACGCTCCGCGTGGCATCTTTGTGAGTCAGTGGCAGCATCCCCGGGCGGGCAGTCCGCGACGCGGAGCGTCGCCCCCGCCCGTTCCCACGCAGAGCGTGGGAACGAGGAATCCTCTCCTCTGTCTTTCCTCCGCGCCCGCTGCGGTGAAATGGCTTTGGGACCGGCTCTCACTCCGCGAACCCGTGCTGCTGACGGTGGTACACCCCGTCGAAGTCGATGGTACTCTTGAACCGCTCGTGCCGGCCGTCCCCGGCCTGTGGCTTCACCTTGGCCAGCAGCGCCGTCAGTTCATCCCCTTCCACCGGCTTGAAGTTCCGCACGATGGCCACGTCCTTCTTGAGCACGTCCATCGAGTCGATGCCGACCACCACGCTGGCGACCGGCTGGGTCAGGGCGAACCGGATCGCCTCCTCGGCGGTGCACACCCCCTTCTCGACCAGCCGGCCCTTGCCGCCGCCCAGGGTCTTCATGCCGATCACCGCCGTCCCGTGCTTCTGGGCGGCGGGGATCAGCCGCTGGGCGAAGCTGCGGTAGAAGTGGTCGCACACGTTGATCGGGCACTGGCAGGTGTCCCACTGGTGGACCGGCAGCATCTTGAGGTGCAGGTCCGGGTGCTTGTGCCCGGTGAACCCGACGAACCGCACCTTGCCTTCCTTCTGAATCTTGAGCAACTCGGCCAGCCCGCCCTGCTCGACCACCCACTCCGGGTCGTTGTCCCAGTTGATCTCGTGCATCTGCACCAGGTCGATGTGGTCGGTCTTCATCCGCCGCAAGGAGTCGTCGATCTGGCTGCGGACCCCCTTGGCGTCCCGGGCGCACACCTTGGTCATCAGGAACACCTTGTCCCGCTTGCCCGGGGCGGCCAGCCCCTTGCCCATCACCTCCTCGCTGTGCCCGTCGTGGTAGTCCCAGCAGTTGTCGAAGAAGTTCACCCCCTCGTCGATGGCCGCGTGCATGATGCGGACAGCCTCGTTGTCGTCCTTGACGGAGCCGATGTGCCAGCCGCCCAGGCACAGGATGGAGACGTTCGCCCCGGTCCGGCCGAGCGGCCGGGTGGGCAGCCCGGCGGCGGCCCCGGCGGAGGCGTCCGCGGCCAGCCCGAGGGCGGCGGTGGCGGCCAGCCCGGTCTGCAGGAACTCGCGGCGGGTGTTGTCGGGGGTGGACACGGCTGCCTCCAGAGGGCCGGGGGTTCGGAAACCAATCCCCGGCCCCCTTCCCTACGAGGGAAGGGGGAGCCAGCGGGTTGGCGGTGCGGGCGGTACGCCGATGCCGTGGCCCGGACGAGCGCCCCCCCCCTGCGCCCCCCCCTTCCCTCGTAGGGAAGGGGCCGGGGGTTGCAGCGGTTCCTCTCGATCCTAGCCGCCCACTCCGGCCGCCGACAGCGGGAAAACACCGGCCGGTTTTCCGGTGGCAACCCGGTTCCCAATCGATTACATTGACACCGACACTGGCCCGTTCCGGCGTCGTCCCCCGCCCTGCGCGCCGGTCGTCCTGTCGATCGCCTTCCCGGCTCGTTCCCCCGACGGTTGTGACCCCTGCTCGCCGCTGTGGCGGGCACTTCCGTTCCGTAACGATTAACGACCGTGACCCAACCCGTTACCGCCCCCGCCACCCAAGGCGTCCTCGAACTCCACCCCAAGGGGTTCGGGTTCCTCCGCGACCCGGCCCGGCACCTGGCCGCCCGGCCGTCCGACCCGTATGTCCCCCAGCCGCTCATCCAGAAGTTCAAGCTGGCCGCGGGGATGCTGGTGGCCGGGCCGGTCGAGGCGGCCCGCAAGGGGGCGACCGGCCCCCGGCTGCTCGCCGTCGAGCGGATCGAGGGGGAAGACCCGAAGGCGTTCCGCCGGCGGGTGTGGGACGAACTCACCCCGGTCGATCCGACCAAGCTCATCAACCTGGAGACCGGCCCCGAGCCGCTCACCACCCGGGTCATGGACCTGTTCACGCCGATCGGTAAGGGGCAGCGCGGGCTGATCGTCGCGCCCCCGCGGGCCGGCAAGACGGTGCTGCTCTCGCACATCGCCGCCGCCGTCACCGCCAATCACCCGGACATGCACCTGATCGTCCTGTTGGTGGACGAGCGGCCGGAGGAAGTGACCGAGTTCCGGCGGACCGTTAAAGGTGAGGTGGTGGCGTCCAGCAACGACCAGGACGCGGTGGTCCACGTCCGCACCGCCGAGCTGGCGATCGAGCGGGCCAAGCGGCTGACCGAGCAGGGCCGGGACGTGTTCGTCCTGCTGGACAGCCTGACCCGCCTCGCGCGGGCGTACAACAAGTTCGCCGGCAGCGGGCGGACCATGAGCGGCGGGGTGGACAGCCGGGCGCTGGACGTGCCCAAACGGCTGTTCGGGGCCGCCCGGGCGTTCGAGGAGGGCGGGACGCTCACCGTCCTCGGCACCGCCCTCGTCGAGACCAACTCCCGGATGGACGACGTCATCTTCCAGGAGTTCAAGGGCACCGGGAACATGGAGCTGGTGCTCGACCGCAAGCTGGCGGACAAGCGGATCTTCCCGGCCATCGACCTGGCCCAGTCCGGCACCCGCAAGGAGGAGCGGCTCCTGTCCCCCGAAACGCTCGAACGGGTCCATCTGCTCCGCCGCAGTCTGCTCCAGTCCCGGCGGTCGGACGAGGCGATGGAAGCCCTGGTCAAGCAGCTCAGCCGGACTCAGTCCAATGCCGAATTTCTCGACACTGTCGGAAAGTTCGTCTCCAAGTAGTTCCCGGGTTTTACGCCCGTCAGACGCGGTGGGCGGGGTGTTAACGGGGTGTCAACCGGCGGACACGCACGGGCGTGGGGGCCGCGAGCGTCCCGGCGAGTTCTCGTCAGAAACCGAAAAAAACGCTTGTGTCGATGCCCTGATCGCTTATCCTGTCGGCAAGCCGATGCGACGTGCTCCACTCGTATCGCCCCCTCAACGGAGCACGTGGCCGACACCCGGGGCTGGTTCCCGGTAAGGTCGGCCGTCGGTCAATCAGTCGGAGACGCCTCGCCCAAACCTTCGACGAATTAACGGACGATACCCGGATCCCTCCTCGGCCTCACGGGCTGACCTTACTCGTCCGATTCGTCGAACGCGTGCGACTCCGCTGGTCCACCCGCACGGCTGTGTTCGAGCCGGCGGGCGGGGGCGACCACCCGCCCACTATTAGCCGCGAGCCACGGGTGCCCCGTGTCGTTCGCGGTGCGCGCCGCTTCCGGCGGTGCCCCGCCGGCGTCGGGGAGTGAAAGAAGTCGAGTGGAGTAGAGCATTTAGCACGGTGTAGGGGTGACTGACAGCGGGCGTAGGGCGGCCCAGTTCGAACAGAACTTGGCAGTTACGCCCGGCCCGGACTCCTGCCCCGCGAGAGCCGCCGGAATCGTGTCCCCGGCGGCCGGTCGAACCGGGAACTTTGGACAGGTTCCCCCCGTCGCACCCCCAGACCGAAGTCTTGGGATGCGACGATCGGACGGGGCGACGGCGAAGACCGTCGGCCCATGAGCAGGCGAACGGCGGGCTGACGGACACCAACGATTCGCACCGGGGATAGCTCTCCAATGGACGCACCGAACGCTCCGACCCTCCTCCGGCGGACGGTCCTGCTGCCGATGGCCGGCGGGATGCTGGCTCTGGTCGGGTGGGCCTACTGGTCCGTCCTGGCGGGGCTGGCCAACAAGTGGGAGTCGGACCCGCAGTACTCGCACGGCTACCTGGTGCCGCTGTTCTCCCTGGTGCTGTTGTGGCTGCGGCGGGCGCACCTGGCCGACGTCCGGGTCGGGGTGTACCCGTTCGGGCTGGCCCTGATCGCCGCCGGCGGGCTGGCCCACGCCCTGGGCGGGGTGTTCAACTTCGACACCCTGTCGGCGTTCGCCCTGCTCCCCACCCTGGCTGGGGTGGCCGCCCTGTTCGGCGGCTGGCCGGCCCTCCGCTGGTGCTGGCCGGCCGTCCTGTTCCTCGGGTTCATGTTCCCGCTCCCGTACCGGGTGGAGGTGGCCCTGTCGGTGCCCCTGCGGTCGCTGGCGACTACTGCCAGCGTCTGGCTGCTCCAGGCGTTCGGCCGGCCGGCGGTGGCCGAGGGGAACGTCATCCTGCTGGAGCACGGCAAGGTGGCGGTGGCCGAGGCGTGCAGCGGGCTGAGCATGTTCCTCACCTTCTTCGCCCTGACCGCGGCGGTGCTGATCCTGGCCCGCCGGCCGTGGACGGACGCGGTGGCGGTGGTCCTGTCCGCCCCGGTGATCGCGGTGGTCACGAACGTGCTGCGGATCGTCGCCAACGGGCTGGCGGTGGACATCTGGGGGCCGGAGACGGCCCAGAAGTGGGTCCACGACCAGGCCGGGTGGGCGATGATGCCGGTCGGGGTCGGGCTGCTGTTCCTGGAGTTGTGGCTGATCGACAAGATGTGGCCGGCCGAACCGGACGCCCCGCGGACCCAGTTCGCGGCCTCCATGCTGGGGCCGGTCGGCCGGCCGCCGGCCCCGCCGACCAAGGCCCGGGTGGCCGTCCGCCACGGCTGAGCCGACGACCGTATCCTTCATCCGTCCGTGTCCCGTCCGTCCCCCTAGGTGAGGCGAGGCCGAGCTATGGGTCCCCTGGCGCGTACCGATCAGCCCGACGCCCTGTCCGCCCCGTCGGGCGACCCGATCATGCTGCGGTCGGCGGCCCCGGCCGCGCTGGCGGTGGCCGGCCCCGCCGAGGAGTTGAAGTTCACCCCGCTCGGGTTCCTGAACGCGCTGAAGCGGCGGGCCTGGTCGGCCGTCCGGTGGGGGCTGCTGGTGGCGGTCCCGGTGGCGGTGGCCATCTGGTTCCTGCTGCCCCCGCCCAAGCCGCGGGTGTCGGCCACCATGTACACCAGCTACGACAGCGGCGGCACCCTGTTCGCCCACCCGGACGGGCCGATCAGCCAGTCCACCCAGATGGCCCTGATCCGCAGCCAGTTGGTGCTCAACGCCGCCCTCCGCCGGGAGTACGACCCGGTGTCCCACGCCAAGATCGGCGACCTCGACCTGGTCCGCCAGCAGGGGGCCGACGCGGTCGACTGGCTGGCGAAAGGCATCGCCATCGACTACCCGTACGGGCGGGAGATCACCCGGCTGAGCATGACGGCCAGCGCGACCGAGATCGAGCAGGCCAAGCTGGTCCTGGACGCGGTCGTCAACAGCTACCTGGAGGAGATCATCAACCGGTCGGCCAAGGACCGGCGGGACAAGAAGGACAAGCTGGAGCGGCTGCAGTTCATCTCAATGGAGAACCTGAAGCGGCGGCAGGCGGTGATCCGCAAGCTGGCCGACAGCGTCGGGTCGACCCTGCCGGAGAACATCGCCCGCCAGCAGTCGATGATCCAGGAGCAGCTCCACGCGACCCAGCGGGACTGGCTGGCCAACGACCGGGAGGTCCGCCGGATGCAGGTGGAGGAGGCCGCCCTGAAGGCCAACGGCGGGCTGGCCGGCGCCCCGAACGAGCTGGACATCGCCCGGTACGTCGAGTCCGACCCGGTGGTCAAGGACATCCTGTACCGCCGGGCGGTGATGGAAGCGAAGCTGAAGGAGATCGAGGCGACCGGGGTCAACCCGAAAGCCCTGCCGGGCCACATCCAGACGACCGCCGACCTGGCGGCCTCGGTCAAGGAGCTGGACGCCGCCCGGAAGAAGGCCCGGGAGGACTTCATCGCCGCCCGGAAGGTGCAGGCCGGGCTGGAGGGGCAGGCCAAGCTGGCCGCCCTGCGGGAGCAGATCGCCTTCCAGAAGGAACTCGGCCGGGTGCTCCAGGCGGACATGGACAAGTTCTCCGCCATGGTCCAGAAGGTGACGAACGCCAACCTGGACCTGGAGGCCGAACAGGTGGACGCCGCGCAGGCCCGGGACCTGTACACGAAAGTGACCGGGGCGCTGACCACCATGAACGCCGAGTCGGAAGCCCCGCCCCGGGTGCAATCGCTGGAGAAGGCGACCGTCGAGCGGGTCGACCTGACCGCCCGCAAGATCCAGTTCGCCATCGGCGGGGCCATCGGCTCGCTCGGGCTGGCGGCCCTGGTGGTCGGGCTGCTGGAGTTCCGGCACCGGCGGGTGGAGTCGGCCGACCTGGCCAGCCGGGCGACCGACCTGGCGGTGGTCGGGACGGTCCCGCACGTGCCCGGCAAGATCGGCCGCAGCCCGGCCGCCAAGCGGGCCTACTGGCAGTCGGTGCTGACCGAGTCGATGGCCAGCACCCAGACGTTCCTCCAGCACGGGGACGGGGTGGACACCCCGCGGGTGCTGCTGGTGACCAGCGCCGAAGGGGGCGAGGGGAAGACGTCGGTGGCCACCCAACTGGCCGCCAACTTCGCCCGCAGCGGGCTGCGGACCATTCTGATCGACGGGGACCTGCGGCAGCCAGCCGCCCACGACTGCTTCGGGGTGGCGTCCGGGCCGGGGCTGGCGGACATGCTCCGCGGGGAGCTGGACGCGGCCGCCGTCACCCTGGAGGTGCAGCCGAACCTGCACTTCATCCCGGCCGGGGACGCGGACGAGCCGGCCCTGGTCGCCCTGGCCAAGCAGCCGGGGGCGGCCATCCTGGACGCCCTGCGGGCCGAGTACGAGATGGTGATCATCGACTCCAGCCCGATCCTGCCGGTGGCCGACACCCTGCACCTGGCCCGCCGGGCGGACGGGGTGCTGGTGGCCGTGCTCAAGGGGCGGAGCCGGCTGCCGATGGTGAAGGAGGCGGCCCGCCGGCTGAAGCGGGTGAAGGCCCGGGTACTCGGGCTGGTGGTCAGCGGGGTGCCGCACGACGGGTACGGGTACGGGTACAGCTATCACAAGTCGTCCGCCCGGGCGGACGCCGGCCGGACGGCCGGGGTCTAACACACGCCGCCTGAAGGGGGCAAGAAATGGTGCTGCGAGTGCTGGTTCTGGCGGCCGCCACGGCGGCCGTCGCCGCCGGGGCGGTGGTCCACGGGAAGGTGACCGACCGGTGGGGGACGCCGGCCGAGCTGACCGCCGCCACCGACCGGCTGGCCGGGCTGCCGGCGACGGTCGGGAACTGGGACGGGGTGCCGACCGCCCTCGACCCGGAGACGTTCAAGATGGCCAACGTGACCGGCTCCTGGGGGATGCTGTACACCCACCGGGTGACCCAGCAGACGGTCAGCGTGCTGATGGTGGTCGGCCGGCCCGGCCAGGTGGCCGCCCACCCGCCGGAGGTGTGCTACGCCGCCAACGGGTACACGGTCGGGCCGAAGCGGGTGAAGGAGCTGGGGGGGTACGGCTCCGCCTGGGAGGCCGAGTTCACCCGCAACTACCCGGCCCAGGAGTCGATCCGGCTGATCTGGGGGTGGGGCAAAGGGGACCGGCTGGCCGCCGCCTCCGCCCCGGCCGCCGAATTCGCCATGTCCACCCACCTGTACAAGGTGTACCTGGTGCAGCGGTCGGTGGACGGGGACAAGGACCGGGGGGTCTCTCAGGACTTCCTGGACGCGTTCCTGCCGGCCTGCCAGAAGCAACTGACCCCGCCGACCGGGCGGTGAGAAGGGAGTGACCATGTCGGGCATTGATCCGACCGCGTCCGATGGCCCCCTCCCCGCCGGGCGGGGGTGGCTGACCGGCCCGGCCAAGGGGCTGGCCGACCGGGTGGGAGCGGCCGTCCTGCTGGCCCTGTTCGGCCCGGTGCTGGTGGCGGCCGCCGCGGTCGTCAAGCTGACCTCCCGCGGCCCGGCGTTCTACTCCCAGGTCCGGGTCGGGCGGGGCGGCCGGCCGTTCCGCATCCACAAGCTGCGGACCATGACCCACAACTGCGAGGCCCGCTCCGGCCCGCAGTGGGCGGTCCCGGACGACCCCCGGGTCACCCCGGTCGGCCGGTTCCTGCGGAAGACCCACCTGGACGAGCTGCCCCAACTGGTGAACGTGCTGAAGGGGGAGATGAGCCTGGTCGGCCCGCGGCCGGAGCGCCCCGAGGTGATCGACGGCAAGGGACTGACCGGGCTGATCCCGAACTACCGGGACCGGCTGGCCGTCAAGCCGGGGGTGACCGGGCTGGCCCAGGTGTGGCTGCCGCCCGACGTCGGGGTGGAGTGCGTCCGCCGGAAATTGGGCTGTGATCTGTTCTATATTCGGACAGCCGGGCCGTGGACCGACCTGGCCCTGGTGCTGTGTACGTCGGTCAAGCTGGTCGGCCTGTGCCCGGTGCCGTTCGCCCGCCTGTGCGGGCTGGCCCCGGCGGAGGAGGAGGCGGCCGACGAGTGGCAGTCTCCGGGGGCGTCCGCCCGTCGTTCCAGGAGGGGTATGAGTTCGGCCGTGTTGACCCCACCGCCGTCGGACCCGGCCGACGAGGCCGCCCGGCCGCCGGCCGCCCCCCCGGCGGCCGGGCGGCCGACCCGGCGGGTCACCCGGATCGGCGGCGGCCGACGCCCGCTCCTCGACCTGCCCGAGCTGTGGCGGTACCGGGAGCTGCTGGCCCAGTTGGTGTGGCGGGACGTCAGCGTCCGGTTCAAGCAGACCATCCTGGGGGTCGGGTGGGCGGTCGCCCAGCCGCTGGCCACCATGCTGGTGTTCGCCGTGTTCCTGGGCCGGATGGGGAAGCTGGGGGACGGGGTCGAGGCGTACCCGCTGTTCGTCATGGCCGGGGTGCTGCCGTGGGCGTTCTTCAGCAGCGGGGTGGCGAACGCCGGGAACAGCGTGGCCGGCAGCGCCGGCCTGTTGACCAAGGTGTACTTCCCGCGGCTGATCCTGCCGATCGCCGCGTTCGGCACCCCGCTGGTGGACCTGCTGATCGCCAGCAGCCTGCTGGGCGGGCTGATGCTGTGGTACGGGGTGGCGCCCGGGATGAGCGTCCTCGCCCTGCCGCTGGTGGTCGCCCTCCTGGCCCTGTCGGCGGCGGGGATCGGGATCCTGCTGTCCGCCCTGATCGTGGCCCAGCGGGACTTCCGGTACCTGCTCAACTTCGGCATGCAGCTGTGGATGTTCGCCACCCCGTGCATCTACCTGCCGCCGGAGTCGATCGGCCCGACCGCCCAGCGGTGGCTGCCGCTCAACCCGGCGTACGGCCCGGTGCTCAACTTCCGCCAGGTGGTCCTCAGCGGGCCGATCGACTGGTACTCGCTCGGGGTGTCGGCGGCGGTCGGCGGGACGATGTTGGCGGTCGGGCTGTGGTACTTCCGGCGGGTGGAGAAGGCGTTCGCGGACGTGATCTGACCTCTGTGGGGTGACTGCCGATGCGGCCGGCGATCCGGGTGGACGGGCTGTCGAAGCGGTACCGGGTCGGCCGGAAGCGGCCGGACCGGAACATGACCGAGCACCTGCGGGACGGGCTGCGGGCCGCCTGGGGGAAGGTCCGCCAGTTGGCCGACCCGGACGCCGGGTCGGCCGACACGGACGAGTTCTGGGCGCTGAAGGACGTGTCGTTCGAGGTTCCCGCGGGGGAGGTGGTCGGGATCATCGGCCGGAACGGGGCGGGCAAGAGCACCCTGCTGAAGGTCCTCAGCCGGATCGTCGAGCCGACCGGCGGGTCGGCCGAGATCGACGGCCGGGTGGGGGCCTTGTTGGAGGTGGGCACCGGGTTCCACCCGGAGCTGACCGGGCGGGAGAACGTGTACCTGAACGGCACCATCCTGGGGATGGGCCGGAAGGAGATCGACCGGAAGTTCGACGCGATCGTGGACTTCTCCGGGGTGGAGAAGTTCCTGGACACGCCGGTCAAGCGGTACAGCAGCGGGATGATGGTCCGGCTCGGGTTCGCGGTGGCCGCCCACCTGGAGCCGGACGTGCTGATCGTCGACGAGGTGTTAGCGGTGGGCGACGCGGCCTTCCAGCAGAAGTGTATCGCCAAGATCCGTCAGTACGCCACCGACGGGCGGACCGTCTGCTTCGTCAGCCACAACCCGCAGCTCACCTCCAGCCTGTGCCGGACCGGGGTGCTGTTGGACCGCGGCCGGGTCAGCCGGGCCGGCCCCATCGACGACGTGTTGCGGGCGTACTGCCCGGCCGACCTGGTCGACCGGTGGTCGGTCGAGGACACCCTCCGGGCGAACAGCACCGGCCCGCGGCCGGACCTGATCACCGGGTTCGACATCCGGCACGCTGACGGCCGGCCCGGCCGCACGTTCGAGACGGACGACGAGGTGGTCGTGACGGTCGCGGTGGACGCCACCCCCCCGGCCTACGAGGCGCACGTCGGCATCGCCGTCCACAACTCGTACGGGGAGCGGCCGTTTGCCTGCTCGTCCCACCTGACCGACTACGAGATCGGCACCCTGGCCGGGGCGGCGGAGGTGGCCATCCGGTTCCGCCTGCCGAACCTGGTCCCGGGCGTGTTCACCCTCGACGTCAACGTGGTGGAGCGGTCGAACCATGTGCTCCATCAGGTCGAACGGATCCTGGCCGTCGAGGTCGTCGATACCCGCCAGCGGCTGAAAACGACCCACTGCCAGGTCCGGGATTACGGGCACGTGATCGTGCCCGCCCGGTGGGAGGTACGACGTGGCGACTGACATGGCCGCGCCGGTCGGGGCGGTCGAACCGGGACAAGGGCTGACCACCGAGGCGGTCAAGCCGTCCCGGTACGGTCACAGCGAGACCGTGTCACAACCGGACCCCTACGAGTCGACCGGTCAGTTGATCGCGGGCATTCCGATCGGCGCCCGTGTGCTGGACGTGGGGTGCGGGGACGGGTCGATCGCCCGGCTGATCCGGGAGTTGCGGCAGGCCGAAGTGATCGGGGTCGAACCCAGCCCCGACCGCGCCCGGCAGGCGGCCGGCCACGGTCTGACGGTGTTCCCGACCGCGTTCCCGGCCCCAGAGCTGGCGGAGTGCGGGTTGTTCGACGTGGTCTTGTTCGCGGACGTTCTGGAGCACTTGGTCGACCCGGTCGCCGCGTTACGCGCCGCCGCGGGCTACCTGAAGCCGGGGGGGCGGGTGTCGATCTCCATGCCGAACGTGACCCACTGGACGATCCGATGGGATCTCCTGAACGGGCGGTTCGACTACCGCGCGACCGGCCTCATGGACGCCACCCACCTCCGGTGGTTCACCCGGGCGTCCGCGTTCCGAATGGTCGAGGCGGCGGGCTTCACGGTCGAGTCGTACCAGGTGTCGGCGGGAACCTGGATGGACGATTACCGGGTCCGGCGGGGGTGGCGGTGGCTCGGGCCGGGTCGCCGGGGCCGGGTCGTCCGCCGTCTGGCCGGCTGGTGGCCGACCCTGTTCGGCTGCCAGCACGTGATCCGGGCGCGGCTGGCCGATCGTTCGTCCGCCGGGGAACCCGTGGCGAGGGCGTGAAAGTGAACCCCGACGACATAACGGTTGTCGTCCCCACGTATAAGGGGCGGGACCACCTTTCGGCCGCCCTGGAATCGGTGTACGCCCAGACGGTCCGCCCGCGGGAAGTGATCGTCGTCGACGACCGGTCCCCGGACGACACCGCCGCCGTCGCCCGCTCGCTCACGCCGGCGGCCCCGGTGCCGGTCCGGGTCGAGGTGCTCGCCCGCAACTCGGGCGGCCCGGCCCGGCCGCTGAACGTCGGCGTCCGGCTGGCCCGGACCCCCTGGGTGGCGGTGCTCGAGCAGGACGACCGGATGCCCCCGGACCGGCTCGCCCTCCAGGCCGCCGCCGTCCGCGAGCACCCCGGGTGCGAGCTGTCGTTCGGGCTGGTGGAGGTGGTCGGGGCGGACGCCCCGCCCGGCCTGGCGGAGCAGTTCCGGGCGGACCCGCTGCACCCGCTGGCCGTCCCGGGCGTGCCCGGCGGCCCGCCGGCCGTCCGCCTGCCGGGGGACCAACTGCTCTGGGCGCTGGTCCGGCGGAACGTGGCGGTCAGCAACAGCAACCTGCTCTTTTCCCGGTCGCTGTGGCGGCGGGCCGGCGGGTTCGACGAGTCGGTCAAGGTGGTGGCCGACCTGAACTTCCTGCTCGCCGCCTCCCGGCTGACCGACGCCGCGTTCGTCAACCGGGTGTGCCTGCGGTACACGTACTCGGCTTCCAGCCTGTGCCGGACGGCCGGGTGGGACCACGAGATGCAGCGGGTGGAGTACATGCGGCTGCGGCACCCGGCCGCGTGCGGCCGGGCCGAGTGGTGGCCGCGGTACTGGGGGTGGCGGGCGAAGGCGGCTGCGGCGGCCCGCCGGGGCCACCTGCGGACCGCCGCCCGGATCGGCTGGCTGCTCCTGACCAGCCGGGCGGTCGTCCACCACTGGCGGCACCGGGCGGAGGCGGCCGATGCCCGCTAGCGTGACCGTCCTCATCCGGGCGAAGAACGAGGCCGCCCTGATCGGCGAGTGCCTGCGGGGCGTCGCCGGCCAGGACTACCCCGGCCCGGTCGCCGTGCTGGTCATCGACTCCGGGTCGACGGACCGGACGGTGGAGATCGCCCGGTCGTTCCCGGCCGTCCGGGTCCACCAGATCCCGCCGGCCGAGTTCAACTACGGGAAGACGCTGAACGACGGGATCGGGATGTGCGACAGCGAGTACGTGGTGCCGCTGTCCGCCCACTGCGTCCCGACCACCGACCGGTGGCTGGCCGCCCTGACCGCCCCGCTCGACCGGGACCCGCGGGTGGCCGGGGCGTACGGCCGGCAGGTGCCGTGGCCGGACTGCGGGTTCCTCGAGAAGGCCGCCCTGGCCGCGGCGTTCGGGCCGGCCGACGCCGTCACCAACACCCCGGCCGGCGACCTGTTCGACACGGTCTTCTCGAACGCCAACGCCTGCGTCCGCCGGGAGCGGGCCGTCGCCGTCCCGTTCCAGCCGCTCCCGTGGTCCGAGGACCGGGTGTGGGCGCACGCCATGCTGACGGCCGGGTACCGGATCGCCTACGCGGCGGACGCGGCCGTCTACCACTCCCACCAGTGGACGGCCCGCGGGTGGTTCCGGGTGGGCCGGGCGGACAGCCGGGCCCGCCGCCGGCTCGGCCTGCCCGCGCGGACGGCCACCCCGGCCTGGTTCGGGGTCGGCCGCGGGATCAGCCGGTTCACCTACTGGTACCGGCAGGCGTGCCGGGTCCGGGGCGGTCGGCGGGACGCCCTCGGGCTGGCCCTAGGAACCCTGAGCCACGAGATCGCGTCGGACGTCGGCGGGTGGGCCGGGGCGAACGGCTGGTGACGGGCCAGCCGGGGCCGCGCCCCGGCGCCACGAGGGGGGTGACGGTCATGGCGGGCGGGCCGACACCAGCCGTCTGGGGCGTGGTGCTGAACTGGAACCAGTCCCGGATGACCCTGGACTGTGTGGCCAGCCTCCGCGCCCAGACCGCCCCGGTCGCCCGGCTGGTGGTGGTGGACAACGGCTCCCGGGCGGACGAGCGGCGGCTCCTGATCGACGGGCTGCCGGCCGGGACGGAGCTGGTCCGGCTGCCGGCCAACCGGGGGTTCGCCGGGGGGATGAACGCCGGCCTCCGGGCGGCCGCCCGGGGCGGGGCGGGTTACATCTGGCTGATGAACAACGACGCCTTCCCCGCGGCGGACTGCCTGGCCAAGCTGGCCGCCGCCCTGACCGCCGACCCGGCCCTGGCCGCCGTCACCCCCAAACTGGTCGGCCCGGACGGGACCGAGCAGCACGCCGGCGGCCGATACCGGTTCGACCGGGCCGACTGCGAGGGGGCGGACGCGGCCGCCGTCGCCGCCCCGCCGTCCGCCCCGGGCTATTGGCTGACGGGCACCGCCCCGCTGGTCCGGGCGACCGCCCTGGCCCAGGTGGGCGGGTTCGACGACCGGTTCTTCGCGTACTGGGAGGACGTCGACCTGTGCCTGCGGCTGACCGCCGCCGGGTACCGGCTGCGGGCCGTCCCGGAGGCGACCGCCGTCCACTTGACCCAGGGGTCGTCGGGCGGGGACGGGGCGGTCGCCTCCCCGTTCGCCGTCCACCTGACCCAGCGGAACCGGTTCCGGATGGTCCGCAAGCACGCCCCGCCGGGCGACCGGGTGCGACAGTTGGCCGGCCTCGGCCGCCAGGGGCTGGACGCGGCCGGGTGCCTGATGGCCCGGGGGGAGGCGGAACAGGCGACGGTGCTGGCCGGGGCGGTGGTCGCCGGCCTGCTGTCGGAGGCCGGCCCGCCCCGGTGGTTCCCGCGGCGGCAGCGGTTGCTCCGGTTCCTGGCCCGGCGGCCGTGGCGGCTGGTGCAGGTGTTGGGCTGGGTCGAGCGGCGGGCGGACGCCCGCCCGGCCGGCCGACCGGGGGGGGCGTGATGCGGATCGCGGTCTGGCACAACCTGCCGAGCGGGGGCGGCAAGCGGGCGTTGTACGACCACGTCCGCGGGCTGGTCGGGCGGGGCCACCACGTCGAGGCGTGGTGCCCGGCGGCCGCCGACACCGACTTCCTGCCGCTCCGCGCCCTCTGCCGGGAGCACGTCCTGCCCTGGGCCCCGGCCCCGGCCCGGGTGCGGCTGCTGCCCGGCCTCCTGCCCGGGCCGCGGACGATCCGGCGGGAGGCTTACGCCCAACTGGCCGCCCTGGACGAACACTGCCGGCAGGCGGCGGCGGCGATCGACGCCGGCGGGTTCGACGTGCTGTTCGCCAACTCCTGCCAGTACATCCGGGCCACCCCGATCGGCCGGTACTCGCGGACCCCGTCCGTGCTCTACCTGCAGGAGCCGAACCGCCGGCTGTACGAGGCGGGCGACCGGCCGCCGTTCGTCGGCCCGGACCCGCCCGGCCGGTCGGCCCTGGCCCCGTGGTACGTCCGCAACCGGCTGGCCGACCACCTGACGACCGCCGGCATGCGGGAGCAGTTGCGGGTCGAGGTGGAGAGCGCCCGCCGGTTCGGCCGCCTGCTGGTCAACTCGTACTTCAGCCGGGAGAGCGCCCTCCGGGCGTACGGGCTGGAGGCGACGGTGTGCTACTTGGGGGTAGACGCCGGCCTGTTCGACGGGCCGGCCGACGGCCCCCGGGAGGACGCCGTCGTCGGGGTCGGGTCGTTCAACCCGGCCAAGCGGATCGAGTTCGTCATCCAGGCGGTCGGGCACCTGCCGCCGCCCCGGCCGCGGCTGGTGTGGGTCGGGAATGACGAGTGCGGCCGGGTACGTGGACCGGCTGCGGCAACTGGCGGCCGGCCTGGGGGTGGCGTTCGAGCCGCACCTGCGGGTGCCGGATGCGGACGTCGTCCGGCACCTGCGGTCGGCCGCGGTCATGGCCTACGCCCCCGGCTGGAGCCGTTCGGGTACGCCCCGCTGGAGGCGAACGCGTGCGGCACGCCGGTGGTGGCGATCGCCGAGGGGGTGCGGGAGACCGTCCGGGACGGGGAGAACGGGCTGGTCGTCGACCCCTCCCCGCGGGGCGCTGGCGGCCGGCATCGCCCGGCTGCGGCAGGACCGGCCGCTGGCCCAGCGGCTCGGCGGCCGGGGGCCGAGCTGGTCCGCGAGCGGTGGTCGCTGGCCGCCGCGACCGATCGATTGGAGCGGAACCTGAAAGAGGTCGCGGCCGGCCACCGGGGGGACGAATGACAGACGCTGACCGACCGGCGGACCGGACCGGACCGCCGGTGGCCGCCGTGGTTCTGAACTGGAACCAGGCCGGGCTGACCCTGGACTGCCTGGCCGCCCTCCGCCGGTCGGCCCGGCCGGTCGACCACCTGGTGGTCGTCGACAACGGCTCCCGGCCGGACCAGCGGGCCGCCCTGGCCGCCGGGCTGCCGGCCGCCGCCCGCCTGGTCCGGCTGCCGGCCAACCGCGGGTTCGCCGGCGGCATGAACGCCGGCCTGGCCGAGGCCGGCCGGCTCGGGGCCGAGTACGCCTGGCTGGTCAACAACGACGCCTTCCCCGACCCCGGCTGCCTGGGCCTGCTGCTGGCCGCCATGGACGCCGACCCCACCCTCGCCGCCGTCACCCCCAGGCTGGTCGGCACCGACGGCCGCGAACAGCCGGCCGGCGGCCGGTGGCTCCCGAGCGAAGGCCGGACCGAGTTCCTGATGGCGGACCAGATGGCGACCCCGGTCGGGGGCGACGGCTACTGGGCGGTCGGCACCGCCCCGCTGGTCCGGGTCGGGCCGTGCGCCCGGGCCGGCGGGTTCGACGACCGGTTCTTCGCGTACGGCGAGGAGGTCGACCTGTGCCTGCGGCTGGGCCGGCAGGGGTACCGGTTCCGGGCCGTCCCCGACGCCACCGCCGTCCACCTGGGCCAGGGGTCGTCGGCCGATGGGACGACGGCCGGCGGGTCGCCGTTCGCCGACTACCTGGGGGTCCGCAACCTGTTCCAACAGGTGCACCGGCACCCCCCGCCGCGGCACCGCCGGCAGCTCGTCCTTCGGATGGCCGCCAAGCACCTGGACAACGCCGGGTGCTTCCAGCTCCGCGGTCAGTCGGCCAAGGCGACGGCGACCGTCCAGGGGCTACTGGCCGTCCTGCTCGGGGAGAGCGGGTCGCCCCGTTGGTACGGCCGGGGGAACCGGGTGGCCGGGTTCGTGGCCCGCCACCCGTGGCTGCTCATCCGGCTGCTCGATCGGCTCGGGCAGTCGGCGTCCGCCGGCCGGGCGACCGGGGGGGGCCGATGACCCGCTCGCCGCCGGTGGCCGCCGTGGTTCTGAACTGGAACCAGGCCGGGCTGACCCTGGACTGCCTGGCCGCCCTCCGCCGGTCGGCCCGGCCGGTCGACCACCTGGTGGTCGTCGACAACGGCTCCCGGCCGGACCAGCGGGCCGCCCTGGCCGCCGGGCTGCCGGCCGCCGCCCGCCCGGTCCGGCTGCCGGCCAACCGCGGGTTCGCCGGCGGCATGAACGCCGGCCTGGCCGAGGCCGGCCGGCTCGGGGCCGAGTACGCCTGGCTGGTCAACAACGACGCCTTCCCCGACCCCGGCTGCCTGGGCCTGCTGCTGGCCGCCATGGACGCCGACCCCACCCTCGCCGCCGTCACCCCCAGGCTGGTCGGCACCGACGGCCGCGAACAGCACGCGGGCGGGTGGTTCGATTTCGCCACCGGCGTCTCCGCCTGCGGGTATGCGGCCGACCACGCGACCGCCACAGACCGGGCGGACCGGTGGGTGATCGGCACCGCCCCGCTGGTCCGGGTCGGGCCGTGCGCCCGGGCCGGCGGGTTCGACGACCGGTTCTTCGCGTACATGGAGGAAATCGACCTGTGCCTGCGGCTGGGCCGGCAGGGGTACCGGTTCCGGGCCGTCCCCGGCGCCACCGCCGTCCACCTGGGCCACGCCTCCACCGGCGGCAACTTCCCCCCGCTCGCCCTGTACCTGCACACGCGCAATCAGTACCTTCTCTGCCGGAAACACGTCCCCGGGGCGCGGTCCGTCCGGTTCTTCACCAGCTATTTGCGAACCGTCATCGACCACGCGGGCTGCTTCGAACTCAACGGCCAGCCGGACCGCGCCCGGGCCGTGGTCCAGGCAGTGTTCGCCCTGGTCATGGGCGAGCGCGGTCGGCCGCAGGGGTTCGGCCGCTGCCCCCGGCTGGCCGGGTTCGTCGCCCGACACCCGTGGCAGTTGACCCGGGCGCTCGACCGGTTCGGCCGCCGGCCGGCCCCGGCGGGGGGTGCCGCATGAAGGGCGCATCCGGTCTTGTAGGGTGCGTGGCGGCTTGGCGCAACCCACCGGAGGGGCTTCCCCCCTGGGGCACGGTCGTTGCCCGGCCGGTGCGGTTCGGTCCCAGCGTCTCCCTCCACGCACCCTACAGACGGCCTAGCCACGACGGGGGTGCGGCATGAAGGTGGCCTTCGTCAGCTACGAGTGCCCGCCGGAGGCCGGGGGCGGGATCGGCACCTACATCCAGCAGGCGGCCGACATGCTCGCCGCCCGCGGCCACCGCGTCGAGGTGTTCGCCGGCAGCGGCGACCGCGCCGGGGTCGACGACCGGCCGAACGGGGTGCGGGTCCACCGGGTCGCCGCCCCAGACCGCCGCAAGTTCCCGCCTCTGATCGCCCCGGTGTTCGCCGCCCGCCACCGGGCCGTCGGGTTCGACGTGCTGGAGGGACCGGACTACATGGCCGAGGCGGCCGAGTGCCGGGTCGCCGCCCCGGACGTGCCGTACGTCGCCAAGCTGCACACCAGCCTGCTGTTCGTCCGCCAGATCGAGCGGGACGTACTCGGGCCGGTCGGCCGGCTGCAAGCGCGGTGGACGGCGTGGCGGCGGGGGCTGCCGCCGGACTGGTCCGCGGCCCACCCGACCAGCCGGCGGGAGGTGACGGACGTGCGGTCGGCGGACGGGGTGGCCGCCCCGTCGCACTCAATCGGGCAGCGGGTGGTGAAGGAGTGGGGCGTCGACCCGGCCCGGGTGGAGACCTACCCGTACCCGTTCACCCCGGCCCCGGGCTACCTGGCGGTGAAGCCGGGGAGCGAGGCGCCGGTGGTGACGTTCGTCGGCCGGCTGGAGATCCGCAAGGGGGTCGAGAACCTGGCCCGGGCGGTGCCGCTGGTCCGCCGGGCGGTGCCGGGGGCGCGGTTCCGGTTCGTCGGCGGGACGCTCGCCAGCCGGAACCCGGCGGTGACGATGGAAGCCCACCTGAAGCAAATGCTGGCCGAACACGCCGCCGCGGTCGAGTTCCTCGGCCGGCGACCGCCGGCCGAGCTGCCGGGGCTGCTGGCCGACACGGCCGTGTGCGCCTTCCCGAGCCTGTGGGAGAGCTTCGGGTTCGTCGCCCTGGAGGCGATGGCGGCCGCCCGGCCGGTGGTCGCCTCCAGGGACTGCGGCCTGGCCGAGTTGCTCGACCAAGGGCGGGTCGGCCGGCTGGTCGATCCCCACTCGCCGGCCGACATCGCGGCCAAGATCGTCGAGCTGCTCGGCGACGCCCGCCTCCGCCGGGAGCTGGGCGAGCGGGGCCGTGAGCGGGTGTTGAGCGAGTACGCTGTGGACAGCGTTGCCCCGCGGCAGGAGGCCCATTACGAGCGGGTGGTCGCCGGCTGCCGGCCCGAGAGCCAGGCCCGCGGGCTGGCGGGGGGGGTACCGTGACCTGTGCCATCTGCCAGTCGACGGCCGGCACCCGCCACACCGCCCGGGAGGTGATGTTCGGCACCCGGGACGAGTTCACCTACTTCGAGTGCGGGGGGTGCGGCTGCCTGCAACTGGTCGACCCGCCGGCCGACTTGGGCCGGTACTACCCGGCGAACTACTACTCGCTGGCGGCCGACCCGGTGCCGGAGACCCCGGCCCGCCCGGGCGGGCTGCGGGGGTGGGTGGCCGAGCGGCGAAACGCGGCCCGGGCGTTCGACCGGGGCGGGTTCTGGGGGCTGGTGGCCGCCCTCCGCCCGCGGCCGGACGTCCGCCTGCGGCCGACGGCCGTCCGGGACATCCCGGGGCTGTCGCTCCGGTCGCGGATGCTGGACGTCGGGTGCGGCGGGGGTGGGCTGCTCGTCCTGATGGACGGGGCCGGGTTCCGCGACCTGACCGGGGCCGACCCGTTCCGGGCAGCCGACGCCCGCCCGACCCCCCGGGTGCGGCTCCTCCGGCGGGCCATCGAGGAGTTGGACACAACGACCGCGGCGACGGCGGCCGGATCGTCGCCTACCTGACCTTCGCGGGCCGGCCGCACCCGGCCCGTGCCTCGAGCCGGCAAATTCCAGAGGCCCACCGATGACCGCCGTGGACACCGAACCGACCCTGGCCGACCGCCGCCGGCGGGTCGAAGAGACCATCCGCCGGGTGGTCGACGCCAAGCGGGTGGACCTGCCCGACGGGGGGGCGTTCGAGATCAAGAACTGCATCAGCGCCCCCGAGGGGGAGTGGCTGGCCGACCTGGTCGCCCGGGCCAACCCGCGGCGGACGGTCGAGACCGGGATGGGCACCGGGCTGAGCGGGCTGCACATCGGCCTCGGGCTGCTCCGGGCCGCCGAGAGGCACGGCACGCCGCCCGGCCGGCACCTGGCCATCGACCCGTGCCAGCAGGGCGACTTCTGGCGGGGGGCCGGGCTGGCCGTCCGCGACCAGGCCGGACTGGCGGACCTGTTCGACCACGCCGGGGAGCCGGCCGAGTACGTGCTGCCGCGGATGGCCGCCGCCGGGGAGCGGGTCGAGTTCGCGTTCATCGACGCCTACCACCGGTTCGAGAACGCCCTGTTGGAGTTCTTCTACGTCGACCGGATGCTGCCGGTCGGCGGGCTGTGTGTGATCGACGACACCGACTGGCCGAGCGTCTGGCGGGTGGTGCGGTTCGCCCTCACCCACCGCGGGTACGAGTGGGTGGACGCCCTGGCGGTGGACCAGGGACCGCTCACCCGGCCGTGGGGGTGGCGGCTGCGGGCGCGGCGGTGGCGGCAGTTCCGCCGCCAGGGGTGGTCGGGGTGGGACGCGTTGACCCGCCGGCCATACCAGGCGGTGGCCCTGCGGAAGGTCCAGGCGGACGACCGGGCGGAAGACTTCTGGGCACCACTGTAACGCAGGGGGCGAGGCGTGAACCTGCTCTATTTCGTCCCGTTCTGGCCGCACCGGTACACCCCGTTCCTGTTCCGGGAGGTGGCCTGGATGAAAGGCCGCGGGCACCGGGTAGCGGTGGTGTCCCTGCGGGTCTGGGCGGACGGGTACCAGAACGTGGTGGCCCACGGGCTGACCGACGTGCCGGTCCTCCAGGTGCGGTACCCGCGGGGCGGGGACCGGGCGCTGGCGGCGGACACGGTGTCCCTGGTCGGCGGCGGGTTGCGGGGCCGGCCGCCGAAGCCGCTGGCCCGGATGCGGGCCGAGCTGGGCGCCCGCCAGGCGGCCCACGAGTGGGTGTGGGCGAAGAAGGTGTCGGCGTTCGCCCGCCGGCACGGGGCGGACGCGGTGGACGCCCACTGGATGTCCGAGGCCGCCGCCGCCGCCCGCACCCTGAAGCAGACGGACGGGGTGCCGTACACCGTCACCTCCCACGGGAACGACCTGGACACCCCGAGCCTGGCCGCCCTGGTCGGGGACGCGGCCGGAGTGTTCCCGATCGCCCGACACATGGCCCGGGAGCTGACCGCCCGGCTGGGCGGCCCGCCGGCCGGGGACACGGTCCGCATCCGCCCGCACGGCATCCCCGCCGCCGTCGTCGCCGCCCAGCCGGTCCCGCAGGCCGCTGACCGCCTGACCGTAGCCATGACCGGCCGGATCGACCCGGAGAAGCGGCAAACCGACCTGGTCGAGGCGGTCGGGCTGTTGGCCGGCGAGTTCCCGGCATTGCGGCTGCTGCTGATCGGCGGCGGGACGCTGGAGCCGGCCCTCCGCCGGCGGGCCGACGAGCTGGGCCTCGCCGACCGGTTGACGATCACCGGCGGGCTGCCGTGGGAACAGGTGATGGCCCGGGTGCGGGAGGCGGCGGTCTACGTCCAGACGTCCGAGCGGGAGGGATTCCCGCTCGGCCCGCTGGAGGCGGCCAGCCAGGGGCTGCCGCTGGTCCTCTCCCGGATCGGCGCCCACGAGGACATCGTCCGCCCGGGGGTGAACGGGTTCGACTACCCGGCCGGGGATGTGCCGGCCCTGGCCGCCGCCCTGCGGAAGCTGCTGGCCGACGTGGAGCTGCGGCGGGCGATGGGGGCCGGGGCGCTGGCGCACATTCGGGCGAACTACGTGTTCGAGAACCTGATGCCGCGGATGGAAAAGATGTTCGAGGCGGTCGCCGCCGGCCGGCCGCTGCCGGCCTGACCCGCCGGCCGGGTGAGAACCGGGCGTAACTTCGGGGAACCGCCGGCCGGGGCCGAAGAGCCGGGTATACTGCAACACGACCGTACGACCGGGGCGTCCGAATCACCCGACGCGTAAGGGCCGGCCGAACCGGATCCGCCGAGTTGACCCCTCCGATGCCGCCGACCGTATCCGTCGTCATCCCGCTGTACAACGCCGCCGCCTACATCGGCGACGCGGTCCGGGGCGTGGCCGCCCAGACCTTCCCCGACTGGGAGCTGATCGTCGTCGACGACGGGTCGAATGACGACAGCGCCGCCGCGGCCGAGCGGGCGGCGAGGAGCCACAGCATCCCGGCCGACCGCTTCACCCTCATCCGCAAGCCGAACGGCGGGGAGCCGTCCGCCCGCAACGCCGGGATCGCCGTCGCCCGCGGCGAGTGGGTGGCCAACACCGACGCCGACGACTGGTGGGAGCCGACCAAGCTGGAAAAGCAGCTCGCCGCCGCGGCCGCCGCCGGGCCGGACTGCGTGCTGGTCCACACCGGCGTCACCCACCACGAGCCGGACGGGAGTGAGGTGAAGCTGGACATGGCCGGCACCGCCCGCCGGGTCGGCCGCTGCACCGACGCCCTGCTCGAACCGCACAGCTGCTGCCACCCGTCCATCCTGGTCCGCAAGTCGGCCCTGGACCGGATCGGCGGGTACGACCCCGAGTTCAAGCGGCGTGCGACATCGACCTGTACTCGGCCGCGGCCGTCGGCACGCCGTCGTCCCCGAGCACCTGACCCACTACCGTCTCCACCCGGGGCAACCGAGCAAGTCGGCAGCAGATCGGTTACCACCACCGGGGGTCCGCAAGTTCTTCGCCGCCCACCCGGACCACCTCGAGCGGATCGGCCGGAGCGGGTGGAGTCGCCCGGCCGGGCACGTCGCGGCCAAGCTGGCCAGCCTGTACTGGCAGCGAACCGCCAGCCTTCCGCGACCTGCTGCGGTTCGCCGACGAACAGCGGCTGACTGCCGGCCGTCCGCGGCTGGCGGAAGCGAGCCGGGGCCGGACTGGGCGGTCCGGCTGAAAGACCGCCTGGCGGGGCCGGCCGATGACCGACCTCACGGCGATCTGCACCTACCGCCGGGGCGACCTGCTCCGGCAGACCGACTCCGTGGCCGCCGCCGCCCCGCCGCCCGGCCCGTGGGAGCTGGTGATCGTCGACAACGCGGCGAGCCGGCGGTGGAGCTGGTCCGCACGTACACCGGCCGGCGCGCGGTACGTGGCGGAGCCGAAGACCGGGCGTCCCACGCCCGGAACCGGCGGTCGAGGAGGCCCGGGCGGGGTCGTCCTGTTCACCGACGACGACGCGATCGCGACGCCGGCTGGATGCGGGCGATGGCGGCGGCGGTCCGCGACCACCCGGAGTGCGACTGGGGCGGTCCATCCGCGTGGGCCGGCCGAAGCCGGGCTGGTGTCGACGGCAGGCGTGCGACATCGACCTGTACTTCCGGCTGTCGGCCGTCGGCACGTTCGCGTTCGTCCCCGAGCACCTGACCCACTACCGTCTCCACCCGGGGCAACTGAGCAAGTCCCCGGTGCAGCAGATCGGTTACCACCACCGGGCGGTCCGCAAGTTCTTCGCCGCCCACCCGGACCACCTCGAGCGGATCGGGCCGGAGCGGGTGGAGTCAGCCCTGGCCGGGCACGTCGCGGCCAAGCTGGCCAGCCTGTACTGGCAGCGGAACCTGCCAGCCTTCCGCGACCTGCTGCGGTTCGCCGACGAACAGCGGCTGGACTCGCCGGCCGTCCGCGGCTGGCGGAAGCGAGCCCGGTGGCCGGACTGGGCGGTCCGGCTGAAAGACCGCCTGGCGGGGGCCGGCCGATGACCGACCTCACGGTGGCGATCTGCACCTACCGCCGGGGCGACCTGCTCCGGCAGACGCTCGACTCCGTGGCCGCCGCCGCCCCGCCGCCCGGCCCGTGGGAGCTGGTGATCGTCGACAACGCGTGCGAGCCGGCGGTGGAAGGGCTGGTCCGCACGTACACCGGCCGGCTGCCGGCGCGGTACGTGGCGGAGCCGAAGACCGGGGCGTCCCACGCCCGGAACCGGGCGGTCGAGGAGGCCCGGGCGGGGGTCGTCCTGTTCACCGACGACGACGCGATCGCGGACGCCGGCTGGATGCGGGCGATGGCGGCGGCGGTCCGCGACCACCCGGAGTGCGACTTCTGGGGCGGTCGCATCCGCCCGCTGTGGGCCGGGCCGAAGCCGGGCTGGTTCGACGAGGCCGCCTGCCCGATGCTCCGGGACGCGGTCGTCCAGTACGACGCCGGCCCCGATCCCCGGCCGTGGGAGCCGGGGGGCGACACCCCGTTCTTCACCTGCAACGTCGCCCTGCGGGTGAGCGCCGTCCGGGCCGCCGGCATGTTCGACACCAAGCTCGGGCACGTCGGGGCGGTCCGGGTGGGGAACGAGGACACCCGGCTGATCGAGGCCATGAGCCGCAACGGGTGCAAGGGCTGGTACGAGCCGCGGGCGGTGGTCGACCACCCGGTCCCGGCCGACCGGGCGACCCCGGCGTATGCCCTCGGGTTCGCCCGCCGGCAGGGCCGGCTGTCGTTCGACCTGTTGGCCCAGGACCACGGCGGCCGGCTCCCCCGGTGGGCGTACCGGGCGGCGGCCGAGCAGTGGGCCGGCGGGCTGGCCCGGTGGGCCGGTGGGCTGCTGTCCGGGGACCGGCCGAGACGGTTCGCCGGGCGGATGGCGGCCGCGAACGCCGCCGCCAAACTGGCCCGGGCGGTGCGGAGCGGGACGTGATAGCGGGTTCGGTCGGCGGGAGCGCCCTTCTCGCTCCCCCTCCCCGAAGCGGAGAGGGGGAGTCAGCGGGTAGCAGGTCCGGCAATGGGTTCGGGGTACGTTTCGGTCTGAGGAGTCGTCGTGGCGGTCCCGGACATCTCGGTCGTCATCCCCACCTACAACCGGGCCGGGCTGCTCCCCGCCGCCCTGGACTCGGTGTTCGCCCAGACCTTCCCCGGCGGCATAGAAGTGGTGGTCGTCGACGACGGGTCGAAGGACAACACCGCCGAAGTCATCCGCCCGTACCTGGACCGCGGGGGACGGGTGACGGTGCGGTATCTGCCGCGGGCCAACGCCGGGGTGTGCGCCACCCGCAACTTCGGCCTGACCCAGTGCAACGGCGAGCTGGTCGCCTTCCTGGACAGCGACGACGAGTGGGAGCCGGGCAAGCTGGCCAGGCAGGCCGCCCTGCTGTCCGGCGGGGTCGGGGTGGTGCACACCGACTTCCGGTACATCGACCCGGCCGGGCGGTTCACCGACGCCGGCCCGCAGCGGCCGGGCAACCCGACCCGGGGCCGGTGCCTGGGGCCGCTGCTGGCCGAGGACCGGGTCATCTTCAGCAGCGTCCTCGCCCGGCGGGAGCTGATCGACGCGGCCGCCGCCGCCGAGCCGCACGGCGACCCGTTCGACCGACAGTGGGCGAACGGCCAGGACTACGACCTGCTGCTGCGGCTGGCCCGGCACACCGCGTTCGGGTACGTGGCCGAGCCGCTCACCCGCTACCGCATGCACGACACCCAGAACGCGATGGCCAACCTGCCGCGGGTGTTCGGCTACCACTGCCGGGTGCAGATGGCGTTCGCCGCCCGGTGGGGCCGGGCCGAGGGGCTGCCGGCCGACGCCGGGGTGGCGGCCGCCCGGGAGTTCCTGTACCGCCGGGCCGACTCCCTGTACTGGCAGCGGCGGACCCACACGGTCGTCGATCTGTGCCGGCTGGCCGACATCCTCGGGCTGGCAGACGAGCGGTTCGCCGCCCTGGCCGACAAGGCCCGACGGCCGCTCTGGCTGTTCCGGGTCAAGGACTCCGTCGACCGGCTCCGGATCCGGGCCGACAAGGGGCGGTCGCGGAGCGGGGAGCCGCCCCGGGCGGACCACCCGGGTCAGGTCAACAGGCGGGAGCCGACGACTTTTGCAAAGGGGTGCGAGCCGGTCGACGAGCTGGCACCCCGCCACGGCCGGTAGTGCCGGTCCGGCGCGGTTGGCAGCGACTCAGCGCGACCGACGGCCGGCCACCTCCCGGTACAGGGCGAGCGTCTGCTCGGCGGTGGTTCGCCAGGAGAAGGCGGCCAGCCGCACCGCCCCGCGGGCGACGAGGTCGGCGGCCAGGGCCGGCGAGTTGAGCACCCGGCGGACGGCGTCGGCCATCGCCGGCGGGTCGTCCGGCGGGACGAGCAGCCCGGCGTCGCCGACCACCTCCGGCAGCGACCCGGCGGCCGTGCTGACCACCGGGACGCGGGCCGCCATCGCCTCCAGAAGGATCATGCCGAACCCCTCGTACCGGGACGGCAGCACGAACACGCTGGCCCCGCCGTACAGCCCGGCCAGCTCGGCGTTGGTCAGGTAGCCGGTGAACACCACCCGGCCGGCCAGCCCGAGGGAGGCGACCAGTTGGCGGACGCGGGCGGCCTCCTCGCCGTCGTCCGCCCCGGCCAGCACCAGTCGGGCGTCCGGTTCGAGGCCGGGGGCCAGCTTGGCGAAGGCGTGGATCAGCAGGGGGACGTTCTTCCGCGGGACCAGGGTGCCGACGAACAGCAGATACCGCCCCGGCAGGTTAAACTTGGCCCGGGCGGCGGCCGTCTGCTCCGGGGTCGGCCGGTTGTCCGAGCTGAGGTTCGACCCCTGGTAGATCACCCGGCCGCGACCGGGCGTCAGGCCGAACCCCTCCAGGTCGGCCAGGGTGCGGGCGGACAGGGCGATGACCGCGTCCGCCCGGCCCAGCGTGCGGCGGAGGTTGGCCTCCCGGGCGGTCCGGTCGGCCCCCTCGGCGAACAGGACGTCGGCAACGTCGTGGTAGGTGACGATCTGCGGGACGCGGCCGCGGCGGGGTAGGTAGTGGTTCGGCCCGTGGAACAGGTCGAGCCGCAGGGCGCGGATCGTGGCGGGTAGGACACCGGAGTCGAACACCCGGAAGTACCGGGTGAAGAACAGGTCCGGCACCCGCAGCGGGACATTGGTGAAGTTGGCGGCCGGCGGGCAGTGCAGCGGGCGGTCCGGCCCGCCGACCGGGACGCGGTGGATCAGGTAGTACCGGTTGACCCGGTCGAGGGCGGCCAGGCCGTCGAGCAGGTGGATCACATGCCAGCCGATACCCGACGGTTTGTACGCGAGGACGCCGGTATAGATGCCGATCCGCAACGGCCGGTGGGACATGTGACGTTGGACCCGTTCCCCGGGGGCGGTTTGAACACCGACGGCGGCCCGAAGGTGCTGTTGCTGTCGCAAATCATACCTCCGGCGATCGGCGGGAGCGGCCGGCTGTTCTGGGAAATCGTCACCCGGTTGCCCCGGGAGCGGGCGGTCGTGCTGGGCGGCACCCACCCGGCCGCCCCGGCGTTCGACGCCACGCACGCCGTCAACCTGGTCCGCACCCCGATGCCGTTCCGCGACACCGGGTTCTTCAGCAAAGCCGGGTGGACCGAGTACCGGGCGCTGGCCCGGCAGGCGGCAGAGCTGGCGGCGCGGGAGGGCGTGCGGTTCCTGTGGGCCGGGCGGTGCGTGCCGGAGGGGTGGGTCGCCTGGCTGGTGAAGCGGCGGACCGGGCTGCCGTACCTGGTGTCCGCCCACGGGGAAGAAGTGACGCTGCCGGCGCCGGGCACGACCGCCGGGGTGATGACCAGCCGGCAGCACCGGTGGATGGCCCGCCGGGTGTTCGCCGGGGCGACCGCCGTCGTCACCAACAGCGAGAACACCCGGCGGATCGTCCGCGACAGTTGGCACGTCCCGAACGCCCGGATTCACCCGATCACGCCGGGGGTGGATTCCGATACCTTCCGCCCGGTCGCCCCGGACCCGGACACCCGGCGGGCGCTCGGATGGGTAGGCCGGACGGTGGTGCTGACCGTCGGCCGGCTGCACGCCCGCAAGGGGCACGACACCCTCATCGACGCCCTGCCCTGGATTCGGGCGAAGGTGCCGGACGTGTTGTATGCGATCGTCGGCGACGGGCCGGAGCGGGACCGGCTGGCCGCCCGGGCAGCAGAACGCGGCGTCACGGATCACGTCCGCTTCCACGGGGAGGCGGACCCGGCGGTGATGGTGACGGCGTACCAGCAGTGCGACCTGTTCGCCCTGCCGAACCGCCAGGTGGGGAGCGAGATCGAGGGGTTCGGCATGGTGCTGCTGGAAGCCCAGGCGTGCGGCAAAGCGGTCATCGCCGGCACCTCCGGCGGCACGGCCGAGACGTTGAAGCCGTATGAGACCGGGCTGCTGGTGGACTGCACCCGTCCCGAGCCGCTGGCCGCTGCTGTCACGCTGCTGCTGACCAACCCCGCACTGCGGGCCGAGATGGGCACCGCGGCCCGGGAGTGGGCGGCGACCCAGTTCAACTGGCAGACCCAGGCGGACCGGTTCGGCCGGCTGGTCGAGCAACTGGCCGCGGCAACCCAACGGGGGGCGTAACCGTGTTCACCGCCCCGCCCGGTTGAGGCGGCTCGTCTGCCGGCGGGACTTGCGGCTCGGGACGGTGGCCCCCCGGTCGCACGGGTCACGGGGTTAGCGGCCCCGGCGGGGCCTCCGGAGTCCCCGGCCGACCCGCCGGGGCCGCCGCTAACCGGGGTGTTTTGGGGGTGGTCATGCGGTTCGCTCTGCTAGAACCCCTGCGCGGGTTGGCCGCCCTGTGGGTGTTCGCCTACCACTACGACTTTTCCCCGTCCATCCAGGACGGGGCGCCGCTCCTGCACGCAGTCCTCAAGCAAGGGATGCTCGGGGTGCCGATGTTCTTCGTCGTGTCCGGGTTCTGCCTGGCCGCGTCGGCGTCCTCGTCCCTCCGCCGGGCCGAGCCGTGGTACGGGTTCCTGTACCGCCGCGGCCGCCGCATCTACCCGACCTACTGGGCGTCGATCGCCGTCGCCGTCGCCGTCCCGTTCGTCCTGGCCGCCCTGTCCGCGGCCAAGGGGGGCGGCTACCACCCGCCGGACCCGAGCCTCCGTAGCAACGGGTTCCTGTCGTACACCGCGGCCGACTGGGCGGAGGTGTTCACCCTCACCCGGGTGTTCGACCCGGCCGCCGGGGCCGGGCTGTCCGACCGGTTCAACACTCTGAACGCAGTCTACTGGACGCTCGCCATCGAGGTGCAGTTCTACGCCGTCGTCACCCTCTGCCGGGCGGCCGGCCGGCGGTTCCACCTGGCCCTGCTCGGCGTCACCCTGGCGTCCGTCGTCAGCCGGGCGTTCCCGGCGATGGAGGCGAACGGTCTGTTCCTGTGGTACTGGCCACAGTTCTGGTTCGGGACGGTGGTGTACCGGGCGTTGGAGAAGGGGCCGACCCCGGTCGGCACGTTCGGCCGGCTGGCCGGCGGCGTGGCGGCGGCCGGCATCCTGGCGGCGGCGGCCGGGTTCGTGGCGTGGGTGCAAACCGGCCGGCCGACGGACGAGACGGCGTTCGCCGCCGGGTTCGCGGTGGTGCTGTGGCTGGCGGCGGCCCTGGACCGCGGGTTCCGGGAGCAGGTGATCGACTCCCGGTGGCGGCTGGTGCGGTACGCCGCCGGGCTGCTGATCGTCCTCGGGCTGATGTCCTACACCGTGTACCTGGTCCACGGCCGGGTGCGGTTCGTGGCCATGCAGGTCGCCCGCCAGTTCACCCCGGCGGACAGCGTCGCCCTGGACGCGGCCGTGTTCGCCCTCACCCTGGCGTTCTGTTACGCCTTCTACTGGGTGTGCGAGCGGCCGTTCGTCAAGCCGGCGGTGCCGCCGGCCGGTCAGACCGGCAGCGGCCGCTCGGGCGGGTCGGTGGCGGCCGCCACGAGGGTCGACAGCCGGGCGATCAGGAGCAGCACCAGGTAGGTGAGTTCGAGCGTCTCCAGGGACAGGAAGACGGCCCCGATCATGAACGTCACCATCGCGCACTCCAGCCCGCTGAGCATGCTCCGGGCTTGGTCCTGGTCCGGTTGAGGCATCCGGCCGCACCGCCCCCGGGCGCGGTAGATGGCCACGAACCCGCTGCCGAGCAGGAACAGGTAGATGCCCAGCCCGACGAACCCGGTGTCGGCCGCCACCTGGAAGTACTGGCTGTGGATGGTCTGGTGCGGCACCCAGTACCCGTAGGCCCCGACCATGAGCGGCGAGTTCCGCAGCCCGACCCCGAACAGCGGGTAGTCCTGGGCCATCTTGTACGCCGCCTCCCAGGTGCCGAACCGGGTGCGGGCGGTCTCGTCCGTGTCCGCCTTGGAGACGGAGAAGAACCGCTCCTGGATCTCCTTGCCGGCCATGAGTGGCAGGCCGAACGTGCAGAACAGGACCATCCCGGCCATCGCGTACCCGCGGTACCGACTGCGGAAGGTGATGAGCGGGGTGGTGACCACCAGGGCCAGCATCGCCCCCCGGGAGAAGGACATGAGGACGGCGTGCAGGATGACCGGGATGAGGGCGGCGTAGACCCACCGCCACCACTTCCCGGCCAACCCCTCCCAGGCGAACCAGCAGATCGGCACCCCCATGGCCAGGATGATCCCGGCCCCGTTGTTGTCGTACTCGGCGAACCCCTTGGTGCGGATGGTCATCTGCCCGTCCACCAGGTACTTGAAGTTGAACTCGTAGGCGACGAACCCGAGCGACGCGGCCGTCATCAGGAACATCCACCACACCTGCCGCTGGGTGGCGATCAGCACGCTGCCGACGAACACCATCAGGAAGATCTTGAAGTTCACCACGTACCACTCGTAGGCGATCTCCTGGTTCAAGGCGTTCAGCATGCTGAGCGTCACCCAGACGAAGAAGGCGAGCAGGCCGAGGTGGACGCCCCCCCACTCCCGCCCCCGTTGGCCCGTCTCCCCGACCCCCAACAGGGCGAACAGGATGGCCGGGGCGGCGGCGTACATGGACCAGGCGACGCCGCCCGGCAGGGACCACTCCCACAGGAACTGAGGCCGCAGCAGGGCGAAGTGGTAGTACACGAACGCCGACCAGAACGGGCCGTACACCACCGCCCCGACGGTGCCCAGGCCGAGCATCCCGAGCATGTAGATCAGTTGTTTCATCGTCCCCTACCGTTCTCCGTCCGAGGGCGGTCTATCTGAACGTACTTCGGGTTCTGACCGGCGGCAACCGACATCGGGCCGGGCAGACCGGGGGGAGTGGTGGTGCGGGGTGGGGCGGGTGTGCCGGCGGGGATCGGAGGTATCGGGTTAAGTGGGTGTTCCGGTCGGGTCGATAACACCGGCAAGTTGCTGGCCCCTCACAGGTCGCGGGGCTTGGTCAAGGAGGAAGACGATGTCCGCCCGAGACGCCCGACCCCGGACCCGGGCGGTGGCCGCCGCCCTGGCAATCTGGGCGGCCGCCACCGCCGGCTGCCAGACCGTCCACCCGCCGGCCGCCGGCCCGCCCCCGGCCGCCCTCCCCGGGAGTTGAACAAGGTCACCCAGCCGGACTACATGATCGAGCCGCCGGACGTGCTGCTGGTCGACCTGTTGAACGCCGTCCCCAAGGCGCCGTACAAGATCCGATCGCTGGACGCCCTCGGGGTGCGGGTGCAGAACACCCTGCCGGACGCCCCGATCTCCGGCATCTACCCGGTCGACCCGGACGGGACGATCAACTTCGGCCCGCCATACGGGACGGTGAGCGTGGTCGGGTTGAGCCTGGAGGAGGCCCGCAAGGCGGTCGACGCGGCCCTGCGGAAGACGTTGCAGAAGCCGGTGTCGGACGTCACCCTGGCCCAGACCCGGGGCCAGCAGCAGGTCCGCGGCCCGCACCTGGTCCGGCCGGACGGGACGATCGGGTTGGGCAACTACGGGTCGGTCCGGGTGGTCGGGCTGACCGTCCCCCAGGCCAAGGCCCAGTTGGAGGCCCACCTGAGCCAGTACTTCGAGACCCCCGAGGTGTCGGTCGAGATCAGCGGGTACAACTCGAAGGTGTTCTACATCATCTACGACCAGGGGGGGGCCGGCCAGCAGATCCTCCGGATGCCGATCACCGGGAACGAGACGGTGCTGGACGCGGTCGGCCAGACGAACGGCCTGCCGGTGGTGGCCGACATGAAGAAGATCTGGATCGCCCGCCCGGCCCCGGACACCAACTGCACCTGCCAGACCCTGCCGGTCGACTGGCGGGGGATCACCGAGTGCGGGGACACCCGGACCAACTACCAGATCATGCCCGGCGACCGGGTGTTCGTGAACTCGTACAAGGCGACCCAGATCACGAACACGATGAACCGCGTCCTCTCCCCGATCGAGCGGGCGGCCGGGGCGATCCTGCTCGGGACCGGGGTCTACCAGAACCTCCGGTTCATCAACCAACCGTTCGGCCTAGGCGGCGTCGGCGGCTTCTAACCCGCCTGCGGAACGGCAGTGCATAGGATGGCTCCGGGGGGCGGTCGGCCCGAGCCGCCCGCCCCGTCGGCACACCGACACCGGGCCGTCACTCGGCCCAGGAGGACAGAGATGAGCCGCTCGTACCGAACTCTGAGCTGGAGTCTGGCGGTCGGCCTGGCGGCTGTCGCCGCTCCCGTTGCCCAAGCACAATTCGCCCCGCCACAGTCTCCTGCGGTCAGCCCGTATCTGAACCTGCTGCGGAACGGCAGCCCGATGTACCTCAACTACTACGGTTTGGTGCAGCCACAAATCCAGGCCCAGCAACAGTTCCAGAACTTGCAGAGCCAGGTGCAGGGGCTGGACGCGGCCATGGGTGCGGCTGCCGCTGGCGGGTCGGGGGCGACCACCGGCCATCCCTGGGGGTATTTCACCCACCGCGGGTACTTCCTCAACAACCGCGGCGGGAACGCGGGTGGCGGTGGATTTGGTATGCCCGGTGGGGGAGTTGGCGGTGGCAGCCCGCTCGGCGGGGCTTACGGCGGGCAGAATCTGAGTGGGTTTGGCGCCGGCGGGGCGAATACCAGCGGGTTCGGATCAAACCCCTATGGCAACCCCCGCGGCATCCGATAACGATTGGCCGATCAACCTCGCACCACCCCGTCGGCTTAGGCGGGGTGGTCGCGTATTTTCTCCCTCGCCTCAGCAATAATTACTCACCCGGAGACCGGAACACCTAAGCTGTTGCCGATTCCTTACAAGCTCGCGACCCGATCTTGAGGGATAACAGGGTTTTTCGGAGGTATTTGTCTAGACACGATCTTCAACGGCGGAAATAATATCACCGTCCACTGGGGCCGACACCGGGTCGTCTCCTGAGTGGGCACGGAGTGCCCGCAGTGCGCCGGTTCCCGATCTACACCCTGGTGTCGATCGTAACCCTTATCGGGTCTGGGGCGTTTGGCCTCGGCCCGACGGCAACCGCGGCCACGTCGTCGCTGGCGTCCGGGCAAATGGCCCCGGTGCATCTGACCGACGACGCCCTGTGCGACCCCTCCCCCGTTGCCTATCACACCCCCGCCGAGCAATCCGGCGGGGCACCGATCTTCGATGTCGCCCTGCCGACCGGTGGGAGTTGTGACGGCACAGGGTCCGGGCCGCAATCTCCCACGAGTGGGTCCGCGGTCGGCCGACTGTCCGCTCCGGCCGAACTCCCGCCGCCCATGCCAGTCTGCTGGGCCGACGCCCTAGACCCGCCCTTCGTCCGGTCGCTCATGCCCTCTGAGGTGTTCGAGCCTCCTCGGGCTGCGCGCTGACCCCTGCCGGCCCGCTCGCACCCGCCGCCCACCGGTCATGAGCAGACGCCGGATCCGTCTCTCGCCTCGCTATTGTTTTCCATCCATGCGGACATGGCCGCACTCGGACCACGACGGTCCGACCGGCCACCTTCGAGGGTTTTACACCATGACTGCGATCGTCAAGAAGTGCCTGCTGGCCGCGCTCGTCGCCGCCGGCCTGGTCGCCAGCAGCGGCTCGGCCAGCGCGGGGTTCCAAATCGTGTTCGACTGGGGTGCGGGGAATCCGCCAGTTCAAGTTCCGGCGTACGCAGGTCCAGTCACCCCGTACGTCATACAAACTATCCCCGGATCCGGGCTCAAGAACACCGGTAACGTCATTCTAGACTTGTGGGACGGTACCCTCAACTCTGGCACGGACCTGACCCTGCAGTACACCATTACTGTCGATCCGTCCACCGCGTCCATGACGCTGACCCAGTTCCGACTCGAGTACAGCAACAACACCGCCCAAGCCCTCGCGCCCATCAACTTCACCATCACGATTTCTGAGGACCAGGGGAGCATTCCTGCCGCTCTTGGCGACTCGTTACTTTTAAACGCTGGCTTTACCGTCACGGGCGCTGCTCCTAGTACTCTGCGGCCCCAGGCTGATGTGTTCCAAACGGGTCAAGTACCCAACCCGGCTACGGTCGCGATCACTGGCGGTCCGATCCCGCCGTTTGTTCCTCTGTCCAACATCCCACTCAATTTGGCCGGATCGACTCCTTTCCAGCGTGGTACGAGTGGCAACGTTACGACTATGGTCACTTTGGAATATAACCTGAGCGGCTATACCAACGCGTCGCTGGCTAACGGTTTCGTGAATATCACTCAGAACGTGGTACCGGCTCCGGCCGGACTGGTGTTGGCTGGGCTGGGTCTACCGGCCTTGGGTCTGGCTAAGCGGTTCCGCCGCAAGGTCGCTGCGTAAGAAAATCGAGAGTCAACCGAAACGGGGCCGGCGTCTGAATGACGCCGGCCCCGTTGTTTCTCATCATCGATAATTTTGCCGTCCGGGCGAAATACGCGATGATAGACGAAAGTGAAAATTTCTACCGTCACGTCGATTCAAATTCAGTTCAGCAACGCACTTCCCACAAAGACGGCGCTTTCCAAAAAAGTGTCCTAGCCTTTACGCGCTGTCGATCCGTATGCTTCGTCTACCCCACAAGTCGACGATGCGGATTTGACGGTTACACCGATCACCCGGTGCGGGGTCATACTGCGCAATGCGGACGACCGACTCATTACTCACTGCCCTCAGGGTCGCGGTCCCCGGCCTGGATGTCTCGGCCACGACTTCTGATCGCAGGGAATACTCCCGAACGACTCTGACGACTGCCACCATCCCCCGTCTGATCGCCGCTCCAACGACCGCTGACCAACTCCGCCGACTGGTGATTGCTGCCGGACGGGAGCGGGTCCACTTGTATCCGATCAGCCGCGGCCGGAACTGGGGGTATGGCGACGCCTGTGCCCCGACCGACGGGCAGGTGATCGTCGACCTCGGGCGGATGAACCGCATCCACGAGGTGCATCCCGAGCTTGGGTATGCGGTGATTGAGCCAGGGGTGACGTTCGGCCAACTGGCTGCCCACCTAGAGGCGGCCGGACTGCCGTTCTGGGTGGACGTGACCGGGGCCGGGCCGGACACCAGCGTGCTGGGAAATACCCTGGAACGCGGCTACGGCCACACCCCACACGCCGACCACTACCACAACTCGGCAGGGTACGAGGTGGTGCTGGCCGACGGCCGGGTGCTCACCACCGGGTTCGGCCATTACGCCGGGTCGAAGGTGACTTACGCTTACAAGCCGGGTGTTGGGCCGTCGCTCGACGGGCTGTTCACTCAGTCCAACCTCGGCATCGTCACCCGGATGGGTGTGTGGCTCCAGCCGAAGCCGAAATACCTCCTCGGATTCGTACTCTTTGCACGAGACCGTAGCGCGATCGGTGAGTTGATCGACCGACTACGCCCACTTCGCCAATTGGGCATCCTGCCCAGCACCGTTCACATCGCCAACGACCTACGGGTGGCTTCGGCCGCCGGCCGGTTCCCGTGGGACCGGGCGGACGGGACGAGCGGATTGCCAGATCCCTTGCGCGCCGAATACGCTTCCAAGTTCGAGCACTCGGCCTGGGTCGGACTGGGCGGGCTGTACGGCACCCGGGAGACAGCCTGGGCGGCGGCGACCGAGCTGAAACGGGCAGTCCGTGGGATCGCCCGGGTTCAGTTCGTAGACCAGCGGAAGCTGAACCTGTTCCGCCGACTGGTCCGGGTAGCCAACCGTTTCGGCCTGGGCCGAGAGGCAGCGGAGAAGGTGGCGAACGTCGGCCGGGCGTTCGGGCTGCTCAGCGGTCAGACCACCCCGGACTTCCTGCTCGGGGCTGGGTGGCGGAGTCGCAAGCCGGCCCTGCCGGGAAACGCCGACCCGCTGGACAACGGCTGGGGGATGGTGTGCGTCGCCCCGATCGCTCCGCAGACCGGGCGGGACGTGACCGCTGCCCTGGCCGCCGCCGACCGGGTGTACGCCGAATACGGGTTCGAGCCGATGGTGACGGTCAATCTTCTGACCGGCCGGGCCGCCTGCCTGGTGATGAGCGTAGCCTTCGACAAATCAAATCCGGCCGAGACAACTCGTGCCGGCCGGTGCGCCGCCGCTCTGACCGACGCGGCCGTCGCCGACGGATACCACCCGTACCGGTGTGGCACCTGGGCGATGGACCGGCTGGCGACCGGGTCCGAGACGTTCTGGGATGTGGTGGCGACGATCAAGAGGGCGCTCGACCCGCATGGCATCCTGGCCCCCGGGCGATACGCTCCGAGCCAACTGCCGGCAACCGGCGGGACCAACTTATCGGTCCGGACGCCGGTGCCGGATGCAGTCGCATCGTCCATTTGAGAGCAAGCATTCCGGGCCTGGGCTGGAGTTGTCGTTCGTGCGAGCGGAGCGTCGCACAGGAGTTTTTCACAATGCCTGAGCTTCTGCTTGACCGATTGGCTCATCATGCCGTAAGTAACCCGCGCCATGCGTTCACTTTCCTCCGAGAGACGGGGCCGGAATCTCTCACCTTTTCCGAACTCGCCGGGCAGGTATGGGGGCTGGCAGCCCACCTGCAGGAGCGCGCGGACCCCGGCGACCGTGTAGTGTTGCTCGTGCCGAACGGCCGTTGGTTCGTGATTGGAATCCTGGCCTGCCAGGCGGCTGATCTGATCGCCGTCCCGGCCTTCCCTCCACGTAAGAATCGTAAATCCGACCGAATTCACTCTATCATCTCAGACTGTCAGCCGCGGCTGATCCTCACCACCGCTGAGTTGACCGGCCGGGAGGAAGTAGTTGCGCTGGCCGACGGCCGCACAACCCTCGTGCCAGTTGACCGGGACTGGCCGGCCGGCCGGCCCGAGTCTTGTACGACCGATCCAGACGGTGTGGCGTTCCTGCAATACACGTCCGGGTCGACTGGTAAGCCGAAGGGAGTGATCGTCACCCACAGCGGGCTGGCCGCAAACCACCTCCAGATCGGGCGGGCCTTCAACAGGCTGCCGCACCGGTGTAAGTACCTGACAGACGTGTCGTGGCTACCGATGTTTCACGACATGGGGCTGGTGGGTGGGGTGCTCCAGCCGGTGTACGACGGCATCCACGGGGTGCTGATGAGCCCGGAGGAGTTCGTACGGGAGCCGGTGAAGTGGCTCCAGGCGATTAGCAACTACCGAGCGACCTGCTCTGGCGGCCCGAATTTCGCGTTTGAACACTGTGCCCGCAACGTGTCCGAGGAGCAGAAGCGGCAGCTCGACTTATCGAGCCTTGAGGTACTGTATTGCGGGGCGGAGCCGATCCGGCCGGACACCGTCGACCGGTTCACCGCGGCGTTCGCCGGGTGCGGGCTGAACCCGCGGGCCGTCTTCCCCTGCTACGGGCTGGCCGAGGCGACCCTGTTCGTGTCCGGCGGGCCGGCCGGGCGGAAGCCGCCCCGGCTGTGGGTCGGCGGCACCGCCCTGGAGGGCGGGCGGGTCGAGCCGGCCGTCCCGGGCGGGGACGGGGCCAAGTGCCTGGTGTCGTGCGGGGAGGTGGCCGACGGGGCCGAGGTCGTGGCCGTCGATCCGGCCAGCCAACTGCCCGTACCCGAAGGGCGGGTCGGCGAGCTGTGGGTGTCGTCCCCGAGCCTGGGCCGCGGGTACTGGGGCCGGCCGGAGGAGACGGCCGCCACCTTCCGCAACCTGCTGCCCGGCCGGAACGGGGTTTACCTGAAGACCGGCGACCTCGGGTTCGTCCGGCACGGCGAGGTGTTCGTCACCGGGCGGATCAAGGACGTGATCGTGGTCCGCGGGCGGAACGTGTACCCGCAGGACATCGAGGCGGCCGTCGCCGCCGCGCTGGGCCTGCCGCCCGGGTGCGGGTGCGCCGCCTTCGGCACCGACGCGGACGGGGAGGAGCGGGTGGCCGTGGTCGTGGAAGCGGACCGGGAGGCGGCCCGGGCGCTGAAGGCGGCCGACGAGGCCGACCGGCGGGTGGCGGCCGTCCGCAAGGCGGTCGTCGACACCGCCGCCTGCCCGGTCCAGGCGGTGGCGTTCGTCCGCCCCGGGGCGTTCCCCCGCACCTCCAGCGGGAAGGTGCAGCGGCAGGAGTGCCGGACCCAGTGGCGGGCCGGCGGGCTGGACCTGATGCACGCCTGGACCGCCGCCCCGGCGGTCGCCGCCCGCTCCCCGCGGGGGTCCGGCGTGGTCCGTGAACTGGCCCGGACCGGGTCCGGCCGGTTGTCCGGCCCGGTCGCCCTGGCCGACCGCCGGTCCGACCCGGTCAACCGGCTGGACCGGCGGTCCGGCATCGTCGGGCTGGCCCTGCCGCGGTCGGCCGAGACGGTCGGGCTGACCGGCCGGCTGGCCGCCCTGGTCCGGACCACCCTGAACCTGCCGGCCGGCGCCCCGCTGGCCGGGGACGTGCCGCTCACCGACTGGGGGCTGGAGTCGCTCACCGCGTTCACCCTCCGCAACCTGATCGAGAACGAGTTCGGCATCAGCCTCGGGGTGAACGACCTGCCGGACACCTGGACCCTGGACGCCCTGCGGGAGGCGATCGAGGCCCGCCGGTCCGGGCCGACCGGGGAGTCGATCGACTGGCGGTCGGCCGCCGCCCTGGCCGCCGACCACCGGCTGATGGCCGAGCTGCGGGGGATCGTGGCCGGGGCGTTCGACCAGCCGCACGCCGTCCTCGACCGGGTGGTCGGGCGGAACGACGGGGTGTACCTGGGCCGGGACGCCTACGGCCGGGTCCACTCGTTCATCTTCCACCGGCTCGGGGCGGTGGCCCTTGGCGACCGCCAGCAGCCGTTCCTGTGCGTCGGGCTGAACTGCTCCCGGGAGGATGTGCGGTCGTCCGGGGCGACCCTGCCACTGTACTCCCGGTGCCTCGGGGACGCGCTGGCCGGCCGCCCGGCCGGGGAGTCCCTGCTGGTGTGCGGGGTGACGATGAACCCGTCGGTGCTGGCCGCCGCCGAGCGGGCGCTGGCCGACTACCACCCGGCCGCGAACAAGCCGCTCGAGGGGATGGCCCGGGCGCGGGCGGCGGCCCTGCGGGCGGCCCTCGGGTTCGGCCCGGCGGCCGGCCCCGACCCGCACGTCGTCCCGGACGCCTTCCGGCCGTTCAGCTACACCCCGGCCGAGGCCCGCCGGCTGCGGGGGCTGATCGACCGGGCCGGGCACCCGCTCCTGGCCGGGCTGCGGCCGGAGCGGTGCGACGGGGTGCTGTTCCACGGCTGGCTGCGGCCCCAGCGGTCCGGCGTTGTCCCCGTCCCGCCGGCCCGCGGCTGACGGCCCTGCTCCCCTCTCCCCTTGGGGGAGAGGGGAGCGGGACACGTCCCGTTGCAGCCGCTGAAACGGAGGTGGAAGTCGTGACCCCTCACCCGGCCCGCAGAGCCGGGCCACCCTCTCCCAAGGGAGAGGGGAGGAAGAAGCCGCCGCGATCCGGTCGGACCTTCGGAGCGCCCGATGTTCCTGGTCGCCACCCGCGCCCTGTTGCACAAGCCGGCCCGGCTCGCCGCCGCGGCCGCCGCCCTCGGCTTCCTGTTCTTCCTGACCGCCACCTTCTGCGGCCTGCTGGTCGGGTGGTGCGACACCACCTCGGCCATCGTCCGCAACGCCGGGGCGGACGTGTGGGTGATGGCCGAGCGGACCCCGGCGTTCGACTACGGCACCCCCATCCCCCGCCGCCGGGCCGACCAGGTGCGGTCGGCCGCCGGGGTGGCGGCCACGGACGAGATGTTCATGGGGTGGAACTACTGGCAGTGCCCGGACGGCAAGCGGATCACCGTCGAGATCGTCGGCCTGGACCGGTCGAACGCCGGCGGCCCGTGGGAGATGACGGCCGGGGCGGCCGAGGACGTCCACCGGCCGGACGGGGTGATCGTGGACGAGCTGTACGCCCCGGCCCTGGGCGTCGGCCGGGTCGGGGACGAGGTGGAGATCACCGGCCGGCGGGCGGTGGTGGTCGGGCTGTGCAAGGGCGTGCGGACGTTCACCGCCGCCCCGTTCGTGTTCACCTCGGTGAAGGCCGCCCGCAAGTTCGACCCCCGGTACGCCGGGGACGAGATCACCTACGTGCTCGTCCGGTCCCGGCCGGGCTGGACCCCGGAGGCGACGGCGGCGGCGATCCGGGCCGAGGTGCCGCACGTCGAGGCGCTGACCGCCGACCAGTTCGCCGTCCGCACCATGCGGTTCTGGATGCTGGAGACCGGGGCCGGCATCTCGGTCGTGCTGACCGCGGTGCTCGGGCTGATCGTCGGGGCGGCGGTGACCAACCAGACCATGTACGCCATCACCCAGGACAACCTGCCGCACTACGCCACCCTGATGGCGGTGGGGTTCACCAAGCGGCAACTGTTCGGGTGCGTGGCCCACCAGGCGGTGACGCTCGGGGCGATCGGGGTGATCCTCGGCACGGCCGGGTTTCTGGTCGCCCGGGCGGCGTCGGCCGACGGCCAACTGCCGCTCGGGCTGGACCTGCGGCTGTTCGCCGGGCTGGTCGCGTTCAGCCTGCTGGGCAGCGGGGCCGGCGGGCTGGCGTCCGTGCGGACGGTGGTCAAGGTGGACCCGGCGACCGTGTTCCGCGGCGGGTGAGAGGCAGTTGTGTAGGGCGGGTCAAGCGTCGCTTGGGACGCGCCGACCCGCCGGAGTGGTAAGCACGCCCCGCCCGGGCCGGCGGGTCGGCGCCGCAGAGCCGGCTTGACCCGCCCTACGAAAATGCGATCCGACGGAGTGTGCGCGTGATTGAGCTGGTCCACGCCGAACCCCGCAACCCGGTCGCCGTCCTCCCGGCCGACGCCCCGCCGGCGGCCCTGGAGTGTCGGGGGGTCCGCCACCGGTACGCCCAGCGGGCGGCCAGCCAAGAGGTACTCCGCGGGGTGTCCCTCGACCTGCTGGCCGGCGAGTGCGGCGTGCTCATGGGGCCGAGCGGGTCCGGCAAGACCACCCTGCTGTCCATCCTCGGCTGCCTGCTCACCCCGACCGCCGGGGACGTGCGGGTGGCCGGCCGGCCGGTGACGGCCGACGCCGACCTGCCCGGCATCCGCCGGGAGCGGATCGGGTTCGTCTTCCAGCACGCCCAGTTGGTCCCGTTCCTGACCGTCCGGGAGAACCTGGACCTGGTCGGCCGCAACGCCGGGCTGGCCCGGGCCGAGTGCCGGCAGCGGGCGGACGAGCTGCTGGACCTGCTCGGCCTGCCCGGCACCCAGGGGAAGTGGCCGCACCAACTGTCCGGCGGCCAGCGGCAGCGGGTGGCGGTCGCCCGGGCGCTGGTCCACCGGCCGGCCGTGGTGCTGGCCGACGAGCCGACCGCCGCCCTCGACTGGCAGACCGCCCAGGCGGTGATGAAGCTGCTCATCGCCCACGCCACCCGGACCGGGGCGGCGGTCCTGGTCGTCACCCACGACATCCGGCTGGCCCGCTGGTTCGAGCGGCGGTTCGAGATGCAAGACGGAGACCTGTATGAAGTCTAACCGGGTGTTCACCGCGGCGGCGGTCGCGGCCGGGGCGGCGGCGGCCGTCTGGGTGCTGTTCGTGGCCGACCGGCGGCTGGTCGCCGACCCGCCGACCGCCCCCACCCCGGACCCCACCCCGGTGGCCTACCCCCGGCCGGCGATGGCGTTCGGCATCGGGTACGTGGAGCCGGCGAACGAGGCCCGGGCAGGCCACCCCCGGGCCGGCGGGGTGGTCCGCACCGTCCACGTCAACCCCGGCGACCGGGTGGCCGCGGGCGCCCTGCTGGTCGAGCTGGACGACGCCACCTGGCAGGCCGAGCTGGCCCAGGCGAAGGCCGACCGGGCACTGTCCGTCGCCGAGCAGACGGAGGTCGAGGTCGGCGTCCACGAGAGCCGGATCAAGGCCGCCCAGCGGGCGGTGGACCGGGCGGCCGAACGGCTCCGGCACGCCGCCGCCGAATCCGACCGGCTGCGGGGGGTGAAGGGCCAGGGGGTGAGCCAGCAGGAGCTGGACACCGCCGCCACCGCCCGGAAACAGGCCGAACTCGACCTCCAGTCCCAGGAGGCCGAGCTAGCGTACCTGAAGTCCTACGTCACCCCGGAGCGGCGGGCGGTGATGGCCGCCAAGGTGGCCGCCGCCGACGCCCGCATCCAGGCGGCCGAGGAGCGGGTGCGGGCCACCAAGGTGCTGGCCCCGTTCGCCGGCACCGTCCTGCGGGTGCTCAAGCGGGAGGGCGAAGGGGTGCGGAACACCGACCCGGAGCCGGTCGTCCTGTTCGCCGACGTGTCCGCCCTGCGGATCCGGGCGGAGATCGACGAGCACCACTCCGGCCGGGTGGCGGTCGGCCAGGCGGTGGTACTCGGCGGCCGCAACCTGCACGGCAAGACGTTCCGCGGGCGGCTGGTCCGGGCCGAGCCGGCGATGGGCACCAAGACCCTGTTCGTCCGGTCGGCGGCCGAGCGGAAGGATCTGGACGTCCGCGAGGTGCTGATCGAGCCGGAGGCCGGGTTCGCCGCCCCGGTCGGGCTGAAGGTCGAGGTCGAGGTGCAGCTCGAGGCCGGGGGTTAACAGGGCTTACGGGGCCGGCGAGAGTGCCGGCCCGGGGCCGTTTCCGCCCGGTGACACCTGTGTCCGTCCGTTTACAACCCGTTCGCCGGGGCCAATCGATTCGGCCGGCTGTCTCGTCCCAATCGTTGTGCCCCCCTATACTCGGTTGTATGCTCTAATGACTCCGTCGTAGCCCGGCTCCCGTCCCCACCCGGCCGCGACCCTCCTGTGCTCCTCCGTCTCCCAACGGTGGCTGATGAATCGTCAGTTCAACTTCCGTTTCACCCTGGGGCTAGTGGTCGTGCTGGCCGCCCTCGGGGGTGGGCTGTACCTGCTGCACGAATGGCAGGTGACGTCGAACGCCGGCACCCTGAAGGCCCGGTCCGAGAAGGCGGACGCCGACGGGGACAAGTGGAAGGCGGTCAGCTACCTGGAGCGGTACCTCGGGTTCCGCCCGGGGGACAAGGAGGCCAGCCGCCGGCACGCCACCCTGTTGATGGAGGCGGCCAAGTCCCGGCCCGAGCAACAGCGGGCGTACCTGGCCGTCGACCTGTTGCTCCGGGACAACCCGGCCGACGCCGAACTCCGCCGCAAGGCGGCCGACCTGGCCCTGCAGATCGACCGCCCGTCCGACGCCAAGTACCACTATGACGAGCTGCTCAAGGGCAGCCCGAAGGACGCCGAGCTGCTGGACCGGCTGAGCCAGTGTGAGGAGCAGCTCGGGCGGATCGACCTGGCCATCACCCGGCTGGAGCAGACGCTCAAGGAAGACCCGAGCCGGGTGGACTGCTACGTCCGGCTGGCCCGGTGCTACCGCCGGCAGGAGCGGCCGGCCGAGGCCGACACGCGGATGGCCTGGCTGGTGGAGCGGAACCCGAAGTCGGCCGCGGCCCAACTGGCCAAGTCCCGGTACGAGCAGGACTTGGGCCGGATCGACGAGGGAACCAAGGCGAGCACCGCGGCGGCCAAGCTGGCCCCGGAGGACCGCAAGGTGATCCTCCAGGCAGCCGAGATGGCCGCCCAACAGGGGCGGCTGGACGACGCCCGGGCGGAGTTCGCCAAGGGCCGCAAGCTGTTCCCGGACGACATCCGGTTCGTCGCCGGGCAGGCCAGCCTGGCCCTCAACGCCGGCCGCCGGGCGGAGGCGGTGGAGGCGCTCAAGGCGGCTACCCAGAAGGGGACAGACAAGCTCGACGACCAGTGGCTGCTGGCCGACCTGTTCATCACCGCCGGGGAGCCGGTCGAGGCCCGCAAGCTGATCGTCAAGATGCCCCGGCAGGGGCCGGTCGCCGTCGCCGCCGAGTTCCTGGAGGCCCGGCTGCTGATGGCCGACCAGAAGTGGCTGGCGGCGGCTGAGACCCTGACCAAGTGCCGGCCCGGGCTGGCCCGGACGCCGGAGATCGCCCTCCGGGCGGAGCTGATGCTGGCCGCCTGTTACGAGCGGCTGGACCGGCCGGACAAGCGGCTGGAGGCGGCCCAGTCGGCCGTGAAGATCGACTCCACCTCGGCCGCCGCCCGGCTGGCCCTGGCCGACGCCCGGCTGGCGTCCGGGAACGCCGAGGAGGCGCTCACCGGGTATCTGCAACTGGCCGGCCGGATCCCGGCCGCCCGGTTCGCCGCCGGCTGGCTGATGATCTGGCAGAACCGGGTCCGCGGCGTCCAGGCCGAGTGGGCCATCGCCGAGCAACTGCTGGCCGACACCCCGGCCGAGCTGAAGAAGTCGGCCGACTACCGGCTGCTCGCCGCCACCCTGGCCAGCGCCCAGGGCAAGCGGGCGGACGCCCGGAAGCTGCTCGAACAGGGGAAGGTGGACGACCCGAAGGAGCGGCGGTACTGGGTCGGCCTGGCCAACCTGGCGACCGCCGAGGGCGGGCCGGCGGCCGCCGAGAAGGTGCTCGACGAGGCCGTGGCGGCGGCCGGCGACGGGGTCGACTTCCGGCTCGCCCGGGTGCAGTACCGGGTCGCCCAGAAGGCGACGGCGGACCGGCTCAAGCCGCTCGAGGAGGGGACCGAGAAGTGGTCGGCCGACGACCAGGAGCGGCTGCTGATCGGGCTGGCCGACGGGTACGCGGCGGTCGGCGGCCGGGCCGATGCCGTCCGGCTGACGGACGAACTGGTCCGCCGCCGGCCGGACGCCCTGACCTATCGGCTGCGGCAGTTCGATCAGGCGACGGCGGACGGCGACCCGGACAAGCTGACCCCGCTGGTGGACGGTCTTCGGAAACTGGAGGGGGAGGACGGGGTGGCGTGGCGGTACGCCGAGGCGGTCCGCCAGACGGTCCTGGCCCGGCGGGACGGCAACCCGAAAGCGACCGCCGCCGCCCGCACCCTGTTGACCGAGGTGGCCGCCCGGCGGCCGACCTGGGCGCTGGTGCCGCTGCTCGAAGGCGAGCTGGACGAGCGGGCCGGCAACCTGGACGCGGCGGTCGAACGGTACCTGCGGGCGATCCGGCTCGGCGCCCGGTCCCCGGCCCTGGTCCGGCGGGCGGCCGGCCTGCTGATCGCCCGCCGCCGGTACGACGAGGCCCGGCAACTGCTGGCCGACGTGCCGGCGGTGGCCGCCGCCCCGGACGTCCGCCGGGCGGCGGCCGAGCTGGCCGCCGCCACCCAGGAGCCGGCCGACGACACCCTCAAGCTGGCCGCCGAGGCCGTCCCGGCCGACACCAAGAACCCGGCCGACGAGGTCTGGCGGGGGATGATCCTGTGGTCGGCCAACAAGCCGGCCGAGGCCGAGAAGTCGTTCCGCCGGGCGGTCGAGCTGGGCGGCACCGACCCGACCACCTGGGGGGCGCTGATCCGGTTCCTGGCGGTCACCAACCGGAAGCCGGAGGCGGGGCAGGCAATCGCCGCGGCGAAGGGGAAGGTGCCGGCCGCCCAACTGGCGGCGGTCCTGCCCCAGTGGCACGACATGGTCGGCGACCGGGCGGAGGCGGCCAAGCAGTACGACGCCCTGTACCGGGCCGCCCCGGGCGACCCGCGGGTCGCCCGCGAGCTGATCCTGTTCCACCTGGCCGGCGGGGAGACGGACAAGGCCGAGCCGATGCTCCGCGGGCTGATCGAGAAGGCGGCCGACCCGCTGACCACCGCCTGGGCGCGCCGCACCCTGGCCCTGCTGCTGGCCGTCAAGGGCGAGTACCGGTACGGGTCGGAGGCGCTGGCCCTGGTCGAGGCCAACCTGAAGGACCGGCCGGACAGCCCGGAGGACCAGCGGACCCAGGCGCTGGTGCTGGCCACCCGGCCGGGCGGCCGGCGGCAGTCGATCCAGATCCTGGAGTCCTCGTTCGCCCGGCTCCGGCCGACCCCGGCCGAGGAGTTCATGCTCGCCCAACTGTATGAGGCGGACGGGAACTGGGCGAAGGCCAAGGACCGGCTGCTCGGGCTGGTGTCCGGCTCCCAGGCCAAGAACATCCAGTACCTGGCCTACGTCATCACCGCCCTGCTCCGGCACAAGGAGGTGGACGCGGCGGCCTCCTGGCTGGCCCGGCTGGAGGCGGTGCCGGGGGCGGCCGACTCCCCCCGGACGGTCGAGATGAAGGCCCGGGTGCTGGCCGCCAAGGGGCAGGCGACCGAGGCCGCCGACCTGCTGGCCGGGTTCGCCGAGAAGCTGTACGCCGCCCGGGGGAACAACCCGCTGGTGTACCGGGCGGTCGGGCTGCTCATGGCCGAGCTGAAGCTGACCGGCCCGGCCGAGGGGCTGATCCGCAAGTACGTCTCCCAGGCGGAGGGGAAGAACCCGCTCGCCGCCCTTGATATGGCCGAGTTTCTGGCCCGCCAGGGCCGGGCGACGGACGCCCTCGGGGTGGTCGCCAAGGCGGCCGCCGCCGGGGTCAACCCGGACATCATCGGCCGGGCGACGGTCGCGGTCGTCCGGCTAAGCAAACCGACCGAGCTGGACTTCGTCACCGCGGCCGGGCTGCTGGCCGCCGCCCGCAAGGCGGCCCCGGGGTCGGCCGATCTGCCGGTCAGCACGGCCGACCTGCTGGACGCCCGCGGCCAGTACGCCGAGGCGATCGCCGCGTACCGGGAGATTCTGGCCAAGGACCCGGGCAAGGCGATCGCCCTGAACAACCTGGCCTGGCTGGTGGCCCTGCACGAAAAGAAGCCGGACGAGGCCCTGGGCCTGATCGAGAAGGCGGTCGCCGTGGTCGGCCCACAGTTCCTGTACCTGGACACCCGCGGGGTGATCCACCTGCGGGCCGGTAAGCCGGAGCAGGCGATCCAGGACTTCACCGCCGCCCTGGAGCAGGCCCAGCGGCCGGACACCCTGTTCCACCTGGCCCTGGCGTACGACAAGCTGGGGAACATGTCCGACGCCGGCCGGTGGTTCCGCAAGGCGGCCGACGCCGGGCTGACTGACAAGGACGTCCACCCGCTGGAACTGACCGAGTACCAGCGGCTGAAGGCGCGGTTCGGCGGCTGACCGGATTTTCCGTGAACTTTCGACCGCCCCCGGGCAACCTGACGGCAGGTTCCCGGGGGCGGTCGCATGTCCGACGACCTCGACCGCCTGTACGACCGGGTGCTGGTGCTCCGCTGCCAGGCCGGGGACGGGGCGGCGTTCGCCGAGCTGATCGGCCGGTACTCGGCCCTGGTGAACGGCACCCTCCGCCGGCTGCTCGGCGGCGCGACCGATGACGTCGCCCAGGACGTGTGGCTGGCCGTCTGGCGAGGGTTGCCCAAGCTGAGTGACCCGGCCGCCCTGCCGGCGTGGGTGCGGCGGGTGGCCCGGGACCGGGCGTTCCAGGAGCTGCGGCGACGGAACCGGCGGGTGACGACCCTCCCGCTGGCCGTCGAGCCGCCGGCGACAGAGCCGGACGACCCGGCGGATACGGACCGGATACGGAAAGCCGTGGACCGACTGCCGGCCGTACACCGGGACGTGCTGGCGCTGCGGTTCCTGGAAGGGCTGAGTTACGAGCAGACGGCCGCGGTCCTCGGCTGCCCGGTCGGCACCGTCCGCAGCCGGCTGCACCACGCCAAGGCGGCCCTACGCGGCCTGTTAACCCCGGAGGACGACCGATGACGAGCCGGACCGAACCGACCGCCGAGCGGCAGGCCGCGGCGGTGCTGGCGGCGGACGCGCAGCACGTGCGGAGCCTGACCGGGCTGACCCTGGCGCTGTGGCTGTCCGCGGGCATCGGGGCGGGCGGGCTGCTGTGGTTCTCCGCCGCGCCGCTCGCCGGGTGGACCGCCCCGCCGGACGCGGCCCACCGGCAGCTCAACCTGCTCGGGCTGACGGTCGCGGTCCTGACCGCCGCCGGGGTGGCCACGACCGCGCTGGTGTTTGCCACCCGCCGGGCCACCCTGCGGCAGATCCAGGCCAGCCTGGCGGACATCTCGGCCCAACTGGCGGCGTTGCGGACGACGAAAGCCGACGAGCCGACCGGGTGACCGGCCCGAGACTTGCCTCGCCCCTTCCGTCGGCGTCACCTGCGAAATCACAACATGACGCGATCCCGCGCGTGGCTACCCTGGGTGATCCTCGCCCCGGTGGCCGTACTCCTGCTCGTCTGCCTTGGTAAAGCCGCCTGGTGGTGGGCGGCGTCCGACGGGCCGTTGGTGCTGAGGTACAACCGGTACACCGCCCGCGCGGGCGGTGTCGTCGTCACGATCGACGTGGAAGACGAGCTGATCGAATGCTCGACCGTCAACTACGCCGTCACGGACGCCGGCCGGCCGGTGGTGGCAGCGACCTACCTCGGCAGAGACTACGGGCGGGTCGGCCTCACCCACGCCGTCGTCAACGGCGTGCTGGTCGTGTATTCCGCCCACCACCCCAGGTCTGCGGTCATCGCTTACGACCCGGCGACGGGCCACTACTACCCGTGCGACGGTCACCCGCCCGCCGAGCGAACGGCCATACGGGAGGGGCTGCTGGCGAAGATCGGTCGCCCGCCGGCGGCGATGGAGCTGCGGGAGTGGGGGATGTGGTTGACGGAGGCCAGCCCATAAGGCGAGGCGAGCCGCGACCGCAGGTCGCGGGTGACGACCCCCTCGGACCGGGCGGCTTCGGAGTCGCTGAGACCAGCGGGGCCGTCACCCGCGACCTGCGGTCGCGGCTCGCCTCGGGTGAATCGTCAGCCGGCCGGGGTCGGCGCCGGGGCGGGAGCGGTCGGCTTCTCGGACCGCTTCTGCACCTTCGTCTCGCCGGCCTTCAGGAACTCGATCACCGCCTGCTCGCCGGCGTCCCCGAGCCGCCGCTGGTGCAGCTTCAGGATGCGGGTGTACCCGCCCGGCCGGTCGGCGAACCGCGGGCCGATCTCGGCGAACAGCTTCTTCAGCACCGTGTCGTTGGCCGACACCAGGTCGCCCTTCTTGTCGTACACCCCGGTCCCGTGGGTCGGGCCGAGGATGGCCATCGCCTGCCGGCGGTAGTGCAGGGCTTTGACCCGCCCGCCGTTCTCGTCGCCGGCGACGGCGTGGGCCTTCTTGGCCAGCGTCACCAGCTTCTCCACGAACGGCCGCAGCGACTTCGCCTTGGGCAGCGTGGTGGTGATGCTCTCGTGGGTGATGAGCGCCCGGCTCAGGTTGCGGAACAGGGCGATCCGGTGGGTGGCGTTGCGGCCGAGGTGACGGCCGGCCAGACGGTGACGCATGACGAACCTCGTGGCGTGAGAGTGACGCCGCCCCGTGCCAAGGTAGGCGGCGGAAGAGAAGGATGACTGATGAATGATGAGGGATGAATCAAAACCCGATGCACAATTGGATTTGATTCATCCCTCATCATTCATCAGTCATCCTTCCGACTAGCGGCGGCCGGTCTTCATCCCTAGGTGCAGCCCCCGCTCTTGCAGCTTGCCCTTCACTTCCTTCAGGGTGGTCTCGCCGAAGTTGCGGACCTCCAGCAGTTCGTCGTCCGACCGCATCACCAGGTCGCGGACCGTCGTGATGCCCTCGGACTCCAGGCAGTTGGTCGCCCGGACCGACAGCTCCAGCTCGGCCAGGCTCATGTTCAGCTTGCGTTCCAGCTCGGTGTCCACCCCGCCGCCGCCCGCCGACCCGATCTCGATCGGCTCGTCCAGCGGCACCTCCGGCCCCGGCTCGTTGTACTGGATGAACGGGTTCAGGTGCTTCCGCAGGATCTTGGCCGCCTCGACCAGAGCCATCTGCGGGGAGACGGTGCCGTTCGTCCAGATCTCCATGACCAGCCGGTCGTAGTTGGTCTTCTGGCCGACCCGCGTCTCCTCGATGTCGTACTTCACCCGGACCACCGGGCTGAAGCTGGAGTCCACCGGGATCGGGCCGATCTCCCGCTCCTTGCCGGCGTTCTCCTCGGCGGTGCGGTAGCCGCGGCCGTTCTCCACCACCATCTCCATGACGAACGGCACGTCGGCCGTCATGGTGCAGATGTGGTGCTCGGGGTTGATGATCTGGACCGTCTCGTCGTGCTGGATGTCCGCGGCACGAACCTCGCCCGCCCCGTGCTTGTCGATGCGGATGGTCTTCGGCTGGTCGGAGGTGTTCTTCACCACCAGCGACTTGACGTTCAGGATGATGTCCGTCACGTCCTCGACCAGCCCCGGGATGGTGCTGATCTCGTGCTGCACCCCCTGGATGCCCACCCGGGTGACGGCCGACCCCTCCAGGCTGGACAGCAGGATGCGGCGGAGGCTGTTGCCGACCGTCATCCCGAAGCCGCGCTCGAACGGCTCGGCGTAGAACTTCCCGTAGGTGTCGGTCAGGGTGGACCGGTCGGACGCCACCCGGCTCGGCAGCTCAAGCCCGCGCCATCGGATACGCATGGGAACCCTCCTGTGCCGTCGCCCGCAGCTTTCCGCCGCCGGCCCGGGGTCGCGACGCCCGGGGGATCGGCGGCCCAGCAAGGGGCGGCGGCCGGATTTCGGAACAGGAAGCCGCTGGCCGGTTCGCGAACGGCCAGGGTGGTTCAAATGCGGCGTGCGGAATTCGGAATGCGGATTGAAATCCAAACCGGGTTTCCAATCCGCATTCCGAATTCCGCACTCCGCATTGGTTTAGCGGGTCGCGATTTCGATGATCAACTGCTCGCGGATCTCGCTGATCCGGGGGTCCACGTCCTGCCGGGACGGGAGCCGGGTCATCTGCCCTTCCGGCTCCTCGTTGTTGGTGATGGTCAGGAAGTCCGGCACCTGCGGCGGCATCTGCTGGAGGGCCAGCTTGGCCATGTTCAGCGACCGCGGCCGGGCCTTCACCTTGACCGTGTCGCCCGGCTTGAGCAGCACGCTCGGGATGTCGCACTTGCGGCCGTTCAGCATGACGTGGCCGTGGGCCACCATCTGCCGGGCCTGGGCCCGGTTCGGGGCGAACCCGAGCCGGTGGACGACGTTGTCCAGCCGCCGCTCCAGGATGGTCAACAGTTGCTCGCCGGTGTTCGAGGTGGACCGGCTGGCGATCTCGAAGTACCGGGAGAACTGCCGCTCCAGCACCCCGTAGAACCACTTCAGCCGCTGCTTCTCGCGGAGGCGGATGCCGTACTCCGAGGTCTTCGACCGGCGGAGGCCGTGCATCCCCGGCGGCGGCGCCTCCCGGTCGATCGGGCACTTCGGGCTGAAGCAGCGGCTGCCCTTGAGGAACAGCTTCATCTGCTCGCGGCGGCACCGCTTGCAGACGGAGTCGATGTAACGAGCCATGAGAGGATCGCGGTCCGAAAGCTGCCAGTGACGAGCCAGGGGTCACACGCCCGGTTACGGGCAGAGCCGCCGGCGAACCCCTGGGTCGGCCCGGCGGCTAAACGGAAAAGTGTCAGGGCCAGTCGGTCACACTGGCACTGACACTGGCACTGACACTTTCCCGGTGTGTTAGACCCGCCGCTTCTTCGGCGGGCGGCAGCCGTTGTGCGGCAGCGGGGTGACGTCCTCGATCGCCTTGACATTCAGCCCGTTCGCCTGCAGGGCGGTGACGGCCGACTCGCGGCCGGCCCCCGGCCCCTTGACCCGCACTTCCACTTCCTTGACCCCGAACTTGGACGCCTTGGCGGCGCACTCCTCGGCCGCCCGCTGGGCGGCGAACGGGGTGGACTTCCGGCTGCCCTTGAACCCGACCGCCCCGCCGGACGACTGGCACAGCGTGTCGCCGTTCGTGTCCGAGATGGTGACGATGGTGTTGTTGAACGTCGACTGCACGTGGGCGATGCCACGGCTGACGTTACGGCGGGCCTTCTTCTTCTTGCTCTTGGCCATGACTGGGTGGCTAGGTGGTTAGGTTGTTCGGTGGTTAAGCGGCCCGGCGGCAGGTGCGGCGGCCGGGCGGGTGGCTCTTCAACCACCCCACCACCCAACCACCGATCAACCCCTTACTTGTCCTTGACGCCCTTCTTACCGGCGACGGTCCGCCGCGGACCCTTCCGGGTGCGGGCGTTGGTTTTGGTCCGCTGACCGCGGGCCGGCAGGTTCTTGCGGTGCCGCTCCCCGCGGTACGCCTTGATCTCTTTGAGCCGCTGGATGTTCCCACCCTCGAACCGTCGCAGCGCCCCCTCGACCGTGTAGTCCCGGTCGATGGTGGTAGCCAGCCGAGCGACCTCGTCGTCGCTCAGCTCGCTGGCCCGCCGCTGGGGGTCCACGCCGACCTTCGCACACAGCTCGAGCGAAGTGGTCGGCCCGATCCCCTTGAGGTATCGGAGGCTGATGTGGGTCGGCTTGTTCGGCGGGAGGTCCACGCCTTGGATACGGGGCATTGGTGAGTTACCCTTGCCGCTGCTTGTGACGCGGGTCTTCGCAGATCACGCGGACGACGCCCTTCCGCTTGATCAGCTTACACTTGTCGCAGATCCGCTTGACGCTGGCCCGCACCTTCATGGGTCCGGCCTCAGAACCGGTGTCGTCGTCAGGTCAGGTAAACCATCACGATATCGGGGGTGCGAGTTTCGGCAAGGGGAAAACCGGCGAACGGCCCTTACGCCGGCCGTTCGCCCGACTCGTCGAACGCCCCCTCGTCGGTCGTGATCACCTGCACCCCGGCCGGGGTCAGGGCCAGGGTGTGTTCCACGTGGGCGCTGGGCAGCCCGTCTCGCGTCACCACCGTCCAGTGGTCCCGCAGGATGACCACGTCCGGCTTGCCCATGTTGACCATCGGCTCGACCGCCAGCACCAGCCCCGGCTCCAGCCGGAAGTCGTGCTTGCGGGTCTCCCGGTTAACGAAGTTGGGCACCTGCGGGTTCTCGTGCATCTTCTGCCCGATCCCGTGCCCGACGAACTGAGTCACCACGCTGAACCCGGCCTGCTCGACGTGCCGCTGCATCAGGCTGGCGATCTCGCTCCACCACCGCCGGCGGGGCAGCTCGTCGATCACCAACTGGAGCACCTCCTCGGCCGTCCGCACCATCCGCAGGGTCTCCGGCCGGACGGTCCCGACCGGGATGGTGATCGCCCGGTCGGCGCACCAGCCGTTCAGCCGGCAGGCGGTGTCCACCTTCAGGATGTCCCCGTCCTTGAGCTGCCGCGGGCCGGGGATGCCGTGGACCACCTCGGCGTTCAGGCTCAGGCAGGTGACGGCCGGGAACGGCACCTTCCCCGGATACCCCTTGAACAGCGGGGTGGCGTTGTGCTTGGCGTAGAACGCCTCGACCGCCTGGTCGATCTCGATCGTCCGGACCCCGGGCTTGGCCATGTCCCGGCAGATCTTGAGCGCCCGGGCGACCAGCTTGCCGGCCTCCCGCATCAGCCCCAGCTCGCGGGCGGACCTCAGCTCAGGCGGGCGATAGTTGGCGGGACGAAGCATGGTGCAGGACTCATGAACCGGGTGTCCTCCCGGCGGGACTCGAACCCACGACCACCGGCTTATAAGGCCGGCGCTCTGCCGACTGAGCTACGGGAGGCGGGGCGACGTATGCCGTCGGGTATCATTTCGCACCTCCCCTCTGCTGAGCGACTTCCGGCGGCCGGACCGGACGGGAATCCCTCGGTGTCCGCGCGTGTAGGGCGGTGCCGACGCGTTGGGAGGCCCGCCGTCTGGGGCGAGGAGCGGTGGCCGGGCCGGCGGGCCTCGCAGACTCGGCACCGCCCTACGAAACCCCGCCGCCCCCCGGCCGCCGGTCACACCGCCGCCGGCAGCGCCTTGACGATGTTCTGGTAGATCGTCTCTACCGGGTCCAGGGCGGACACGTTCCGCACCAGCCCGAGCCGGGCGTAGTGGTCCAGCAGCGGGTCGCAGTTCTTGTGGAACTCGAGCAGCCGGCGGCGGACCGTTTCCTCTTTGTCGTCGTCCCGCAGGGTGAGCGAGCTGCCGCACCGGTCGCACACCCCCGGCGCCTTCGGGGCGTTGGCCAGCACGTGGAAGCAGACCCCGCACGCCGGGTTCGGGCAGCACCGCCGGCCGCTGATCCGCTTGACCACCTCTTCGTCGTCGATGGCCAGATTGACGACGGCGTCCAGCTTGAGGAACTGCTGCCGCAGCAGGGCGTCGAACGCGACCGCCTGGGCGAGCGTCCGGGGGTAGCCGTCCATGACGAACCGGTCCGGCCGGCCGGGGCCGCGGAACAGCTCGGCCACCACGTCGTTCACCACCGGGTCCGGGACGAGCAGCCCCTGCTTGAGCAGCGGCCCGGCCACCCGCCCGACCGGGGTGTTCAGGCGGACCGCCTCGCGGAGGATCTCGCCGGTGCCGACGTAGGACAGCCCGAGCCGCTCGACGAGCCGCTTGGCCTGCGTCCCCTTCCCGCTTCCCGGCGGGCCGACCAGCACCAGTCGCATGAACCGCCCCCGAATCCACACCGTACATTCACGGCAGATTTCTCATTGTCCGCCACCCGTCCCACACCGCCAAGGGTGCCGGAACGAAAAAAGCCCACCCCAGGTTCGGGGCGGGCTTCAGGCGTGTCCGTTCGCTCACTCGTCTGTCAGCCCCGGGTAGTTCCGCATGACCAGGTGGCTGTTGATCTTCTGCACCAGGTCCAGGGCCACGCTGATGACGATCAGCAGCCCGGTCCCGCCGAAGAACAGGGCCACCTGGATCGGCACCTCCAGCTCGGTCGAGATGATCGTCGGCAGGATGGCGATGATCGCCAGGAACGCCGCCCCGACGTAGGTGATCCGCAACAGCACCCGTTCCAGGTAGTCGGCCGTACTCTTGCCCGGCCGGTAGCCGGGGATGAAGCTGCCGTAGTCCTTCAGGTTGTCGGCGATCTCCTTCGGGTTGAAGGTGATGGCCACCCAGAAGTAGCAGAACAGGTAGATGCAGGCGATGTACAGGACGTTGTACACCCACCCGCTGCCCCGCTGGAAGACGCTGGCCAGGTTGAGCGCCCAGACCGGGTTGTCGGCCAGGCTGGACAGGATCTGGAGCAGGAACCCGGGCAGGATGAGCAGAGTGCTGGCGAAGATGACCGGCATCACCCCGGCCGCGTTCACCTTCATCGGCAGGAACTGGCGGGTGCCGCCGAACGCCCGCCGGCCGCGGATGTGCCGGGCCGACTGAGTCGGGATCCGCCGCTGGGCCTTGGTGATCGCCACCACCCCGACCACCACCGCCACGAACAGCACGGCCAGGACGACGATCTTCTCCAGGCTGACGTCCCCCGTTTCCGAGCCGAGGGTGAACAGGCTCGGCTTCAGGGTGGCGGTGCCGGGGACGAACAGCAACAAGCCCAGCGCCTCCGGGATGCGGGCGACGATCCCGGCCATGATGATGAGCGAGATCCCGTTGCCGATCCCGTACTCGTCGATCTGCTCGCCCAGCCACATCAGGAACAGGCACCCGGCGGTCAGCATCAGCACGGCGGAGAAGGCGAAGAAGTAGTAGTACCCGCCGTCCGCGTACCCGGGCATGCCCAGCCCCATCCCGTCCTGGCTGCTCTCCGGCCGCATCAGCCACTGGACGATCATCAGCCCCTGGACCATGCAGATCGGCACGGTCAGGTAGCGGGTGTACTCGTTGATCTTCTTCTGCCCGCTCTGGCCCTCCTTGCGGAGCCGCTCCAGGGACGGCACCACCCCGCTGCTGAGCAGCTGCATGATGATGCTGGCCGAGATGTACGGCATGATGCCGAGGGCGAAGATGCAGGCGTTGGACAGGTTGCCGCCCGAGAACATGCTCACGAACCCGAGCATCTGGCCGAGCGCCCCGCCGGCCGCCTGGCTCATCTTCTCGGCCATCTTGGCCTGGTCGATCATCGGCAGCGGGATGTAGTACCCGATCCGGTAGACGGCCAGGAACGCGAGGGTGATGAAGATCTTCCGGCGGAGTTCCGGGATCTTGAAGATGGTGACCAGCATCGAGATCATGGCGCGCCTCCGGCGACGGGCGGTGCGGACCGGTTAGCCGCGAGGCGGAGTCTTCGGAGCCGAGCGCGGGGACCGCGTCCCGGGGCGATGGCAGTCGCAGCCCAGGGATGGGGTCGTCGCGCTCGGCTCCGAAGACTCCGCCTCGCGGCTAACCGGGGTGTGTGAACACGGTTACTTCGGTTCGGCCGGCTTCTTCGGCTTGGCCGAGTTCTTGCCCTGGCCCATCTTGGCCCGGACCGGCTTCTTCGGCGGCGGGATCAGCTCGCAGGTGCCGCCGGCCTTCTCGATCTTCTCCTTGGCCGAGGCGGAGAAGTGGTCGGCCTTCACGGTCAGCTTCTTGGCCACGTCCCCGGTGCCGAGCACCCGCAGCCCATCCCAGGTGCCGGTGACCAGCCGGACCGCCTTCAGGGCGGCCAGGTCGACCGTGGTGCCGGCGTCGAACCGGGCCAGGTCGCCGACGTTGACGATGGCGTACTCCTTCGCCCAGGTGGCGTTGGAGAAGCCCCGCTTCGGGAACCGCCGGTGGATCGGCGTCTGGCCGCCGGTGAACAGCGTCCCGGGCATGTTCGCCCCGGCGCTGCTGTACTGGCCCTTGTGCCCGCGGCTGGCCGTCTTGCCGTGCCCGGAGCCGATGCCCCGGCCGACCCGCTTCTTGGCCTTCCGCTTGTGGACGCCGACGGAAACTTGGTTCAGGTCCATTAGAGGGCCACCCCCCGCAGCGCGGCCACCTGCTCGCGGGTCCGCAGTTGTTGCAGCCCGTCGATGGTGGCCTTCACGAGGTTGATCGGGTTGGTGCTGCCGTGGGTCTTGGTCAGGATGTTCTGGATGCCGGCGGCGGCCAGCACCTCCCGGACCCCCGGACCGGCCTTCACCCCGGTCCCCGGGCCGGCCGGCACCATGATGACCCGGCTGGCCCCGAACCGGCCGATGACCCGGTGCGGGATGGTGTTGCCACGCAGGTTCAGCTTCCGTTGGCGGCGGGCCTGCTGCTCGCCTTCCTTGATCGCCTTCTCGACGGCCGGCGGCACCTCGCGGCCCTTGGCGTACCCGAAGGACACCCGGCCCTGCTTGTCGCCGACCACCACCAGGGCGTTGAAGCTGAACCGGCGACCGCCCTTGACCACGCAGGCGGACCGGCTGATCCGCACCACGAAGTCGGTCATCCCCTGGTCGCGGACGTCGCCGTCCCCCCGGTCCCTGCGCTCGCGTGCCATGTTTCGGTTCTCGTGCTCGTTCGGGAACGGGACACGCGGCCCCGGTGTTCTCGCTCTTGTGTAGTCCGCTCGCTCCGCGGGCGGCTTTCACGACTCCGACCCGGGGTTGTCAGTCTCCCTCCCCGGGGGGGCCGCGGGCGCACTACTTACGCCTTCGCCGCTTCCTTCTTCTTGCCTTCGCCCTTCGGCTTGCCCTCGCCCTTCTCCTTCTTGGCGGGGGCGGCCTCCGGGGCGGCCTTGTGCTTCTTCGGCTCGTCCTGCAGGCCGGTGCAGACCAGCCCCGCCTCAGTCGCCGCCCGGGCCAGCGCCTTCACCCGGCCGTGGAACCGGAAGTGGCCGCGGTCGAACGCCGCCACCTTGATCCCCTTGGCGACCGCCTTTTCGGCCAGCTTCTTGCCGACGGCGGCGGCGGCCTTGACGTTCCCGCCGTACTCGACCGGGGCGTCCTTGTCGTTGCTGGACGCGGCGGCCAGCGTCACCTGCCCGTCGTCGTCGATGAGCTGGGCGTAAATGTGCTGGTTGGTCCGGTGGACGGACAGCCGGGGCTTGGCGGCGGTCCCGCGGATCGCCTTCCGCACCCGGAACTTCCGCCGTTCGGCCCGCTTCGCTTTGAGTTTCTGTGCGTCCATAAGTCACCTGGTAGGGTCCGCTGTGCGGACCGTGCGGGCGGAACCTGCCCGGCGTCATCGACCCTTGGTCCGCACAGCGGACCCTACACTCACTTCCCGGCGGCGAACGACTTCCCTTCCTTGCGGCGGACGACCTCGTTCTCGTACCGGATGCCCTTGCCCTTGTACGGCTCCGGCTTCTTCGACGCCCGGATCTCGGCGGCGAACTGGCCGACCATCTGCTTGTCCGCCCCGGTGACGAGGATGGTGGTCGGGTCGGGGACGGCGACGGTGATCCCGTCCGGCGGGGTGTGGGTGATCCGGTTGGCGAACCCGACGGTCAGCTCGACCCCCTTGCCCTTCATCGCCGCCTGGTAGCCGACCCCCTCGATCTTCAGCTTCTTCTCGTACCCCTTGCTGACGCCCGTCACCATGTTGTTGATGAGCGCCCGGGTGAGGCCGTGCAGGGACCGGTTCAGCCGGTCGTCGCCCGGCCGCTCGACCGTCACCTGCTGCCCGTCCACCTTGACGGCCATGTTCGGGTGGTGGGCGAACTCCAGCTTGCCCTTCGGCCCGTCCACCTTGATCAGCCGGTTGGCGATGCTCACCTTGACGCCGGCCGGGATGACGACCGGAGCTTTGCCGATACGAGACATCTGACGTCCTCCGGAGGCTTTACCGGCGTAACGCCGGGTCGCGGCCTCAGCTTGTAGGGTCCGCTGTGCGGACCGTTGTCGTCCCACCGGTCCGCACAGCGGACCCTACCAGAATCACCACACCGTGGCGAGGATCTCGCCGCCGACCTTGGCCTTCTTCGCCTGCCGGTCGGACAGCACGCCTTTGCTGGTGCTCAGGATGGCGATGCCCAGCCCGTCCAGCACCCGCCGCACGTCCTTGTACCCTTGGTACACCCGCCGGCCGGGCTTCGAGTACCGCTGGATGTGGCGGATCACCTTCTCGCCGTCCGGGCCGTACTTCAGGAACACCTGGAGGACGACGTGCGGCTGGCTCAGGTCGGTCGTCTCATGGAATTCGTCCGCCCCGGTGTCGGCGTTCGGGGTGTACTTGCCCACCCGGTAGCCGAGGGCGAACCCCTCCTCGACCAGCACCTTGGCGATGGCCACCTTCAGCTTGGTGGCCGGCATGTCCACGGCCGGCCGCTCGACGTTGCTCGCGTTCCGGATGCGGGTCAGCATGTCCGCGATCGGGTCGGTCATCATGGCGAAGTCTCCTTTCCCGATACGCGGGGGTTACCAGGACGCCTTGCGGACGCCAGGGATCAGGCCACTCGACGCCATGTCCCGGAAGACGATCCGGCAGACGCCGAACTTGCGGAAGTTGGCCCGCGGCCGGCCGGTGATCTGGCACCGCTGGCGGATGCGGATCAGGTCGCGGGGGCGGAGCAGCTTGCTCTCGTCCCGCTGGCCTTCCGGCTTAGCCATCTCCGCCTTGTGGGCGGACAGCGAAGCCATCTGCTTCTTATACTTGGCCATCTTCGCTTTGGTCGACATTCGCGTCTCCCGTGCGGCGTTCCGGTCCGGATCGTGGGGACCGGCCGTTCCGCTCTTGCAAAGTAAAAAGGCAAAAGGAAAAAGTAAAAAGTTAGGCCAGAGACAGACTGTCTTAACTTTTGCCCTTTTCCTTTTTACTTTTGCCTTGTGTTACGCTTCCCGGAACGGCATCCCGAACGCCCGCAGCAGCTCCCGCGCCTCGTCGTCGTTGCGGGTGGTGGTGCAGATGTTGATGTCCATCCCCTGGGTGAAGTTCACCTTGTCCGGGTCGATCTCGGGGAACACCATCTGCTCGGACAGGCCCATGTTGTAGTTGCCGTTGCCGTCGAACGACTTCGGGTTCACCCCGCGGAAGTCGCGGATCCGGGGCAACGCGAGGGCGATCAGCCGGTCGAGGAACTCGTACATCCGCTTGCCGCGGAGCGTCACCCGGCAGCCGATCTCCATGCCCTGCCGCAGCCGGAAGGTGCTGATCGCCTGCTTGGCCTTGGTGATCTGCGGCTTCTGCCCGCTGATCGCGGTCAGGTGCTCGACCGCCTCGCCCATCCGGTTCTTGTCGGTGATCGCCTTGCCGACGCCCATGTTGATGACGATCTTCGACAGCTTCGGCAGGCTGTGGACGTTCTCCCGGCCCAGCTTCTTGGCCAGCCCCGGGAGGATCTCCGTCGCGTACTTCTCTTGCAGCCGGGCCATCGTCTTGGTGGCGGTCGCCATCACACACCTCGGTTCGACCTACTCCGGCCCCATCCCGACGGGACCGGTCCGGGCCGGTAATTCTGTCTCCCCTCTCCCCTTGGGGGAGAGGGGCCGGGGGGGAGGGGATAGCCATCACCCGCCGCAGTCACCGGTGCGGGTCACAGTCCCGGGGGGGGGGGGGGGCGACCCCTCACCCGGCCCGCAGAGCCGGGCCACCCTCTCCCAAGGGGAGAGGGCAAAAATAGTTACGCTACGCCTTCTTGGCATACTTCGGGTTCGGCTTGGACAGCGTCCGGATGCGGGCGCCGCTCTTCTTGGCGAACAGCTCCTTGGAGCCGTCGGCCAGGTACCGCACCCCCAGCTTGGTCGGCTGGTTGGTCTGCGGGTCGATCAGGGCGACGTTGCTGGCGTTCACCGGCATCTCTTTCGAGAGCCGGCCGCCCTGCGGGTTCTGGCGGGACGGCTTCAGGTGCCGGTAGACCCGGTTGATGCCCTCGACCACCACCTTGTTGTCCGCCCGCAGGACGCGGAGGACGCGGCCCCGCTTGCCCTTGTCGTCCCCGGCCAGTACGGCCACGACGTCGTCTTTCCGGATGTACATGTCAGACGACCTCCGCCGCCAGACTAATGATCTTGTTGTACTTGGCCCGCAGCTCCCGGGGGACCGCTCCGAAGATGCGGGTGCCGCGGGGGTTGTTGTCCGCGTCCAGCAGCACCAGGGCGTTGCGGTCGAACCGGACGTAGGAGCCGTCCTCCCGGCGGGTGGCCACCCGGGTGCGGACGATCACGCCCTTGACCACGTCCCCGGGCTTCACGTCCCCGCCCGGGATCGCCTTCTTGACGCTCGCCCGGATCACGTCACCCAGGTTGGCGACCCGCCGCTTGTTGCCGCCCAGCACCTGGATGCACATCACCTCTTTGGCCCCGGTGTTGTCGGCCACGTCGAGGTAGCTATACATCTGGATCATGACTGACTCCCGGGGTCACAAAGCCCGCGGACGGTCGCCCGCGGGCTTCGTTGGTCACTTCGCTGCGGCCGGAGCCGCTTTCGGGGCCGCCGCGTCCGCCCCGGCCACCGCCCCTTCCAGGTTGGACAGGGTGCGGCTCGGAGCCTTCGTCACCACCTTGACCAGCTTCCACCGCTTCAGCTTGGACATCGGCCGGCACTCGATGATCTCGACCGTGTCGCCGAGGTGCGACTCGTTCGCCTCGTCGTGGACGTAGCACACCGTCCGCCGCTTGACGAACTTGCCGTACCGGGCGTGCCGGACCAGCCGGTCGATCTCGACCCGCCGGGTCTTGGCCGTCTTGTCCCGGGTGACGATCCCGGTGACGACCCGGCCGTTGCCGTGCTCGGACCGTTCGGCCTTCGGTGCGGTGGTGGTGTCGGCCATCGGTTACTTCCCCTTCGCCGGCGTGAGGGCGGCCAGCCGGGCGATCGCCCGCTTCGCCCGCCGCTTGCCCGGGCCTTCGGTCTTCGGTTCCAGCTTGACCACCGCGGCCGCGACCGCCTCGGCGGACAGGCCGGCCATCTTGGCCAGTTCCCGCCGCCGCTGCTCGGTCTTGATCCGGGCGATGTCCTTCTTCGCCTTGGCCATCTCGCTCGGCGTCTCCAGCCGGTCGGTGGCCGACTGGAAGCGGAGCTGGAACAGGTGTTTCTCGGTGTCCCGCAGGGCGAGCGTCAGTTGCTCGTCGCTCTGCCCGTGGAGTTCGCTGGCTTTCATGTCTCTGTCCTCGCGGCTAACCTTCCCCTTCCCCTCGTTCCCACGCTCTGCGTGGGAACGCACGGGGGTGACGCTCTGAGTCACGTCTTCGGGGGCGGCTAGCTGCGTCCCCGGGCTACCAGTCCGCGACGCGGAGCGTCGCACCAGCTGGTTCCCACGCGGAGCATGGGAACCAGGAGTTTGTTACACGTTCGGCCGGCGGGTGACGAACCGGCACTTGAACGGCATCTTGTACGCCACCCGAGCCAAGCAGTCCTTGGCCGTCGCCTCGGGGATGCCGGCGATCTCGAACATCACCGTCCCCGGCCGGACGACCGCCGCCCAGTATTCCGGCTCGCCCTTCCCCTTACCCATCCGCGTCTCGGCCGGGATGGCGGTCACGCTCTTGTGCGGGAACACCCGCAGGTAGTAGCGGCCTTCCCCGGAGACGAACCGGGTCATGGTGATCCGGGCGCTCTCGATGCATTCGGCGCTCAGCCGGCCGCCTTCGAGCGTCTGCAGACCGAAGTCGCCGTAAGCGACGTAGTTGCCCCGGGTCGCGTTACCCCTTACGACGCCGCGCTGGCTTTTTCGATACTTGACCCGCTTGGGCATCAGTGGCATCGTTGATCTCCCCGGTCAGGAAGTCGCCGTTGTTGATCCAGCACTTGACCCCGATGTTCCCCTGCGGGGTCGAGGCTTCGGCGAACCCGTAGTCCACCTTGGCTCGCAGCGTCGACAGCGGGATGGACCCGTCCATCCCCTTCTCGCACCGGGCCATTTCGCTGCCGCCCAGCCGGCCGGACAGTTGCAGCTTGATCCCCTTGGCCCCGTTCTCCATGCCCCGCTGGATGGCCTGCTTCATGGTCCGGCGGAAGCTGGCCCGCTTCTCCAACTGCTCGCAGATGTCCTCGGCGACCAGCTGCGGGTCGATCTCCGGCCGGGTCACTTCGACCGTCTTCACGTCGATGTGCCGGCGGGTCAGCTTCTCCAGCGCCTTGGTCAGCTTCTCGATCTTCTCGCCCTTCTTGCCGATGATCGCCCCGATCCGGCTGCTGTAGATGGTGACGATCACCCGCTCCCGGGTCCGCTCGATCTTCACCTTGGAGATCGCCGGCCGCTGGGCCTTGCGGTCCTTCGGGTTCATCAGGAACCGGCCGATGAACTTCCGGATGCGGAAGTCCTCGACGAGCAGCTCCGAGAAGTCCTGCTTGTTCGCGTACCAGGCGCTGGCCCACGGCTGCATGATGCCGGTGCGGAACCCGGTCGGGCGGACTTTCTGGCCCATCGTTGTGCCCTTGCTGTCACCGGCCAAACCGCCACACCCGGCGTCGCCCGCCGCGAGCGTCCCACGCTTGGGGTGTCGGTGTCGGCCGAACGTCTGCCGCCCGGGGAAGCCGACTGGTCGTCCCAGCCGGGCCGGGCGGAGTAACGGTCGGGTACGGGTCGTCGTCGAACCGGCCGTCGTCACTCGCCTGCGCCTACGTCGTCACGTCGTCGCGGTCGCCGGGACCGGGGCGTCGGTCGCCGCCCCGACGGCCGCCATGTCGATCAGCTCGACCACGATGTGGCTGAGCCGCCGCTTGATCCCGAACGCGGTGCCCCGGGCCCGCGGCTGGATCCGCTTGAACATCGGCCCGCCGTCGATCCGGGCGATGTGGACGTACAGCTCGTCCAGGTCGCGGCAGCCCTGGTCCTCGGCGTTGCCGACGGCCGCCTTGACCACCGCCTCGATCATCCGGGCGCCGCGGTTCGGGTAGAACCGCAGCGCCTCGATCGCCTCGTCCACGTTCTTCCCGCGGATCAGCTGGGTGAACGGCCGCATCTTGCGAGGCGACACGTCGCAGTACCGGTGCTTGGCTTTGTAGATCATTGGTCCCACGCCTCGCGGCGGTCTACGGTCGCGTTACTTGGCCGCCGCCTTACCCTTGCCGCCGGAGTGCCCCTTGAACGTCCGGGTCGGGCTGAACTCCCCGAGCTTGTGCCCGACCATCTCTTCCGTCACGTACACCTTGTGGAACGTCTTCCCGTTGTGAACCAGGAAGGTCGCCCCGATGAACTCCGGGACGATGGTGCAGTCCCGGGCCCAGGTCTTGAGCGGTTCCTTGTTGGCCCCCTGCTTCTCGACCTTGGCGTACAGCCGCGGTTCGACGTAGGGGCCTTTCTTCATCGAGCGGCCCATGCCGTCACCACTCCTCTAGTGCTGGCCGGCCGGGGCCGGACAGTTATTAATGCGCCGCCCGGCGCACTCAGGCCAGGGGGATTCTTCCAACTTTCCCACCCGCTCAGCCGACACACCGCCAGGAGCCTGTTACTTGCTCTGCTGGAACGGCCCGCTCGGCCGCCGGCGGACGATCGCCTTGTTCCCCGGCTTCCGCTTCTTGCGGGTCTTGCCGCCCTTGGACAGCACCCCGGTCTTGGACGTCGGGTTCCGCCCGCCGGCCGTCCGCCCTTCGCCGCCGCCCATCGGGTGGTCGGTCGGGTTCATGCTGGTGCCGCGGTTGTGCGGCTTGCGGCCCTTCCACCGCACCCGGCCCGCTTTGCCGAGGCTGATGTTCATGTGGTCCGGGTTGGACACGCTGCCGATGGTCGCCCGGCACTTGCTCGACACCCGGCGGACTTCCCCGCTCGGCATCGTGAGCTGCGCCCAGTCCTTGTCACGGTTGGTCAACGTCGCGTGACAGCCGGCGGACCGGCAGATCTGCCCGCCGCGGCCCGGGGTCAGCTCGATGCAGTGGATCGTCATGCCGAGCGGGATCCGGCTCAGCGGCATGCACATGCCCAGCCGCGGTTCGACGTCCGCCCCGCTGCCGACCTTGTCCCCGGCCTTCAACCCGTCCGGGGCGAGGATGTACGTCTTGACCTTGTCCGTGTACTCGATCAGGGCGATCCGGGCCGACCGGTTCGGGTCGTACTCGACGGACAGCACGGTCGCCTCGACCCCGTCCTTCTTCCGCTTGAAGTCGATGACCCGGTACATCCGCTTGTGGCCGCCGCCGCGGAACCGGGAGGTGACGATCCCGTGGTGGTTCCGCCCGCCCTTCTTCTTGAGCGGCTCGAGCAACGGCTTGGCTGGCGCGTTGAGATGCGGGTTCGTACACTCGGCGAAGTCGGACACCGACCCGGCCCGGCGGCCGGCGGAGGTCGGCTTGTATTGGCGGATGCCCATGACTCGTCCCTAGTAGGGTCCGCTGTGCGGACCGTTGCGACCCCGGCCGGCCCGCTGTGCGGACCCTACGCCAATCAAAAGAACTCGATCCGGTCTTCTTCGTTCAGCGTGACGATCGCCTTCTTCCAGTCCGCCTGCTTGCCGAGCGTCTGGCGGAACCGGGCCACCTTCCCCTTGCGGTTCATGGTGCGGACGGCGTCCACCCGGACGTTGAACAGCTCCTCCACGGCCCCCTTGATCTGGCTCTTGGACGCCAGCGGGCTGACCATGAACGTGTAGCTGTTGTACCGGGTGCTCTGGTGCGTCCCCTTCTCGGTGACGAGCGGCCGGAGGATGACCTGGTGCGGCCGCAGCTCGACGCCCGGCTCGCCGTGAACGCACGGCTTGCGGGCAGCCAACTTCCGCTGATACCGCTTCGGCTTCGGTCGGGTACGGGCCATGACTCACACTCCTGCCAGCCGCACTTGTATCACTTGTAAGGCGGTGCCGATGCTCTGGGAGGCCCGCCGTCTTGGGCTGATGCCACTGCCGTTTGCGGCGGGCCTCGAAGACTCGGCACCGCCCTACCAAATCACTTCGCCTCACCTTTGGGCGTCCGCAACGCCTCCAGGGCCGCCTTGGTCAACACCAGCCGCTTGTGTTTGAGCAGCGCGTAGGCGTTGAGTTCGGCGGCCGGCAGCACCTTCACACCCGGGATGTTCCGGCCGCTCTTGTACACGTTCGGGTCGTACCCGGCGGTGCCGATGAGGACGGTGGTGTCCGCCAGGGTCACGTCCTGCTCGACCGCCTGGTCGCCCTTCTTGACCACCTTGGTGCCGAGCTTGACCGCCCCCAGCAGCTTGGCCATGTCCTTGGTCTTGGGAGCGGCCATCGCCAACTCCTCAACCACGACCGCCTCGCCGTCCCGCAACTTGCTCAGCAGGGCCATCCGGGTCGCCGCCCGGACCGCCTTCTTCGGCAGGTGGTACTCGTAATCCCGGGGCTTCGGCCCCTTGGCGGTGCCGCCGCCCTTCCGCTTGTTCGTCCGCTTGGTGCCGGCCCGGGCGTTCCCGGTGCCCTTCTGGCGGAACAGCTTCTTGGTGCTGCCGGCCACCTCGCCCCGCCGCAGGGTGCTGTGCGTCCCGGCCCGCTGGTTGGCCAGGTACATCAGCACGACATCGTGCAGCAGTTGCTGGTTGATCTTGCCGCCGAACTCGGCCGGGTTCACGTCGAGCATGCCGACCGCCGCCCCGGAAGCGTTCACCACCGGCACCTTGAGGGTGTCGGTCACTTCGACGGTCAGCGGCGACGACGCGGGAGCAACGGAAGCCATCGCTTCACCTTCCTCGGGCCAGCCGCCGGGCGGCGGTTGGGTCAAAGTGCCGCGGAGGCGGCGACCCGAAGCCCGTGAATCAGTCTGTCTCAGAAAACCGCTCGCCGCGGCGGTCGGGCCGCGGCGAGGGGAACCGTAAGCCTAGGTCATTCCGGCCAATCGTCAACCCGTCTTCCGTAGGGCGGTGCCGAGTCTTCGAGGCACGCCGGCTCGGAAAACGGCTAGCAGCTCCTACGGCGGGCCTCCCAAAGCGTCGGCCCCGCCCTACGAAACCATGTCACGCCCCGGCGGCGCTCAGCACCCGGATCTTGATGTCCACCCCCGGCGGCAGCGAAAGACCCTTGTTCAGCGCCTCGATCGTCTTGCCGGTCGGCTGGAGGATGTCGATCAGCCGCTTGTGGGTCCGGATCTCGAACTGCTCCCGGCTCTTGCGGTCGATGTGCGGGCTACGCAACACCGTGTACCGCTCGATCCGGGTCGGCAGCGGGATCGGCCCGTGGACTTCGGCCCCGGTCCGTTGGGCGGTGTCCACGATTTCGCTGGCCGTCCGGTCCAGCACCTCGTGGTCGTACCCTTCCATCCGGATGCGGATTCGCTCGTTCGCGAAGGCGGCCACGCCCGACCTCCTGGTCCCACAAATTCCTGGCCACGCTCGCGGTCAGGAAAGAATGAAGTTAGGGGCGACACCACCTGTCGTCAAGGCGAACCCCCGTGCCGGCACCGGATTTTGCTTGATCTTTGGCCCCCTGCCGGCTTGAGCCGATCTGCCAAATGGGCTGAATTCCACGGCCCGTCTCGGTCGATTCTAGCGACAGTGCCGATTGCGCGTGGCCCCGTTGGTGGGCCGTGTGCGGTCCCATCAACCCGCCCCTGGCAGGAGCCGACCATGCCGCGGAAGAGCCGCCGTCCGGTGCCGGAAGTCCGCCCGCTCGAAGACCGGACGGTCCCGACCGCGGACCTGTCCGGGCTGGTGTTCGCCGACCTGAACGCGAACGGCGTCCGGGACTCCGCCGAGCCGGGGCTGGCCGGGATCACGGTTCAACTGGACCGCACCGCCACCACAGCCGCCGCCACCGTCCAGACGGACGCCACCGGGGCGTACACATTCGCGAACGTGGCCGACGGCTCCCACACGGTCACCGTCACCCCGACGGCCAGCACCGTCCCGACCGGGGACGGGGTGGTCCGCACGGTCCCGGTCGCCGGGACCGCCGTCACCGGACTGAACGTCGGCCTGCAGCCGACCGGCAAGCTGAGCGGCACCATCTTCGCCGACCTGAACGCGAACGGCAAACGGGACGCGGACGAGCCGGGCATCGCCGCGTCGGTCGTCAGCCTCGACCTGTTCAGCGTCGGCGGGGTGAACCAGACGGCCGTCACCGGGTCGGACGGCACGTACACGTTCGCCCACGTGCCGGACGGGACGCACCGGCTGGCCGTCACCGCCAGCCTGAACTACTCGCCGGTCAGCCAAGGCCCGATGACCGCCACCGTGGCCAACGGGGCGACCGTCACCGGGCTGGACGCCGGGTACAAGCCGCTCAACGCCATCCAGGGGAAAGTCACCCTCGGGGCCGGGTCGGCCACCGGCACCGGGCTGGGCGGGGTGACGGTCCAACTGGACGTCAACAGCGACAGCAAGATCGACTTCGCCACCACCACCGACGCGAACGGCAACTACCTGTTCGCCAACGTGCTGACCGGCAAGCACACCGTCTCGGTGGTGGTCCCGTCGAACGCCGGGGTGGACACCCCGGACGGGACGCCCCGCCGGCAAGTGACGGTGGGCAACGACCTGACCACCGGGGTCAACTTCGGGGTCACGTACCCCGGGTCGCTGACCGGGTCGCTGTTCGTGGACACGAACGGGAACGGGGTGCGGGACGCGAGCGAGGTCGGGCTGCCGCCGCAGAACCTGCAGCTCGACCTGTACAACGCCGGCACCCTCATCCCGGTGGCGGCCAAGGCCGGGACAGACGGGGCGTTCACCGTGGCCGGGCTGCCGGACGGCACCCACACCCTGGTCGTCACCCCCGGCGGCGGGTACGCGGCCACCACCGCCACCCGGGTAACGGTCACCATCGCCAACGGCGGGGCGGTGGCGATCGACCCGATCGGCCTGCGGCAGTCGGTCGGCGGGACGGTCGCCCTGGGCAACGGGTCCGGCCCCGGGGCGGTGGTGTACACCTTCACCACCGGGACGGACGGCAAGCTGACCGCCACCACCGGGCAGACGGTCGTCCCGCCCACCCGGGGCAGTTCCCGGGTGCTGATGGCGGACGTCAACCGGGACGGGGTGGACGACCTGATCACCGCCCCGGGGGCCGGGGACGCCCCGCTCGTCCGGGTGTACGACGGGCGGACCGGGGCGGAGGTCATCCCCGGTGGCATCCCGGTGTTCGAGGGCACCTTCGGCGGGGGGGTGAACATCGCCGCCGGGGACTTCACCGGGGACGGCCGGCCGGACCTGGTGGTGGCCGCCGACACCGGCGGCGGGCCGCGGGTGCGGGTGTTCGACCTGGCCCAGTTCCAGGCCGGGGCGGACCCGGCCCGGGCCAAGGTGATCGGCGACTTCTTCGGCATCGACGACGACAAGTTCCGGGGCGGCGCCCGGGTGGCGGCCGGCGACCTGAACGCGGACGGCACCGCCGACCTGATCGTCTCGGCCGGGGCCGGCGGCGGGCCGCGGGTGGCCGTGTTCGACGGCAAGACGATCGGCAGCGGGAAGGTGCCGATGCGGCTGGTGGCCGACTTCTTCGCCTACGAGTCGACCCTGCGGAACGGGGCGGTGGTGTCGGTCGGCGACTTCAACGCGGACGGCAAGATGGACCTGGTCACCGGGGCCGGGCCGGGCGGCGCCCCGCGGGTGACGGTCTTCTACGGGGCGGACGTGGTGGCCAACAAGGGGGCCGACTCGGTCCGCATGGCCGACTTCTTCGTCAACAGCAACACCGGCGGCCGGGCCGGCACCCAACTGACGGTCAAGGACCTGGACAACGACGGCAAGGCCGACCTGGTCGCGTCCGACGGCAGCAAGGCGTTCGTGTACACCGGCCAGTCGATGCTGGCGTTCTACCTGAACCCGGTCGGGGTGGCCCCGGCGTCCGACCTCCAGTTGGCGCCGTTCACCGGCACCAAGTCGGTGTACGTGGGGTGAGTGGGTAACAGAGTCAGGAAGGCGCGAAGCCCACCCGTTGCAACGGGTGGGCTTTCTTGCGTTTTACTTCTCCGCTTTCGGCAGACCGGCTTTGAGCAGGTCTTCGTACCCCGCTTTCAGGGGCCGCACGTCGTACCCGAACTTCTTCAGCTCGTCGGCCGCGGTCAGGCACCGGCCGCCGGCCTTGCAGTGCAGGTACACCACCTTCCCCTTCGGCATCACCTTGAGCCGCTCCGCCTCGGGCACGCCCGCCCGGATCTTGCTCAGCGGCAACGGCTTGGCGTCCTTCAGGTGGCCGGCGTCCCACTCCTTCGGCTCGCGGACGTCGATCAGCACGGCCGTCTTGTCGGCGAGCGCCTTCTTGACCTGGTCCGGGGTGTCCGTGGTGTGGTCGGCCGCGACCGCCGCCGTAGTGAATAGCAGTGTCGCGATCAGTGAACGCATTCGGTGACTCCCAAATCATGTAGGGCGGGTCAAGCCGGCTCTGCGGCGCCGACCCGCCGGCCCGGGTGAGGCCATTGCCACTTCCGGCGGGTCGGCGCCGCAGAGCCGGCTTGACCCGCCCTACGAGACTACACCAGCTTCCACTTACTCCGCGGCTCCCGGCTCAGTTCCTTGTTCGCCGCCTCGTCGCCGACGAACCGCTCGGCCTTCGGATCCCAGGTCAGCGGGCGGTCAAGCCGGTAGCCGATGTTGCCCAGGTGGCAGATGGTCGCCGACCGGTGGCCGACCTCGGCCGGGCAGATCGTCGGCACCTTGCCCCGGATAGCCGCCAGCCAGTTCCGCTTGTGGTCGTTCGACGGCAGCACCCGCTCCGCGTCCTTACCCAGCGGCTCCGTCAGGATCGTGTCCGGCCGGCTGCTGATGCCGCCCCGGCTGACCAGGATCATGCCCTCGGTCCCCTCGAACACGCAGTCCGCCCGGGCGTCGCCGACGAACTCGTTGTGGATCACCGTCACCCCGTTAGAGCAGTTTCGATTTGAGCCTTGCGCTTGAGAGAGAGTTCGGCAAAGCTCAGGTGATCTCACCCGTGGAGTTTCGCCGTGGCTGCCGCCATCTCGTTGGACCTGCGGCGGCGTGTGCTGGCCGACTGCCAGGCCGGGCATCCGTTCGCCGCCATCGCCCGCAAGTACACCGTCTCGGCCGAGGGTGCGGCTCTTCTACCGCCGCTTCCAGCAGACGGGCGAGGTCGCCGCCCGGAGCCACGCCACCAAGCGGCGGCCGTTCCACGCCCGGTACGAGGCCGAACTCCGGGCGGCCGTGGCCGCGGTTCCCGACCGCAGCTCGAAGGCCTCCGCCGTCACCTGGGCGTGGAGGTCGCATCGGCACCCTCTGGGCCGCCCTGCACGCGCTCAAGATCTCGTTCAAAAGTCCTCCGGGCCGCCGAGCAGGACCGGCCGGATGTCGCCGCCCGGCGGGCCGAGTGGCAGGCGGCAGGTCGGCCTCGACCCGGCCCGCCTCGTTTTCCTCGACGAGACGTGGGTGAAGTCGAACATGACGCCGGGGTACGGTGGGGCCGACCCACCGGCGGGTGGTCGAGGCGGTGCCGCACGGGCACTGGAAGACGATCACCTTCGTGGCCGCCTTGCGAGGTCCGGCTGTTCGCCCCGCTGGTGGTGGACGGGGCGATGAACGGGGACCTGTTCCGGGCGTACGTCGAGCAACAATTGGCTCCCGCCCTGCGACCGGGCGACGTGCTGGTGCTGGACAACTTGCCGAGCCACAAGGTGGCCGGGGTGGCCGCCGCGGTCGAGCGGGCCGGGGCCACCCTCGCCTACCTGCCGCCGTACTCCCCGGACCTGAACCCCATCGAGCAGGTGTTCGCCAAAGCCAAGGCCGAGATCCGCCGGCAGAAGCCACGGACCGTCGCCGGCACCGAAGGCTTGTGCGGCGAGGCCCTCGACTGGTTCACCCCGGCCGAGTGCCAGAACTACATCCACCATGCCGCTACGGAACGCAACGATCGACTGAAAATGTGGATCACCGTCACCCCGTTAGCGTACTCGAACCGCAGCCCGCTGGTCGCCTTCGGGTTCTTCGGCGGGACCACCTTGACCGGGCCGCTGCCGTCCATCTTCATCGCCCACTGGGCGATGTCGAAGTGGTGGGCGCCCATGTCCGCCAGCCCGCCGCCGGCGTACTCCTGGTACTCCCGCCACTGCGGGAAGTGGCCGTGGACCCCCTTCGGGCAGAGTACCTCATTGTACCCCCGCTCCGGGGCCGGCCCGAGCCAGGCGTCCCAGTCGGTGCCGGGGGGCGTCTCCTGGGTCGGCAGGTCGCACGGCTTGGCCGGCCCGCCGACCCCGATCCGCACCGTCTTCAGCTTGCCGATCCGGCCGTTCCACACGTACTCGACCGCCTTGCGGAAGTGGCCGCCGAACTCGCTCCGCTGCTGGCTGCCGGTCTGGAACGCCACCCCGGCCTTGGCCACCTCGCCCACCAGTTGCCGGCCTTCGGCGACGTTGTGGGTGAGCGGCTTCTCGCAGTAGATGTGCTTCTTGGCCCGGGCGGCCAGGACGCACGGGATGGTGTGCCAGTGGTCCGGGGTGGCGATCACCACGGCGTCCAGCCCCGGGTGGGCCAACACGTCGCGGAAGTCGGTGTACGCCTTGCACGCGGCCGGGGTGCCGGACTTGGCCCGCTTGGCGTACCGGTCGGCGACCGTCTTGGCCGCGCTGTCCAGTCGCTCCTTGACCACGTCGCAGACGGCGACGACTTCCACCTCGTTCATGCCGAGGAAGCCGCCGAGGTGGCCGCGGCCCATCGTGCCGACGCCGATGAACCCGAGGGCGAGCTTGTCGTTCGCCGGATAAGCCGACGAGCGGGTGTAGACGAGCGGTGCCGCCGCAGACGCGGCGAGGAACGAACGTCGGGAGAGCATGGAGGTCATTCCTTTCAACCAGGTGCGATCAATGCCGCCCCAACGGGGCGACCGGGAATAGCCAGGGGTGGAGGCTCTGCGGAACCCCTGGTCCGGAGGCCAACCCATCCCCACCGCAGCCCCAATGGGGCGACCCTTACGACCGACCGGGTCGCCCCGTTGGGGCTGCCAGGGGTGTTACTGTTGCCGGGTGTCCAGGGGTTCCGCAGAGCCTCCACCCCTGGCTATTCCCGGTCGCCCCGTTGGGGCGGCAACCGGATGCCGTGTGCCGGCAGCGGTACTACTTCTTGGCCAGATGCTTGTCGAACCAGTCCGCGATCGTCTCGATGTCCTTGTCGATCCCTTTCCAGCCGTGGTCGCCGCCGGCCTTGGTGACCAGCTCGCACGGCACCCCGGCCTCTTTCAGCGCCGCGATGATCCGCTCGGCCTGCTGGATCGGCACCAGCTTGTCCTTGTCCCCGTGGATGATGAGAGCGGGGGCGTCGTCCTTGGTCACGTGGTACACCGGCGAGATCTGCTTGCCGATCGCCTTCAGCCGGTCCTCGTCCTCGATGATGACGAGGGCGTTCGACCCGGGCTTCCGCTCCCAGAACTCGAACGGCGGGCGGAACCCGCTCAGCACCCCCCGGCCGAGGGCCACGACGCCCTCTTCGCCGTAGTTCAGGAAGTCGGTCGGCGGGAAGAAGCAGCCGACCGCCGCCACCCGGGACGACTGCCGCTCGACCGGGTCTTTGGCCTTCGGGTCGCCGGGCTTCGACGCGCACCCCTGCATGAGCGACAGGTGCCCGCCGGCCGACGCACCGCAGATGCCGAGCCGGTCCGGGTCGACGTGGTACTTGGCCGCGTTGTGCCGGACGAACCGGACCGCCCGGTGCATGTCGGACAGCACCTCCGGGATGGTGTACTTCGGCTGCGACCCGTGCATCACCGCGAACACCGTGTACCCGCGGGCCAGGAACGGGGCGTAGAAGGTCGGGTTGACCGCCTCCTTGGCCGAGAACCACCCGCCGCTGACGCAGAAGACCACCCCCAGCCCGTTCGGCTTGTCCGGGGTGAACACGTCCATCGTCATTGCCAGGCCGTTCTTGCGGCCGTAGATCACGTCCTCGGTGCGGGTGAACTTCGGCGGCTGGGCCGCGGCGACGGCGAGCGTGAGGAGAGCGACGAACACCTGCATGGCGACTCCGGGGTAGGGTCCGCTGTGCGGACCATCGGATGCGAACCGGTCCGCACAGCGGACCCTACTTCTTGGGCATCATCCCTGGCGGCAGCGGCTTCAGCTCCACCTTCTTCACCGACTGGAGGTATTCCAGCACCTTCTCGGCGTCCTTGCCGCCGACCTGGGCGTGGAAGTGCAGGCTGAACCCGTGCGGCCCGCGGGCGTCGATCAGCTTCGGGAAGGCGGTCAGCATCGCTTTCACCGCGTCCAGGTTGCCGAGCATGGTGAACGCGAACACGTCCCCGCGGGTGCCGCTGGCCAGCAGGAACTCGGCGATGTCCCGGCGGCCCATGTGGGACGCCCCGCCGAGGCCGCTCTCCCAATCCCCGCCGCCCCAGTCCACATAAGCGTTGGCCAGCATCGGCTCCTTGGCCAGCAGCTTCTTGGTCATCTCCAGGTCGGAGTGGGCGTAGATGACGAAGTCCTCGACGAGCGTGTCGCCGAGCTTCGGCCGCTTCCGCTTGGGGACGAACTTCGGGGCCGGGTAGTCGCGGTCCGGCGGCTTCGGCTTGTCGTCGGCGTCGGCGGTCATGGGCAGCCCCGTGAGGCCGGCGGCGGCGCCGGCGGCCAGGAACGAGCGGCGGGTGGGGTCGGGCACGGTGGCGCTCCGGCGGGTGTGCGAGCCGCCATAATCCGCCCGGCCGGCCCGATCCGCAAGGGAAATGCCCCCGTCGGCCGGCGGCGGCTACCCCGCCGGCGGCGGGCGGGGTAAGATGAGCGTGACCGCATCGACGGGCCGCCCACGGACGCGACGGCCGCTCCCGGGGGGTCTCTGCCGTGTCCCTCACCGCGTTCGACCGCGACCTCCTCCAGGCCCTGCTGGCCAAGCAGCCGGCCGCCTGGAACGACTTCGTCGACCGGTTCCTCAGCCTCGTCTACCACGCCATCCACTACACCGCCCACCTCCGCAGCGCCAAGCTGTTCCCGGAGGACGTGGAGGACATCGCCGCCGAGGTGCTGGTGGAGATTGTCAAGGACGACTACAAGCTGCTCCGCCAGTTCCGCGGCCAGGCCGCCCTGTCCACGTACCTGACGGTGATCGCCCGCCGCATCTGCGTCCACGAGCTGAACCGCCGGCAGGCGGTCCGGGAGGCGATCCGCAAGGGCGAGGTGAAAGCTCCCGAGGTCGAGGCCGACGACCCGGTCGCCCTCAAGGGGATGGAGCGGCTGGAGGAGGTGGAACGGCTGCTCCGGAAGCTCCGCGGCACCGACCGGGAGATCGTCCGGCTGTTCTACCTCGAGGGCCGCACCTACGAGGAGATCAGCACCGAGCTGGACCTGCCGGTGAACACCATCGGGGCGAAGCTCAGCCGGGCGCGGGCGAAGCTGCGGGAGTTCACCCAGTCCACCACGTCCATCCCGTCCCTGAAGGCGATGGCCCAGGCGGAGGCGGCGGAGAAGAAGCGGAAGAAGTAAGCATTTCACCGCGGGGTTATGTGTAGGGCGGGTCGAGGAGGCTTGGCGACGAGGCCTGCCGAAAACGGCAACGGACAGTTGTCAGCCCCGGTGGGCTTCCCGCGGGGAGGGCGAGGCTCCTGCCGAGCCGTCAGCCTGCGGCAACCACCCCATCCCGTGCCCGGTCGCAGCTTCGGGTGGGACTTCGGGCCGTTGCCACGCGCTCCCCGGCTCGGCAGGAGCCTCGCCCTCCCCCGGCCCGACCCGCCGGTACGGAGCCGGGCACTTGCCCGGACCGGCAGGCCTCGTCGCCAAGCCTCCTCGGCACCGCCCTACGTGTCCCCGCCCAGCCGGTTGCCAAACCGGCCGCCGCGGGTCTGTTGCTTGTGCTGCTTGTAAACGGCTAAATCCCGGCGGAGCTTCGACTGGTGCTCCTCCCGGAGCGTGCGGAGCTGGGTCAGCCAGTACCGGCGGGTGGCGACCGCGTCCACGAACGCCAGCCCGACCAGGGCGAACACCAGCACGATCACCCCGATCCAGTACAGCCCCCACTGGCGGACGAACTGCTTCTGCTCCGGGGTCATCTCCGGCTTCGGCCCGTCGTCCGGAGCCGCTCGCTTCTCGCCGAGGGCGTCCGCCTGCCGCTCCATCCCGGACAGGTACGCCCCGCCGATCAGCCCGCCGACGGTCACCAGGATGCCGGCGGTCAGCAGCCGGCGGCGGTGTTTGCTGCGGAGGTAGGCGTACTCGTCGCTCGGGACGTGGGCGCGGGCGGCCAGCCGCCGCAGCCCGCGGACCTGCCACCACCCGGTGACCAGCCCCAGGACCACCAGCCCGACCGCCATCACCAGTGCGAGCGCCGCCGGATCATTCATCGGGTCGGCTCCGGCTTCCTGTAGACTTGTAGGGCGGTGCCGAGGCTTTGGGAGGCCCGCCGCGTGGCAACCGGCCCGCCCCCAAAACGGCGGGCCTCGAAGACTCGGCACCGCCCTACACAATCACTTCTGTGCCTGCACCCACGCCGCCAGCACCCGGCCGACCTCGGCCAACTGCTTCGCCGACACCTTGTCCGCGGTGTCGGTCAGCCGGTGCCAGTGCGGGTAGTCGAAGTCGATCACGTCCACCGCCGGGATGCCGACCGCGTTCAGCGCCAGGTGGTCGTCCAGCACGTCCACCGCCCGCCGGAACCCCCGCTCGTACTTGAACGACTTGGCCCCCAGCCGCTCGGCCAGCTTCCACACCTCCTCCACCAGCCGCGGGGCGAACTGCAGCGAGTGCCCCTCGACCGCCAGCCGGGCGCCGTCCGCACAGCACAGGTCGAGCAGGATGGCGGCCTTGTAGGTGTACGGCAGCTTGCCTTTGTTGCGGTCGTACTCCCGGGCGAAGTGCTCCGACCCGAGGAAGTACGCGTCCCCCTCCCGGACCCCCGGCACCCCCAGGTCGAACACCCACTCCTCGCCGTCGAACAGCACCACGTCCACCCCCACCCCGGTCGGCAGATCCTTGAGGTAGTGGGCCAGTTCCATGAACACCGCCACCCCGGAGGTGCCGTCGTTGGCGCTGATGAACGGCTTGTTCCAGTCGGTCCGGTCCGGTTCTTCGTGGGCGGCCGGGCGGGTGTCGTAGTGGCTGCACAGGATCACCCGGGTCTTGCGGTCCGGGTGCCAGGAGGCGACCAGGTTGCACATCGGCACCGGCTGTCGCTGGCTCCGCTGCCGGCCCTGGAACTCCTGCCGGGTGACGGTCGCCCCGTGCTTCTCGAAGTGCTTGGTGACAACCTGTTGCAGCTTGGCCATCCCCGGGCTGCCGCTCACCCGCGGGCCGATGGCACACAGCTCGGTCAGGTACTTGTGCGCCCGGTCGCCGTCGAACGGGACGTCCTTGAGGGCGGTCGGCACGCGGTCCTCGCCGAACTTCGGGGGGTCGGGGTTCGCCGCGGCCCGGGCCGCCTCCGCCGCAGCCCGTTCCTGTTCCAGCATGGCCAGCCGCTCCATCTGCATCGCCCGGCTGGCCTGCTGGCGGAATGTGAACAGCCCGCCGCCGACCAGCGTGGCGACAAGCAACAGGAGCAGTGCGGCCAGCAGTCCGAGTGTGCGGCTCATCCCGATCCTCCGGTCCCGCCGGCCGGCGGGCGTCGCCCATCTTACTGATTCGCCGTCCGAGCCGGAAGCATGTGCGACGTCCCCGCTCCACCTCACCGGTCACCAAAGCTACGCTGCAAGCGCCGCGCTACTTGCTCCCCTCTCCGCTTCGGGGAGGGCCGGGGAGGGGTCAGACCTTCATCCCGACACCGAGCCTCCGAAGTCGCAGCGACGGGTAGCAGCCTCAACCCCTCCCCCGGCCCCCTCCCCGAAGCGGAGAGGGGGAGCAAAGCCAAACGCCGTCGCTGCGTCGCTATCGCTTCCGGCCCGGACCCGGCCCGTTTTGCACCTTTCTCTCTCGACACCCGGCCGGCCGTCGGGTATCAGCCCGCCCTCTCGCACGCGACGGGCCGGCCGGGTTGGGGAACCCGGCCGGTTCTTCCGGGGAAACCTGGGGTGCCTGGCGTGAGCGGGGGTTCGCGGGGGCGGTCGGCGGTTCCGGCGGTTTGAGTGATCTGCCGCTGGAACCGCGGTCGATAAGCGAAGCGGGTGCCCGGGACCATCCCGCCCGGGGCCGCGGGGGAATTCGGCAGGCTGCCGACCCCGCCGTCTGGTGCCGTCGCCCCTGCCGGGGCCGGCGCCCGCGGCGGTCGGCTGACGGGGGAAGCCCGATCGGTGACAGCCCGCTGTCACCATCGGGTGTTCGGCCGACCGGCCGGCGCCTGCCGTTCGTCAGGGAGGACGCGATGGTGACGCGTGTCGAGGCCGACATCCCGCAGGTCTGGAGGGACTACCGGGCGCACCCGACGGTAGACCTGCGGAACCGACTGGTCGAGAACTACCTGCCGCTGGTCAAGTACAACGCCGAACGCATCTGGGCCAGGCTGCCGGACGGGGTCGACCTGGACGACCTGATCTCGGCCGGGGTGTTCGGCCTGATGGACGCCATCGAGGCGTTCGACCTGGACCGCGGGGTCAAGTTCGAGACGTACTGCGTCCCCCGCATCCGCGGGGCCATGCTGGACGAACTCCGCAGCATGGACTGGGTGCCCCGGCTGGTCCGGTCCAAGCAGAGCAAGGTGGACGCCGCCAGCAAGCAGCTCGAGACGGCGCTCGGCCGCAAGCCGACCGCCGAGGAGCTGTCGGTCAAGCTGGGCGTGCCGATGGAGCAGATCCAGGCCTACGTGTCCGAGGCGGCGGCCGTCGGCCTGGTGTCGCTGAACAAGAAGTGGTACGAGACGGACAGTTACAAGGACGTCCGGGAGATCGACATCCTGGAGGACAAGAAGGCGGAAGACCCGACCGGCCGGCTCCAGAACCGCGACCTGATGCGGCTCGTCACCCGCGGGCTGAACCGGAACGAGCGGCTGATCGTCATCCTCTACTACTACGAGGAGATGACGATGAAAGAGATCGGGGCGACGCTCAACCTGAGCGAGAGCCGGGTGAGCCAGATGCACAGCAGCATCGTCAGCCGGCTCCAGGCGCAGCTCGCCAAGCGGCGGCCCGAGTTCAGCAACTGACGACTCGGGCAAAATCGCACTCGTCACCCCGGCATCGGCCGGGGTTTTTTCATTCCGCGGGCCGGCTGATACAATTGGAGGATGCTCCAAAGCCCAGGCACGATCGTGCCTGGGCTTGTCGCCCGGGGTGGTGCCGATGCCCAAAATCCTGATCGCCGACGACATCGCCCCGAACGCCGAGCTGCTCGAGGCCCACCTGGACGGGACCGGGTACGAAACTCGGATCGCGGTCAACGGGGAGGACGCCGTCAAGCTGGCCAAGGAGTGGCAGCCGGACGTGCTGCTGCTGGACGTGATGATGCCGAAGGTGAGCGGGTTCGAGGTGTGCCGGCGGCTGCGGGCCGACCCGGCGACCGCCCGCACCGGGGTGCTGATGATCACCGCCCTGGACCAGCCGAGCGACGTCGAGCGGGCGGTGGACGTCGGCACCGACGACTTCGTCACCCGGCCGATCAACAAGACCGAGCTGGCCCTGCGGGTGAACGCCCTGGTCGCCGCCATCGGCGAGCCGACCCCGACCGCCCGGGCGCGGCTTACCTCGGCCGGGTGCAGCAGGGGCTGTAATTCTTGTAGGGCGGTGCCGAGTCTTCGAGGCCCGCCGGCCCGGCAACCGCTCCCCGCCCGGACCGGCGGGCCTCGAAGACTCGGCACCGCCCTACGAGACCCATGACCGACACCGTCGCCGGACAAGTGATCCTCAAGCCGAAGCGGGCCGCCCCGTTCTTCGGCCGCCACCCGTGGGCGTTCGCCGGGGCCATCGACCGGGTGGACGGCAACCCGGCCGACGGGGCGGTCGTCGACCTGCGGTCGTCGACCGGCACGTTCGTCGCCCGCGGGCTGTTCAACTCGCAGTCCAAGATCCGCGCCCGGCTCTATGCCTGGGACGAGTCCGCCGCCCTGAACCGGGACTTCTTCCGCGACCGGCTGCAGCGGGCGGCCGACCTCCGCCGGCAGGTGCTCCACCTGGACACCGGCCCGCACGCCGCCTACCGGGTGGCGTTCAGCGAGGCGGACCTGCTCTCCGGCCTCGTCGTGGACCGGTACGCCGACTTTGTCACCGCTCAGTTCACCGCCCTCGGGCTGGCCGAACGCCGGCAGATGCTCGGCGAGCTGATCGCCGAAGTGACCGGCGCCCGCGGCGTCTACCTGCGGACCGAGAAGGGGATCGGCCAGCTCGAAGGGGTGACGCTGACGGACGGCCCGCTGTGGGGCGAGCCGCCGCCCGCGGAGTTGGAGATCGAGGAGAACGGGCTGCGGTTCGCGGTCAACTTGGCCGAGGGCCAAAAGACCGGGTACTACCTCGACCAGCGGGACAACCGGCAAGCCGTCCGCAAGCTGGCCGCCGGCCGGCGGGTGCTGGACGCGTTCAGCTACAGCGGCGGGTTCGGGGTGTACGCGGCCAAGGGCGGGGCCGAGTCGGTGGAGTGCGTGGACGCCTCCGAGCCGGCCCTCAAGCTGGCCGAGCGGAACGCGGTGCTGAACGGGCTGGCCCAGATCAAGACCGTCCACGCGGACGTGTTCCGCCACCTGGACGAGCTGGTAAAGGCCGGCCGGAAGTACGACCTGGTGGTCCTCGACCCGCCGAAGTTCGCCCGCAACCGGGCGGCGGTGCCGAAGGCGCTCCAGGGGTATCGCAAGCTGCACCAGCACGCCCTGAAGCTGCTCGACCGGGACGGGGTGCTGGTGAGCTGCTGCTGCACCGGGCTGATCACGATGGAGATGCTCGAAGACCTGATCGCCCAGGTGGCGATCGACGGCCGCCGCGACCTACAACTGCTGGAGCGGCGGGGGCCGAGCGCCGACCACCCGGTCAGCGTCACCTGCCGGGAGGGCGGGTACTTGAAGTGCATCATCAGCCGGGCGGGGTGACAGCCGCGTGACCGCATCGAGCGAGGAACGGACTCTTCTGGCAGCGGTCGCGGCCGCCCCGGGGGACGACGTGCCCCGGCTGGTGTACGCCGACTGGCTGGACGAGCACGGCCGGCCGGAGCGGGCCGAGTTCATCCGCGTCCAGTGCGAATTGGCCCGGCTGGAGACCGCCCCGCGGGCGGTGCAGGAGCGGCACGCCGACCTGTACCGCCGGGAGGCGGCGCTCCGGGCCGGCCACGCGGCCGAACGGGCGGCGGGGCTGACCGGTCTTCCGGACGCCCCGTTCGCCGTCGTCTGGGACCGTGGATTCGTGGCAGAACTGACCCTTCACCTCCGCCAGTTTCGGCAGATCGACGAGGCCATCGCCTCCCTCCTCCCCCGGCCGCGGGTGACGGTCACGCACATCGCCGCCGATCTGGCCGCCTTTCTGGCCAGCCGGCACCTGAACTGTGTCACCGGGATGCTGGTCGCCGACCAGGCCATAGACACGGTCGAGTTCAACGGCGGGGTGTTGCTGGAGGTGGCCCAATACCTGCCGGCCGCGATGGTCGGCCTCGGCCGAGTGGACACGCTCGACCTGAGCCAGTGCCGGATCGCCGACACCACCCTGGACCTGATCTTCCCCGACGGCGCCTTCGCCGCCCTGGAGGATCTTGACCTGTCGGAGAACTGGCTGACCGACGCGGGCGTCATCGCCCTGCTCAACGCCGGCATCCTGCGCCGGCTACGGCGGCTCAACCTGGCTGGCAATCGGCTCACCGACCAGTCCGCGTTCGAGCTGGCCGACCGGCTCGGGCCGGACAACCGGCTGGAGCGGCTCGACCTGCGGGACACCGAGATCACGCTCGACGGGCAAGCCCCGCTGCTCGCCCGGTTCGGCGGCCGGGTCGTGCTGCTCTGACCGAAAAACGCCCGCGGGCCACCCGTCATCCTGGGCGGCCCGCGGGCCGGCAACGGGGGTCGGTCGTCCGCGGGGTCAGAACCCGCGGGCGGCGGACCCGGTGCCGAGGGCGGTCGGGGTCGGGACGGGGGCCGTGGTGTTCACCGCCTCCATCTGGCCGAGCAGCTCCTTCAGGTTCTTGCGGAACCCGTCGAACTGGGCCTGGACCGCCTCCCGCTCGGCGGCCTTCGCCCGGAGTTCGGCCCGGGCGTCGTCCCGCTCCTTCTCGACAGCCACCCCGCGGGCGACCTCCTTGGCCAGCTTGTCCTCGGCCGCCTTCGCCCGGTTTAACGCCTGGTCGCGGGCGGTGTGGGCGGCGACCAACTCGGACTCCAGCTTCGACACCCGGTTTTCCAGCGACCGCAGTTTGGCGTAATCGGCGGTGGTCGGGCCGGTGCCACAGCCCCAGGCGAAGGCGGTGGCGGTTACGATGATTAAGGCGGCGATGCGGGTCATGGTGGGGTCTCCGGCGGCGGTGACGGTCGAGGCAAGACACACGGAACCACTTCCCTACTCAACTCGGACACCCCCGCATCGCCACTTAACCCAAATCTCCAGAATTGTGCCGACTACCCAGACGCGCCACATTCCGCCCGGTTGCCTGCTTGCGTCCGGCGACCGGGGTGGTAGCATCGCGGCTCCGTCCTCCCCGCCCGCCCGGCCGGCTGTGCCCCGCGGCTAACCTCTCCGCTTTCGCCCTCATGCCGCTCGCCGTCTACGTCCAGGACTTGAACCCGCTCGGCCACCGCGGGCTGTCCACGCTGGTGGCCGCCGTCCCGGTGCTGGTCCTGTTCTACCTGCTGGTCGGCCGCCGGTGGCTGGCGAGCTGGGCCGGGGCGGCCGGGGCCGCCGTCGCCGTGCTGGTCGCCTGGGTCGTGTACGGGATGCCGCTGCCGATGGCCGGGATGGCGTTCGTCCACGGGGCGGTGTTCGGCCTGCTGCCGATCGGCTGGACGGTGTTCGCCGCGATGCTCCTGTACAACCTGACGGTCGAGACCGGCCAGTTCGCGGTCATCCGCCGGAGCATCGGCGGGCTGAGCGGGGACGCTCGGGTGCAGGCGGTGCTGATCGGGTTCTGCTTCGGGGCGTTCCTGGAAGGAGCCGCGGGGGCCGGGTCGCCGGTCGCCATCTGCGGGGCCATGCTGGTCGGCCTCGGAGTGCCGCCGCTGCGGGCAGCCGTCTTGTGCCTGCTGGCGAACACGTCCCCGGTCTGCTTCGGCGGGCTGGGGGTGCCGATCCTGACGCTGGCCACCACCACCGGCATCCCGGCCGAGACGATCAGCGTCATGTGCGGGCACCAGCTACCGATCCTGTCCTGCCTGATCCCGCTGTACATGGTGAAGTGCATGTGCTCGTGGCGGGACACCCTGGCGGTGTGGCCGGCCCTGGCCGTCGGCGGCGGGTCGTTCGCCCTGTTCCAGTACTCGTTCGCCACCCTGCACACCTGGCACCCGGCCGCCCCGGCGGTGTGGCCGCTGACCGACATCGGCGGCGGGCTGTTCTCGCTCGTCGTCCTGGCGGCGTTCCTCAAGTTCGTCTGGAAGCCGCGGGACGAGTGGCGGTTCCCGGCGACCTCTTCCTCCCCCTCTCCGTTTCGGGGAGGGGGCCGGGGGGTGGGGTTGACGGCCCCGCCCCGGGATGGCTTCACCCCACCCCCAACCCCTCCCCGGAGCGGAGAGGGGGGCAAGACAAGCGACCCCCACCTCGCCGAAGCCAAGGAAGAGGTTGCCAGTTTGTTCGAGTCCAAGCCGGTGGCCGAACGGCCGCTGACGGTCGGCCGGATCGCCCTGGCCTGGTCCCCGTTCCTGATCATGTCCGGGTGCCTGGCCGTCGCCGGGCTGCTCCGCCAGCAGGAGTCGTCACAGAAACACCCCATCGACTTCGGGCCGGTGAACTCGTACTACGTCGAGCCGGTCCCCACCCTGCACAAAGAGGTGCAGCGGGCCGAGCGGCTGGCCAAGCCTGGGGCCACCGAGGAGGAGAAGAAGGAGGCGGCCGAGTTCAAGCTCGCCTGGGCCACCGCCCCGGGGACGCCGGTGTTCGTCGCCGCCCTGCTGTCCGCGTTCGTCCTGCGGGCGTCCCCGGCTGTCTGGCTGACGGTCCTGCGGAAGACGCTCGTCCAGATGAAGGTGCCGATCCCGACCATCGCCTGCATGCTCGGGTTGAGCTACGTGACCAAGTACGCCGGGATCGACGCCACGCTCGGGGTGGCGTTCGCCGAGACGGGCGTCCTCTACCCGTTCTTCGCCGCCCTGCTCGGCTGGCTCGGGGTGTTCCTGACCGGCACCGACGCCGGCAGCAACGCCCTGTTCGGCAGCCTCCAACAGATCACTGCCGGCCAGGTGTACGAGTCCGGGGTCATCACCCACCTGTCCCGGGGCGAGGCGGAGGTGCTGATCTGCACGGCCAACAGCACCGGCGGGGTGATGGGCAAGATGATCGACGCCCAGAGCATCTGCGTGGCCACCGCCGGCACCAACCAGATCGGCCGGGAGGCGGACATCTTCAAGGCGGTCATCTGGCACAGCGTCTTCCTGGCCTGTGTCGTCGGCGGGATGACCGCCCTGCAGGCTTACCTCCCGCCGTTCACTCGGATGGTCCCATAGGAATGGCCCGCTGAACGCGCAGACTTCGACGCAGATGAAAACCGGATAAGGAATCGTTCTTCAATCCGGTTTTCATCTGCGTCGAAGTCTGCGCGTTCAGCGGGCCATTCCTACGGCACGCCTCTTGCAACGGCTCCGGCGCTGGTCCGCCTCCGCGCCGAGGGATCGCCCGTGGCCAAGTCGAACGCCGAACCCGATCTGCCCGCCCTGCTCCGCGACATCGCCGCCGACGCCCGGACGCTGGTCGGCCAGCAGTTCGACCTGTTCCGCACCGAGGTCGGGTCCGAACTGCGGCGGGCCGGCGGGGCGGCCGCGGCGGTCGCCGGGGGCGGCGGGCTGACGGCCGCCGGCGGGCTGCTCACCGGGATGGCCGTCGCCCACCTGCTGCACGAGGCCGTCGGGCTACCCCTGTGGGCCAGCTATGGGCTGGTCGGCGGAGCGGCGGCCGCCGGCGGGGCCACCCTGCTGAAGCGGGGCCGGGACCGGATCGCCGGCGTCCGCCTGGACCAGACGGCCGAGTCGCTCGACGAGAACCTGTCATGGCTGCAAGCGAAACTGGCCCCGACGACCTGACCGCCACCCGGGCCGCGATGGCCGCCACCCGCCGGTCGTTGAACCAGCGGTTGGACGCCCTTCGGGACCGGCTCACCGGGTTAACTACTCCCACCACTGCCGAAAGGACGAGTACCATGCCGCCCAAAACCGAGAAGGCCACCACCTCGAAGACCAAGCCGGCCAAGCCGGCCGCCAAGAAGGCGAGCGGGTCCAAGACGAACCCGTCGGCCGCCCGTTCCACCCCCCGCCGTGCGACCGCGGACACTGGCAAAGCAAAGCCCCGCAAGTCGGGCGGCCGGAGTCGGAAGCCGACGCTCGCCCAGGCGGCGCTGCAGGAGGTCAAGGAGGTCGCCACCGACGTGCTGATCGGGGCGGCGGCCGGGGCGGTCCGGGGGGCGGCCGAAGCCGCCGTCGGGCACGCCGAGGAGGGGGTGGAGAAGATCGAGCAAGTGGCCGACACCGCCGAGTCGATGGGCGAGAAGACGGCCCCCAAGGCTCGGGCGAGCAAGTCCCGCAGCAAGGCGTGAACCGCCACCAGCCGGGCGGGGGTGCCTCACCCCTACCCGGCCGGCTTCGACCGGATACCACACCTCCAGCCCCCTCACCCGGTTGGAGGCCGCATGACCCGCTCGCTCCTCGCCACCGCCTTCCTGACCCTGGCCACGTCCCTGTCGGCGACCGCCGGCAAGTTCAACAAGGTGCTCTCCCCCGGCGACCCGGCCCCCGCGTGGGCCGGACTGGACGGGACCGACGGCAAGAAGCACGCCCTCGCCGACCTGGCCGACAGGGACGTGGTGGTGGTGGTGTTCACCTGCAACACCTGCCCGATCGCCACCGACTACGAGAGCCGCATCATCGCCTTCGCCGCCAAGCACGCCGGCCCGGGGGCGAAGGTGGCGGTGGTGGCCATCAACCCGAACGCCGGCAAGGACGAGTCGCTGCCGGAGATGCAGAAGCGGGCCGCCAAGAAGAAGTTCCCGTTCCCGTACCTGGCCGACCCGACGCAACAGGTGGCGAAGAGGTACGGGGCGACTTACACCCCCGAGTTCTTCGTGCTGAACAAGGAGCGGAAGGTGGTGTACCTGGGGGCGATGGACGACAAAAGCCCGCCGGCATCAGCGACTGTGAACCATCTGGAGGCGGCGGTCGCGGCGACGCTCAAGCGGGAGACGCCGGCCACCGCGGAGACGCTGGCTCGAGGGTGCATGGTGAAGTGGAAGCGGTGAGTGTCATGTAGGGCGGGTCGAGCCGGCTTTGCGGCGAAGGCCTGCCGGGAGTGGCAATCGCTCGTTGCCCGGACCAGCAGGCCTTCGCCGCAAAGCCGGCTCGACCCGCCCTACGCCGCCTGCCGCTCCGCTAGCTCCGGCCCTTCGCTCAGCCGCACCTGCCGTACCCGCTGGCCGGTCGAGTCGTAGAAGACAATCCGGTGCTCGTCCGCGGCCCACACGGCGGCGGTGCGGAGCAGCCTCGGGCCGACCGCGTTGAACAGCAGCCCGCACGGCTTGCCACTGCGGCGGAGCGGGGTGCGGACGAGCGGCGTCTGGGCCGGGTCGAGGGCGTCCTGCTGGCACAGCGTCCGGTGGACGAACCCGGCCAGCTCGTCCAGGGTCGGCAGGGCGACGACGGCTTCGGTCATGCCTACCGGATCGACCGTCCTGCCCCATGAACCCACTCGCCGGCGTCAGAGCGGCCAGCATTCGGCGGCCGGTTGTGACGGGTTTACCACCCTTCGGTCTGCCGCAGCGCCTCGTACAACACGATCCCGACGGCGGTCGCCAGGTTGAGGCTGCGGACCTTGCCGGTCGGCATGGGAATGCCGATCAAGCGGCCCGCGAACCGCTCCCGCAGCTCGGCTGGTAGCCCTTTCCCTTCACTGCCAAACAACAGGCAGTCGCCGTCCCGGAACGACGCCCGGGTGTAGGTCGTCGGGGCCGGGTTGTCGATCACCCACAGCCGGCTCACATCGACCGTCGAACCGAACTCCACAAACGTGACGTGTCGGACGACATCGACCGCCGGCCAGTAGTCCAGCCCGGCCCGCTTCAGGTGCTTGTCGTCGAGCTGGAAGCCGAGCCGGCCGATCAGGTGCAGCCGTGCCCCGGTGGCGGCGCACAGCCGGGCGATGTTCCCGGTGTTCGGCGGGATCTCCGGCTCCCACAGGGCGACGTGCAGCACCGCTCAGTCCTCGTCGTCGAACCGGTACGGGCGGGCGAACCAGGTGCGGGTCGCCTTCATCTGGAGCAGCGCGAACACCGCCCCGCACCAGGCGAGGGCCGGTGCGATCCACAGGAGGGCGTAGAAGAAGAACGCGATCCGGATGGCCCCGCCCCAGCCCTGGGCCAGGAAGTAGCCGGCCGCCGCGACCGACGCGCCGGCCCCCAGCACGCTCAGGAACTGGGCCGCCACCCGCACCCAGGCCAGCCGGAGGACTAGCCCGGTCGCGAGTAACACGGCCACCGCCGACCCAGCAAGCGTGACCCACAAGTATTCCGGATTCGGGGCCACAAACACGGCGGTGAGGAGTGCCGGCGGGATCGGCAGGACGAGCAGGATGGCCGCCAGCGCCACCGGAACCGGGAGACCCAGTGGCAGCCGGCCGCCCCGGGCGTCCAGCACCTGGCCGCAGTTCGGGCACCGCAGTCCGCGGGCCGATCGCCGGGTCTCGGCGGAGTCGAACGCCACCTCGCACGCCGGGCAGATCAGGTACGGGTCGGGCATGGCGGCCCCTCGACGGTTGGCACGCAGGTCGTTTTACGGCAACCCGGCGGGTTGTGCCGGCGGTGCGACGGCCGGCCTGAGAATCGGCCCCGCTTGCCGGCGAACACAGGTGCAGACGGCCCGCCGCTCGCCGGACAATAGCGGACGTCAGCCGGAGTCGCACCATGCCGGACACCCCCGCCCCGCCCCGCTGGCGGCTGGACGCCGTCGCCGTCACCCTGATCGCGGCCTGGGCCGCCGTCGCCGGGAGTGTCCTGACGTACCCGCCGCTGACCGGGCTGGCCCCCGCCCTCGGCCCGGCCGGCTCCGAACTGGCCGCGGCACTGGTGAACCCGCTCGGCATCGGGGTCGGCGTGCTGCTGCTCGGGTGGGCGGCGCTGGTCGCCCGGTACGTCGCCCGGGAGGGGTGGCCCCGGCTGGCCGGGCGGGCGGCCGGGTGGGCGGTCCTGACCGCCACGGCCGCCGTGATCGCGGACGCGGTGCCGGCCGTGGCGTTAGGCCAGCCGGTGTCAGCGTTCGGCCCCGGCGGGTCGGTCGGGGCGGCCGGCCGGCTTCTGCTCGACGCCCGCCTGCACTCGCCGCTGCCGGCCGTCGGGCTGGCGGCCGTTGCCCTCTGCGGGCTGACCCTGGCCGCGGACGGGCTGGTGCGGGCCGCCCTCCACGCCGGCGTGGTTGCCGGCGGTCGCCTGGCTCGCGGGGCGGTCCGCGGTAACACGCTGGTCGGCCGGATCGGGGACCGAGTCATCGAAACGGCCGGCGCGATCCTAGCCCGGCTGCGCCGGCCCAAGCCGGATCTCGTCACGCTCTCCCCCTTGCCCGTGTGCGTGCCCTTGCCCACGCCCGCTCTTGAAAAACCGGGCACGCACATGGACAGGGGCACGCACACGGAAGAAGACCCGGACGCCGGGGACGACGGGGTGGCGGACATCCCGATCACCCGGCCGGTGGATCTGTCGCACACCCCGCCGCCGCTGCGGGTGCTGCCGGCCCAGGAGCCGGACGAGCCGGACGAGCCGGACGAGCCGACCGAGTACACCCTGCCGCCGATCAGCCTGCTCGCCGACCCGGACCCGTTCCCGGTCGAGGACCACGAGCAGAAGCTCCGCGACCGGGCCGTGCTGCTGGAGAAGACGTTCGCCGACTTCGGGCTGGTAGTCCGGGTGGTCGGCATCCACACCGGCCCGGTCATCACCCAGTACGAAGTCGCCCTGGACACCGGCCTGCGGCTGAACAAGGTGACGACGCTGGCCGACGACCTGGCCCTGAACCTCGGGGTGTCGGCGGTGCGGATCGTCGCCCCGCTGCCCGGCCGGACGACCGTCGGCATCGAGGTGCCGAACGACCACCGGCAGACGGTCCGGCTGAAGGAGCTGATCCACGCCTCGGCGGCCAAGGCGGCCAAGTTCAAGCTGCCGATCTTCCTGGGCAAGGACGTGGAGGGCCGGCCGCTCGTCTACGACATGGCGACCATGCCGCACCTGCTGATCGCCGGCCGGACCGGGACCGGCAAGTCGGTCTGCCTGAACGCGGTCATCCTCAGCTTCCTGTTCACTCGCACCCCGGACGAGTGCCGGATGATCCTGATCGACCCGAAGAAGGTCGAGCTGAGCGAGTACGGCAAGGTGCCGCACCTGATGCACCCGGTCGTCACCGACGACAAGAAGGCGGAGGCGATCCTGGCCTGGGCGGTGGACAAGATGGAGGAGCGGTACGAGATGCTCCGCCGGGCGCGGGTGCGGAACATCGCCAGCTACAACGAGCTGGGCTGGGACGAGATTCTGCGGCGGGTCAACCCGGAGAGCGAGGAGGAGCGGCAGCAACTCCCGCGGACGATGCCGTACATCGTCATCGTCGTGGACGAGGTCGGCGACCTCATCATGTCCATGAAGAAGGAGGTCGAGAGCCACATCATTCGACTCGCCCAGAAGTCCCGGGCGGCGGGGATTCACCTGATCCTGGCGACGCAGAAGCCGACGGTGGATGTCATCACCGGCCTCATCAAGTCGAACCTGCCGGCCCGCATCTGCTTCCAGGTGGCCAGCCGGGCGGACAGCGCGGTGGTGCTGGACGAGAAGGGGGCGGAGCGGCTGCTCAACAAGGGCGACATGCTGTTCCTCCAGCCGGGGACGAGCAGCATCATCCGGGCGCAAGGCGCCTACGTGGACGACCAGGAGATCGTCGCCGTGGTGGAAGCTCTCGAAGTCCACGAGCCGCACTTCGAGAGCGAGCTGCTGAACCTGAAGGCCCGGGACACCGGCGGCAACGGGGCCGAGGGGGAGTTCGCCGACCGTCTCCGCGACCGCGACCCGCTGTACGAGCAGGCGATCGAGATCGTCGTCCGCGAGCAGCGGGGCAGCACGTCCCTGCTGCAACGGGCGCTCGGCGTCGGCTACGGCCGGGCGTCCCGGCTGATCGACTTCATGGCCGAGGACGGGATCGTCGGCTCGTTCAATGGCAGCAGCGCCCGAGACGTGCTGGTGACGCCGGAGGAGTGGGAGGGGAAGAAACGGGGGGCGTGACCGACCGGCTACGGCAGCAGGTCGGCGACTTTGACCGTGGCTTGGGCCGCGGCCTGCGGGCTGACCGAGTCGGCCGGGCCGACGGTCAAGGCCGTGGTGTACCGGTGGCCGCGGGGGGCGGCCGGGTCGGCGACCGGGTCGCGGAACACCAGCAGTTGCCGGCCGATCACGTCCAGCACCCAGTACTCCGGCACCCCGGCGGCGGCGTAGATGTGGCCCTTGACTCCCCGGTCGTAGGCCAGTGATGTGTTCGCCACCTCGATGACGAGGATCGCCGTTGTCGGGTGAACGTGGCGGTGGTCTTCCGGGTCTCCCGGGACAACAGCCAAGTCCGGGCCGGGGTCGGTGTCCAGGGCGGCGTCAAACCCCTGCTGGTTCCGCACGTAGCACCCGTTCCCGTCGAACGTCCGCATGAGGAACCGGTTGAGCTTGATCACGCCGTAGTCGTGTTCCGGGTTCGGGAGGGGCATCTCGATGATCACTCCGTCGACCAAGATGACCTTCCGCCCGCGGAAAATGCCAGCGTCGCACAGGTCGTGAAACGCTTCCGCCGTCCAGTACACCGGCCGCGGCAACGGGGCCAGGGCCGGGGGGGGCGGGGCCATCGTCATCGTCGCCATGTCACACCTCCGCCGTCAGTTTACCCGTCACTTCGCCCGCGGCTCCACCCCGAGCAAGTGGCGGACGAAGAAGTCGGCCCGCCGCCGCTGACCGTAGGGGGACTCGGCCGCCCCGTGCCCGGCCCCGGGGATGATCAACAGGTCGAAGTCCTTGTTCGCCCGCACCAGCGCGTTCGCCACCTGCATGGTGCTCGCCGGGTCGACGTTCCGGTCCAGCTCGCCGACCACCAGCATCAGCTTGCCGGTCAGCTTGTGCGCCTGGGTCACGTTCGACTGCTCGGCGTAGTGCGGGCCGACCGGCCAGCTCATCCACAGCTCGTTCCACCAGATCTTGTCCATCCGGTTGTCGTGGCACCCGCAGTCGGACACGGCCGCCGTGTAGAAGTCGCCGTGGGCCAGCACGGCCCGGGTGCTCGACTGCCCGCCGGCCGAGCCGCCGAAGATGCCGACGCCTTTGGACAGGTCCATCTCCGGGTAAGCCCTGGCCGCCGCCTTGATCCAGGCGATCCGGTCCGGGAACCCGCTGTCACCGAGGTTCTTCCAGCAGACGTCGTGGAACGCCTTCGACCGCCAACTGGTGCCCATGCCGTCGATCTGCACCACGATGAAGCCCAGCTCGGCCATCCCGTTCGCCTGCCGCAGCCACGGCCGGAACCCCTTCGGCACGTGGTGGTCGTGCGGGCCGGCGTAGATGTACTCGATCACCGGGTACGTCTTCGCCGGGTCGAAGTTCGTCGGCCGAACGATGAACCCCCAGATGTCGGTGGTGCCGTCCCGCCCCTTGGCCACGAACCGCTCCGGCGGCCGCCAACCCGTCTTCTTCAACGGCTCCCAGTCGGCCACTTCGAGGGTGCGGATCGTGGCGGCGTCACTGGTCCGGCAGAGGAGCGTGACCGGCGGCCGGTCCACCCGCGAGTAGGTGTCCAGGTAGAACCGGCGGTCCGGGGAGAAGCGGACGGCGTGGGTGCCGTCGGCGACGGTCAGTCGGGTGAACCCGGTGCCGTCCAGCTTCGACCGGCAGTAGTGGACGTGGTACGGGTCGCACGGGGCGTCGAACCCCATCGCCCGGTACACCACCTCGCCGGCGTCCTCGTCCACCCGCTCGACGCCCCGCACCACCCACTCGCCGGTCGTGACCGCGTTCTTCACTTGGCCGGTGGCCGCGTCGATCCGGTACAGGTGGTTCCAGCCGTCCCGCTCGCTCATCCAGATCAGCTCGCCGGTCTTGTCCAGGTAGTGCAGGAACAGCTTGTGGGCGTAGTCGAAGAACGTCTTGCACTCCTCGTTCACGACCGCCGTCGCCGCCCCCGTGTCCGCATCGACGGCGATCACCCGAACGACCTGGTGCCCCCGCTGGTTGTAGACGAAGTGGAACCGCTTCGAGTCCGGCGACCAGTGCTCGTAGCTGACGTCCCACGGGTTGGCGAAGAAGTCGTCCTTGACCGGGATTTCTTTCTTCGCGGCAATGTCGAACAGGTGCGGTTTGGGCTGCGGGATCGGGTCGCCGGGCTTGAGGTAGAAGTACGTCGAGGTCTTCGGCTGGAGCTGGTCCCGCGGGGACGTTTCAACCAGCGTCACCCGCCGGTCGCCCCCCTTGGTCCGGCGGATGGCGACGAGCTTCTTCGAGTCCGGGGACCAGAGGAACCGGCCGGTGTACCCGTCGTCGGCGGTGCCCTCCTTGCTCAGTTGCGTCTCGGCCTTGGACTCCTGGTCCCGCAGCCAGACGTTGTGGTCCTTGACGAACGCGGTCCACTTGCCGTCCGGCGACCGGGCCGACTCCGGCCGGCCGCGTTTGCCCGGCTTGGGCGCCACCTCGGCCGGCTTCTCCTTGGGCAGCTTGTCCTCGGCGACGACCTCCCGGGTGCCGGTGAGGGCGTCGACGACGACGAACTCCTTCTTGCCGTCGGCCAGGGTGTTCGCGTACCAGAGCTTGTTGCCGCCGTCGAACCAGTGTGGGTCGACCGTCGCCCGCAGCACCTTGTCCCGGGTGGCGGTCGCCATCCTGGCGGCGCGGTCGTAGTCGGCCTTCGTTCCCTGGGCGAGTGCCGGACCGCCCACGACCAACCCGATCCAGACAAGCGTGAAGCGACGCATGGGCAACCTTGTGGCGAGCGTAACCCGGTTTTCCGCCCCAACGGGGCGGACAGAGAATAGCCCAGGGCGTAAGCCCTGGGTAGGGGGTGACATTAAAAGTGGTGCCCAGGGCTTACGCCCTGGGCTAGATTCTCCCGCCCCGTTGGGGCGGAAAACCGGCCGCGTTACTCCCCCCGCTCCTTCCGCACCGCCGCGTACTGGGCCTCCAGCCGCCGCATCAGGTCCGGCAGCTTGTCCGTCAGCCGTTTCAGGTCGCGCGGGGCTTTGCGGGTCAGGGCGTAGGCGGTCAGCAGTGGCAGCGCCACGGTCGAATCCACGTAGCACGTCACCGTGCCCGGCAGCTTGTCCGGGTCCACCTTGCCCCAGGTCATCGCCTCGCTCGGGGTCGCCCCGCTCAGGCCGCCGGTGTCCGGCCGGGCGTCGGTGAACTGCAAGAAGTAGTCGTGCCCGGACTCGGCCAGCCCGAGCACCTCCTGAATCTGCGGCTCTGTCTGGAGTAGGAAGTTCTTCGGCGACCCGCCGCCGAGGATGAACACCCCGCTCGCCCCGCCGGCCGCCTTCGCGTCCCAGACGATGCCGGCCGTCTGGTTCACGTCCCGGAACGGGTCGAGCTGGACCTTGTACCCTTCGAGCTGCAGGGCGGCGATGTTCATGCCGATGCTGCTGTCCCCGGGGCTGCTGGTGAAGATCGGCACCCCGCAGCGGTAGGCGGCGGCCAGAAGGCTCTTGCCGACCAGCCCGGTCTGCTCCTCCCGCTCGGCCAGGTACTTGCCGACCAGGTGGTGAAATTCCGCGGTGCTGAACGTGTGCTGGAAGGCGTCCCCGCGGAGGAGGGTGCGGTAGAACCTGTCGGTGCCGAGCAGGTTCTCGTAGTCGAACACGATGTCGTAGATGCGGATCACCTGGTTCTCGCGGAGTTCCAGGTCCGGCAGCCCGACCCCGGCCGCGTACAGGTCCATGCCCAGGGCGTAGTGGGTGTCGTGGTACAGGTTCGCCCCGGTGGAGATGATCCAGTCGATGAACCCGGCCTCGACGAGCGGCACCAGGCACGACATGCCGAGGCCGGCCGGGGTGAGCGCCCCGGACAGGGCCAGCCCGACGGTGCAGTCGTCGGCCAGCATCCGCTGGGTGAAGAGCTGGCACCCCTCCCGCATCCGGCCGGCGTTGTAGCTCAGGAACGCCGAGTCCAGCAGGTCGGCGGCGGACACGTTCGACCGGACGGCCGGCGGGTCGATCTTCAGCCGGCCGATCCGCTTCAGGTAGTCTTTGTTCTCGGCGGTGCCGGCGTGGCGGTCGTAGTGCGGCTTGTGCGGGTGCATCGGCTCAGGGGTTAGAAGGCTGGGGCGGACATACCGAGAGATTGTAGGGCCGCCGCGTACTCGTCCGGCGTGTTCAGGTTGCGCAGGCTCTGGAGGGCGGGGTCCACGTCGGCCAGCTCGTCGGCTCCGATCACCCGGGTCGGCACCGCGTCGAACAGGAACGCCGGCCGGAGCCGGTCGGCGGCCAGCAGTGACAGCACGACGTCACGGACGGCGAGGCGGTAGGCGGCGGCGAGTGGGTGGAAGTAGCCGTCGGTCCGGGGGACGGCGATCCAAGGCAACCTAACCCCCCGGCCCCCTTCCCTGAGAGGGAAGGGGGAGCAAGCGGGATGAGCATCCCGTGTAGCGGCTTCTGGTCCGGGCGGGCGCGGGAAACCTAACCCCCCGGCCCCCTTCCCTGAGAGGGAAGGGGAGCAAGACCGACGCTATTTCCGGCAAATAGCATCGTCCCTCCCCGGCGGGAGTGTGTCATCTCCCCCTTCCCTCTCAGGGAAGGGGGCCGGGGGGTTAGGTTTCTCCAACAGCTCGACCACCCGCCGCACGAACCCCGGCACCAGCAGCGGCACGTCGCACGCCGACAGGTACGCCGCGTCCGCGAGTCCGTCCAGCGCCGCCAGCCCGCCGGCCAGCCCGGCCAGTGGCCCCCTCCCCTCCACCTCATCGCGGACAATTCGCACGTCCGAGGGCAGCGGCGGCACGTCCTGCCCCGGACCAGCTACCACCACGACCGGCGACACGACTTCGCCGAGAGTTCGCACCACCCGCTGTAGCATCACCTCATCGCCGACCGGTAGCCACGCCTTCGGCCGGCCCATCCGGCTCGACCGCCCGCCGCACAGCACGATCCCGCCGACCCGAGTCATACGTCCTCCGTCGGCCAGCCGTCGGCCGTCCACCCGCGGGCGAGGTTGTACGCCGCGACCATCGCCCGGAGCCGCTCGACCGGCAGGCTCGCGCCGGGCGAATCGCCGTCCGGCAGGCGGTCGGTCAGGAACCGCTTCGGCAGCGTGTCCTCGGCCGGGGTCCAGCCCTCGCGGATGTTGAACCGCTTCTTCGCTGTCACCACCCGTCGGACGACCGCCCGCAGCTCGTCCGCTGTCATGTCCCAGCCGGTCACGGCGGCGAGCAACTCAGCAGACTCGGCCCACAGGTCGGCGAACACGCCCCGCAGGAACTTGCACAGGATGAGCGAGTCCATGAGGGCAGCGCGGTCCTCCGTCTCGACCGCCCGCCGCGCTGTTTCAGCTGTGCCGTGCCGGCGGTCGGCGTGCGGGGAGAAATCGACCTCGTAAGCCCCGCTGCGGTTGTGATCCGCCCCCCGGCTGCCGACCGCGAACCCGAGGGCCATCGCCTGCAAGGCCCGCGGCTCGTATCCCGGCAGCTCCAGCCCCTTGACGTGCGGGGCGAAGTCCGGGGCGCCCCCGCCGATGACCTCCGCCGCCCGGCGGGTGCCGTCGGCCAGCAGTCCGCCGAGGCCGTCCCTCCGGGCGATCCGGTCCAGCAGTGACAGCACGACGTCACCGTCACCGAACGCCAGCCGATCGGGGATCAGCCCGCGTTCGCTGCACTCCATCGCGAACGCGACCGTCGCCCCGGCCGAGATGGTGTCCAGGCCTAGGTCGTCGCACAGGCGGGCGGCCCGGAGGATCTGGTCTTTGTCCCCGACGCCGCACAGTGGACCTAATGCAAACAGGGACTCGTACTCCAGTCGCACGCCCGAAAGCCCACCCGTTGCAACGGGTGGGCGTTGCGTCTCACCCACCTGGTAGATGTGCTCGCACCCGATGGTACACGCCGCACACGACGCCTTCGCCACCCGCCGGGCTGCGTTCAGCGCCTCCCCGGACACCAGCTCCGCCCCCTCGAACCGGCCCTGCTGGAAGTTCCGCGTCGGCAGGGCGTTCAGCCGGTTGAAGGTGAGCAGGTTGGCGACGGTGCCCAGCTCCCGATACTTGGCCGTCGCCGGGCCGAACGACCGGGCCGACAGGTCTTTTGCCAACTTCACGACGCGGGCCGGGTCGGCGACCGCCGCCCGCCGGTCTCCGCGTACTCCGACGGCTTTCAGGTTCTTCGCCCCGAGCACCGCCCCGACCCCGCCCCGGCCGGCGTGCCGGGAGTCGAACGACAGGGTGGCGAACCGCACCCGGTTCTCGCCGGCCGGGCCGATCACCCCGAACGACCACCCCGGCCCGTACCGCTCGCCGAGGGCCGCCGTCGCGGCCGGTGGGGTCTGTCCCCACAGGTCGTCGGCCGGCTCCAGCCGGGTCTGGTCGCCGTCGATCAGCAGCACGGTCGGCGACTCGCAGCGGCCGGCCACGACGACGGCGTCATATCCGGTCCCCTTCCCCCGCAGGGCGAAGTGGGAGGAGGACAGGGCGTCGTTGAACCGGTTCGTCAGCGGGGATTTGCAGGCGACGCAGAACTTCGCCGAGGTGGTCAGTGGGGTGCCGACAAGTGGGCTGAAGGCGAACACTAGCGGCGCCGCCGGGGCGAACGGTTCGACGCCGGCCGGGCACTCGCGATGCAGCAGCCACGCCGCCAGCCCGGCCCCGCCGACGAACCGGCGGAGCACGTCCTCCGGCAGCGGCACCGCCTCGGCTTGGCCGGTGCCGACATCGACCCGCAGGTAGCGGCCGTGGTAGCCGAACATGACGCCTCAGACCGCCCAGGTCTTCTTCTTCCCGTCGGTCCGCCGCACCTCCAACCGCGGGCCGGCCCGCTTGTCCACCCGCCGGAAAGCGAGCGGACGCACGGCGCTCACGAGGCACGGCACGCCGTCGAGGTCGGTCGGCTTGACCGGTGCGAGCCGCTTTCGGCCGAGCCGGTACAAGGTCGGCGCCCGCGTATCCCGTTGGACGACCAGCAGTTCACGAACCCCGAGGGCGGTGTAAAACGGCAGCTTCTTCGGGGTGTCGTCGCCGGGGCTGCGGATCTCGACCAGGAAATCCGGGCCGCCCTGGTAATGGGTGTTCCGGTCGACCGCCCGGCTGCCAGCGAGAGTCACGACCACGTCCGGCACGCGATAGTTGTGTTCCCAATCGGCGTCCAGGTCGCTGACGTTCGCCCCCGGCAGTACAACCCCGCCCCGGCCGGCCACGGCCCCGCAGATGCGAGTCAGTTTGCTCACCACCATCTGGTGGTCGATGTTCGGCATCGGCGGCATGACGTACACCCCGTTCCACACCTCATCGTGGCGGTCCTGCCCGAGTTCCCGCCGGCGGGCGATCAGGTGGTCCGAAACGAAGGTGTCGAGGATCAACGCCGTCATCGGTCAGCCCCCCGCGTCCGCGGATAACAGTAGCAGCCGCGACCCGGCCGGCAGCGGTTGGGTCAGGTCGGCGACGAACCGCTCGCCGTTCACCGACAGCAGGTACTCGGGCATCAGCCGGCCGTCGGCGACCAACACCCGCCCCAGGCCCGGGAGGGCGTCCGCCACCGCCGCCAGGGCGGCCGCCGGCGTGTCCGCGACCACGGCCGCTTCCGGCACGCCCGCCCGCCGCCGCGGCACCCCGTAGAACTCGACCGTCACCGTACCCATACGGGTATACTACCCGCACCGCCCCGCCGGTGCTTCCCGTCACGGTGCCCCATGCCGGCCGTCCTGCTCGTCATCGGCGACGCCGCCGAGGTACTCGACACCTTCTACCCGCTGTTCCGGCTGAGGGAGGAGGGGTACGAGGTACACGTCGCCGGGCCGGCCGCCCGGGTGTACCACCTGGTCCAGCACGACCGCCACCCGGACTGGGACATCACCGTCGAGTCCCCGGGGTACCGGCTGAAGGCGGACGTGGCGTTCGCCGACGTGGACCCGGCCGAGTACGCCGGGCTGGTGATCTCCGGCGGCCGGGCGCCCGAGTACCTGCGGTACGACCCGGACCTGATCCGCGTCACCAAGGCGTTCTTCAAGGACAAGAAGCCGGTGGCGAGCGTCTGCCACGGGGTCGAGTTCTGGCCGCCGCCGGGATGCTGCCGGGGAAGAGGGCGACGACCGTGGCCAAGTGCCGGTACGACGTCGAGTACTTCGGCGGCCACTACGTGGACGCCGAGGTGGTGGTGTGCAGCAACCTGGTGACGGCCCGCACCTGGCACGACAACCCGGCCTGGATGCGGGAGTACGTGAAGCTGCTGCGGGCTTCGGGGTAGCGGCAGTGTAGGGTGCGTTGAGGCTCTGTGAAACGCACCGGTGGGTTCGCCCCGCATGATGTCGATGCGGGGCCGGTGCGTTTCGTCGCAGGGCCTCCTCAACGCACCCTACGCCAGACCGGCATTCGTAGGGTGCGTGGAGGCGTTACTGGCACCGGTAGGACACCATGCCTCGGGTGCGGTCGTTGCCGGGCCGGAGCGTTGCGAAGCCTCCACGCACCCTACGGCCGCTTCAGCTCCGCCGTCGGCCGCTTGCGCCTCTTTCCGGGCCGGCGGTCAGCCGGCGGTACAGGTCGGCGTCGAACGCCTGCCGCATGATCGCCATCGACGCCGGGTCGAACACCGCCGGCGACCCGCTCGGGGTCAGGTCTTCCACCCGGCAGGCGAACCGCTTCTTGCCGAACCGGTACGTCGCCGCGAACTCCTTGCCGAGGGTCGCGCCCGCCGACACCCGCAGGTCCGGCGGGCCGTCGAGCGGCGGCAGTTCCACCCGGGGCACCGGCTGCCCGTACTCGTCCAGCAGCCCGACCCGCAGGTCCGGCCGGCCGCGGTGCCGCAGGTGCCAGGCGAAGTGAATCCCCTCCTCGACGTTCAGGGCGTCGTCCCCGACCCAGGCGACCCGGGCGTTCGCCGGCGCGGTCGCCTCGACGTGGCGGAGGGCGGCCCAGAGCATCCGGCCGCGGGCGGCCAGCTTCTCCTGGCGGACGACGTTCGCCCCGGCCATGACCGCCAGCCCGGCCGCCAGGGTGCCGAGGGCCAGCCGCTTCGGGGCACAGTCGGCGACGGCCAGGAGTTGGGCCAGGAGCAGGGCGAACAACAGGTCGACGCCCCACACCGCCGGCATCGTGTACCGGGCGGCCATGATCGACACCGGCAGATAGACCGCGATCCCGGCGAGCAGCAGCAGGGAGCCACAGAGGAGGGCGGCACGGTGCTGCCCGGACGGAAGCCCAGCCGTTGCAACGGCTGGGCTTTGAGACTTCCTATTCCACAGAACCACACCCAGAGCCAGTACCAAGCCGGCCCCGACAAAGTCCAACCCCGCCCCCTTCATCCAACTCATGATCACGCCCGACCTGCTCCAGCGACGGCCCGGGGGTGGTGTACTGTCCCGGGTGCCAGGTCAGCCGGAAGTACAGGAAGTGTCCGGCCGGCAGCAGCAGCGGCAGCAGGTACACGGCCGCCCGCCAGCGGTTCATGCGCCAGCCGTCGCGGAGGCTCATCCCGTCCGGGAACAGCCGGGCGGCCAGCATCGCCGGGACGATGGCCACGAACGTGTTCTTGCACCCCAGCGCCACCAGCAGCCCGAACACGGCGACCAAATCCCAGGCCCAAGGCCGCCGGCTGTGGGCCGCCTGCCGGGCCGCCGCCACCGCCGCCAGGGCGTAGGGCATGGCGACGCCTTCCGCCAGCGTCAGGCTGGTCCAGATCTCGTTACGGTACGGGTTCCACATGGCCGCCGCTCCGGCCAGCAGGGCCGCCGTCGGGGGGATGCCGAACGCCCGCATCAACCACAGGAGCGCCGCCGCCGCCAGCCCGCACCAGAGCAGCCGGACCGCCCGCCAGGCCGCCGGGTCGGCTCCGAGGGTGTTCGCCATCACTTCCCAGTGGACCCACAGCGTCGGCCGAAACGGCCCGAGGTGTTCGACGTTCGCCCGCACCTTGTCCCACCAGATGCCGGCGTGCTGGGTCAGGGTGGTGCCGGGCGGCGACGGGTAGACCAGGTTGCCGTCGTCGATGAAGTCGAACGGGGTGAGCAGGGTCGGCAGGTAGCCGAGGGCGAGGACCAGCCCGCCGAGGACGATCCAGTGGGGGAAGCCGGGCTTGTCGGGGGCGGTCATGGGGCGCGTCCTTGCACCAGGGGGCGGGCAGGCTATCACACCGGCCGGGCGGGGCGGAAGCCGAACCGGGTGGACGATCCAACCCCCGGTCCGCACGATACCTGCGTCCGGCGGCGCGCCCGCCCTCACCCACAGGCACACACCCATGCAACAGACGCTCATCCTGCTCAAGCCGGACGCCGTCCAGCGGCGGCTGGTCGGGGAGATCACCCGGCGGTTCGAGGCGAAGGGGCTGCGGCTGGCCGGCCTCAAGCTGGTCCACGCCGCCCGCCAACTGGCCGAACAGCACTACGCGGTCCACAAGGGGAAGCCGTTCTACGAGAGCCTGCTCGCCTTCCTGACCAGCGGGCCGACGGTGGCGATGGTGTGGGAGGGCCGCGAAGCGGTCGCGGCTTGTCGCAGCCTGATGGGCGTGACGGACGGGGTGAAGGCCGGCCCCGGGACGATCCGCGGCGACCTGGCCCTGAGCGTGCAGAACAACCTGGTCCACGGCAGTGACAGCCCGGAGAACGCGACCGCCGAGATCGCCCTGTGGTTCAAGCCGGACGAGCTGGTCAGCTACGCGGTGACGGACGCGAGCTGGGTGGGCTGAGGCGAAAGTGAGCGGCGGGGTTTAACCCCGCCGCCCGACCACCCGCGGTGGTATCATGCACCTGCCGGACGAGCAGGAGGGCGTTGCATGAGCGTGGTTCGCGGGACAGTGACGAACGGCAAGATCGTTCTCGACGCCCCGCCCGACTGGCCGGACGGTACGGAGGTTGAGGTCCGGTCGTCCCGGCGTGACGGCGTTCACTCCGATCTGTCCGACCAACGGGATGATCCGGAGTCGGTGGCCGCCTGGGTCGCCTGGGTGGAGTCCCTTCAGCCATTCTTAACCGAGGCCGAAGAGGCCGAGTGGCAGAAGGCCCGGGCCGAACGAAAGGCCGCATCACTGGCGGGCGGGCAGGAGCGGGCGGAGCACCTCCGCAAGATATGGGAGTGAGACGCTACCTTCTGGACACGAACACCGTCGGTCATCTGATCAACGACCGGCGTGGGGTCCGACAACGGGTGATCGCCGCTCGCCGGGCCGGCGCGAAGGTCGGCACAAGCATCCCGGTCCTGGCCGAGCTGCACTACGGGGTCGAGGCGAGCGACACCCGTGAGGACAACCGGAGTCGTTTGCGGGATGGTATCCGCCCCCTCCGGTTGTGGCCGTTCGACCGACCGGCCGCCGAGGAGTATGGCCGGCTATACGCGGCTCTCATCCGTCGTGGCCGGCCGATGCAAGAGATCGATGTGATGATCGCCGCCATCGCCCTGACACTCGGCAACTGCACCGTCGTCAGCACCGATTCGGACCTGCGGGCCGTCCCCGGGCTGAGGGTCGAAGACTGGGCCTCCCTGGCCCTTCCCGCTCCCCGAAGTCACAATCCCGGCGTCCCCCGCCCGAGGGTCCGCCGATGCCCAAGCCCGCCGCCCGCGCGCCGAACTCCGCAAGCTGCTCGACCACCACAACCGGCTGTACTACGTCGACGCCGCCCGGTCATCTCCGACCGCGAGTTCGACAAGCTCCTCGACGAACTCCGCGAACTCGAAGCCAAACACCCGGAGCTGGTGACGCCGGACGGCCGACCCAGCGGGTCGGCGGCTTGTATCGACGAGTTCCGCCCACGGTCACCCGCGGGTGCCGATGCTGTCCATCGACAACACCTACAACTCGGACGAACTCCGCAGTTCGACAAGTCGGTGCGGAAGTGCTCGGGGCCGAGCCGGTCACTTACGTCGTCGAGCTGAAGATCGACGGCGTGGCCATGTCCCTGACGTATGAGAACGGCTTGCTCACCGTCAAGGGGCCACCCGCCGAGGACGGCGAGCAGGGCGACGACGTGACGCACAACCTGCAGGCCATGCCGGGGGTGCCGCTGCGGCTGGACACCGACGCCCCACCGAGCTGTTCGAGGGCCCGCGGCGAGGTCTACCTGACCCAGGCCGACCTGATCCGCATCAATCGCCAGCGAGAAGCGGACGGGGAGCCGCCGTATGCCAACTGCCCGCAACCTGACCGCCGGCTCGCTCAAGCTGCTCGACCCGAAGGAGTCGGGCAAGCGAAGCGCAACTGTTCGCCTACGCCCGCAGGGCGGTGGACAGGCTGAGCATCTCGTCCACCTCCAGTCGCTCGACACCCTGAAGCGGTTCGGCTTCCCGGTCAACCCGCACACGCAATCCTGTCCGGACATCGACGCGGTCATCGCCCACGTCCAGTCGTGGAGCGAGAAGCGTCACGACCTGCCCTACGACACCGACGGCATGGTCATCAAGGTGGACAGCTTCGCCCAGCGGGGAGGCTCGGGTACACGAGCAAGTTCCCGCGGTGGGCAGAACGTACAAGTTCGAGGCAGAGCAGGCGATGACCCGGCTGGCCCGGGTGGACGTGCAGGTCGGGCGGACCGGCAATGACCCCGGTCGGCCACTTCGACCCGCCGGTGAAACTGGCCGGCACCACGGTCAGCAAGGCCAGCCTACACAACGCCGACGAAATGGCCCGCAAGGACATCCGGGTCGGCGACACGGTGGTGGTCGAGAAAGCCGGCGAGATCATCCCCCAGGTGGTGCGGGTCGAAACCAGCGCCCCGGACCGGGGCGGAGCGAACGTTCAATCTTCCCAAGACCTGCCCGGTGTACAGCTCCCCGACCCGGAAGACCCCGGACAGCCCCGTTTCGTCTGCACCCGCCCCCGCGGCCAGTGCGACGGCCAGCTCAAGCGGCAACTGCTCCAGTTCGCCCGCCGCACGGCCATGGACATCGAGGGGCTGGGCGAAGCGATCGCCGACGAGCTGCTGGCCGCCGGCGTCGTAGCCGCCCTGCCCGACCTGTACCGGCTGACCAAGGCCGACCTGCTCAAAGCCCGCCCGCCGAAGGACGCGGCCGAGACCAAGTCGAGCAAGTGGGCGGACAACCTGCTCGCCGGGATCGCCAGCGAGGCCGCGGCCTGGCCCAGTTCCTGTCCGGGCTGGGCGTCCCGATGGTCGCCGACAGCATGGCCGACGCGGCTTTCGCCCAGGAGTTCCTGTCCATCGACGCCTTGCTGGACGCGGACGAGGCCCGGCTGAGCCAGGTGGAGGGGTTCGGGCCGGAGCGGGCCAAGGCGGTCCGCGGCTACTTCCAGACCCCGGCCGTGCGGGACATGGTCGCCGACTTCCAGGGACTCGGGCTGACGCTAACGGAGGAGAAGCGGGAAGTACCAACCGGTGCCGGTGGGGCGCTGGCCGGCAAAACCGTGGTCGTCACCGGCAGCCTCGAGAAGTACGGCCGGGCGGAGATCGAGGAGTTGATCAAGAGCCTGGGCGGGAAGCCGTCCGGTAGCGTGTCCAAGAAGACCGACTTCCTGGTCGCCGGGGCGGACGCCGGCAGCAAGCTGGCCAAGGCGAAGGAGCTGGGGGTGCCGGTTCTCACGGAAGCCGAGTTCGAGGCTCTCGCCCGGTCGGCCGGCGGCCGCGGCTGACCCGCGATCCGGCAAGCCGGTTCCCCGTGGTCACGCACCCGCCTGCCCGTTCGCAGAAGAGGCCCGGTTGGCACATCCGTTGCCCTTGCTCCGACCGAACCCGCCATCCGGCGGACCACCCGGGAGGACTCTCCTCATGGCGAGCAAGAAGACGGACAAGCACGTTCACGACAAAGACCCGGAAAAGACCGTCGACGTTCCCCCCTACGGGAGCCGCAACGCCGACCCGCTGACCGACGCGGCCGGCTCCCACCCGGTCGAGACCGGAGTCGGGGCGGTGCTCGGCGGGGTGGCCAGTGGCCTGGCCGTCGGGGCGGTCGGCGGGCCGGTCGGGGCGGTCATCGGCGGGATCGCCGGCGGGGCGCTGGCCGGCGGGCTGGCCGGCAAGGGGGTCGGCGAGCTGATCGACCCGACCACCGAGGACAACTGGCTCCGCGAGTACCACTCGGGGGTCGAGACCGGCACCGCGAAGGCCAAGGGCAAGACGGGCATCGTCCACGACATCGAGGAGTACCGGCCGGCGTACCGGTACGGGCTGACGGCCGCGGCCAGCAACCCGGGCCGGACGTACACGGAGGTCGAGCCGCAGCTCCGCCGGCAGTACGAGTCCGATTCGGCGTACTCCGGGATGAAGTGGGACGAGGCCCGGTCGGCCGTCCGGGACGCCTACGACCGCACCCTGCGGCTCCGCGAGGAGCGGCTGAAGGTGGACAAGACGGAGGAGCAGACCGGCGAGGTGACGCTCCGCAAGGAGGTGCGGACCGAACACCAGACGGTCAGCGTCCCGGTCCAGAAGGAGGAGGTGGTGATCGAGCGGCGGACGGTGAACAAGACCGTCCCCGGCGGGATGACCGCCGACGCCCGGACCGAGGAGGTCCGCATCCCGGTCCGGGAGGAGAAGGTGAAAGTCGGGAAGGAGACGGTGATTAAGGAAGAGGTGTCGCTCGGCAAGCGGAAGGTGCAGGAGACGGAGCGGGTCGGCGCCGACCTGAAGAAAGAGGAACTGAAGGTGGAGGAGACCGGGAAGGTCCGGGTGAAGGGGGACACGAAGAAGAATTGAGGTTCGCACCAACCGGCAATGGCCTTAGCGGGCGGCGGGGTTAAACCCCGCCGCCCTCGGTGCGGGTTACGTGCAGTGTCCGGAGGACCGTCCCCACGCGGACCCGGCGACCACTTCGGCCACCCATGCCCCCCGGGCGGGCAAGGTCGCGGAGGTGGTGAGCTAGTAAGACCGAGGTGGTCGCACCCGGCGTCTTCAAGTGCATCGGCGAGGACCGGCGGGACATCAAGCGCCCCGCCGACGGCCGCGGCCGCCACCCGCACGGTCGCGGTCCGCCCAGTCCGGTGATACCGCTGACTCACACACCGATCGAGCGTGAGCCGCCAATTCGCCTAGAGCGGCATGGGAGAATCCGCCATTCTCCGGCCGGCGAAGGGTGTACAGTTCTCGGGGTCGGGTTTCCGGTTCAGACTGCGTCAGAACCCACTTCCGGTCGCCATCCCGCGGCTCCCACTTCAGCCCGCCCCCGCGGAAGTCAGACACCGCGAGGAACCGGTCGGTCTGCGCGTCCGTGAACGGCACGGCGGCCCGCCAGGCCGCCCGCAGCAAGCCCAGAGCGACCGCCTCGTCCGTCTCGGAATAGGGGGCAAACCGGTGGAGGAGCAGTAACGGCAGACCGGGGTGGGGGAGCCGCGGGTCGGCGAGCGCCTGACACCGGCAGACCACGTCCAGCTCTTCCCACCGCAGCACGTGCGGGTGCCACTGTGCCTCGTCGTCCCAGCCGAGTTCCTCCCATTGGCCGCCGGCCGTCCGCAGGAACAGGGTGAACCCGGTCAGGTCGGTCCGTAAGTCGAGCACCAAGCCCGACCGGTCGGGGAGCGGAAAGTCGAGCACCCCGGTCCCGAAGCCGGTCGCCCCGTCCACCGCCAGCTGCGGGTAGGTCCGGTCGGTTCGCCCGTCGGTCCAGAACCAGTCATGCCAGAACTCGGGCGTATCGGCCGCGGCGAGCAGGGCGGGCGGGAGTGGCATACCGGCCTCGGAAAAACTCGTCACCCCGGCGACATCCGGCCGGCGGCCGGTCGAAGTATAATCAGGGAGTGTTCGCCCCGGGAGGGCCGCCGTGTCCGACTCGTTGTCCCGCCGTCAGGCAATCGTCCTCGGGCTGGTGGTGGTGCTGGCCGCCGGGCTGGCCACCGTCGGGCTGGCGTCCGTCGCGGCCAAGCAGCGGCTGTGGGCCGACACCGTCGAGCTGACCGTCGGCGTGCCGGACGCCGCCGACCTGGCCCCCGGCACCCCGGTCCGGGTCCGCGGGGTGGACGCCGGCCAGGTGGTCGGCGTCGAGTACCCGGCCCACGACGGCCCCGGGTCGGCGGTCGTCGTCCGCCTTCAAATGGACGCCAAGTTCGCCCCCCGGCTGTACGCCGACGCCGTCGCCCAGGTGCAGCCGACCGGGCTGCTCGGCGGCAAGGTGGTGAGCATCGCCCCCGGCACCCCGGCCGCCGGCCCGCTCCGGAACAACCACCTGACCGCCGCCCCGTCCGCCGACCCGGCCCTGGCGGCGGCCAAGCTCGGGGCCGTCGCCGAGGAGGCGGAAAAGCTGCTCAAGCAGGTGCGGGCCGGGGACGGCACCCTCGGCCGGCTGGTCCGGGACGACAAGCTGTACACCGACCTCCGCGGACTGGCCGCCGACGCTTCGCAGACCGTCAAGCGGGCCGACGCCCAGGTGGACGACGTGAAGCGGTTCACCCAGGACGGCCGGGAGACGCTCCGGCAGGTCCGCCGGACCGTGGACAGCGCGAACGAGTCGTGGGTCGGCCGGCGGTTCCTGCGGGAGGACGAGATCACCCTGCTGGTCCGCCCGACCCACCGGCGGGACGGGTACACGTACAACGCCCGCGACCTGTTCGAGCCGGGCACCGCCATCCTCACCCCGGACGGCAAGCAACACCTGGCGGCCGTCGTCGATTGGCTGAAAGGGCCGCACTCGTCCGCCGCGGACGTGGTGGTGTCGGCGGTGTGCGACCCGAACGACCCGGCGGTGACGCCGGCCGCCGCCGACGTGCTCACCCGCCAGCAGGCGGAGGCGGTGGCCGAGTACGTGAAGGGCCAGGGGGTCCATAAGATGGGGTGGTGGAGCCGGCGGAAGGTGTCCACGGTCGGCCTGGGGTACGGCCCCAGCCCGGTGCCGCCGCCGGCCCCGGCCCCGGCGGCGTACCTGCAAGTGCTGCTGTACACGCCGGCGGGCTAGGTCTTGTAGGGCGGTGCCGAGTCTTCGAGGCCCGCCGGTCCAGGCGAGGAGCGGTTGCCGTTTCGGCGGGCCTCGCAAAGCCGCGGCACCGCCCTGCGCCATCCGATCCGGCAGGGAGGCGCGACGTGTCGAACCCGCCGCCGAGCCGGCCCCGCCGACGCGCCCGGATGGCCGCCGTCTACCACCTCGGCCGGCTCCAACTGCCCGCCATCACCGTCCCCGAGCCGACCTTCCTGGCCCACCTCCGCCGGGCGTTCGCCATCTACCAGCCGAAGGCCGACGGCCCGCTCACCTGGGCAACGTTCCTGGACGGGCTGTACGCCCTCGACTGGGTGGTGTGCGTCGGCTGCCTGGAGGGGGTGGAGGCGGCCTGGGAGCAACTGTTCGCCGCCCGCACCGGCCGGACGGACTGCCTGCTGGTGGACGCCCTCCGGGCCAGGGCCGGCCGGCTCTACCCACGGGACGAGGAGCGACAGGAGAGCAGCGTCACCGAGTTCTGGAGCCAACTGCTCGTCCCGGAGACGGACGGCGGGACGCCGGTGCTGGCCCGGTACGACGGCCAGCGGCCGCTCGCCCCGTGGCTCATCCGGGTGTTCCAGAACCTGCACCTGTCCAAGCTGCGGCAGCACGGCGGGGCGGCCAGCCTGCCGGACGACGACATCGCCGTCCCGCTGCCGACCGCCCCGCGGGTGGACCGGCGGTGGCACGAGGCGTTCGTCGCCGCCGCCCGGGAGTGGCTCGACGCGGCCACCGACAGCGAACGGCTGATCCTCGGCCTGCGGTGGCGGTATCGGATGAGCCAGCGGGAGGTGGCCGGCCTGCTCGGCGTGCACGAAGGGACCATCTCCCGGCAAACGGACAAGCTGCGGGACCACGCCCTGGAAGTCATTGGCAGCCGGCTGGCGGCCGACGGGTGGACCGGGGACGACCTGGCCGGGCTGGTGCTGACCGAGATGGGCGGCCTGCTGGTGGACGACCCACGGCTGTCCGCCGACCAGCTCGCCCGCCTGCTGGCCGCCCGGGGGAAGTCGCTACCGGCGTCTGCGTAGGGCGGTGCCGAGGCTCTGCGAGGCCCGCCGGAATGGCAATCAGCCGTTGCCGGGGCCGGCGGGCCTCGCAAAGCCTCGGCACCGCCCTACGGCCGAATTATGCCCAACTATCGCCGCAACTACGTACCAGGGGGAACCTACTTCTTCACGCTGGTCACGTACCGAAGGCGACCGTTCCTCACCACGCCGCTCGCCCGCGACTGTTTGCGGGTGGCCATCGGGCAGGAGCAAGCCGTTCGGCCGTTTGACCTGTTCGCCATCGTCCTACTGCCGGATCACCTACACGCCGTCTGGACCCTACCTGATGGGGACGCGAACTACTCAACGCGGTGGTCGCGGATCAAAGAGCGGTTCACCCGGGCGTACACGGGCATGGACCAGTCCGGCGCGACACCGGAACGACGTCGGCACGGCCGTCGGGAACGGGCAGTCTGGCAGCCGCGGTTCTGGGAGCACACCGTCCGGGGCGAGGACGACCTGACGCGGTGCCTGGACTACCTGCACTACAACCCGGTCAAGCACGGGCTGGCGGACCGGGTGGCCGACTACCCGTGGTCCACGTTCGCCCGGTTCGTGCGGCTCGGCGAGTACGAGCCGGGGTGGGGTGCCGGGTTCGTCTGCCCGGAGATCGACGGGGTGGAATGGGATTGAGTAGGGCGGTGCCGAGTCTGCGAGGCCCGCCGTCTTGGGCGGCTGGTCGGTTGCCACACCGGCGGGCCTCGCAGACTCGGCACCGCCCTACGGCCGGCGGCTCCCCCGCCCTTCTTCTCCGCCCCGTCCTTCTTGGCCGCGTCCTTCGGCGGGGGTTCCGCAGGATGAGCGAGTGCAGGAACGTGTCCGCCACCTTGTCCTGGGTCTTCGCCTTGGTCGGGGCCGTCACCACCAGCTTGACAGCCGGGCGTCCCGGGTCACCAGGGCCACCACCCGCATCGCCTCGCCCCGCTTGGTCACGTAATACTCCTTGCCGCTCAGCCGCTCGCTCACCTTGAAGTCGGCCGGCTCGCTCAGCTTGGCCCCCGGCTCCTGGTCCGCCTCGTAGGCCATGTCGTGGACGTCCCCGACCTTCAGCTCCTTCAGCTTCGGGCCGCCCAGCTTGACGATGATCACCGTCAGCTCCCGGCCGTCGGTCAGTTCGTAGGACGTGACCTGGGTCTTGCCGGTCAGCCCGTCCTTGCTCATCGACCCTTCGCTGGACGCCGACCCCTTCCGCTCCTTCGGCAGCAGGTAGGTGGTCAGCTTGTCCTTGTTGGTGTGGAACACCCACCCGTCGGGGGCTTTGATCGTCTTGCCCTCCTTGGGCGGATCCTTCTTGGCCGGCTCCTGGGCGGCGGCGAATAGCACCAGGGTCGGCATCAGTACGGCGGCGGACAGCAGGCGGGGCGTCATGATGACCTCGGAAGTGCGGACGTCGGGGCCGGTACGAGCATACGCCCCCGCCGGGTGTCACGCTAGGCCCGGCCCCCGGGCCGGCTGGGCGACCGGGGCCGGCGGGCCGTCGTGACCGGCCGGCGGACTCGGCACCCGGTGTTGCACGTCCGGTTTGCCGTGCCGCCGCTCGATCAGCCACTCCGATGGCGTAGTAGAACACCGGCGTCGGAAGATGCCGAACAGCGTCACCCCGATCATCCCGCTGAACACTGCGATGCCGGCTGCCCGCCGCATCTCCGCTCCCGCCCCGCTGGCCAGCACCAGCGGCACCACCCCGAGGATGAACGCCGCGCTGGTCATGATGATCGGCCGCAGCCGCAGTTGGACCGCCGCCAGCGTCGCCTCCCGCAGCGGTTTGCCGGCCTTCCGCTGCTGCTCGGCGAACTCCACGATCAGGATGGCGTTCTTGCTCGCCAGCCCGACCAGCACCACGAACCCCACCTGGGTGAAGATGTTCACCTCCGGCGGCCCGCCGAGCAGCCCGGCGATGGCGAACGCCCACACCCCGGCGATGCTGGACAACAAACACATCGGCACCACCAGGAGGATCGCCAGCGGCAGCGACCAACTGTCGTACTGGGCGGCCAGCACCAGGTACACCAGCACCACCGCCGCCAGGAACACCAGGATGGCCTGGTTCCCCTCCCGGATCTGCAGCAGGAACAGCTCGGTCCACTCGTACCCGGCCTGGGCCGTCAGGCTGGCGTCGGCCGCCTGCTCGACGATCCGGATGCCCTCGCCGGTGCTGGTCCCGGCCGGCAGGTTGCCGTTGATCGCCGCCGCCGGATAAATGTTGTACCGCTGGATGACCACCGGCCCGGTGGTGTCCTCCACCCGGGCCACCGCCCCCAGCCGGACCATCTCCCCGCGGTCGTTCTGCACCTGCAAGTCCTTGATCGCGTCGGCCGTGATGCGGAACGGGGCGTCCGCCTGGACGTTCACCTGCCACACCCGGCCGAACCGGTTGAAGTCGTTCACGTACTGCCCGCCGAGGTACACCTGGAGGGTGGCGAACACGTCCGCCAGCGGCACCCCCATCTGCTTGCACCGGGTGCGGTCGATGTCCACGAACAGTTGCGGCACGTCCGCCCGGTAGACGGTGAACGCCGTCCCGGCCTGCGGGTTCTCCCGCAGCTTGGCCAGCACCGCGTTCACCTCCCGCTCCAACCCCCGGGCGCCGAGGTCGCCTCGGTCCTGGACCATGACCCGGTAGCCGCCGGCCGACCCCAACCCCTGCACCGGCGGCGGCGGGAACAGGGCCACCTTGGCGTCCGGCACCTCCTGGGCGAGGCGGGCGGACAGCCGGCGGAGGATCAGGAACCCGTTCAGCGACACGTCCTTCCGCTTCTCGAACTCATCCAGGATGATGAACATGGTGCCGAAGTTCGACCCGGTCGCCTGGAGTACGAACGACTGGCCGCTGATGCCCAGGGTGTGCGCCACCCCCGGCGTCTCCCGGACGATCTTGTCCACCTGGGCCATCACCTCCCGGGTCCGCTGGACCGACGCCGCGTCCGGCAACTGCACGGACGCCAGCAGATACCCCTTGTCCTGGAATGGCACGTACCCGGTCGGGGTGGCGGTGAACGCCCACCCGGTCAGGCCGAACAGCCCGACATACCCGGCCAGCACCAGCAGCGTCACCCGGAGCAGCTTGCCGACGACCCAGGTGTACCCGCCGGTCGCCCGGTCGAACGCCCGGTTGAACACCCGGTACACGCCCCGCATCAGCCGGTTCAACAGCGGCCCGACCAGCCAGCCGACAACCAGCCCCGGCAGCAGGTAGAGGGCGCGCCCGCCGGCCCACTGGCCCCACCCCTGCCAGTCCAGGGCGGTCGCCGGCATCGGGGTGAGCAACGGGAGCGGCACCCCGGCCTGGCGGGCGATCCACTCGGCCAGCCGCAGCCCGAGGTAGCCCAACAGCACCGCCCACCCCCACCGGGGCAGGGTTTCCGCGGTGTCCTTGGCCTGGTGCCCCTCCCGGCCGGCGAAGATGGCCGCCGCCCGGCTCGGGGTCAGGGTCAGGGCGTTCACCGCCGAGAACACCATCGCCGCCGCGATGGTCAGGGCGAACTGGCGGTAGAACTGGCCGGTGATCCCGCCCAGGAAGGCCGCCGGGACGAACACCGCGATCAGCACCAGGGTGGTGGCCACCACCGCCCCGGTGATCTCGGTCATGGCGTGCAGGGTGGCCTGCCGGGCCGGCTCCCCCTCGTGGATCCACCGCTCCACGTTCTCCAGCACCACGATGGCGTCGTCCACCACGATGCCGACGGCCAGCACCAGCCCGAACAGGGTCAGGTTGTTCAGGCTGAACCCGGCCACGTACATGACCGCCAGCGCCCCGCACAGGGACACCGGCACGTCGATCATCGGCAGGATCATGGCCCGCCAGTCCTGGAGGAACAGCAGCACCACCAGGGCGACCAGCAGGACGGCGTCGAACAGGGCGCTGTACACCTCCTCGACCGACTGGCTGATGAACGGGGTGGTGTCGTACCGGACGGCCGCCTCGACCCCGACGGGGAACCGCTTCCGCAACTGCTCCAGCTTGGCCTTCACCCGGTCGGCCACGTCGAGGGCGTTGGTGCCGGGGAGCTGGAAGATGGCCAGCCCGACGGCCGGGCCGCCGTCCAGGGTGTTGGTGATGTCCTGGGTGCGGGCGGTCAGCTCGACCCGGGCCACGTCCTTCAGCCGGACCACTGGCCGGGCGGTCGGGGTGCCGGTGGCCGGGGCCGACACCCCGGGCGGGGCGGCCCCCGCGTCGGCCAGGGCCGGGGCCGCCCCGACCTTGACCACGATGTTCTCGAACTGCTCGACCGTCTCCAGCCGGCCGAGGGTGGACAGGGTGTACTGGAAGGCCACCCCGGGCGGGGCCGGCTCCTGGCCGATCTTGCCGGCCGCCACCTGGACGTTCTGCTCCCGGATCGCCTTCACCACGGCGGACGCGGTCAGCCCCTCGACCGCCAGCCGGTTCGGGTCCAGCCAGGCCCGCATCGAGTAGTCCTGCTGGCCGAACACGATCACGTCCCCGACCCCGGGCACCCGGGCCAGCTCGTCCCGCACCTGGATGGTGGCGTAGTTGCTCAGGTAGAGCTGGTCCCGGGAGCCGTCCGGGCTGAACAGGTTGGCGATGAGCAGGATGTCCGGGGACCGCTTGCGGACGCTCAGCCCGATCCGCTGGACCTCCTCCGGCAGTTGCGGCAGGGCCAGTTGCAGCCGGTTCTGCACCAGCACCTGGGCCTGGTTGGCGTCCGTCCCCAGCTCGAACGTGACGGTCAGCGAGTACGACCCGTCGTTGCCGCACTGGCTGGACATGTACAGCATGTTCTCCACCCCGTTCACCTGCACCTCCAGCGGGGCGGCGACGGTCCGGGAGACTACCTCGGCGTTCGCCCCGGGGTAGGTGGCGGTGACGGTGATGGTCGGCGGGGTGATCTCCGGGTACTGGGCGATCGGCAGCCGGCGGAGGGCGGCCAGCCCGGCCGCCACGATGACGATGGACAGCACCCAGGCGAGCACCGGGCGGTCGATGAACACGCGGGCGAACATACGGTGTCTCGCTCGGAACGGTTAGCCGCGAGGCGGAGGCTCTGCGGAGCCGAGCGCGGGGACCGCACCCCTGAACTTCGCGGCTCGACGAATCGGGTTCCGGTCCCCGCGGCTCGGCTCCGCAGACCTCCGCCTCGCGGCTAACCGGGGTGCCCTTCACCTCAATCGCCCCCGGCTGCGGCGCCACCGGCGTCCCCGGCACCACCCGCATCAGCCCGCGGATCACCACCCGGTCGTCCGGCTTGAGGCCGGCGGTCACGATCCGCAGCCCGCCGCTGAGCGGGCCGAGTGTCACTGGCCGGGCCTCCACCCGGTCGTCCGGGCCGACCACGTACACCACCTTCCGGGCCTGGTCGGTGGCGACCGCGTCGTCCGGGATCAGGACCGCCCGCTCGTTGACAGAGAGCGGCACCCGGCCGCGGACGAACAGCCCGGGGGCCAGCGGCCGCACCCCGTTCGTCTGCGGGTTGGGGAAGGTGCCGCGGATCTGCAGCGACCCGGTCAGCGGGTTGAGCTGGTTGCCGGCGAACTCCAGCACCCCTTTGTGGGGGTAGCCGGTCTCGTCCCGCCGCTGGACCTCGCACGGCACCTGGGCCTCGCTGAGCGCCTTCCGCTTCCGCGACCGGATCAGCTCCAGGTACGTCAACACCGTCGCCTCGTCGACGTCGAAGTAGGCGAACACCGGGTCGACGGTGATGATCCGGGTGAGCACCGTCCCCTGGTTGGTGCCGCCGGTGACGACGTTCCCCTCGGTCACGTAGATGCGGTCCACCCGGCCGTCGAACGGGGCGGTGACGGTGGTGAAGCTGAGGTCCAGCTCGGCCCGCTCCAGCTCGGCCTTGGCGCTGTCCACGTTGGCCTTGGCCACGTCCACCTGGGCGCGGGCCTGGTCCGCCTCCTCCTGGCTGACCGCCCCGGTCCCCCGGGCCTTCTCCGTCCGGGCGGCGGACGCCTGGCTCAGCTTCAGGGTGGCGGCCGCGTTCTCCACCGCCGCCTTCGCCTTGGCCACCGTCGCCTGGAACGGCCGGGGGTCGATCAGGACCAGCTTGTCCCCCTCCTTGACCTCCGCCCCGTCCTTGAAGAACACCCGCTCCACGTACCCGCTCACCCGCGGGCGGACGTCGGCCGTCTTCACCGCCGCGATGGTGCCGGTCAGGTCGGTGTAGGTGACGACCGGGCGGACGACCGGGGCGGCCACGGTGACGGCCGGCGGCCCGGCGTCCGGCGGGGCGGTCGCCGGTGGCCGCGTACACCCGAACACCGCGGCCAGTATTGCCAGCCCCACCGCCTGAGTCGCACGCATCGGTCCCCCCCGGCGTAGCCAGTGGTCATCTGTTACAGCATCCTGAGGTGCAGGCAAGACATTTCCCGCCGGCCAGACCGGTTGGCGGGAGGAACGGTAAACCGGGCCGACAGTTCCGGCCGGGCGAGCGGGTTGGGCAAAACCGTCCGGGGAGGCGATACGTCCTATGCATGGTGGGCCGCTGACGACAGGCGCCCGCCGCCGCGTCGCTCGGTGGGGTTGCGCCAACGGAACGGATTGGTGTCGCCAGCAGCCCCCCATTTTGCCCGGCCCGCCGGGCCGACGGCTACCGACCGGGGCGGCGTGATTTAAGCTTAAGCTGAACAATACCCGGGCTTTACGCCGGTCGTGACGGTCCTGCCGGGGCCGCCGCCTGTGCCGGAGTTCGGGGGTTCCTCGCACAAGGTCTGAACGGCCGTCGGCCCGCCGACGCCGCCTGGAGGGTGCAACCGTGGCTCGGAGCAATCGGCGAGCGGGTCGGAGCGGGACGGGGTATCGGCCGTTGGACACGGCCGCCCTCGGGCGGGCGCTGCGGGTGGAGCGGATGGAAGACCGGCTGGCCCCGGCCATCATCCAGGACGGGGTGCCCACCTGGCTGCCGTCCGGCCCGGCCCCGACCGTCGAGGCCGGCACCCAGCTCGCCGGGGCGACGCCGAACAGCAACTTCTCCCAGCGGACCGGGGCCGTCGAGGCCATCACCCCCCACCCGACCAACCCGAACATCGCGTTCGCCGGCGGGGTGAACGGCGGGGTGTGGCGGACCTCGAACGCCACCGCCACCAACCCGACCTGGACCCCGCTCACCGACCAGTTGCCGAGCCTGTCGGTCGCCGACATGGCGATGAACCCGGACTTCCCGGACAGCCTGTTCTTCGGGATCGGCGGCACCTCGTCCGCGTTCCTGCTGTCCGGGGACAAGGTCGGGACGTTCCTGAGCGAGAACGCGGTGTCGGCCGCCGCCCCCAGCTTCAAGCTGCTGACCGGCGGGTTCGTCAGCACCGTCGCCGACCCGGTCGGGGAGTTCCCGAACGTGACGTCGGTGCTCAACCGCACCGCCTGGCTGCCGGTGTACTCGGCGGACGGGCGGACGGTCGCCCGGGACGGCAACGGGTTCCCGATCTTCGACCAGGTGGACTACCTGGTGGTGGCCGGCGACAACGGGCTGTTCCGGGCGACCCGGATGCGGGGCCGGGTGACGGTGGACCCGGCGAACGTCCGGTTCACCCCGGCCGTCGCCCCGTCCGCGGCCAACCCGGCCGGCACCCCCGAGCTGGCGGTCGTGCTGCCGCCGCCGGGCCAGACGGCCCTGGGCACCCGGGTGTCGGCCGGCTCGCTCCCGCTCCCCCCCGGGGTGACGGCCCCGGCCGTGTACGGCGCCTTCCAGGGGCTGTCCGGGGTGGGCGACCTGCCGTCCGTCCTGCCGATCGGGACGCCGGCCGGCACCCCGGTCGAGAGCGTCCCGATCTTCCAGCGGCGGACCATCTTCCAGGTGGTGGCCGACCCGGCCGACGCCCGGGTGGTGTACGTGGTCGGCAAGGCCGGGGTGTACCGCACCCCGGACATCACCGCCGCCCTGCTGACGTGGGTGGACGTCACCCCCGGCCGGCGGTTCGCGGTGGACGCCACCGGGGCGTCGGTCCCGGACGCGGACGGCAACCCGACGTTCACCAGCGACAACCCGGCCCTGACCACCATCACCCAGCAGACGGTCCGGGTGAAGCTGTCCGTCTACGCCTCGACCAGCCGGACCGGGCCGGCCGCCGGGGACACCACCAACAGCGACAACATCGTCTACCTGGCGATCAACAACCCGGACCCGGCCGCCCCGAACGGCGGGTCGTCGTCCCACGCCAAGGCGACCGTGCTGTGGTCGAACGACGCCCGGACGGCGGCCGCGAACGCCGAGCCGGCCGCCGGGGTGGCGACGGACACCCGCACGTCCACCGCCCGGTGGATCACGATGGACGAGGCGCTGAACGTGACCGGCGTCCGGGCCGTCTCGGACGTCCCGACCCAGGTCGGCAGCGCGATCACCATCAACCTGCCCGGGCACGGGCTGGCGACCGGGGACCGGGTGCTGATCGAGGGGGTGGAGGGAGTCCGGGAGGCGAACGGCGTCTGGACCGTCACCGTCACCGGGAACGACACGTTCACCCTGGACGGGTCGCAGTACTCGACCGGCCCGTACGTCGCCGGCAGCGGCACCGTCCGGCTGGTGTACGGGGTCAGCCCGGGCAACCAGGGGAACATCCACTTCGGGCTGACCGCCGACCCGACCAACCCGTTCCTGGTGTACCTCGGCGGAGATAGCCAGCGGAACTTCGGGGTGAACGGCCCGCAGGGGTTCGTCTTCCCGGTCGGCAACGTGTTCCGCGGGGACCGGCGGAAGCCGCAGCAGTTCGGCCGGGTGACGATCGACGACTTCACCAGCGACCGGCCCCAGTACACCCCGCTGATGTTCAACTACACGGCCAACGGGAAGGCCAACTACGCGGACATCCGCAACCTGTACGTCGACCCCCAGGGGAGCCTGATCCTCGGGGACGACGGCGGGGTGTACAAGCGGACCCTGCCGCAGCAGAACGGCGGGACGGTCACTTCGCTCATCGGCAACCTGCAGCTCGGCCAGTTCTACCGGATCGAGCAGGACACCCTGAACGAGGCGCTGTTCGGCGGCACCCAGGACACCGGCAGCATCCAGCAGGACAGCGGGGCCGGGCCGGCCGGCTCCCAGGGGTGGAACGTGTTCCCGGGGACCGGCGGGGACGGGTTCTGGGCGGACGTGGACAACACCCGCAAGTCCGGGAACGTGACCGTCCGGTACGTCACCGGGAACAACGGGGCCAGCTCCCTGCGGCGGCAGGTGTACGACCTGAACGGCAACCAGATCGAGCCGATCAGCCCGGTCCGGTTCGAGTCCCCGACCGACGCCACCTACCTGGCCGGGCTGGACGCGTCCGACAAGGCGGTGTTCGGGCTGAACCCGTTCGCCATCAACCGGGTGGACGGCCGGCTGATGCTGTTCGGGATGAACAACCTGTACGAGGACAACGACAAGCAGGGCAAGGCCGGGGACGTGGTCGCCAAAGTGAACCCGCCGGGGCTGACCGGCCAGATCACCGCCCTGGAGTACGGCGGCCGGACCATCACCGCGTTCGACCCGACCACCCGGCGGCCGATCCTGGCCGACGTCACCCGGCCGGCCTACGTCGGCACCACCGCCGGGGACGTGTTCATCCGCGGGGCGACCGGCACCATCGACAGCTTCCTCAAGGCCAACCTGCCGGCCCCGACCGGGTTCGACCTGTCCGTCCAGGACATCGTGGTCGACCCGGACGACTACCGCACCTTCTACGTGCTCCGGGCGAACAAGGTGTTCGGCACCCACGACTTCGGGGCCACGTTCACCGACCTGACCGGCAACCTGTTCGCCAACGGCCAGGTGGACGCCCAGGGGAACCCGGCCGGCGGGCTGACCAACAAGCTGTGGTCGCTGGCCCTGTGGGACGGCGACCCGGGGTACCCGAACTTCGACCCGAACCCGCTGTCGTTCGGCCGGGACACCGGCAACTACACCCTGCTGGTCGGCGGGAACAACGGGGTGTTCCGGCTGGCCCCGACGGCCGCCGACTCCCCGGCCGCCCCGTGGACCGAGTTCGGCACCGGGCTGCCGAACGCCGTCGTGTACGACCTCCAGGTGTACGGGAACACGCTGGTCGCCGGCACCCAGGGCCGGGGGGCGTGGACCATCCCGGACATCAGCGGGACGATCCAGAAGCGGGCGTCCCTGACCATCACCGCCGACACCCCGACCAGCCAACTGTCCATCCGCCCGGACGCCAGCAACCCGACGGTGGTGTCGGTGTCCGACGGGACCACCACCCAGTCGTTCAGCCTGGGCACCGTCCAGGACTTCAACTTCAAGGGGAACGGGGCGTCCGGCCTGTTCGTCGGCATCGACGGGGACCGCGGGCCGAACTCGGTCATCGTCCGCGGCGGGACGGTCGAGTTCGCCCCGATCGGGCTGGCCACCTCCCGGGCCGGCCGGGTGACATACTCCGGGTTCGAGGGCGGGGCGCTGACCGTCGACCTCGGGGCGACTGCCCCGGCCGGCAACGTGGTGTTCGTCGAGAGCACCTCCGCCCGCACCACCCGGCTGGTCGGCGGCCCGGCCCTGGACTGGTTCAACATCGGCTACGCGAACGGGTCGCTCGGCAACCTGAACGGGCTGCTCGGTGACGTCGAGGTGGACGGCCGGGGCGGCGGGGACGGGGTGACGGTCAGCGACCTGACCGCCGCCGGCGGCAACCGGAACGTCATCCTGACCTCGGACGGCACCACCCAGACGGTGGCCAACATCGGCGGGGCGGCCGACACCGCCGCCGTCCGGGCGACCGCCGTCGGGGCGGTGGTGGTCCACGGGTCGGACGCGGCGGCCGACGTGTTCAACGTCCGCGGCACCGCCCTGCCGGTCCAACTGCTCGGCCACGGCGGGAATGACGTCGTCCGGGTGTCGTCGTTCGCCGGCGACTCGGACGACGGCGACCTGAGCGGGGTGAAGGGGGCGGTGACGGTGGACGCCGGGGCCGGGGACAACCGGCTGGTCGTCAGCCACTACGGCAGTCCGACCGGGATCAGCCTGACCGTCAGCGACACCCAGATCGTCGGCGGCCCGGCCCCGATCACCTACCTGGCCACCGGCGGCCGGTACGCCAACGGGTCGGCGGCCGACGGGCTGCTGATCCGCGGGTCGAACGCCGCCGCCGACAAGTTCACCCTCACCGGCAGCCTGGCCGGCAGCCAGTTGGCCATCGACGGGAACGGCGGGGACGACCAGTTCGCCGCCACCGCGGACGGGCTGAAGGGGGCCGTGTGGCTCCGCGGCGGGGCCGGGTCGGACAAGTTCACCGTCTCCCCGGGGCTGTCCGGGAACACCGCCGACTCGCTCCGGCTGACCGGCGGCGGGGACGCCGGCGACACGGCCACCGTGGTCGGCTCCTCCGGGGCGGACAACTTCGGGGTGACGGTCACCGGGGCGGGGGCCGCCACCGTCACCGGCATCCGCAACCCGGTGGCCGTCGACGCGATGGCCCGGGTGGTGATCGACGGGGCCGGGTCGAACGGGTTCAACCGGAACAACCTGACCATCGCCGACGGGACCGGCCAGACGTTCGGCACCCCGACCACGCCGCTGGCCGGGATCGTCTACCAGCCGACCGGCCCGACCAGCGGGGAGGTGCGGTTCGGGAACGGGTCGGTCGCCCCGGTGGTCGGGTTCACCAACATCAACGGGTCGGACGCCGCCGGGCTGGTGGTGAACGGCAGCCCGACCGGGTCCACCGGGGACGTGCTGACGGTGCTCGGCAGCACCGCCGCCGACAGCCGGGACACGTTCGAGGTGTCGGACAGCACGGTGGTGGTGCTCAGCACCAAGCAGGGGCCGCTCCGGGCGCTGGCCGTCGGCCGGACCGCCGGCAAGGCGTCGGTCGGCACCCTGTACGTCCGGGCCGGGGCGAACGCCGGGGCCGGGAACGTCTACCAGGTGACCCCGACCAACGCGGTCAACATCGTGGTCGACGGGGTGCAGGTTCAGGGCGGGGCGAACGCCGGCCGGGTCGAGGTGCTGACGACCGACCCGTACACCATCACCCGCACCACCGACCCGGTGCTCGGCCCGCCGCAGAGCCGGGTGGTGACGGCCAGCGGGACCGGGTTCGGGTTCCTGAACGTCAGCAAGGTGACGGGCGAGGACGGGGTCGGGTCCGGCGGCCGGTCGATCTACGCGGTCGGGTCGGACGCCGGCGGCGGCCCCCGGGTGCGGGTGTACGACGCGGCCAACAACGTCCTGCTGTTCGACAAGTTCGTGTACGACCCGTCGTTCACCGGCGGGGTGCGGGTGGCCACCGGGGACGTGAACGGGGACGGCATCCCGGACGTCATCACCGGGGCCGGGCTGCTCGGCGGCCCGCACGTCCAGGTGTTCGACGGGCTGACCTTCCAGCCGATCGCCAACTTCTTCGCCTACGAGCCGAGCTTCCGCGGCGGGGTGTACGTCGCCACCGGGGACGTGAACGGGGACGGCAAGGAGGAGATCCTCACCGGCACCGGGGTGGGCGGCGGGCCGCTCGTCCGGGTGTTCGACGGGACCGGCAAGCTGCTCACCCAGGTGTTCCCGTTCGAGAGCACCTTCCGCGGCGGGGTGAACGTGGCCGCCGGGGACGTGAACGGGGACGGCCGGGTGGACATCCTGGCCACCCCCGGGCCGGGCGGCGGGCCGGTCGTCCGGGCGTACGACTCGGCCACCCTCACCCCGGTCGCCGAGTACCTGGCGTTCGACCCGAGCTACCGCGGCGGGCTGTTCGTGGCGGCCGGCGACCTGGACGGGGACGGGATCGACGAGATCGCCGTCGCCCCGGCGGTGGACGGGTCGACCGAGGTGCGGGTCCGCCGCGGCCGGGACGGGTCGATCGTCGCCCTGGCCGCCCTGACCGACAACCCGAACGACCTGTCCGCCGGCAGCCCGACCGGCCAGCCGGCCAGCCTGGCCCTGGGCGGGGTGCGGGTGGCGATCGCCCCGAACGCCACCGCCGACGGCCGGGGCGAGCTGCTGGCCGTGCCCGGCCCGGGCAAGCCGGCGTTCGTCTACCGGTACACCATCGACCCGGTCACCCTGGTGGCCAAGGACGACGCCTTCGAGCCGGGGTTCACCGGCGGGGTGTTCATCGGCTGACCCGCGGGCCGCGGTCCGGTAACATGACGCCCGGGGGCCGGCCCACACGGCCCCCGGGCGTTTTTGCCAGCCGGAGCCGCGCATGGGCACGTCCGTCCCGGCCGTCGTCCCGGTCGCCTTCCTGGCCGCGTTCCCGACCGGCACCCTGGTCGAGTACCTGCTACACCGGTTCGTACTCCACGCCCCCAGCCGGACGGCCATCGCCCGTCGGCACCGCCGGCACCACAAGACCGACCGGGCGGACACCCTCTGGGGCGACTTCCGGGACTTCCTGCCCGGGCTGCTGCCGGTCGGCTGGGTGGGTTTCGTCCACAGCCCCGCGGCCGGGCTGGCGTTCCTGGCCGGTGGCGTCTGCTACGTGCTCCTGTTGGCCGCCGTCCACAAGCTGTCCCACGAGCGGCCGCGGCTGGTGTTCTGGATGGACCCGAACTCGCACGCCCTGCACCACGGGGAGACGCCCCGACACAACTTCGGCATCGCCACCCGGTTCTGGGACGTGGTGTTCGGCACCTACGCGGCCCACCGGCCCGGGGCCGACCCCGCCCGGGAGGCGACCGCGTGACCCCGCCCCGTGCCGACCGGTCCGAGTTCCCGCTCCGGGCGTATGAGGTGGCGTCGGTGCTGGCCGCCGGCGGGCTGGCCGTCGCCCACCTGGTCCGGTTCACCCGGACGCCGGACGTGTGGGGCTGGCCGACCGCAGCGGCGGCGGTCGCCGGGCTGGTGGCCGCGGACCTGGTGTCCGGGGTGGTCCACTGGGCCGGGGACACCTGGGGGACGGAGGAGACGCCGTGGCTCGGGCGGCGGTTCATCCGCCCGTTCCGGTTCCACCACGCCCACCCGTTGGACCTGCTTGGCAGCCACTTCTTCACGACCAACGGGGACACCGCCCTGGCCAGCCTGCCGTTCCTGCTGGCCCCATTCGCCCTGCCACTGGACCACCCGGCCGGGCGGGCGGCGGCGGTGTTCCTGTGGGCGGTCGGGGCGTGGGGGATGTGGACCAGCCAGTTCCACCGGTGGGCGCACACCATGCGACCGCCGCGGCCGGTCGGCTGGCTGCAGCGGCGGGGGCTGATCCTGTCCCCGGCCCACCACCGCCGGCACCACAAGTCGCCGTTCGCGGTCAACTACTGCATCACCACCGGGTGGTGCGACCCGGTCCTGACCCGGGTGCGGTTCTTCCCGGCCCTGGAGCGGGCGGTGTCCGTCGTCACCGGCTGGCGGCCGCGGGGGAGCCGTCGCCGGGTTCTCGGACATAGGGCGAGCGGGGGGCGTCAGCCCCTGTTGGAGCGTACCGGGGCGGCCAACAGGGGGCTGACGCCCCCCGCTCGCCGGGTATTCGGCAGGGCCGATCTCTGCCACAAAGCGAACCGGCCGCGGGGTTGCCCCCGCGGCCGGCCGCGTTTTCCACCGTCACCCGGCGGTCACTTCTTCCGCGACTCCAGGGCGCTCTCGATCTCGGCGACGGTGTCCTGCAGGTGGGCCTTGGTGGCCGGGTCCTTCACCTTCGGCAGCGCCTCGTTGATCTGCTTCTGCAAGTCCCGCAGGGCGACCCGGGCGACCGCCCGCAGCTCGCTGCTGCGGTCGGCCCCGCCGCCCAGGACGATCGTCCCGGACCGGGTCTGGATCACCTGCCCGCCGCCGGACTGCTGCGGCTGGAACTCGGCCTTCAGGATGTCCACGAACGTCCGCTGGGCGGTCCGCCGGAGCGGGTCACACTTCGGGGCGTCCGCGGTCAGCTCCTTGAACAGCCCGGCCTGCAGGTCGGCCACCAGCTCGGCCGCGGTGTACGCCTTCTCCGGCTCCTGCACCTCGGCGTCCAGCAGCCGGTTCAGCCGGGCGGCGGTCAGCAGCCCGCGGAGCAGTTGCTGCTGCTGGCTCATGATCCCGCTGGCCACCCCGCTGTAGCTGATCTGGTTGACCACCTTCGGGTCGATCAGCTTGGACGGGGTGGTGAACCCGGCGGCCAGCAGGAACTTGACCGCCGCCTGCTGCTTGTCCTTCGGCACCCGGACGAACTGGTCGGTCCCCCGGCCGGCCAGGGTGCGGTTCTCGACCACCCCGCCGACCTGCTTGGCCACCGCCGCCAGCCACCGGGCCCGGTGCCCGAGCAGCTCCCCGTAGGTCTCCCGCAGGAGGTCGAAGTTCTCCCCCTTCTCGGCCGTCGCGTCGACGATGTACCCCATCACCCGGTCCAGGTTCTTCAGCCCCAGCTCGGTCGCCTTCACCGGGTCGTTGCCGATGTTCTCGGTCAGCACCGTCGGGTCGACGACGGACACCGCGTCCTCCCCGCCGAACCGCAGGAACGGCTCCTTGATCTGCCGGGCGGCCCACTCGTCCAGGGTCTTCTTCTCCCCCTCCGGGGTCTTCGCCCCGGGGACCGGCTTGTACCCCCACTCGATGGCGAAGAAGTCGTACGGGGCGAGCTTCGGGATCAGGTGCTTGGCCGGGATCTTGTCCTCCGGCTGGGCCACGTAGTTGTACCGGCCGTAGCTCATGATGCTGGCCACGTTCCCGTTCTTCTCGACGAACTTCGGGTCCCGCAACTGGTCGATGCTGTACGCCTGGCTGGCCCGGTGGTTGTGCCGCAGCCCGAGGGTGTGCCCGACCTCGTGGGCGGCCACGTACCGGATCAGCTCGCCGGTCAGCTCGTCGGGGAACGGCAGCTTGCGGGCCCGCTCGTCCTGGGCGCTACACTGGACGAAGTACCAGTGGTGGGTCAGCTTGACGATGTCCTGCCAGAAGATGATGTGGGCGGAGATGATCTCCCCGCTCCGCGGGTCGTGGACGTGCGGCCCCATCGCATTGGCGACGGGGTCAGCGACCCAGCGGATGACCGAGAACCGGGCGTCTTCCGGGTCGAAGTCCTTCGGCGGGTCCTTGCACACGATGGCGTTCTTGAACCCGGCCTTCTCGAACGCCGGCTGCCAGTCCTCCACCCCCTTCCGCAGGTACTCCCGCCACTTCTCCGGGATCTCCGGGGCCAGGTAGAAGGTGATCGGCTGCTCCACCTCGGACACGTCCGCCGACGGGTTCTTCTTGGTCAGCCGGAACCGGGTGATGAACTCCTTCTCGGTCGCCCACCCCTTCTTGTTCCCGTACTCCTCGAACCCCTCGGTGAAGTACCCGACCCGGGGGTCAAACAGCCGGCCCATCATCGGCTCGTCCGGCAGGGCCACCAGGCTGTAGTGGACGAGCGTCGTGGACACCGACGGGCTGCTGCCGCCGAAGCTCAGGCCGCCCCCGCCCAGCCCGCCGCCGAACCCGCCGCCCCGGAAGGTGAGCGTCACCCGGGCCTCGATGTTGGTCGGGAACGCCTTCACCTCGTTCAGGTACGACCGCTCGCTGTCGATGCTCCCGCCCATGACCGCCCGCCGGCCGCCGCTGTCCAGGCTGTCCTGCATGAACACCGGGGTGGCGGTGACGACCACCGACCGGTCCTTGCCCTCGGCCTCGACGGTGAACGTGCCGATGATCGGCTCGAACGTGACCGCGTCGACGGCCGCCTGGGTCATCTTGTCCCCGGCCCGCTTGTCGAACTGCACCTGGTACACCAGGATCTTGTTCTCCCGCCGCTCCAGCCGGATGAACTTGGTGCCCAGCTCCCGGCCCGGGTGGGACATCATGCCGCCCATCCCGCCGGCCGGCGCCTTGGCCAGCTCGGCCCGGATCATCATCAGCTTGCCCAGCCGGTCGGCCGGGATCTCGAACAGCACCTTGTCGCCGATCTGGTGGACGTCGAAGATCCCCTTCTGGGTCTTCGCCTCCTTGGTCACCACGTCGTCGTACTTCTTCAGCCCCTTCGGGGCTTCCTTCTTCAGCTTCGGGTCGAACCCGACCGCCTTCTCGTCCTTCTTGGCGTCCTTCTTGTCGTCCTTCTTCTCCGGCTCCTTCTTCGGCTCTTCCTTCTTGGGTTCCTTCTTCGGCTCGTCCTTCTTGGGCGGGTCGTCCGGGGTGGTCGACGGCCGCGGGGGCGGGGCGGGTTCCGGCCCCTGGGCCAGGCCGTCGGTCAAACCGACAAGACCCGCCAGCCCCAGGGCGAGCAGCAGCGCGCGGGAGAACATCAGGGGAATCCTGCTAGGTCAGGAAAGGAAAACGGGCTGTGAGTTCTGTATAAACGAGGGAAGCACTTCCTGCCAAGGAAAACCGTCCGAAGATTCGGCCGGCGCAGGGTGGGTAAGGTGGTGCGGACGGCAGGGTTGGACCGACCGGTCCTCGGCCGACTGATGGGGTCGTGCCGGGTGTGCGTCCGCCGGCCGCCGGATTGCCGCCACCGACCCGCCGACCCTGCCCCCCGGACGGCCGATCTAACCCGCGGGGTCGGTACGTCCCGTCGGTCGGCCCGCACGGAGGCGGGGATGGCGAAGCTGTATTTCTACTACTCGACCATGAACGCGGGGAAGTCCACGGCCCTGCTCCAGGCGGCCCACAACTACGCCGAGCGGGGGCTGGCCACCCGGCTGTTCACCGCCCGGCTGGACGACCGGGCCGGCGGCCGGATCGCCTCCCGGATCGGCATCGCGGCCGACGCCGAGCGGTTCGACCCGGGGACCGACTTCTGGGACCGGCTGGCCGCCGCCCGGGTGAGCTGCGTGCTGGTGGACGAGGCCCAGTTCCTGGCCCCGGCCCAGGTCCGGCAGCTGGCCCGGCTGGTGGACGAGGCGAACGTCCCGGTCATGTGCTACGGGCTGCGGACCGACTTCCGCGGCGAGCTGTTCCCCGGCAGCGCCACCCTGCTGGCGCTCGCCGACACCCTGACCGAGCTGAAGACCATCTGCTGCTGCGGGCGGAAGGCGACCATGGTGGTCCGGGTCGGCCCGGGCGGGGCGGTCGAGCGGTCCGGCGCCCAGGTCGAGGTGGGCGGGAACGACCGGTACGTGTCCCTGTGCCGCAAGCACTTCACCGAGGCCGTGCGGGCCGGCGCCTGCCCCGGGTGGCGGGCCGAGGCGGCGTGACCGGCCTCACGGGGCGGCCGGGGCGAGGGTGCGGGCCGGGGTGAAGTCCCGGGTCAGCGGCCGGTTCGTCAGGATCGCCCGCACCAGCTCCACCGGGATGCGGTTCTCCCGCAGGATAGCGTCGTGGAACGCCCGGTCGGTCATCTTCCCGGTGTCCACCAGCTCCTTCCGCAGCGCCCGGAACTGCATCGCCCCGACCAGGTAGGCCGCCTGGTACATCGGCCCGTACCCGCCGGCGAACGACCGCCGCACCTCGGCCTCGGCGTTCGCCGGCTCGAACCCGACCCGCTCGACCAACAGGTCGATGCACTGCCGCGGGGACAGCTTGCCCAGGTGGAAGCCGAACGAGAACATCACCCGGGCGCACCGGTGCATCCGCCAGACCAGGAACCCGACCCGGTCTTCGGGCGACTTCGCAAAGCCGCGGTCGTACAGCACCATCTCCCAGTACACCGCCCACCCCTCCAGCCAGAACGAGGTGCCGAGGGGGTTGCGGTGGGCGTTCTCCCGGACGTTCTGGAACATCTGCAGGTGGTGGCCGGGGATCAGCTCGTGGTGGACGGTGGCCCGGGAGAAGTGCGGGTTGTTCCCGCGGATGCTCTGCAGCTTGGCCGCGTGGGTCATGGTGTTCGTCGGGTACGAGACCGAGATCACCTCCCCGCCGGTGAAGAACGGGTTCACCAGTTGCCGCTCCGGGGTCATCATCTCCATCCGCCACGTCTCGGCGGCGATCGGCGGGACGGTGACGAGGCCGTTCGCCTTCAGGTATTCGATCGCCTCTTCAGCCAGGTCACGGATCAGCCGCGGCTGGCCGCCCGGCGGCACCGACCGACCCTTGACCACCTCGACGGCCTTCTTCCAGTCGTCCTCGTAGCCCATCTCCCGGCTGGCCCGCTTGATCTCGGCCTCGCACCAGGCGAGTTCCTGTTTCGCCAGGTCGATGAGTTCCTCCGGGGTGTACGGGACCAGTTCGCCGGCGAGTTCGGCCAGCATCGCCTCCCGGCCGATGGGGCGGCCCGGGATGGTGGTGTCGTCCTTCGGCCGGGGCGGGGTGGGGGCGGCCTTGGCCCGCAGGTCGCGGAGTCGCCGGTCCCGCTCCAGGGTGGCGCGGAGCAGGACGTAATCGACCTGCCCGGCCCGGCTCAGCTTGTCGAAGTCGAGCTTCTCCAGGGCGGCCAGCCAGTCCGCCGGGGCACGGGTTTCGGCCGGCCCGCGTCGCCGTCCCCGCCCGCCGCCGGTGTACTGCTCGACCACCGGGATCAGTTCGCTCGGTTTGACCGCGAGCATCGCCGCCAGGTCCGGGGCGTCGGACCGGCTGACCGGTCCGGCCCGCTCCGCATCGCCCCCACCCGGCCACCGCGCGACCTGCGGCCGGACGGGCGCGGGCGGTGTGTCGGCCGGCAACTTGGCGGCGTGTTCCCGGAGGAACTTGGCGAACCCGTCGAGGGCGGCGTCGGCCGGCTTGTATGGCTGGGCGACCCACCAGGTAAACAGCGGGTCGTACCCGTCATAAAACCCGTGCCATTTATGAACCGCCGCCCGCAGCTCAGCGGCCAGTTCCGCCGCCCGAGCAACAGTCGACCGGCTGTGCGTCTCGCGCAAAACCGCCCGCCTGGCGGCGTCGGCTTGGGCCGGCAGGTCGGCCAGCACTGCGGCCGCCGTCACCGGGTTGATCGAATCTTTCCGCTCATGACTTTGCAACAGGCCGACGACCGGCATGGCGAACCCCAGGATCGACCGGGCGCGGTCGTCGGCCTCGCCGCGGGCGGCCAGCGCCTGCCCGTCCCCCTCGACCCGCGCCCGAAGGGCGGCCAACTCGTCCCGCTCGACTGGTGAAAGCCTAACCAGGTCAACGGCCTTCAGGGCGGTCAACCAGTCATCGGAGAACTTGGCCAGCCGGGCGGTCCCGACCGACAGCGGCACCGTGCGTGACCGGGTCAGGCTGCCGCGGTCGGCGTCGTACCGCCGGGCGACGGCGACGACTGGGCTGACCGGCTTCGCCACCAGCGCGGCCAGGTCCAGGGTTTCCACGGCCGGCCGCGGGGGCGGCAACCGCTCCGGCGGCTCGGCCCGAACCGACGCCGACAGGAGCAGTATGCCGGCGAGCCAGAACGCCGGTCGGGCGTAGAGCATATCCCATCTCCGGATGGCCGATCGGCGTAGGGCGGGTCCAGCCGGCTCTGCGGCGCCCGACCCGCCACGAACGGCAAGCGCGTCCGGCCCGGGCCGGCGGGCCTCGAAGACTCGGCACCGCCCTACGGGTCCGGTGTAGGGCGGTGCCGACGCTTTGGGAGGCCCGCCGGAGTGGCAAGCGGTTCCTGCCCGGGCCGGCGGGTCGGCGCGTCCAAAGCGACGCTTGACCCGCCCTACGCCGATCACGCCCGCGATCAGTGTCCCCGTCCACTCGCATGGCCGCAACGAAGAATCCGACGAACTGCGGCGAGCGGACCCGGGTTGCCCGTCCAATGAAGGTGTCGCCGTGTCCCAACCCCTGCCTGCCGCCCGACCTGGGTCGGCCGGCGGGGGATTCAGGGTGTCCGTAATGCGGGTCGGACGTATACCGAAGTTTACGCCCAACCGGTCCGTCCTCCGACCCGCCCACCGATGACCCAGTCCGCCGGATCGCATCCCACCGTCCCGCCCGCCGGCTGGTGGCGGCCGGACGCTTCCGCCCCGACCCGCGATCCGGCCGCCGCCCGCCGGCTGCTCGGGGACGTGCGGACGGCGGCCGTCATGGTCCAGGCTCCGGACGGCCCGGCGGTGGCCGTCGGTGGGATGAGCACCCTCGGCGGGCTGCAACCGCCGGACGCCCTGCCGCTACTGGCGTACCTGCCGCCGCTGCCGCCGGAGTCGCTCGGCGACCCGGGGTTTCGGGCCGCCCACGGGGTGCGGTTCGCCTACATGGCCGGGGCGATGGCCAACGGGATCGCCTCGGCCGACATCGTGCTCGCGATGGCGAAGGCCGGGATGCTCGGCAGCTTCGGGGCGGCCGGGTTGTCCGTGGACCGGGTGACGGCGGCCATTGACCGCATCCAGACGGAAGCCGCGGGGCCGTACTGCTTCAACCTGATCCACTCGCCGAACGAACCGGCCCACGAGGCGGCGGTTTGTGACCTATATTTGCGGCGGGGCGTGAAGCTGGTTGAGGCGTCCGCCTATCTGGATTTGACCCCAGCCGTGGTGCGGTATCGGCTCGCCGGGCTGACCCGCGGGCCGGACGGCCGAGTAGCCCCCCGCAATCGGGTCATCGCCAAGGTGAGCCGGGTGGAGGTGGCGACCCGGTTCCTCTCCCCGCCGCCGGCCCGGCTGGTTCAGGAGCTGATCGCGGCCGGGCAGGTGACGGCCGAACAGGCGGAGCTGGCGAAGGCCGTGCCGATGTGCGACGACCTGACCGCCGAGGCGGACAGCGGCGGGCACACCGACAACCGCCCCGCGATCACCCTGCTGCCGACGCTGCTCGCCCTGCGGGACCGGCTGCAGCGGCAGTTCAACTACCCCGAGCCGGTGCGGGTCGGGCTGGCCGGCGGGATCGCCACCCCGGCCGGGGTGGCGGCGGCGTTCAGCATGGGGGCGGCCTACGTCGTCACCGGGTCGGTCAACCAGGCGTGCGTCGAGAGCGGGTCGAGTGACCCGGTCCGCAAGATGCTCGCCGAGGCCGGTCAGGCAGACGTGGCGATGGCCCCGGCGGCGGACATGTTCGAGATGGGGGTCAAGGTACAGGTGCTCAAACGGGGCACCATGTTCGCCATGCGGGCGGCCAAGCTGTACGAGCTGTACCGGGCGTACCCCTCCTGGGAAGCGGTCCCGGCGGCCGAGCGGGCGACCGTCGAGAAGACACTTTTGAAGGACAGCTTCGAGAACGTGTGGGCCGGCACCCGGGAGTTCTGGGCCAAGCGCGACCCGACCCAGTTGCCGAAGGCGGACGCCGACCCGAAGCTCCGCATGGCCCTGGTGTTCCGCTGGTATCTGGGGCTGAGCAGCCGGTGGGCGAACGCCGGCGACCCGGCCCGGTTGCTCGACTACCAGGTGTGGTGCGGGCCGGCGATGGGGGCGTTCAACGAGTGGGCCAAAGGCTCGTTCCTGGAGCAGCCGGCCAACCGGGACGTGGTGACGGTCGGCCGCAACCTGCTGTACGGGGCGTGCGTCCACCTGCGGCGACAGGCGGCGGCGCAACAAGGCGTCAGCCTGCCGGGCGACTGGTTCCCGAGCGGGCCGCTGACACCGGACGAGTTGGAACGGGTGGCGGGTTGAACGCCCACGGACGATCGTCCGTGGGCTTTGGGGGAGCGCGTTGAGCACGAAATCCGAACCGCTGGCGATCGTCGGCATCGGCTGCCTGTTCCCGAAGGCGGACGGCCTCGGCGGGTACTGGGCGAACGTCAAGAACGGGGTGGACGGCATCACCGAGGTGCCGGACACCCACTGGAACCCGGCCGACTACTTCGACCCGGACCCGAAGCGGCCGGACATGACCTACGCCCGCCGCGGCGGGTTCCTGACCCCGGTGGCGTTCAACCCGCTGGAGTTCGGCATCGCCCCCCGCGACCTGGAGGCGACCGACACCTCGCAACTGCTCGGGCTGGTGGCCGCCAAGCAGGCAACGACGGATGCCGGAATCGTGTTCAACGATCCGGCGAGCGGGGAGCGTCAGCCCCCTGTTGGAGCGCTGGCGGGGCGCTCCAACAGGGGGCTGACGCCCCCGCTCGCCCAAACAACCCGTCAGCCGCGATCGTGTCTCGGTCATTCTTGGCGTCACCGGCACCCTGGAGCTGGTCATCCCGCTCGGCGCCCGGCTCGGCCACCCGAAGTGGAAGCAGGCGATGAAGGACGCCGGCGTCCCGGACGACGCCATCGAGGACGCGTCGAAGCGGATCGCCGACAGCTACGTGCCGTGGCAGGAGAACAGCTTCCCCGGCCTGCTCGGCAACGTGGTCGCCGGCCGGATCGCCAACCGGCTCGACCTGGGCGGCACCAACTGCGTCGTCGACGCCGCGTGCGCCTCCTCGCTGAGCGCCGTCCACCTGGCCGCCCTGGAGTTGCAGGCCGGGCGGTCGGACGTGGTCGTCACCGGCGGGGTGGACACGTTCAACGACATCTTCATGTACATGTGCTTCAGCAAGACCCCGGCCCTGTCGCCGACCGGGGACGCGAAGCCGTTCGCCGCCGACGGGGACGGGACCATCCTCGGCGAAGGCCTCGGGATGGTGGTGCTGAAGCGGCTGGCCGACGCCGAGCGGGACGGGGACACCGTCTACGCGGTGCTCAAGGGGATCGGGTCGTCCAGCGACGGCAAGGGGAACGCGATCTACGCCCCGAGCGCGGCCGGGCAGAAGAAGGCGTTGAAGACCGCCTACGAGCTGGCCGGCGTCACCCCGGACACGATCGAGCTGGTGGAGGCCCACGGCACCGGCACCAAGGTCGGGGACACGGTCGAGGCGACGGCGCTGGCGGAGGTCTATTCCCCGTTTAGCCGCGAGGCGGAGTACTCGGAGCCGAGCGCGGCCGGGCACCGGCTCCCGTGGTGCGCCGTCGGCTCGGTCAAGTCGCAGATCGGCCACACCAAGGCGGCGGCCGGGGCGGCGTCACTCATCAAGGCGGCGCTGGCCCTCTACTACAAGGTGCTGCCGCCGACCCTGAAGGTGGCCCAACCGGTCGAGCCGTTCCGGGCCGAAGGCTCCCCGTTCTACGTCAACACCGAGAAGCGGCCGTGGCTGCCCCGGCCCGGCCACCCGCGGCGGGCCGCCCTGTCCGCGTTCGGGTTCGGCGGCAGCAACTTTCACGCGGTCCTCGAGGAGCACCGGCCGGCCAAGCGGGAGGTGGACTGGGACGGGAGCGTCGAGATCTGGGCGGCCAGCGGGGCGACGGTCGAGGCGGTTGTCGCCCAGTTGGACACGGCTCGTTAACCCCACCCCGGCCCCTCCCCGAGGCCGGGAGGGGAGCCAGGCAACCAAGCAGCGACCGCGAACCCGCTCGCTCCCCTCCCCGCCTCGGGGAGGGGGCCGGGGGTGGGGTCCCGCCCTCGGCTGGCCCCATTTTGCCCACGCCGCCGAAGCCTCCCGGCAGTCCTTCGACCCGGCCGCCGACTGCCGGTTGGTGCTGTCGCCCACCGGGACTCGACCGACCTGCCGAAGCTGATCGCGTCCGCCAAGGCCAAGCTGGCCGAGTCGCCGGCCGCCGGCTGGTCCACCCCGGACGGGGCGTACTACGGCCGCGGGCCGGCCGGTAAGGTCGGGGTGCTGTTCCCCGGCCAGGGGTCACAACAAGTCGGCATGCTCCGCGACCTGGCCTGTCAGTTCCCGGAGGTGCTGGACAGCCTCGCCGCCGCCGACGCCGGCGGCGCCCGGGTGTCCGACCGCATCTACCCGCCGAAGTCGTTCGCTCCGGACGCCAAGGCCCAGCAGGACGCCGCCCTGCGGGCCACGGACGTCGCCCAGCCGGCCCTCGGGGCGGTCGGGTTCGGGGCGTGGCGGGTGCTAGCCGAGCGGTTCGGAGTGACGGGCGACGCCTTCGCCGGGCACAGCTACGGGGAACTGGTCGCCCTGGCGGCGGCCGGCCGGCTCAAGCCGGACGAGCTGCACGCCCTGTCCCGGCTCCGCGGCCGGCTGATGGCCGAGCAGCGGGCCGGCGACGCCGGGGCGATGCTGGCCGTCTTCGCCCCGGCGTCGGACGTCGAGGCAGTGATCGGCAAGCACTCCCTCAACGTGGTGGTCGCCAACCAGAACGCCCCGACCCAGAACGTGCTGTCCGGGCCGACCCCGGAGGTGGAGCGGGCGGAGAAGGCGTTCGCCGCGGCCGGGGTGCGGGCGGTCCGGCTGCCGGTCGCCGGGGCGTTCCACAGCTCCCTGGTGGCCGCCGCCGCCGGCCCGTTCCGGTCCGCCCTGGACGCGATCGCCTTCCCCGCCGGGTCGGCCCCGGTGTTCGCCAACACCACCGCCGCCGCGTACCCGGACGACCCGGCCGCCTGTCGGGAACTGCTCGGCCACCAGCTTGCCAGCCCGGTCAAGTTCGCCGACCAGGTCCGGGCGATGGCCGCCGCCGGGGTGCGGACGTTCGTCGAGGTCGGCCCGGGGACGGTACTCACCCGGCTGGCCGAGGCGACCCTCGCGGAAGCCGGCCGGACCGACACGACGGCCGTCCCGCTGGACGGGTCGGGCGGCAAGCGGTCGGGTGTGTTAGACTTGGCCCACGCGCTCGGCCGGCTGGCCGCCCGGGGGCACGCCGTCCGGCTGGCCGCCTGGGAGGAGGGGAGCCGGTGTCGGCCGGCGGACGCCCCGCCGCCCGGGCTGGCCGTCCCGATCTGCGGGGCGAACCACGTGGCCCCCCGGCCGAAGCAGCCGCCCCGGCCGCCGGCCGCCGTCCCCCCCGCTCCCGTGGTCCGTTCGCTCCCCCCTGCTGCCGGTGCCCCGATGACCGACCCCGCCCCGACCGGGCTGTCCCAGGCGCTCGGCCTGACCCAGCAGACGCTCACCGCCCTGCAGCAGATGCAGGAGCAGACGGCCCGGCTGCACAAACAGTTCCTGGAGTCCCAGGAGCTGGCCCAGCGGACCCTGCTCGCCCTGGTCGGCACCCAGCAGTCGCTGTTGGCCCCCGGCACCGTGCCGCCCGCCCCGGTGGCGTTCGCCCCGCCGCCGGCGCCGGCCTTCGTCCCCCCCCCCGCTCCGGCGTACCAGCCGCCGGCCCCGGCCCCCGTTCCGCCGCCGGTGGCCGTGGTCCGGCCCGCGGTCCCGGCCACCCCGCCGCCACTCCCGGCCGTCACCGCTCCTACGCCGGCCAAACCCGCCGCCCCGGCCGCGGACGTGGAGCGGGTGCTTCTGGAGGTGGTCGCCGAGAAGACCGGGTACCCGGCCGGGATGCTCGACCTGGGCATGGCCCTGGACGCCGACCTCGGGGTGGACTCGATCAAGCGGGTGGAGATCCTGTCCGCCCTCCAGGAGAAGCTGCCGGCCGCCCCGGCCGTCAAGCCCGAGCACCTCGGCGCCCTCCACACCCTGGCCGACGTCGCCGCCTTCCTGAGCGGCCCGGGGACGGCCGCCCCCGCCCCCCTGCCGCCGGTCGTCGCCCCGGACGCGTTCGCCGTCGCCCCGGACGCGGCTCCCCTGGGCGGCGGGTCGCGGGCCGAGGTGGAGCGGGTGCTGCTCGACGTCGTCGCCGAGAAGACCGGGTACCCGGCCGGGATGCTCGACCTGGGCATGGCCCTGGACGCCGACCTCGGGGTGGACTCGATCAAGCGGGTGGAGATCCTGTCCGCCCTCCAGGAGAAGCTGCCGGCCGCCCCGGCCGTCAAGCCCGAGCACCTCGGCGCCCCTCCACACCCTGGCCGACGTCGCCGCCTTCCTGGCCGCCGACCTGCCGCCGGCGGCCGGCCCGCACACCGCCCGGATCGAGGTCGCCCCGGTCCACACGGCCGCCCAGGTCGAGGACGCCCCGCCGGCCGCGACCACCACCCTCCACGTCCCGCACGTCCCCGCCCCGGGGGCCGAGCTGCCGGCCCCGGACACCAAGCCGCTGACCGGCGTCCGGCCGGCCGACGGGGTGGACGTCCTGCTCGCGGCGGCCGGCGGCCTGTCCAGCCTGGAGACCAACCGCCAGCCGGTCCGGGTGATCAGCCTGGACCGGATCGAGCGGAAGGTGCTCCAGGCGGTCGACCTGGACCTGACCGTCACCCGCCCGCGGCTGCCCCTGCCGGCCGGCGGGGAGGTGTGGGTGGTCGGCCCGGACGAGCCGTTCACCCGGGCGGTGGCCGCCCAACTGGCCGCCCACCGGCTGACCCCGGTGGTCCACCCCTGGGCCGACCCGGAGGTGGCCAAGCCGGCCGGGTTCCCGGTCGGGCTGGTGCTGGTCGCCCCGGAGCGGTCGGCGGCCGGCGAGCCGCCGGTCAGCCGGGTCGGGTTCCGGTGGCTCCAGGTCGCCGGGCCGAAGCTGCGGCAGGCGGCCCGGCCGGGGTCGGCCAGCGCGTTCGTCACCGTCGCCCGGCTGGACGGGGCGTTCGGCCTGGCGGACCTGGACCCGGCCGCCGACCCGGCCGCCGGCGGGCTGGCCGGGCTGGCGAAGACGGTCAAGCACGAGTGGCCGGAGGTGGCCATCAAGGCGGTCGACGTGGCCGCCAAGTTCGCGGCGGCGGACCCGTCCGCGGCGGCCGCCGCGGTGGCCGACGAGCTGGCCCTGGCCGGCCCGGAGGAGGTCGGGATCACGGCCACCCACCGGTGCACGCTGAAGACCGCCGTCACCGTCCGCCGACCCGGGTCCGTCGGCGGGGCGGCGCTCGGCCGGTCGGACGTGGTGCTGGTGACCGGCGGCGCCCGCGGGGTGACGGCCGAGGCGGCGGTCGCCCTGGCCGAGGTGTACCAGCCGACCCTGATCCTGACCGGCCGCACCCCGGCCCCGGCCGGCCCGGAGCCGGACTGGTCGGCCGGGCTGACCGACGAGGCGACGGTCAAGCAGGCGATCGCCCGGCACCTGGGGGCGGCCACCCCGAAGGCGGTCGGCGACTTCTACCACCGGCTGACCGCCCAGCGGGAGGTGGCCCGCACCCTGGCCCGGATCCAGCAGGCCGGGGCGAAGGCGGCGTACTACCCGGTCGGCGTGGCCGACGCCCGGCAGATGGCCGACGTACTCCGCCGGGTGGCGACCACCTACGGCCCCGTCACCGCCGTCGTCCACGGGGCCGGGGTGCTGCACGACAAGCGGATCGAGGATCTGTCCGCCGACCAGTTCGACGCCGTGTACACCACCAAGGTGGACGGGCTGCGGACCGTCCTCGACCTGCTGGCCGGCCAGGAGCTGAAAGCCCTGCTGCTGTTCAGCAGCTCCACCGCCCGGTTCGGCCGGGTCGGCCAGGTGGCATACGCCTGCGCCAACGAGGTGCTGAACAAGACGGCCCAGGTGGAGGCCCGCCGCCGGCCGGGGTGCCGGGTGGTGGCCATCAACTGGGGGCCGTGGGGCGGCGGGATGGTGACGCCCGCCCTCAAGCGGGTGTTCGAGACCGAGGGGCACGGGCTGATCCCGCTGGCCGAGGGCGGGCTGTTCGCCGTCCAGGAGCTGACCGCGGCCGGCCGGGCGGTCGAGGTGGTCGCCCTGGCCAAGCCGGACAAGGTCGGGCGGCCGGCTGCCCCGGTCCCCCCGCCGGCCGCCCCGGCCGCCGGCCCGGCCCCCGCCCCGCCGGCGGCCGACCTGCGGCCGGCGTTCGAGCGGGTGCTGGACGTGCCCAACCACCCGGTCCTGCGGTCCCACGTGCTGGACGGCCGGGCGGTCCTGCCGATGGCCCTGCACCTGGAGCTGATCGCCCACGCCGCCCTGCACGCCAACCCGGGGCTGGTGTTCCACGGGCTGAACGACCTGCGGATCATCCACGGGGTGATGGTCGAGGACGGCGGGTCCACCCCGCTCAAGGTGGTGACCGGCCGGGCCGTCAAGCGGGACAAGGAGTTCGTCGTCCCGGTGGAGATCCGGGGCAAGCGGCGGGACGGCCGGGACGCCGTCCACAGCCGGGCCGAGGTGGTGCTGACCGCCGCCCTGCCGAAGCCGCCGGCCGCCGACCCGGCCCCGGCCGTCCAGCCGTACCCGCACCCGATCGACGAGGTGTACAAGTACTTCCTGTTCCACGGGGCCGACCTGCAGGGGATCGAGCGGGTGGACGGGCTGGCGGACACCGGGTTCGTCGGGTCGGCGTACCCGGCCCCGCCGCCGGCCGAGTGGTTCGCCCAGCCGCTCCGCAGCGGCTGGCTGGCCGACCCGCTGGTGCTGGACGCCAGCTTCCAGATGATGATCCTGTGGAGCTTCGCCCAGCACGGGTCGGGCAGCCTGCCGTGCTTCGCCGGCCGGTACCGCCAGTACCGGCGGGCGTTCCCGGCCGGGCCGGTGAAGGTGGTCATCCGGGTGACCAAGGACAACGGCCAGTTCGCCCGGGCGGACATCGACTACCTGGACGCGGACGGCGGGCTGGTCGCCCGGGTGCAGGACTACGAGTGCGTCATCGACCGCCAACTGGACCAGGCGTTCCGCAAGAACCAGCTCGCCCCGAAGGCGAAGGCGTAGGCAGCGGGGGTGCCCCCGGTCGGACCCCTGGCGAGCGGGGGCGTCAGCCCCCTGTTGGAGCGCCCCACAGCGCGGCTCCAACAGGGGGCTGACGCCCCCGCTCGCCTTGTTTGCCCGTACCACGAGGAATCTGACAAGCTCCTGAGGTCGGGGTGAAACGGAGGTCACGATGAAACGCCGTCCCGGGATGTCGCTCGTAGAGTTGCTCGTCGTCGTCGCTATCGTGGCGGTTTTGCTGGCCCTCCTGCTGCCGGCCATCCAACAGGTGCGGTCGGCCGCGTCGCGGGCGCAGACGCTGAACTCGATCCGTCAGCTCGGGCTGGCGGTCCACCAGTCGGCGGACGCCAAGAGCGGCCGACTCGCCACGATCGACGGCAACCAGCGGCCTCACTACTTCGACGACCTGAAGATCTGGGCCGAGACGTCCGACCCGACCCTGTTCGTGGACCTGTTGACCTACGTCGACGGCTACCGGCTCGACGCGCCGGGTCCGTACCCCCATTACGTCAAGGCGTACCACAGCCCGACCGACCCGTCCCCGCTGAGCGTGGCCGTCTCCCCGACGACCGGGGAGGTGATGGGGTACATCACCAGTTTCGCCGGCAACTCCCAGGTGTTCGTCGGCCAGCCCCCGCTCGCCTCGACCTTCCCGGACGGCCTCAGCAACACCCTCCTGCTGACCGAGCACTACTTCCGCTGCGGCCGGGCGATCTTCTCCTACGTGTGGAACCAGCCGAGCTACCAGGACGAGAACGGCCTTCGCGCGTTGAACGGGTTCCGGCGGCCGTCGTTCGCGGACGGCGGGCCGATCCTCGGCGGCAAGACCGAGCGGGACGTGTACCCGGTCACCGATCCGGCGACCGGCGTCACCCGCCCGAGCCGGCCGGGGGCGACCTTCCAGGTCCGGCCCACGTTCTGGATACCCGATTCGGTGGCCCCCCGCCACCCGCGGCCGGACGAGTGCGACGCGGCGGTGCCCCAGGCCTCCCACCCGGCCGGGCTGGTGGTCGCCCTGGCCGACGGCAGCGCCCGGACGGTCCGGTCGGGGGTGAGTGCGGAGGTGTTCTGGGGGGCCGCCACCCCGGCCGGCGGCGAGGTGCTCGCCGACTGGTGATCGTCCCGCGGAAATCGCCCGGCACCCACGCGAGACGCCGGCGGGTGGCAGTCCGTACATTATTGGGGCAGTGCCCACGCCCACGGACGCGCGTCCGTGGGCGTGGCCGTTTGTCCGGAGACGCTGATGCCGGGTGCCGACCGTGTGGCGATCGTCGGGATGGCCGTCCGCCTGCCGGGGGCCGGGGCCGACCTGGACGCCTTCTGGCAGGCCGTGGCGGCTGGCCGCGACCTGTCGTCCGAGGTGCCGGCCGGCCGGTGGGTGCTGCCGCCGGACCGCTGCACCGACCCCCGGGTGCCGCACCCGGACTCCGTCCCGCACGCCCGCGGCTACTTCCTCGACCCGTTCACCCCGGACACCGACGGGCTGAACGTCCCCGCCGAGCTGGTAAGCCAGCTAGACCCGCTTTTTCACCTGATCCTGGACGTCGGCAACCGGGCGTGGAAGTCGGCGAAGACGACGGGCGTTGATCGCCGGCGGGTCGGCGTCGTGCTCGGCAACATCTGCCTGCCGACCGAGAAGTCGTCGGATCTGGCCCGCGAGATCCTCGGCGGCGAACCCCGACACACACACCATCTGAACCGGTACGTCGCCGGGCTGCCGGCCGGGCTGCTGGCGAAGGGGCTGGGCCTCGGCGGCGGCACGTTCACCCTGGACGCGGCGTGCGCCTCGTCGCTGTACGCCCTGAAGCTGGCGTGCGACGAACTGCTGGCCGGCCGGGCGGACGCCATGCTGGCCGGCGGGGCGAACCGGGCCGACTCGCAGTACACCCAGATGGGGTTCGCCCAACTGCGGGCGCTGTCCGCGTCCGGCCGGTGCTCCCCGTTCGACGCGGCGGCCGACGGGCTGATGGTCGGCGAAGGAGCCGGCGTGTTCGTGCTGAAGCGGCTGGCCGACGCCGAGCGGGACGGGGACCACGTCCACGGGGTGGTCTGCGGGGCCGGGCTGTCGAACGACCTGCACGGCAACCTGCTCGCCCCGGCCAAGGAGGGGCAACTGCGGGCGATGCGGCGGGCCTACGAGTCCGCCGGGTGGGCGCCGGCCGCTGTCCAGTTGGTCGAGTGCCACGCCACCGGCACCCCGGTCGGGGACGCGGTCGAGTTCGACAGTCTGCGGGAACTGTGGGGCGACGGCGATTGGGCGCCGGGGCAGTGCGCCATCGGCAGCGTCAAGTCGAGCGTCGGCCACCTGCTCACCGGGGCCGGGGCGGCGGCGGTCGCCAAGGTGCTGCTCGGCCTCGCCCACAAGCAACGCCCCCCCCAGGCCAACTTCCGCCAGCCGGGGAGCGGGTTGCGGTACGCCGACGGCCCGTTCCGGGTGCTGCAACAGGCGGAGCCGTGGGAACCGCGGCCGGGGCAGCCGCGGCGGGCGGCGGTCAGCGGGTTCGGGTTCGGCGGGGTGAACGCCCACCTGCTGATCGAGGAGTACATCGAGGGATCAGGAGTCAGGAGTCAGGAATCGGGGCAAACCCCGGTGACGGTCGCGGTCGTCGGGATGGCCGCCCACTTCGGCCCGTGGGACACACTGCGGAAGTTCCAGGAGTACGCCCTCGGCGGCGGGGATCAGCCGGAGCCGGCGGCCAAGGCGAACGGCTGGCACGGGGCGGACAACGACTGCCCGCCGGGACACTACATCGAGGAGTTGACCGTCCCGCTGGCCCGGTTCCGCATCCCGCCGAAGGAGCTGGAGGAGATGCTGCCGCAGCAGCTCCTCATGCTGAAGGCGGCGGCCGACGCGCTCGACGACTGCCGGGGGGCGAAGCCCGACGGCGACGCCCCGGGCACCGGCGTGTTCGTCGGCCTCGGGCTGGATTTGAATACGACGAACTACCACCTGCGATGGGCGGCGTAGCAAGCCAACCCCTAACCCCCGTCCCCCTTCCCTAAGAGGGAAGGGGGAGCAAGCGGCGCGCTCCCACCGCCCGCGAGCGGGGCCACTGCCTGGACTCCGACCCCGCTTGCTCCCCCTTCCCTCTTAGGGAAGGGGGACGGGGGGTTAGGTTTCGACCTTCCGCCGCCGCTCACCGCCGACCGGACGATGGGCGCCCTCGGCAGCATCGCGGCCAGCCGGATCGCCCGGGCGTTCCACTGCGGCGGGCCGAGCTTCACAGTGTGCAGCGAGGAGTCGTCCGCGGCCCGGGCGGTCGAGTTGGCCGTCCGCGCGCTGCGGGCCGGCGAGCTGGACCGGGCCGTCGTCGGCGGGGTGGACCTGGCCGGCGACCCACGAGCAATACTCGCCACCGGCCGGCCGGTGCCGCTGGGCGGCGAGGGGGCGGCGGCCGTCGTGCTGAAACGGCTGGCCGACGCCGAGCGCGACGGGGACCGGGTGTACGCGGTGATCCGCGGCGTCGGGTCGGCGAGCGGCGGGGCGGCCGACGGGCTGGCCCCGGACGCCGCCGCGTTCGCCACGTCGTTCGTCCGCGCCTGCTCGGACGGGGTGATCGACCCGGCGACGGTCGAGCTGCTGGAGTCGGCCGCCACCGGGGCCGACGCGGACGACCGGCCAGAAGGCGAAGCGGTGGCCGCCCTGCTGGCCGCGACGACCCGCCCGACTCCACTGGCCATCGGGGCGGTGCGGACGCAGGTCGGCCAGGTCGGGGCGGCTGGGGCGGCGGCCGGGCTGGTGAAGGCGTGCCTGGCGCTTCACCACGAACTGCTGCCGCCGACCGCTGGCGGCGAGGTCGGCCCGCGGTTCTGGCTGAACGACGACGGCGAACCCCGACGGGCGGTGGTGGCGGCGGCCGGGGTGGACGGGTCGGTGTCGCACGTCGTTCTGGAGGCATTCGTAGGTCAGGCTGTGCCGGACGGTAGCGCTCCCCCCGTCAGGCACAGCCTGACCTACGAAGAGCAACCGCTCGGCGACCGGCCGGAGGCGGTGTTCGCCGTCGAGAGGGAGTCCGTCGCTGGACTGCTCGCCGGCCTCACCGAGCTACGGACGTTCGCCGACTCTCGCTCGGCCGAGCCGGTCGCGGTCCTGGCACGCGCTTGGCTCACGACTCGTGGCCGGCATCCGGGCCGGCCGCTCGCCGTCACGCTGGTCGCCCGGTCGGCGGCGGAGCTGGCGGAACAGGTGGCGTTCGCCGAGCGGTCGCTGACGACGAACCCCGCCGCCCCGATCCCGGCCCCCGACCAGCCGGACCTTCGCCCGGCCATCCGCGACCGGGTGTTCTTCGACCCGCGGCCGGTCGGCCCCGGCGGCAAAATGGCGTTCGTCTTCCCCGGGTCGGGCAATCAGTTCGCCGGCATGGGCCGCGACCTGTCCGCCCACTGGCCCGGCATCCTGCGTCGGCAGCAGGCGGAGAGCCGGCGACTTTGGTCGCAGTACCACCCGGACCGGTTCTGGGCGGACGCCATCCCGGCCGGCACCACCGCCAAGCAGTTCCTGTTCGGCCAGGTGACGCTCGGCACCCTGACCAGTGACATCCTGGTGTCGCTCGGCGTGCGGGCGGACGCGCTGATCGGGCAGAGCCTCGGCGAGTCGGCCGGGCTGTTCGGGCTGCGGGTGTGGAGTGCCCGGGACGAGATGTTGAAGCGGATCGAGGAGAGTACGCTGTTCGGCCCGGACCTCGGCCCCCCGTATGAGGCCGCCCGCCGGGCGTGGGGGCTGCCCGAGGGGGCGGACATCGACTGGGTGAGTGGGGTGTTGGCCGCGTCGTCGGAGCGGGTGCGGGCGGCGATTCAGCCCGGGTCGCGGGCGTACCTGCTGATCGTCACCACCCCAGCCGAGTGCGTGGTCGGCGGCGACCGGGCGGCGGTCGAGGAGCTGGTGAAGGAAGTCGGGGCACCGTTCGTCCCGCTGGCCGGGGTGACGCTCGCCCACTGCGAGGCCGGCAGGCCGGTGGAACAGCCGTACCGCGAGCTGCACACCCTGCCGACGACCGTCCCCGACGGGCTGACCGTGTACAGCGGGGCGAGGGGGGCGCCCTACGTGCCGACGCCGGAGGCGTGTGCCGACTCGATCACCGCCGGGCTGGTCGGGCCGATCGACTTCCCGGCCGTGGTCGAGCGGGCCTACGCCGACGGGGTGCGGGCGTTCGTCGAGGTCGGGCCGGGGAACTCCTGCACCCGGATGATCGGGGCGATCCTCGGCGATCGGCCGCACCTGGCCCGGGCGGTGACGGCCCCGCGCCAGGACGCGGTGTCGCTGGTGTACCGGCTGGCCGCGGCGCTGGTGGCGGAGCGCATGCCGGTCGATCTGGCGAAGCTGCACGACAGTGAACGTCCGGTGTCTGCCCCTCCGGTCGGGGCGACAGTCACGGTCCCGGTCGGCCGGCACCGACCCGCGCCCCTACACGTACCCCAGCCCATGCCCGTGCCCGTTCCGCAAGCCGCCCCCCAGCCGCTACCCGCACTGCCGGCCCCGGCTGTCGAACCGAGTCGCGCGCCGGCCGCTTGGGCCGGCGGCCTGGCCCCGTTCGTCGCCGCCGTCGCCGACAGCCAGGCGGCGGCCGGGGAGGCGCACGACGCCTTCCTGCGGGTGCAGCTCGGGTTCGCCCAGGCGACCGCCGACGCCCTGCGGCTGTACACGGCGCTGCTGGGGCAAGCCGGCCAGGCCGCGACCTGGGAGGGCGAGGCTCCTGCCGAGCCGGCGAGCGCGTGGCAACGGCGTCAACCCACACCCGGCCCCAGCCACCGGGCGAGAGCGGAAGTCGGCGACCCGGGGAGCGCGGCTCGGCAGGAGCTTCGCCCTCCCCAGCCGCTGACCGTCCCCCGCTCCCTCACCACCGAGCAGTGCTTCGCCTTCGCCCGCGGCAAGATCGGGGACGTACTCGGCCCGCTGTTCGCCGAGGTCGACTCGCACCCCACCCGCGTCCGCCTGCCGGACGGCCCGCTCATGCTGGTGGACCGCGTCCTCAGCATCGAGGGGGAGCCGAAGTCGATGACCCGCGGCCGGGTCGTCACCGAACACCGGGTCCACGCCGACCGGTGGTATCTGGACGCCGGCCGCATCCCGACCTGCGTGGCCGTCGAGTCCGGGCAGGCCGACCTGTTCCTGTCCGGGTTCCTCGGCATCGACTTCCAGACCAAGGGCCACGCGGTCTACCGGCTGATCGACGCGGTCGTCACCTTCCGCCGGCCGCTGCCGGCGGTCGGGGATGTCATCACCTACGACATCCACATCGACCAGTTCATCCAGCAGGGGGACGCCTGGCTGTTCCGGTTCCGGTTCGAGGCGTTCGTCAACGGCACCGACCACCTGATGAGCATGACCAACGGGGTGGCCGGGTTCTTCACCGCCGCGGCGCTGGCCGGCGGCCAGGGGATCGTCCACACGAAGCTGGACAGGCAGCCGATGCCGGGCAAGAAGCCGGCCGACTGGGAAGACCTGGTGCCGCTTACCCCCGGCCCCCTGGACGCGGGCCAAGTGGCCGCCCTCCGACGCGGCGACCTGGCGACGGCGTTCGGCCCGGACTTCGCCACCGCGAACCTGCGGTCCCCGATGAAGCTGCCCGGCGGAATGCTGCGACTGCTCGACCGGGTGACGGCCCTCGACCCGGCCGGCGGGCGGTTCGGTCTCGGGTTCGTCCGGGCCGAGTACGACATCGCCCCGGACGACTGGTTCCTGACGTGCCACTTCGTCGACGACATGGTGATGCCCGGCACCCTCATGTACGAGTGCTGCCTGCACACCCTCCGCGTGCTGCTGATGCGGCTCGGCTGGGTCGGCGAGGACGGCGAGGTGGCGTGCGAGCCGGTGCCGGGGGTGTCGAGCCGGCTGAAGTGCCGCGGGCAGGTGATCGCCACCACCAAGGTGGTCGCCTACGAGGTGAGCGTGAAGGAGCTGGGGTACGGGCCGGAGCCGTACTGCGTCGCCGACGCGCTGATGTACGCGGACGGCAAGCCGATCGTCGAGATCGGCAACATGACGCTGCGGATGAGCGGGCTGACCCGGGAGAAGCTGGAAGCGATCTGGGGCAGGAAGTCGCAAAGCCCACCCGTTGCTACGGGTGGGCTTTCGGGGGCTGCCTCCGATAAGAAGCCGGCGATCTACGACAGTGACAGAATCCTGGCTTACTCCAACGGCAACCCGTCGGAGGCATTCGGCGAACCCTATCGCATCTTCGACACCAACCGCGTCATCGCCCGGCTGCCGGGGCCGCCGTTCCAGTTCCTCGACCGGGTGACGGCCGTCACCGGTGAGCCGTTCGTGCTGGCGGCCGGCGCGGCCTGCGAGACGCAGTACGATGTCCCGCCGGACGCCTGGTACTTCGCCGCCGACCGCAGCGGGCGGATGCCGTTCAGCGTGCTGCTGGAGGTGGCGCTTCAGCCGTGCGGCTGGCTGGCCGCGTACTGCGGGTCCGCGCTCACCAGTGACGTGGACCTGTCGTTCCGCAACCTCGGCGGGCAGGCCACCCAGTTCCGCGAGGTGACGCCGGACATTGGCACCCTGACCGTGACCGTAAAGATGACTAACGTGTCGAAGTCGGCCGGCATGGTCATCCAGCACTACGACATGCTCGTCAGCAACCGCGGCGAGCCGGTTTACAAGGGGACGACGTACTTCGGCTTCTTCACCAAGGACGCCCTGCAAAACCAGGTCGGGATGCCGCAGGCGAAGGTGCCGTACCTCTCCGCCGATCAGGCGACCGGCGGCGAGTTGCTGCCGCACGCCCCGCCGTTCCCGGACCGGCAGATGCGGATGGTCGACCGCATCGACGGCTACCTGCCCACGGGCGGCCGGGCCGGGCTGGGGCTGGTGCAGGGGTCGGTGGACGTCGACCCCGGGTTCTGGTTCTTCAAAGCTCACTTCTACCAGGATCCGGTGTGGCCCGGGTCGCTCGGGCTGGAGTCGTTCCTGCAACTGCTGAAGTACGCCGCCTGGAAGCGGTGGGGCGACCCGCCGACCGGCTGGCAGGCGGCGGCCGTGAACGCCCCGCACAAGTGGACATACCGCGGCCAGGTGCTGCCGACGGACAAGCGGGTGATTGTGGTTCTGGAGGTGACGACGGTCGATGAGACGGCCCGCCGGCTGACGGCCGACGGGTTTCTGACCGTGGACGGCCGGGTTATCTACCAGATGCAGGACTTCAGTCTAGAATGGTGCTGACCCGCAAGCCCACCCACCTGCCGCCACACGATGCAATACAACCGCGTCTACCTGGAAGCGATCGGGTACGAGCTGCCGCCGGTGGTGGTGTCCACGGCCGAGCTGGAGTCCCGGCTCAAGCCGATGTACGACGCCCACCGGCTGCCGCCCGGGCAGTTGGAGCTGCTCACCGGGATCACCGAGCGGCGGTGGTGGGACCACGGCTACCGGCTGTCCCAGGGGGCGACGGCCGCCGCCCAGAAGGCGCTGCACACCGCCAACTTCGACCCGTCCGACGTGGACGTGCTGATCTACGCCGGGGTGTGCCGGGAGAACTTCGAGCCGGCCACCGCCTGCTCGGTGGCGGCCAACCTGGGGGTCAGCCCGGACGCCACCATGTACGACCTGAGCAACGCCTGCCTGGGCGTGCTCAACGGGGTCGTCGAGGTGGCCAACCGGATCGAGCTGGGCCAGGCCAAGGCCGGGCTGGTCGTCTCCTGTGAGACGGCCCGGGAGATCAACGAGACGGCCATCGACCGGGTGAACCAGGCGAAGTCGCTGGACGTGTTCCGGTCCAGCCTGGCGACGTTCACCGGCGGGAGCGGGGCGGTGGCGGTCCTCGTCACCGGCGAGGAGTTGAGCGCCCAGCGGCGGCGGAAGCTGGTCGGCGGGGCGGCCAAGAACGCCCCGGAGCACCACAACCTGTGCACCTGGGGGGTCCGCCCGTACCTGCCGGCCGGGGTGGACAAGTTCCTCCCGCAGCCGGTCCACAAGCTGCTGGACGGGCAGGTGTCGGCGGCGGTCGAGCAGGTGCTCGGCACCCACGCCGCCGCCCTGGTGGCCAAGGGGATCGACCTGGGCATGCGGCACGTCATGACCCCGTTCATGGAGACCCACGCCGGGGACGTGCTCAAGTTCGGCGTCGACCTCGGCCTGAAGACCTGGGTGACGTTCCTGGACAAGCTCGGCTGGCGGACCGACTGGGTGGACAAGGTGATCTGCCACCAGGTCGGGGCCGGCCACCGGGAGGCGGTGCTGCGGGGTTTCGGGATCAGCCCGGACAAGGACTTCAGCACCTTCCCGTTCCTGGGCAACATCGGGACGGTGAGTTTGCCGATCACCGCCGCCATCGCCGAGGAGCGGGAGTTCCTACGGCCGGGCGACAAGGTCGGCTTCCTGGGCATCGGCAGCGGCCTGAACTGTCTGATGCTCGGGCTGGAGTGGTGACGGCCGGCATCCCGCCCCAACGGGGCGGTCAGAACATAGCCCAGGGCGTCAGCCCTGGGTACGAACCCGCCCGACACAGGGCGCAAGCCCCGAAGGGGCGACACAGCCGCCGGCGGGCGACGCCCAGGGCTGACGCCCTGGGCTAGATTCTCCCGCCCCGTTGGGGCGAAACCGGGACGCATGTCGAACCCACTTTACCCGTTCACCCCGCACACGTTCGCCCGGCCGTCCGGCCGGATGAGCTACCTGGACGAAGGCGGCGGCGACCCGGTGGTGATGCTCCACGGCAACCCGACGTGGAGCTTCTACTACCGCAACCTCGTCCTCGCCCTCCGCGACAGCTACCGCTGCATCGTCCCCGACCACATCGGCTGCGGGCTGTCGGACAAGCCGCCGGCGACGGTCTACGACTACTCGCTGAAATCCCGCGTCGATGACCTTGAGGCGCTGCTCGACCACCTCGGGGTGACGCGGAACGTCACGCTGGTGCTGCACGACTGGGGCGGGATGATCGGCACGGCCTGGGCAGCCCGGCACCCGGACCGGGTGAAGCGGATCGTCGCCATCAACACCGGGGCGTTCCCGCTGCCGAAGTCGAAGCGGTTCCCGTGGTCGCTGTGGCTTGGGCGGAACACCCGGCTCGGGGCGTGGCTGATCTTGCACCGAAACGCCTTCTGCCGGGCGGCGGCCCGGTGGTGCGTCACCCGCAAGCCGCTGCCGGCCGACGTGCGGGCCATGTACCTGAAGCCCTACGACTCGCCCGAACACCGGGTCGCGGTGCTGAAGTTCGTGCAGACCATTCCCCTCTCTCCTGCGGACCCCGGGTACGACATCGTGAGTGACACCGCGGCGTCACTGGTCAAGTTCCGAACCGTGCCGACGCTGCTGCTCTGGGGTCTGAAAGACTTCGTGTTCGACCGGCACTTCCTGGCCGAGTGGCAGCGGCACTTCCCGCACGCCGAGGCCCACACCTGGCCGGACTGCGGGCACTACCTGCTCGAAGACGCCGGGGACGAGTGTATCATCCGGATCAGGGAGTTTCTGGCGAAGCACTTGATCGGGTGAGCCATGTCCGGGTTCTTCACACTGTTCGAGGGCGCGAACGACGCCGACGAATTCGCTGTCAGGATCGGCAAGCGAGAACAGGTGTGGGCCGTGTCGGGTGTCGGCCTTGTTCACACCAGCTGCTTGCGATTGCACCTGCCGCGGGTGGTCGTCGTTCAGCTCGGGCTCCGGGTCGAGCGCAAAGCTTTCTCTCGGGTTACGCCGAAAGGGCGCGAATACCTCGACCGTGCGTGTGATGTCCGAATTACCCTTTGCGGCCGGTCGGCGGTCTTTACGGCTGTGGTCGAGCCGTTTGCGGATGTTACGGCCATCGGGCGGATGGTGCTTACCAAACTCGATCTGATCGAGGATCGGGATCGCCGCCTGTTGATCCCGCGTGACGCTCAGGGCATTTTGACAGAGATCGAATGACCCCCTCCTCCGTCAACGTCGCGCTGCACTTGGCCCGCCTCGCCGCGACCGAGCCGGACCGCCCGGCCCTGCACGTCCCGATCGGCCGGGTGAGCCCCGACGGCCCGTCCCCGCACCGGGCGGTGTCGTTCGCCCGGCTGAACGCCGACGCCGACGCCCTAGCCCACGGGCTGGCCGCCGCCGGGGTCAATCGCGGCGACCGGGTGGCGGTCATGGTGCCGCCGTCGGTCGAGTTCTTCGCCCTCACCTTCGCCCTGCTCCGCCGGCGAGCGGTGCCGGTGCTGATCGACCCGGGCATGGGGGTGAAGGGCGTCGGCAAGTGCCTGGCCGAAGCGGAGCCAGCGGCGTTCATCGGCGTGCCGAAGGCCCACCTGGCCCGCCGGCTGTTCGGCTGGCTGCGGGGCCGGTCGCTGCTCACGGTCAACGTCGGCTGGTCGCGGTTCTTCTGTCACCGCAGCCTGGACGAGTTGTGGAAGCGGCACCTCGGCACCGGCCCGTGGCAGGAAAGCGAGCCGTCCCCGGACGAGACGGCGGCGATCCTCTTCACCAGCGGCAGCACCGGCCCGGCCAAGGGGGCGGTCTACACCCACGGCATCTTCGCCGCCCAGGTGGAGATGCTGAAGGCGACCTACGGCATCGAGCCGGGCGAGGTCGATCTGTGTACTTTCCCGCTGTTCGCCCTGTTCGGCCCGGCCCTCGGCATGACGTGCGTCATCCCGGACATGGACGCCAGCCGGCCGGCCACCCTCGACCCGCGGAAGGCGGTCGCCCAGGTGAGCCAGTTCGGGGTGACGAACCTGTTCGGCTCGCCGGCTGTGATCCGCCGGCTCGGTGACTGGGGGGCACAACCCCTCCCCCCGTCCCCCTCCCCGAAGCGGAGAGGGGGAGCAAGTGAGATGCAGGTTTCGGAGATGGCGCCGCCCACTGACAGCGGGGGCGCCCCGCTTGCTCCCCTTCTCCGCTTCGGGGAGGGGGACGGGGGGAGGGGTTTGCCGACGCTGCGGCGGGCGATCTCGGCCGGCGCCCCGGCGTCCGCCCCGGCGGTCGAGCGGTTCGCCAAGCTGCTGCCGCCGGGCGTCGAGCTGTTCACCCCCTACGGGGCGACCGAGGCGCTGCCGGTGGCGAACATCGGCAGCCGCGAGATTCTGGACGAGACGCGGCACCTGACCGAGCAGGGCAAGGGGGTGTGCGTCGGCCGGCCGGTGGCCGGGATGACGGTCCACGTCATCCGCATCAGCGACGACCCGATCCCCGAGTGGGACGAGTCGTTGCTGGCCCCGTCGGGCGAGGTCGGCGAGTTCGTCGTCCGCGGGCCGGTGGTGACGAAGCAGTACTTCAACCGCCCCGACGCGACCCGGCTGGCGAAGATCACCGACCGCCGCACCGGCGAGGTGCTGCACCGGATGGGCGATGTCGGCTACGTTGACGACCGCGGCCGGCTGTGGTTCTGCGGCCGAAAGTCGCACCGGGTGGTGACGCCCTGGGGGACGCTGTTCACCGACATGGTGGAGCCGGTGTTCAACACCCTGCCGGGGGTGTCCCGCACGGCCCTGGTCGGGGTGACGCGGGGCGGTGTGACGCATCCCGTGCTTTGCGTCGAACCCAGCGGGGCCGGGGGGAACCGGACTGAGCTGACGCGGTCGCTACTGGAACGCGCGAACCGGTTCGATCACACCCGCGGCGTCGCCACCTTCCCGCCGCACCCCGGCTTCCCCGTGGACGTGCGGCACAACTCGAAGATCTTCCGCGAGAAGCTGGCGGTGTGGGCGGACAAGAAGCTCGGCAAGAACTGGAACCCATCGAAAGCCCACGGACGATCGTCCGTGGGCTTTGGGGGCAAATCATGAACGCCCTCGTCACCGGCGGCGGCGGGTTCCTCGGCGGGGCCGTCGTCCGCAAGCTGCTCGCCCGCGGCGACACCGTCCGCTCCTTCACCCGCACCGCCTATCCGTGGCTGGCCGAACTCGGCGTCGAGCAGGCCCACGGCGACCTGACCGACGCCGATGCCGTGGCGAACGCGGTCGCCGGGTGTGACGTGGTGTTCCACGTCGCGGCCAAGGCCGGGGTGTGGGGCCGGCCCACTGACTTCTTCGCCACCAACGTCACCGGCACGCTGAACGTACTGGCCGCGTGCAAACGGCACCGGGTCCGCCGGCTGGTCTACACCAGCACCCCGAGCGTGGTCCACGGCGGCGGCAGCATCGAGGGGGGCGACGAGTCGCTGCCGTACCCGGCCCACTTCGAGGCCGACTACCCGGCGACCAAGGCGGAGGCGGAAAAGGCGGTGCTGGCGGCGAACGGCCCGGACCTGGCGACCGTCTCGCTCCGCCCGCACCTGATCTGGGGGCCGGGCGACCCGCACCTGATCCCGCGGGTGCTGGCCCGTGCGAAGGCCGGCAAGCTCCGCCGGATCGGCGACCAACCGGTGACGGTGGACGTGACCTACGTGGACAACGCGGCCGACGCCCACCTGCTGGCCGCGGACCGGCTCGCCCCGGGGCCGGCGGTCGCGGGCAAGGCGTACTTCATCAGCAACGGCGAGCCGGTCGAGCTGTGGGCGTTCCTCAACCGGGTGCTGGCCGACGCCGGTCTACCACCCGTGACGAAGAGCGTGTCCGTGTGGAAGGCGAAGCTGGCCGGCCGGGTGCTGGAGCGAGTTTACCGCACCCTCCGGCTGCGGGCCGAGCCACCGATGACGCGGTTCGTCGCCTCGCAGTTGAGTACGTCCCACTGGTACGACATCACCGCCGCCCGCCGCGATCTCGGGTACGTGCCGGTGGTCAGCGTCGAGGAGGGGCTGAAGCGGCTGGCGGCGAGCTTCCGGTGACAGGTTTCGTAGGGCGGGTCGAGGCTTTGGGAGGCCCGCCGGTCCGGGCAACGGCAGGCCGTCCCGACGGCGGGCCTCCCAGCCCGGCACCGCCCTACGCCCTCACAATTCGCCGGCCAGCACCCGGAACCCCTTCGGGCTGGGCTGCAAGTCCTCCGGCTTGGCCGCCGGCGTCTTGGCGAACGGCCGGTACAGCGGGTCGCCGATCAGCACCGACCGCCAACTGACCAGCAGGGTCGTCTTGGCGTAGCACTCGACCAGGGTGTCGGTGCCGGCCCCGAGGGCGGCGAAGAACTCGGCCGGTTTCGGGAACCCGACCGTGTACGGCTCGTTCACCGGCCCGATGGTGACGGCCGCCCCGGCCCTCAGCAGGTTCGCCCCCCACTCGGTCGTCTTCGGGTCGCGGAGGGTGGTCAGCTCCAGGCTGGCCAGGTGCCAGGCGACCGCCCCGGGGTTGAACTTGAAGCTCGGCTTGTACCCCCGCAGGGCGTACCACCCGCAGTAGACGGCCGCGTCCGGACAACTGTTCGCCGGGAACAGGTCGCTCTTGTCGTCCAGCACCACCTTCCGGCCGCCGGCCTTGAGGATGGCCGCCGCCTCCCGGAACGACTCGTCGTACCCGGCGTACCCGGTCCCGTCGCCCGGCGACTTGGCCTCGTACCGGATGCCCCGGGCGTCGACATACACGGTCCCCTTCAGCCCGCCGGCCGCCTCCACCTGCACCGCCTGATCGACCAGCCCCTTGGCCAGCTCCGGGGTCGGGGCGTCCAGCCGGGCCACCAGCGTGACCGGCGGCCGCTTGGCCCGCTCCGCCTCCGGCACCTGCCAGTACAGCGGGTTGATGACCCACCGGGCGAGCGGGTAGCGGGGCCACCACAGGAGCATCAGCTCATTGTCCACGGCCGCGTAGCTCTGGTCCTGGGTGAGCCGCGCCCACTCCTCTTCGACCTGGCTCGCCTTCTTGGCGTCCCCCGCCTTCTTGGCCGCCTCGATCTGCGGCTTGAGCTTCTCCGCGGCCGCCTTGTCCTCGGCCGTCGCCGGGGCGTCGTTCACCTTGAGCGGCACCCCGTACACGGTCAGCAGCACCTTCACCCTGTCCTTGCGGTCCCGCAGTTCGTCCCGCAGGGGGTAGAGCAAGCGGGCCTCGTAGTCGGCCCGGGAGATCTCTTCGGTGGTCGGCAGCGGCAGCCCGACCAGGTTGGCGGCCGGCACCTTCCGCTTGGCCGCGTAGTGCTGGGCCACCTGCTTGGACGCCGGGAGGGCCGAGTTGTACAGGACGAACACGTCCGCCGGCTCCAGTGCCGGAGCGGAAGCGGTTAGGATCAGGAGGGCAACCAACGAGACGACACGGGCCACGATGGATCTCCGATGGTGTCCGCTCAGCGTATCCGAATCTGACACCCGAAGGCAGACACTTCGTCCCACTTGCTCCCCCTTCGCCGGGGAGGGGGCCGGGGGAGGGGTGGAACCTACGCCTTCGCTCGGCGTCTTCGGACTCCCTGTGGCGGGTCCGAGGCGTGAGCCCCCCCCCCAGCCCCCCCCCCCCCGCGGAGAGGGGGAGAAAACCCGGCTGCGGCCTGCGACGGCCCCGATAGCTACAATCCCCGCACGCACGCATCCTTCCCCAAGGCACCACGAACATGAGCACCCCGACCGCCGACATCGGGCTGATCGGCCTGGCCGTCATGGGCGAGAACCTCGTCCTCAACATGGAGAGCCACGGGTACACCGTCGCCGTGTACAACCGCACGACGGCCAAGGTGGACGAGTTCGTCGCCGGCCGCGGCAAGGGGAAGAAGTTCGTCGGCTGCCACACCCCGCAGGAGTTGGTCGCCGCCCTGAAGAAGCCGCGGAAGGTGATGATGCTGGTGAAGGCCGGCCAGGCAGTGGACGACACCATCGCCCAGGTGCTGCCGCTGCTCGAACCCGGGGACGTGCTGATCGACGGCGGCAACACCCACTTCCCGGACACCACCCGGCGGATGAAGCAGGCGAATGCCAAGGGCGTGCTCTACATCGGCACCGGCGTCAGCGGCGGGGAGGAGGGGGCGCTCAAGGGGCCGAGCATCATGCCCGGCGGGGACGAGAAGGCGTGGCCGCTGGTCAAGGACATCTTCCAGAGCATCGCCGCCAAGGTGACGGACACCGACGGCAAGCAGGCCGCCTGCTGCGACTGGGTCGGGCCGGAGGGGGCCGGGCACTTCGTCAAGATGGTGCACAACGGGATCGAGTACGGCGACATGCAGCTCATCTGCGAGTCGTACAACGTGCTCGGGTCGCTCCTCGGGCTGTCCGCCAAGGAGTTGCAGGCGACCTTCGCCAAGTGGAACAAAGGGCCGCTCGACAGCTACCTCATCGAGATCACCGCCGACATCTTCGGGTACACCGACCCGGAGACCGGTAAGCCGCTGGTCGACTTCATCCTCGACACCGCCGGCCAGAAGGGGACCGGCAAGTGGACCGTCGACAGCGCGACCGAGAACGGCATCCCCCTGACCCTGATCGCCGAGGCGGTGTTCGCCCGCTGCCTGTCCGCCCAGAAGGACCAGCGGGTGGCGGCCAGCAAGGTGCTCGGCGGGCCGGCCGCCCACTTCGCCGGGGACAAGGCCCAGATGATCGCGGACGTGGAGATGGCCCTGTACGCCAGCAAGATCATCAGCTACGCCCAGGGGTACGACCTGATGGCGGCCCAGGCGAAGGAGAGCGGGTGGACGCTGAACAACGGCGGGATCGCGCTCATGTGGCGGGGCGGATGCATCATCCGCAGCGCCTTCCTGGGCAAGATCAAGGAGGCGTTCGACCGCAACCCGAGGCTGGCGAACCTGCTGGTGGACCCGTACTTCGCGGGTGAGGTCGGCCGGGCGCAGGCCGGGTGGCGGCGGGTGATCGCGGCCGGGGTGGCGAACGGCATCCCGCTGCCGGCGATGAGCAGTGCCCTGGCGTACTACGACGGCTACCGGTCCGCCCGGCTGCCGGCCAACCTGTTGCAGGCCCAGCGGGACTACTTCGGGGCGCACACCTACGAGCGGGTGGACAAGCCGCGGGGCAAGTTCTTCCACACCAACTGGACCGGCGAGGGCGGCACCACCACCAGCGGCAGCTACAGCGTGTGAGTCGGAACCCGATGCGAGCCGCGACCGCAGGTCGCGGGTGACGACCGCTCGCCGCTACGGGAGGCAGTCGTCACCGCGACCTGCGGTCGCGGCTCGCCTGGATTTGATTTGGGGGCAAACGATGTCCGTCCTGCTCACTACCCCGCGGCTCACCCTCCGCCGGTTCACCGAGGCGGACGCCCAACTCCTGTTCGACCTGGACCGCGACCCCGATGTCACCCGGTACACCGAACCGGGGCACGTCACGCTGGACGAGTACGCCGCCAAAATCCGCGGCCAGTTCCGGACGTACTACGCCGCTCACCCGGCCCGCGGGTTCTTCGCCGCGATCGAAACGGCCACCGGCGAGTTCGTCGGCTGGTTCGTCCTGCGGCCGACCCCGGACTACCGGCACGCGGCCGACGCCGGGTTCACCGACCCGTCCGAGGTCGAACTCGGCTACCGGCTCCGGCAACCCTTTTGGGGCCAAGGTTTGGCGACCGAAGGCGGCCGGGCGCTGGTCGATCTGGTGTTCGCCGAGCCGGCCGTCACCGCCGTGGTGGCGTGTGCGATCGAGGCGAACCGGGCGTCCACCCGGGTGATGGAGAAGCTCGGCCTGACTCGCCAGCGGACGTTCCCGGTGCCCGGGTTCGACTCCCCGGGCGTGGTGTACACCCGGTCGCGAAGTGCAGGTCTAACCTAACCCCCCGGCCCCCTTCCCTACGAGGGAAGGGGGAGCAAGTGGGATGGAGCGCCCGGGAGTGGGTTCGGGTCTGGATGGGGCAGCGGTCCCGCAACCTGGCCCCGGCCCCCTTCCCTAAGAGGGAAGGGGGAGAGTGTTCGACCCCGCCGATAAGGGACCAAATCCGCCGCCCGGATGATCTCCCCACTTGCTCCCCCTTCCCTCTTAGGGAAGGGGGCCGGGGGGTTAGGTTGCGGAGCCGTCCCCCGCCCGCACTCGAACCCACGACCCGGGCGAGCCGCCCCGCTTGCTCCCCTTCCCTCGTAGGGAAGGGGGCCGGGGGTTAGGTTTCCCGCCCGTCACCGCACCGCGGCCGGGTCGAAGTTCGGGTTCTGGATCAGCCCGAACCGGTTGCCGAACGGGTCGGTGAACTCGGCCACCTTGATCCCCTCGCCCACGTCCTGGATGGCGCCTTGCAGGTCGCCGCCGCACGCCGTCACCCAGGCGACCGCCGCCGCGATGTCCGCCACCCCCCAGTACGCGGCCGTCCCGCCGGCCCCAGTCGGGCCGTCCGGCACCAGCCCCAGCTCGAACCCGCCGACCGCGAACCCGACGTAGAACGGCTCGTCGAAGTACGGGGCGGTCTGGAGCACCTGGGAGTAGAACAGCTTGCCCCGCTCCAGGTCGGGGGCGGTGTACACGGCGGTCCGCAGGCCGAGGATCATGGGGCACCGGGGGTGGGCAGGAATGTGTACGCCCGTGCAGACTACCGCCCCCGGCCGGCCGGGTCAACGTCCGCCGCCGTGATTGAGCCGCGCCCCGGCGCCGGGTATATTCGGACTGTTCATCCTTATCCCGTCCGGAGGCCGGCCGATGCCCCGCTACGACGATGACGACGACTACGACGACCGCCCCCGCCGCCGCCGGCGGGACGACTACGACGACGATGACGACTACGACGACCGGCCGCGGAAGCGGAAGAAGAAGAAGCCGGCCGGCCCGCCGGTCGGGCTGATCGTAGCCGGGGCGGTCGGCGGCGGGCTGCTGTTGCTCGTGGTCGCGGTGGTCGCGTTCTTCCTGCTCCGCCCCGGCAACCGGGAGGTGGCGTCCGTCCCGCCGCCCGGGTTCAACCCCGGGCCGCAGCCGTTCAACCAGCCACAGCCCGGGTTCAACCCGGCCCCGCAGCCCAAGAACCAGCCGAGCCAGCAGCCCAGGGGCCAGTCGAACCAGCCGCCCAAGGGGGACGGCGCCCCGGCCCAGTCGGAGAACGCCCTCACCCTGACCGCCGCCCGCCGGGGGACGAGCCGGTTCGGCAAGCCGACCCTGGAGATCGACTACTCCCTGAACGGCGGCGGGTTCGTCGGCGGCGGGGTGGTGGTCAAGATCAAGGGGCCGGACGGGACCAGCGAGGCGAACCTGATCGGCGGTCTGGGCATCCGTCCGGGGGAGCGGTCCGGGACCATCTCGCTGGAGGAGTTCGGGTTCCGGGGAGACGGGTTCCGCGGGCCGCTGGAGATCTGGGTGGAGCGGAAGCTGGGGTTCGCCGGCAACCGTATCTCCAACACCATCACCCTGAACTGAGGGCCGCCCGTGACCCCGCCCGACTTCCCGGCCGGCGAGTACGTGCCGGAGCCGACCCCGACCGCCGCCCGCCGGGCCGAGCTGATCGCCGAGATCGCCGGGCTGCCGGCCAAGGTGCGGGCCATCGTGAGCGGGCTGTCCGACGCCCAGCTCGACACCCCGTACAAGAAGTGGACGGCCCGGCAAATCGTCCACCACCTGGCCGACAGCCACGTCAACGCCTTCGTCCGGTTCCGGCTGACGCTGACCGAGGACCGCCCGACGATCAAGCCTTACGACGAGACCCGGTGGGCCGAGCTGGCGGACACCAAGTCCGCTGACATCGGGCTGTCACTGGCTCTGCTGGACGCCCTGCACGCCCGGTGGGTGTACCTGATGCGGGCGATGACCGACGCCGACTGGGGGCGGACGTACCACCACCCGGAGTACCGGAAGACGTTCGCCCTGGCCGAGGTGCTCGGGCTGTACGCCCACCACGGCCGGCACCACGCCGGGCAGGTCGAGTGGCTGCGGCAGGCGAAGGGGTGGTGAATGCCGACGCCGGCGGACCCCGACGCCCGGCTGTTCTACCGGGTGGCCCTGGACCGGTTCGACGACGCCGGGGTTCTACTGGCCGACGGCCGCACCACCGGGGCGGTGTACCTGGCCGGGTACAGCGTCGAGTGCATGCTGAAGGCGCTGGTGCTGGCGACCGTCCCGGCGGCCCACCGGCCGGACGTGCTGGACGAGTTCCGCGGGGCCAAGGCGCACAACTTCGACTGGCTGCGAGACCTGTACCGGATGTACGGCGGGCCTCACCCACCACCGGAAGCCGTCCGCGCGTTGTACGAGGTCAACGGGTGGGGGACGGCGCTGCGGTATCGTGCCGGTACAATCCCGGTGCGGCAGGCCCGCCAGTTCTTGGCCGCGGCCCGCAAGATCATGACCTGGGCGGATGGGAGGTTGTGAGTATGGGAGTCGCGATCCACGGGACTGCCGACGGCGCGGTCGACCAGGTCCGTGACGCTTTGGTCGCGTATGCCGCCCAGCACCCGACCGCTGACGTGACGGTGCGGCGGAACAGTCCGTACTCGATCCACATCCGGGTGATCGACCCGGCTCTCAGCGGGATCGAGTACTTCGACCGGATGGACCCGCTGAGTCCATACCTCGAAACCCTCCCGCCTGAAGTCTATGGTGACATCACCTTGCTCTTGATGCTCACCCCCGAGGAGGCGGCGGACGGGTCGTCGCCGGAGGGGTGGGCCAACCGGGACTTCGAGCGGGGCGCCCCGGTCGGGGCGTGAGCGGCGGGCACATTTCTCTTGACCCGGCCCGCCGCCGGGGTTCAACTCGCGTCAGTCTGACGACCCCCTCTCCCATCCCGTCCCCTTACGGTCTCGGCTCCCATGGGCGAGTCTCAGGCGGAAGCCGTTCCCACACCCCAGGCGGCCCCGGTGGCGGAGGCCCGGCGGGTGCGGCTGCTGGACGCCTTGCGCGGGGTCGCCCTGCTCGGCATCCTGCTGATGAACATCCCCAGCTTCGCCATGCCGAACTACTTCTCGGAGGCGTTCCGCAGCGACCCGACCAACCCCAACTTCTGGGTGGACGCCGTCATCACGGTGCTGTTCGAGGGGAAGATGCGGGCGCTGTTCGGCATGGTGTTCGGGGCCGGCGTCCTGCTGTTCGTCACCAAGAAAGAGCAGACCGGCAAACCCGTCACCGGGCTGTTCTACCGGCGGATGGGCTGGCTCGTCGTGTTCGGCCTGATCCACGCCCACCTGATCCTGTGGATCGGCGACATCCTGTACCTGTACGGCTTCTGCGGGATGCTGGTGTACCTGTTCCGCAACGTCAAACCCATCTACCTGGTGCTGGGCGTGCCGCTGGTGGCCGCGTTCGACTTCACCGCCAACACCGTCTTCTACCAGCACATCCGGGACGCCCGCATCGCCTATGTGGAGGCGAGCAAGGCCGCAACGGCCGGCGGCACGCTGACCGACGCCCAGACCAAGGCGCTGGCCGACTGGCGGGACCTGGAGAAGACGCTGATCCCGAACCGGGAGGACGCCAAGGAGAACACGCGGAAGATGAAGTCGGACTACGCCACCGTCGCCGGCTACCTGCGACCGCTGGCGTTCAAGTTCCAGACCCTGTTCCTGCCGGTCATCATCTGGGACTCGCTCGCCCTCATGCTGCTCGGGCTGGCCCTGTACCGCTGGGGCTTCCTCTCGGGCGGGTGGTCCGACCGGGACTACTGGCGGGTGATGCTGGTCGGGTACGGCCTCGGCCTGCCGCTGGTCGTCTACAGCTACTACCACCACTCCCTCCACCAGCCGAACCTGGAGGCCACACTCGCCCGCATGGAGGCGGTGCCGATCGAGTGGACCGGCCTGATCTACCCGTTCCAGCGGATCCTGCTGGTGATGGCCCACGTCTCCGCCATCGTGCTGCTGTACAAATCGCGGTACGCCCAGGGGTTGTTCCGCCGGCTCGAGGCGGTCGGGCAGATGGCGTTCACCAACTACATCATGCACTCGGTCATCTGCACCCTGGTGTTCTTCGGGTACGGGCTGAACCAGTTCGCCGAGTGGGAGTTCTACCAGCTGTACTTCCTGGTCGCCGCCATCTGGGCGGTGCAGTTGGTCGTCAGCCCAATGTGGCTGCGGTCCTTCCGGTTCGGCCCGCTGGAGTGGGTGTGGCGGAGCCTGACGTACTGGCGGCGGCAGCCGTTCGTGCGACGGCCTTCGGAGGACACGCCGGCGTGAGGCGGGTCAAGACAGGATGGCGTCGATCACCTGGCCGTCGCACAGGGTGAGCGGGCGGCCGAGCCGGTCCCGCAGTTCCATCCGGGGATCGACCCCGAGGCAGTGGTACACGGTCGCCGCCAGGTCGGCCGGCGGGACCGGGTTGGCGGCCGGCTCGGCGGCGTACTTGTCGCTCGCCCCGTACACCGCCCCGCCCCGCACCCCGCCGCCGGCCAGCACCGTCGTGAACACCTTGCCCCAGTGGTCCCGGCCGTCCCGCCCGGCCCCGGCCCCGCCGACCACCGACTGCCCGACCCGCGGCGTCCGCCCCATCTCCCCGGTCCACACCACCAGCGTCTCGTCCAACAGGCCGCGGTCGCCCAGGTCGTCCAGCAGGGCCGAGAACGCCTGGTCCGCGACCGGGCAGAGGCGGGTCTTCAGGTCGATGAAGTTACGGCTGTGGGTGTCCCAGTAGACGCTCACGTTGGTGATCCCGTCGTTCGGCCAGAACACCGTCACCAGCGGCACCCCGGCCTCGACCAGCCGTCGGGCCTGCAACACCGACTGGCCGTGCCGGTTCATCCCGTACCGCTCCCGGACCGCAGTCGGCTCCCGTGACAGGTCGAACGCGACCGTCACCTTCGGGGCGGCCAGCAGGTCGAACGCCCGGCGGGAGTGGGCGGTCATCGCCTCGGCCTGCGAGTCGAGCCGGCCGAGCTGGGCGTCGAGCGACTGCAGCAAGCCTTGTCGGCCGCCGAGCCGGGCCGCGTCCAGGTCGGCGGACAGGGCCAGCTCGCCGACCGAGTAGTTCGGCCGGGAGGCGTCGGCGTCGATCCGCATCGGGTCGTACACCGGGCCGAGGAACCCGGCCCCCTGGCCGTGGCTCTGCTCGACGAACCGCGGGGCGCCGTCCGGCACCACCGGCATCATCGACACGTAAGGCGGCAGCGGCCCCCGGCCCCGGCCGAGCTTCGCCAACACCGCCCCGTAGTTCGGCCAGTCGTCGGTCCGCGGGCCGGGCGGGGCGGGGCGGCCGGTCAGCAGGTGGTGGGTGGCGGTGGTGTGGTTCACATCCGGGTGCGTCATCGACCGGATCAGGCACAGCTTGTCCGCCCGCTTCGCCAGCTTCGGCAGGTGCTCGCAGATTTGCAGGCCGGGGACGTTCGTGCGGATCGGCTTGAACTCGCCGCGGAACTGCTCCGGGGCGTCCGGCTTCAGATCCCAGGTGTCTTGTTGGGCCGGCCCGCCCCACATGAACAGGACGATGCACGACTTGGCCTTTTTCCGCGCGAGCGGGGGGCGTAAGCCCCCTGTTGCGGCGGCCAGTGTCGGCAGGCCGAGGCCGAACAGGCTGAGCGCCCCCGCCCGCAGGAACTCCCGGCGGCGGAACGCCGGGTTGAAGTAACGGGGGCAGGCGGTCGGCGACATGAGGCGAGTTTACCCGATGGGTGTGGCCGTCACCACGACCCGCCGCGGTGGTTGCTCCCCCTCCTGCTTCGGGGAGGGGCTGGGGGTGGGGTTAGCGACTCCAGCCGCCCCAGCGAGTTCGGAGTTTCCGCGACGGGTTACAGTCGCTGACCCCACCCCGGCCCCTCCCCGAAGCAGGGAGGGGGAGCAAAACGCCGCCGCCGGCCGTCACTTCATGTGGCCGCGGGTCTCGTCGATGAGCTGTTGCAGCCACTGGCGGTACGGGGTGCCGCCGGTGCCGCGGGGGTCGGCCACCCGCTGGTGGATGTACAGGTCGGCCCAGCCGAAGTGCACCTCCCGAAACTTCGCCATCTCCTCCAGCACCGCGTTGTAGGCGGCCGGGCTGGCGAGTGGCCGCGGGTCCGGCATGGCCGCGATCTCCTCCAGCGCCCGGCGGTGGTCGGCCGGCATGAACCGCCGCATGTCCGCCAGGTGGTTGGTCAGCAGCGACGGCTGGTGCGGCACCTTCATGAACGACACCAGCGCCGGCACGACGCTGCTCTGGGCGCCGGTCTCCCCGCGGTAGCTGGCCGGGGTCTGGTCGACGCCCTCGTACACCACGTTCTCGAAGAACCGGATGTACGGCCGGAACGCCCGGTAGTAGACGTGCGGGTCCATCTTCTCCGGGATGCGCCGCAGCACCGCCGCCTGCTTCCGCACGGATGCCGCCAGCCGGGTCAGGGCCGCGTCCACCCCGGCGGCATCGCCCCGCCCGGCCGCTGCCCCGCCGGCCTCGATCGCCGAGAGCACCTCCGCCGCGAGGTGCTCGATCTCGACGTGTACCAGGATGAACCAGTGCTCGTCGTAGAGATGCACGAAGTTCTGGAACGTGTCGATGTTGCCCAGGGCGATGGGCTTCGCCGGGTCGAACCGCTTCCAGTTGTACAGGGCGTACCCGTCGTAGCTGAGGATCGGCGGCCGGTCGAGCAGCTTGGCCGCGTGGCACAGCGGGACGGCGATATTCTTCGGCAGCGTGGTGGCCGGGGCCGGGCCGATCTGGTTGACGTACCCGGACGCGACGAACCCGAGCCGGACGTAGTACAGCCGTAGGGCCGGCAGGTCGGCCGCTGTCACCGTGTCGGCCGGCCACGCCGGCACCGGGAACTCGCGGAGGTACTGCCGGGCGTCTTTGTCTTCGAGCAGGCTGGGCAGGTCGCGGCCGAGGGTGTCGAGCGGCTCCAGGGGCGAGCCGTGCGGGAACTGGGTGAGCGGGTCCGGGTGGGGCAGGAACCCGTGCCGGGTGAGGGCGGCGTCCATGGCGCACCGTGCGAGGTGGGGAGAGGGGGACGCCGGTATCCTCCCCGCCGCCGGCCCGCCCCGCAAGGGGGACCGCGTGTCAGGCGCGGCCTTTCCAGATCGACGGGTCACGGCTGGTGTGGAAGACGGCCAGCACTTCCACCCGGGTGTCGTCCGCCCGGTAGTAGACGCAGTACGGGAACCGGGTGACGACCGCCTTGCGGATGTCGGCCAGGACGACGGCGTGCATCCGTGGGTTCGCCGCGATCCGGTCGAACACCTTCTGGACCCGGGCCACGAAGTCCACACCCAGCCCAGGCTGGCGAGCCTCGTAGTAGTCGAACGCCTCGTCGAACTCGGCCTCGGCTTCAGCCCGGAGGGCGACCAGCCGGCTCACCGCCTGGCCCTCGCCAGCGCCCGGGCCTTGACTTCCTCCCACGGGACAACGGCGTCCGGCCGGGCGAGACTGTCGGCCAGCCGCCGCTCCAACTCTTGCCGCTGGGCGTCCGATATGGGAGCCTGCTCCGCCTCCCGGGCTACGCTCTCCCAGATGGCCTCGGCCACCGCCAAGCGGTCGGCCGCGCTGAGGGTGTCGAGGCCGAGTTGTTCGAGGGTCGGCGGCATTATGAACTCCGAGTCGCGACACCGATTGGCCGATCCAACCACTGTTATCCTCCCCGCCGCCGGCCTACCCCGCAAGGGGGACCGGCGGTCAGCCGCCGACCTCGACGTACTCCACCCGGCTGGACGGCTCCGGGATGGGCAGCCCGTCCTCGGCCAGTCCTTCCAGGTGCAGTTCGATGGCCTCCCGGATCAGCCGCTCGACCTCTTCGAGCGTGTCACCCGTGGCTACGCACCCCGGCAGGTCCGGGACGTAGGCTGCCAGATTGGTGCCGGCGTCCTCGACCACGATCGCGTACCGCCGCATCGTCATCCCCTGTCAGTCAGAGGGGGTCTTGAAGCCGTTCGTGACCGGTCTGTAGTAGGGTGCGTGGAGGAGGCTCGGCGACGAAACGCACCGGCCCGGCAACGATAACGCCCGAGGCGTGCAGCCGCAGCGGTGCGTTGCGCAAAGCCTCCACGCACCCTACAAGACCGGTCCTCCGTAGGGTGCGTGGAGCGAGGCTCTGGGAGCGCAACGCACCGGCCCGGCAACGACTCTATCGGCCGGGCGGAGTCCCGGCGGTGCGTTTCGCCGAGCCTCAACGCACCCTACACCGATCCGCCCACGAGGTTTCAGAACGCCCTTTCAGTCCACCCGGCCTGTTTGAAGATGCTGGCCAGCGTCCCCGGTGGGACGGTGTGGCTCGGCTTGCCCGAAACGGTGACCCGGCCGGGCTTGGTCGGGTGCTTGAGCTACCCATGACCGCTTTACTGGTAGACTAATCGGTAAGAACACCCGCCTCTTCGATGACTGCAACGCCCTTCACTCTCTGGCCGCTCGCCGTTACGCCCAGGTAGTACCACATCGCCTTGCCGGACTGTAGCTCCTGCCTGCCGCTCCAGTTGGTCGGGTCGGTGTAAGCCCGGTCGGGCGTCGCCACACCTCCAGGACATGAATACCAGTCGGCGAAGTCTCTACCGGAAAATGGGGTGCTGGTGAAGTTCGCGAAGGTCCATCGTCCGTCGACCCACTCGAACGCCCCGAACTCAGTGATGGTCACCGGCTCGCTGATCGCAGTTACTGATGTCGCGTACACCCAGGTGTATGGCATCCCACTGCGTCCCCCGCGTCGGGCCTTCACCGGGTTCGGGGAGTGTGCTACTCGGAGTCCGTCCGGAAGGGCCGAAACCTCTTGGAATTTTGAGCGGGCACGGCTGTCATGAAGGATGGCGGCGAGGGATAGAAGGGCGACACCTCCCAGATACAACGCCCACGACACTGCGGCGACCCGGACCATCGTCCGGCCGGCAGTCGGCCGGCCCCGTCGGCGGGCCTGGCTGCCCAGCACTAGCCCGATTGGCGGTACCAACACACACGCCGCCAGCTCGAAAGCAGATGGGGAAGTGCGCCCGGCTTGTTCCTGGGCAGACAGGCATCTGTTTTCCACTGTTCGGCTATCAAAGTCGTATCCGCAATCACACCGCCGGCCGGCCGGTGGGTTCGATAGGTTGCACCGAGGGCAGTATTTCATCATCCGTCCGCGCTCCCGGACTGGGCGTGAGGGGAACACCGACGCTAGCCAATCTCGCGGATGGTGCCGTCCAGCTATCAGCCAGTTCAACCGGTGAAGTTAGCCGTCCGCCTGCCCGCAGTCAAACCTCGCGCTGCCCGGTCACTTGACTTCGGCGGATTATGTCCGACACTAAATGTGTTCACTTGTTCACATCTGGTGCCATCATGTCTGCCGCTGCCGTTCGCCGGGACGAGTGGGCCGACGCCGTGTTCGACGCCGTCCGCGCCCTCCGGGCCGCCCTCGCCGACCCGTCATCCAGCCTCAAGGCGGTGGTCGAGCTGCTCAAGCTGGAGGTCGCCCGCATCCGCCACGGCCGGGCCATCGCCGGCACCGACGGCCGGGGCGCCGATGGTCCGCTAGAGCCGCTCAGCCCCGCCCGACGGAGCGGGTCGGCGATGGACCAGTTGGACGACGCGGACCGGGAACTGGTCCGCGAGCTGTCGGCGATGTTCGCCCCGGCGATAGGCATGGGGCCGTTGGAACTGGAGGACGAGCCGGCGGCCGAACACGCCGAGCGTGTTCCGAGCCGTCGGCCGGGGGAGGACGTGGCTCCGGCCGAGCCGGGCGTCAACCCGGAGGACGGCATGGCCCCTGTTCGACGGCCCCGAACGGTGGCGGTTCGCGGCTCGGCGGGAGCCTCGCCCTCCCCCGGACCGCGTCACTCGACGCCCGATGTTCGCTCCGACACGGCGAGCCGCTGCGGGGCGGTTTGCCACCCCGCGACACCCCTGCGGGAGGCGGGCCGGGGTTCACCCCGCCGGGCGGCAGCGTCGGACGAAAAAACGGAAGTGCCCCGGTGCGGCGGGGACGGCCGTAAGATACAGTCTGGCAACCGGGCGGCGACGCCAGACGGGCGCCTGTCCACACGTCCCGCCCCGGGTTGGCCCCGCGAGCCTGGCACCGATGCCCACCCCGGCCACCGCGGACGACTTCTTCACCCTGCTCGCCCGCAGCGGGCTGCTGCCGGCGGACGCGCTCGCCCCGTACCAGTCCCGGTCCCGGAACGGCCGCCCGCCGTCCCCGGCGGCCGTCGCCCGGGAGCTGATGGCCGACGGGCTGCTCACCGGGTTCCAGGCCCGCCAACTGCTCCACGGCCGGCACCGCGGGTACTTCCTGACCGACAAGTACAAGGTGCTCGACCTGCTCGGCGAGGGCGGGATGGGCCGGGTGTACCTGTGCGAGCAACTGCTGCTCCACCGGCTAATGGCGGTCAAGGTGCTGCACCAGTCGGTGCAGGTGCCGGGGGCGGTCGAGCGGTTCCTGCGGGAGGCCCGGGCGGCGGCGGCGCTGGACCACCCGAACATCGCCCACGTGTACGACGTGGACCGGGCGGCGGCCGGGCCGTTCATGGTGATGGAGTACGTGGACGGGACCAACCTGCACCACCTGGTCGCCACCGCCGGCCCGCTCCCCCCGGCCCGGGCGGCGGACTACGCCAAGCAGGCGGCCGACGGCCTCCACCACGCCCACCTGGCCGGCCTCATCCACCGGGACGTCAAGCCGGGCAACCTGATGGCCGGCCGGGACGGGGTGGTCAAGCTGCTCGACCTCGGCCTGGCCCGCTTCTTCGACAGCCGCAAGAACGACAACCTGACCTCCCGGTTCGACCCGACGAACGTGCTCGGCACGGCCGACTTCATCGCCCCGGAACAGACCACCGACTCGAGCAACGTGGACATCCGGGCCGACCTGTACAGCCTGGGGGCGACGCTGTACTACCTGCTGACCGGCCGGTTCCCGTTCCCGACCGGCACCCCGGTGGAGAAGCTGGTCGCCCACCAGAAGGCCGAGCCGGCCCCGATCCGGGAGCTGAACCCGCGGGTGCCGGAGGGGCTGGCCGGGGTGGTGGCCGTGCTCATGCGGAAGACACCGGCGGACCGGTTTCAGACGCCGGCGGAGGCGTCCCGGGCGCTGGCCCTGTGGGCCGCCGCCCCCGCCCCGCCGCCGGCCGACCAGATGCCCCGGTCCCGGCCGGAGGACTACCGGCTGGGGCTGGCCCCGCCGCCGTCCGCGGCCGGCCTCGGCACGGGCGGGCCGCAAACCCCGGCGTCCCCGCCGGACACGCCGCCGCGGTCGTCCATCCCGCCGATCCTCACCCCGCCCGCCCAGCCGGGCCTGTCCGGGCTGAAGACCGGCCCGTACACGCCGCCGACCGTCCCGCCCCGTTCCCCGCCGCCCCCGACCACAGCCCCGCCGCCGACCGACCGGCCGACCCGCCGGCGGGTGCTGGCCGTCGCCGCCGGGACGGCCCTGACCACCGGGGTGTCGGCGTGGCGGGTGTTCCGCCGGTACGCGGGCGTCGCCCCGACCGGCGTGGTGCTGCACGCCGGCGGGTCCACGGCCGCCGCCCCTCTGCTGGAGCAGTGGGCGGCCGAGTACCAGCGGCGGTCCGGCACCCGGCTCGACTACACCGCCGTCGGGTCGGCCCACGGGGTGGACGGCGTGCTCCACCGGCTGCTCGACTTCGCCGTCAGCGAGGCTCCGCTCACCGACTCCCAGATGGCGGCCGCCGGCGGCCGGGTGGTCCACGTCCCGCTCGCCCTCCAGGCGGTGGTGCCGGCGTACAACCTGCCGGACGCCGGGGCTGAGCCGCTGCGGTTCACCGGCCCGGCGCTGGCCGGCATCTTCCTGGGCAAGATCACACACTGGAACGCCGCGGAGTTAAAGCAGGCGAACCCCGGCCGCGAGCTGCCGGACCGGCCGATTGTGGTGGTCCACCGGAGGGACGGGAGCGGCACCACATACGTGTGGACGGACTACCTGAGCCGGGTCGACGCCGAATGGCAGGCGACGGTCGGCCGCGGGTCCGCCGTGAGGTGGCCGGTCGGGGTGGCGGCGGAGAAGAGCAGCGGGGTGGCGGACGCGGTCAGCCGGACGGCCGGGGCGATCGGGTACGTGGAGCACGGGGCGGCGGTTGCCAACCGGCTGCCGGCCGGTCGGGTCAAGAACCGGGCCGGGGAGTTCGTGGCGGCGACCGTGGACAGCATCGCCGCCGCCTTCCGGGAGACGCCGACACCGGCCGACCTGCGGTTCAGCCTGGCGGACGCCCCCGGGGCGGCGGCGTACCCCGTGGTCGGCACCTGCTGGGCGGTCGCCCTCCTGGACCAGCCGGCCGACCGCGGGGCGACAACGGCCCGGTTCCTGCGGTGGGCGACCGGCGACGGCCAGGCTCTCCTCGCCGGATCGACCTACGCCCCCTTCCCGGTCGAGTTGGGGCCGGCCGTCGCGGAGGCGATCGGCCGCATCCGCTGACCCCAAGCCCCTGGATGCGCCGGCGGGCGTTGGTATCCTGACAGTACGCCTGCCAACCCCCTGAAAGCCCGCGTCCGAACCGCCATGAACGAAGCTGGTCTGCCCGCCGAGTTGCGGTCCCCCGTTTCCCCGCCCCGCCCGCCGCTCTCCCGCACCACCCTGGCCGTGCTGTTCTTCGCCCCGATGGGCTTCACCGTCCTCGCCTACGGGGCCGCCCTGCTGGTGTTCGACCGGCTGGCCGTCGAGCAGCGAGAGGCGGCGGCCGCCCCGGCGGCGAGCGGGGCCGCCCTGTTCGCCCAGCACTGCGCCTCCTGCCACGGGCTCACCGGGGACGGCCGCGGGGTCGCCCACCTGGAGCCGCGGGCGCGGGCGTTCGGGGCGGACAAGTTCAAGCTGGCCACCACCCTGAACGGGGTGCCGACGGACGACGACCTGCTGCGGGTGCTGAAGCGAGGCATCCCCGGGTCGGCCATGCCGGCGTTCGCCGCCCCGGCCGACGGGGCGCCGCCGTCCGGTGCGGCGGTCGCCGCCCATCTGTCGGACGACCAGATGCGGGCGGTCATCGGCCACGTCCGGGATCTGACCCGGGCCGGGGTGTACGCGGACATCCGGCGGAAGATCGAGAAGGCCGGGGACGAGGACTTCGACCCGGCCAAGGCGAGCCAGCGGGCGGCCGTCCTATCCCAGCCGGGCGAGCCGCTGGCCGTGCCGACGGTCCCGGTGTCGGCCGCCGCGGACAGGCTGGCCAACGGGAAGGCGGCGTACCTGAAGAACTGCGCCCAGTGCCACGGGCCGGAGGGGAAAGGGGACGGGCCGCAGGTGAAGGACATGAAGAACGAGGACGGCACCCCGAACCGACCCCGGGATTTCACCGCCGGGGTGTACAAGGGGGGCAAGGAGCCGGCCCAACTGTACGCCCGCATCCGGTTGGGCATCCCCGGCACCCCGATGCCGGCCACCCCGGCCAGCAGCCTGCCGGACGCCGACGCCGCCGACCTGATCAGCTACGTGCTGTCCCTGGGCGAGCGGCGGGCGGACGGGGTGGCGGCGCGGTGATCGGGATTTGTAGGGTGCGTTGAGGCTTTGCGAAACGCACCATCGAGACATCACGCCCGGGCAAGCAGTCATTGCGGGGCCGGTGCGTTTCGCTCGCAAAGCCTCGCTCAACACACCCTACGAAGCCAACCCGCCGGGAGTCCGCCATGTTACGCCGGGTGTTTCCGCTCGCCGTCGCCGCCGTCCTGGGAGGGCCGCTCGTGGCCGCGCTGTCCGACGAGGGGATGTGGCTGCCGACCGACCCGCCCCGCCTGCAGCTCCAGCAGAAGTACGGGTTCGACCTGACCGACGCGTTCGTCCGCAAGGCGATGCTGGCGTCCGTCCGGTTCAGCGGGTCGAGCGGCGGGTTCGTCTCCCCGGACGGGCTGGTCGTCACCAACCACCACGTCGGGTCGGACGCCATCCAGAAGCTGTCCACGAAAGACCGCGACCTGCTCCGCGACGGGTACTACGCCAAGACCCGCGACCAGGAGCTGAAGTGCCCGGACGTGGAGCTGAACGTGCTCCAGTCGGTCGAGGACGTGACCGACCGGGTGAACGCGGCCGTGACCCCGGACATGCCCCCGGCGAAGGCCGCGGCCGCCCGCCGGGCGGTGATGAGCGACATCGAGAAGGAGTCGTTCACCAAGACCGGGCTGCGGTCGGACGTGGTGACGCTCTACCAAGGCGGGCTGTACCACCTGTACCGGTACAAGAAGTACACGGACGTGCGGCTGGTGTTCTGCCCGGAGGCCGGGATCGCCGCGTTCGGCGGGGACGTGGACAACTTCGAGTACCCGCGGTTCGGGCTAGACGTGGCCTTCTTCCGGGCCTACAAGAACGGCCAACCGGCCAAGACCCCGGACCACTTCAAGTGGAGCACCACCGGCCCGGCGGAGGGGGAGCTGGTGGTCGTCACCGGCCACCCCGGCACCACGCAGCGGCTTGAGACACTGGGCCGGCTGAAGTACCGGCGGGACGTGCTGCTGCCGTACACCCTGGCCCGGCTGCGGGCGCTGGAGGCGGCCCTGATCCAGTACGGGGAGGAAGCCCCGGAACAGCGGCGGCGGGCGGCCAACGACCTGCACCGCGTCGCCAACAGCCGCAAGGCGTTCGCCGGCCAACTGCAGGGGCTGCTCGACCCCGGCATCCTCGACCGCAAGCGGTCGGCCGAACAGGAACTCGTGAAGTCGGCCGGTACGGCCGGAACCAAACCGTGGGACACGGTCGCCACGGCCCAGCAGACGCTCCGCACCTTCGAGCCGGAGTACCTGCTGCTCGAATCCGGGCACGCCTTCTTCAGCGACCTGTTCACCGCCGCCCGGCACCTCGTCCGGTTGGCCGACGAGCTGCCGAAGCCGAACCCGGACCGGCTCCGCGAGTACCGGGACTCGAACCTCGACTCGCTCAAGCTGCAACTGTTCAGCCCGGCCCCGCTCTACCCGGACCTGGAGCGGCGGAAGCTGCAAACGTCCCTCACCTTCCTGGCCGAGCGGCTCGGCGGCGAGCACCCGACGGTGGTCGCCGTCCTGGCTGGCAAGAACCCGGCCGAGCGGGCGGCCGAACTGGTCGCCGGCACAAAGCTGTTCGACGTGGCCGAGCGGCAGCGTCTGTTCGACGGCGGCAAGGCGGCGATCGCCGAGAGCCATGACCCGCTGGTGACGCTGGCGAAGGCGATCGATGCCGAATCCCGGCGGCTGCGGACGCGGTTCGAGACGGAAGTCGAGGAGCCGGAGCGGCAGGCGTACGCGGCCATCGCCAAGCTGCGGTTCGCGGCGTTCGGCAAGACCGTCGCCCCGGACGCCACCAACACCCTGCGGGTCGCCTACGGCACCGTGAAGGGGTACGAGGTGGACGGCAAGACGCTGCCGTTCCACACCACCTTCGGCGGGGCGTTCGAGAAGTCCGCCCTGCTCGGCGGGGCCGACCCGTTCGCCCTGCCGCCGCGGTGGCGGGACGGCAAGGGCAAGCTGGACCTCTCGACCCCGTTCGACTTCGTCAGCACGGCGGACACGATCGGCGGCAACAGCGGCAGCCCGGTGCTGAACCGGGTCGGCGAGCTGGTCGGGGTGAACTTCGACCGGAACCGGCACGGGCTGGTGCGGAACTTCGTGTACACGGACGTGCAGGCCCGGCACATCGCCGTCCACTGCCGGGCGGTGCTGGAGGCGCTGGCCAAGCTGTACGACGCGGGGGAACTGGTAGCGGAGCTGACCGGCAAGTGACCGGGGTTGTGCCGGCAGGCGGGGGGCGGCATGATGCCGCCGCTCGCGGGGGTAGTCAATGAGTACGGTCGCCAGTGTACGTCAGTCTCGATACCCAACTTTGTCGGACGTGTTCGCCCGTGTCGGCGACGTGCCCCCGGAGCGCGTCCTGGCCGACCCTCCGCCGGGCACCGCCATCGAGGCCGACCTACTGGACGAGGCGATCACCCGTGGCCGGGGGGTCGAGTTGGTTGACGGCATCCTGGTGGAGAAGCCGATAGGCGCCCGTGACGAGCACATCGCCATGTGGATCGGGCACCTGATCTTGGCGTTCGCCGTCGAGCGGCAACTGGGCACGGTGTACGGCTCGCAAGGCGGAATGCGGTTCAGGGTCGGGCTGGTCCGCATGCCGGACGTGTCCTTCTTCCGCTGGGACAGCGTCGACAACCCGGACGACCTGGAAGACCCGGACGGCGCGTTCGTCGAGGTGCCCCCGGACCTAGCGGTCGAGGTGCTCAGCCCGGGCAACACGCCGAAGGAGATGGCGATCAAGCTCGGCGAGTATGCGGCGGCTGGGGTAAACCTGGTGTGGTACGTCGACCCGGACCGGAAGGAAGTGACCGTTTACCCGAAGGGCAAGGAGCGGGGGAAAAAGGTGCTCGGCCTCGACGAGGTGCTCGACGGCGGGACGGTCCTGCCCGGGTTCACATTGCCGGTGGCGACCATCTTCGCGAAACGTGCCCCGGCCAAAAAGCCGGGACGGAAGGGGAAGAAGTAGCGGCCACTCAGCACTTGCGGATGACCCCGACCAGCACCCCGAGCACCTGCACGTTCTGCTTGGCCGGGTCCACCAGGATCGGGTCCATCGTGCTGTTGCACGGCTCCAGTCGCACCTGATCCTTCTTCCGGTAGAACTTCTTCAGGGTCATCGCCTTGTCCACCATGGCGACCACCTTCTCCCCGTTGTCCGCCTGCTCCCGCTGGCGGACCACCACGTAGTCCCCGTCGGCGATCTGGCTCTCGATCATCGACTGGCCGCGGACCTTGAGCAGGAACAGGTCGTCCCCGCCGAACAGATCCTTGAGGTCCAGCCGGTCGTGCTGCTCGATCGCCTCGATCGCCTTGCCGGCGGCCACCGGGCCGAGCAGCGGCAGGCTGAACCCGCCGGCCGTCACCCCGGGGATGGTGATCGCCCGGGCCCGGCCGCTGCGGGTGTCGTTCTTCTCGTCCCGGTGGATGTACCCCTTCTTCTGCAGCGCCCGCAGGTGGCACATCACCCCGTTCGGCGACTTGATGTCGAACGCCTCGCCGATGTCCCGGATGGCCGGCGGGTACCCGTTCTCCTGGATGTACCGGCGGATGAAGGCCAGGATCTCTTGCTGCTTGGAGGTGAGGGCGGGGGCGGGGTCGGTCATGGGGGAGACTCCCGGGCGATGTCACGCATGTCCAGAGATGTATAGAACTATATTCGACACCTGTACAGTTTGCAACGATGGAAAATTGCTCCCCTGGCCCGGTTTTGGTAGGAAAGCGGGAGCGGCTTGCTCCCCTCTCCCCTTGGGGGAGAGGGGTTGGGGGTGAGGGGTCGCGACTCCGCCCGGTCCGAATCCCTGGAAGTGGGTGCAGTCCCGGGGGGGGGGGACCCTCACCCGGCCCGCAAAGCCAGGCCACCCTCTCCCCCAGGGGAGAGGGGCAAAACCAATACGCCCCCGAAGGCACCCGTGGACCTCCCCCGCCCCGCCTGGTTCCCCGCCGCGCTCGCCGACCTGCTGGCCGGCCGCGACCTGGCCGCCGGGGCGGTCACGGACGCCTTCCGCGACCTGCTGGCCGGCAAGGTGGAGGAGCCGCTGGCCGCCGCCCTGCTCACCGCCCTGCGGATGAAAGGAGTCGTCCGACGAGATCGCCGCCGCCGCCCTGGCCCTGCGGGAGCAGATGACCCGGCTGGTGCCCACGTCTGGGCCGGTGTTAGACACCTGCGGGACCGGCGGGGACGAGACCGGCACGTTCAACATCAGCACCGCCGCCGCGTTCGTGGTGGCCGGGGCCGGGGTGCCGGTGGTCAAGCACGGCAACCGGGCGGTGTCCAGCAAGTCCGGTAGCGCCGACGTGCTGTGGGAACTCGGGGTGGACATCGAGCGGGGGCCGGTGTGGGCGCAGAAGTGCCTGGACCGAGCGGGCTTCGCCTTCTGCTTCGCCCCGCACTTCCACGCCGGCATGGCCCACGTCGCCCGGCTGCGGCGGAAGCTCGGTGCGGACCATCTTCAACCTGCTCGGCCCGCTGGCCAACCCGGCCGCGGCGGACTTCCAACTGCTCGGCGTCGGCGACCCGGCCCTGCTCGACACGCTCGCCGGGGCCGCCGCCCGGCTGGGGGCGCACCGGGCGGTGTTGGTGTGCGGCCGGGACGGCTTGGACGAGGTGTCGCTGGCCGCCCCGACGATGGTCCGGGTGGTCGAGGGGGACGAGTTCCGAGTGGAGGAGTGGCAGCCGGCCGAGTTCGGGCTGGGCGAGGTGCCACTGTCCGAGATCAAGGCGGACGGCCCGACGGCGAGCGCGGGGATCATCCGCCGGGTGCTGGCCGGGGCGGACGGGCCGGCCGCCCGGGTGGTGCTGGCGAACGCGGCCGCCGCCCTGTGGGCCGGGGCGGTCGCCGACCCGCCGGCAGGGGGTGGAGCTGGCCGCCGAGAGCGTCCGCAGCGGGCGGGCGGGGCGGGTGTTGGAACAGTTGGCCAGCGGCGCGGGGTAACCGCGCTGGTGGTAGTACCTCGGTCTGGCGGGGTGGTTTTTGCTCCCCTCTCCCGCTTCGGGGAGGGGGCCGGGGGGAGGGTGACGACCCGGCCCGGTCCCGCGACCGCCGATCGCCGGGCCGGGTGGCGGGCCTCCCCGGCCCCCCTCCCCCGAAGCGGAGAGGGAGGAGACCCAAAAGCAGACTGACGCACTACCCCGCCGGTTATCGGGTGGCCCCAGGCGGCTCTACCGGTTAAAGTGGGGGCACGGACAGTCGAAAGCCCACGGACGACGTCCGTGGGCTTTTCACGTGAGGGACTGCGACATGCCCCGAAAAGTCGTCCTCGTCGCCGACCCCGGGATCGACACCGCGTTCGCCGTCGCCCTGGCCCTGGCTGACCCGAACCTGGACGTGGTCGGGCTGATCCCCTGCCCCGGCAACGTGCCAGCCGCCCGGGCGTCCATCAACGTCCAGATCCTGATCAACCAGCTCGACCCGCCCAAGTTCCCCCGGACGTCCGCCCCGGTGCCGGTCGTGTACGAGACGGACGGCACCGCCCTGCACGGGCCGGACGGCCTCGGCGGGGTGGACTTCCCGGCCATCGACCGGCACCAGCAGGTGCCGGCCGAGAAGGTGCTGTGCGAGCTGATCCACGAGCACCCGCGGGAGGTGACGGTCGTCTGCCTCGGACCGGCCACCACCGTCGCCCGGGCGTTCGACCGCGACCCGGACCTGGCCAGCCTGGTCGACCGGCTGGTGCTGGTCGGCGGGTGCTGGAAAGATCCGGGGAACGCCGGCCCGGTGAGCGAGTTCCACTTCGCCCTGGACCCGGAGGCTGCCCGCCGGTGCATCAAGTCGGGGTGGTGCCGACCATTATCCCGCTGGACGTCACCCGCCGGCTGATCCTGTCGCCGTCCGAACCACTGGGGCCCGAACCCGGAATCCCGGACCAAGTTCCTGCGGAAGATCGCCCTGCACGGCATCCGGGCGTCCAGCCACCTGTACGGGATCGAGGGGCTGCATGAGGACGTGCTCGGGGTGGCGGCCGTCCCCTGCCGGGGAGCGTGACCACCGAGGACCGCCGCGGCCGACGTCGAGGTGCGGGGCGAGCTGACCCGCGGGATGCTGGTGGTGGACGCCCGCAAGGGGGCCGGCCGGGCGACCGCCCAGATCGGGGTGGACGCCGCCATCGGCGAGGTGCGACAGTACATCGACCGCGTATTGCGGGCGGCGGCCGTAAGGCGACCTCACCCCAGACAATAGCGTCTCTGTGTGCGCGGTTTTCCTCCCCTCTCCGCTTCGGGGAGGGGCCGGGGGGAGGCCCGCCACCCGGTCCGGTGATTTCGCCGTCGCGGGACCGGGCCGGGGTCGTCACCCCTCCCCCCGCCCCCCTCCCCCGAAGCGGAGAGGGGGAGTGAGACGATTCGTCCGCCAGACTGAGACACGCCCCCCCCGGACTGCTCCGCCGGCGAGTGCCCGTCATGCACACCGTCCTTGCCCTCACTCTTTGTCTTCCGGCCGGCCCGACCACCCCGCCGGCTGACCAGGCCGCGACGCTGTCCGCCCTGTTCCGCGACCTGCTGCTCACCCACCTGCCGGACCCGCTGGTCGAGACGAAGCGGAACTGGGGGCAGCAGAAGCCGGCCCCGGGCAAGGTCATCCGCCGGCTCGAAGGGCAGATGCTCAACGACGGCCACTGGCAGGCGGTGCGGGTGCAGGCGCTCGACCCGGCCAAGACGCTGGCCCTGGCGATCGGCGAGCTGACCCACCCGGGGCCGGGCAAGTCGACGTTCAACGCCTACCTCGGCATGGACGTCCGGCTGACGGTCGAGAACCAGTTCTGGAAGCGGGGCGTCCGGCTGTACAGCGGGGAGACCCGCGCCCGCTGCCGGGCCGCCCTCAAGCTGGCCTGCGAAGTCACCGACAAGATGGAGACGAAGCCCGGCAGCCTGCTGCCGGACGTGGTCTTCCGGGTGCGAGTGACCTCGGCGGACCTGAACTACGCCGACCTGGTGTGCGAGCACACGGCCGGCCTGGACGGCGACGCCGCCGCCAAGCTCGGGGCGGTGATACACGACCTGATCAAGCAGGCCAAGCCGAACCTGGAGCGGGATCTGCTGGCCAAGGCGAACGCGGCGGTGGTGAAGGCAGCGGACACGAAGGAGGTGCGGGTGGCGTTCGACCGGGTGCTGACCGGCAAGCCGCCGGCCGTCACCCGGGCTGACAAGAAATAGTCAACCGTTCGACCGGCCGAGGGTGCCGATGCGACTCGACCAGTACACGGCCGACGTGATCTGTCGCTCGATGGGACTCGGCGCGTTCGAGCCAATCGGCCAGCCAGCCATCCGCATCCTGCTTCTGCCGTCCTTCCATCCGGAGGTGTGCATCACCCTTTCGGAAGCCGACGCCCCCGCCCGCGGCCGGCTGTCGGTGGTCGCGCTGACGCAGATGTGCTGGCGGCAGGAGGTTCCCCGGCGGTTACCCGATGTCCGGGAGGAAGTGAGCCTACCCGCCGCATGGATCGGAGAGGTCACTGCCGCCTTCGAGGCGGCCCGGACAAGCCGGGTCGAGCAAGAGCGGCGGGTCTGCGTGGACGGAATGGGGGTCGAGTGCTGCCGGCTGGCGGCGGACGGAGTGGAACGGTTCGCCGACCACGTCTACCGCCCAGCGGTGGCCGCCTTCATCGGTCGGCTGGTCTGGGAGGCGCGGGTGGCATGCCGGGTGCCCGGCGTCCGGAACGCGCTGGCCGATTGCGGCTGGTATTTGGGGGCGTCCTACCCCCACGAGTCCGACCCGCACCAGTCGCCGGCCCGCCGGGTGCTGGTGCTGGGGACGCCCGACGACCGGGCCGACTACTTGGAGCTTCTGAAAAGCCGGGGATGGGGCAGTGCTTGACACACCCCAGTGTCCGACACCCCGCCCGTTCGTCCGGCGGTTCTGTGTAGGGTGCGTTGAGGAGGCTTTGCGACGAAACGCACCGGCCCGGCAACGATAACGCCCGAGGCGTGCAGCCGCAGCGGTGCGTTGCGCAAAGCCTCCACGCACCCTACAAGACCGGTCCTCCGTAGGGTGCGTGGAGCGAGGCTCTGGGAGCGCAACGCACCGGCCCGGCGACGATAGCCACCCCGGGCGTAACGTCCTAGCGGTGCGTTTCGCAGAGCCTCAACGCACCCTACGAAAAACCGGCGACCGCCCGCTGGTCGAACGAGCGGTCGCTGTAGCCGGGGCGGGCGAGGGTCGGGTAAGCTGACCCGGACCTGCGGAGCCGACCCATGTCGTTCACCGTCCCGTGCCCGAACTGCCAGGCCGCCATCCCGGTGGTCCCGGCCAACCGCCGCAGCGGGGCGCAGGTGCAGTGCCCGGGGTGCCAGGCGATGGCCCCGCTGCCGGTCGCCCCGCTCGTCCCGCCGGCCGTTTCGATCCCCCCGCTCCCGACCACCGAGGCGCTGCCGGTCGCCACCCTGCTGCCGGACGACCCGCCCCCGCCGAGTACCAAAGCGTACCCGGCCGCCCCGGTCCGGCCGCTCACCCCGCCGTCGATCCCGCAGCCGCCGCCCCGATCGATCTCTCGCCGTGACCCGGACGAGGTGGCCGAGGAGCGGGCGGAGGCGGCCCGGGCGGCGCGACAGAAGCAAATCCTGCTCGCCGGGGTCGGGCTGGCCGGGTTGCTGACGGTGGCGTGCGGCGGGCTGGGGGCGATGTACCTGTCGGCCTACGCCCCGGCCGATCCGTCCGTCGCCGCGGCCCCGCCGGCCGTCACCCCGCCGCCCGCGGAGCCGCCCCGCCCGCCGGACCCCAAGCCGGCCCCCAACCCGTGGGCGACGGACAAGCCACAGCCGCAGCCGGAACCGGCGAAGCCGGACCCCGAGGCGGAGCCGCCGGCCCGCCCGGCCTGGGCGAAGGAGTGGGCGCCGTACCAGTCGGCCGGCGGGTTCCAGGTCCGCGCCCCGGCTGGCGGACCGACGACTGACCGAAGCCCGCTGGCCGGCCGGGGGTCCACCCGGGCCGAACAGGTTCAGGCGGAGGAGGCCGGAATGCGTTACACGGCCGGGTACGCCGACACGACCGACGCCGGGAAACAGACGGCCGCTGCCCTGCTCACCGCCGACGCCGCAGCCCGCGGGGCGACGGTCGTGCGGCCCCCGGTCCCGGTCCAGATCGACGGCCGGCCCGGGGCGGAATCGGTCGTCCGGGTCGGCGGGGTATGGCAGGCGGTCCGGGCGGTGCGGGTCGGGGACCGGGTGTTCGTGTTCCGGGCGAGCCACACCCCGGCCGAGCTGGCCCGTTGGCCGGGGCTGGACCCGGAGGCCAAGCAGCGGGAGTTCTTCAACTCGGTCCGCATCAGCTACACCCCGCCGGCCCAGGTGACGGCCCCGACCCCGCCGCCGACCGTCGCCCCCCCGTCCCCGCCGACCGACGGCGGACTGCGGCTGGCCGGCCGGACCGAGCGGTTCCAGGCGGTCGTCCCGGTGCCGGGCCGGGCCGAGTTCCTGACGTTCGCCGCCCTGCCCGGCACACCCGGCCGCACGAACCTGATCCGGGTGTCCGCGGCCGGGAAGGCGCTCGGCCGGGTGACACTGCCGGCCGCGGCCGAGTTCGCCGTCATTGTCGCTGGGAAGCTGCTGGTCGCCGGCACCGCCGACGTGCTGGTCCGGGAGTTCGACCTGAAACTGCTGCTGGCCGACAAGCCGCCGGCAACTGTCACCCCGACCCGCACCCTGGACCTGAAAGGCTCACCGACGGGGCTGGCCGCCGCGGCTAGTGGGAGCCTGGTGTGTGCGACGGTCGCCGACGGGGCCGGCGGCCGGCTGGTCCGGATCGACCCGAAAACGTTCACCGCGTCCCAGTCGGTCAACCTGCCGGCCCGGGCCGGCGCGGTCGCTGTCTCCGCCGACGGCGTGGCGGCGGCCGTCGCCGCAGCCAGCAAACCCGGCCAGCCGGGGGCGGTCTACTGGGTGGACGGAGCGAAGTGGACGCTTGCCAAGACGGTCCCGTTGCCCGGCCCGGCGGCCGACATCGGGTTCCTGAAGCGTGAGGCGGTGGTGCTGGTGACCGGCCCGCGGCCGCACCTGTTCCGGGTGACGGCCGACGACGAGCCGGCCGACCTGACCCCGGTCGGCGGGCTGCACAATACCCTCGCCCGACACCTGGCCCTGACCGCCGACGGCCGGGCGGTGCTGACCGCCGGCCTCGGCACCGGGGTGGAGGTGTTCGACCTGACCGCGACCCCGGCCAAGTCGCTCGGCTACGTCGGGGTGCTGCCCGGGGCGCTGATGAGCGGACCGGTCGGGGTGCTGCCGAACGGCGAGGCCGCGGCGGCCGGCAGCGGGGCGGTGATCGACCTGCGGGGGACAGCTCAGGCCAAATAAGCGTCGGCCGCCGCCCGCATGTACGTCCCCTCCAGGTCGAGCCAGACGGCCGCCGGGAACCGGAGGGACAGCGGCATCGGCGGGATCGGTTCGCCGACCGTCAGTCGGTGGCGGTGGAGCGCGATCGCACTGAACCCGCCCGGGCGGTCCGGGTGGACCCGGTAGCTGATGGCGTGCGGGACGGCCAGCGGCGGCTCGTCCGGGATGCCCAGCCGGGCGGCGACCTCGTCCGCGAACGAGAAGTCACGGAACCGCTCGTGGACATCGACCAGGAGCAGGTGGACGCCGTTCGTCAGATACCCGAGGTAGCGGGCGAGGTACTTGGCCTTCTCCTTGTCCCGGTCCTTGTTCCCCACGGACACCAGCTCGACCGCCGCGATCAGCCGCCCCTCCGCCGCCACGTAGATACTCCGATCCGTCTCCAACAGGGCCACGTTCACCCCGACCTCCCGGTCCGGCTGGAACGGGTCCGGCTCGCCCGACTCCAGTACCCCGGCCGGGGCAGGCGGACCGGCCTGCCGGACAGACACGTCCGGCACCCCGGCCGGATCCTCGATGGCGACGATCGGGCTTTGGCCGATGTACGCCCGATACCCCTCCGGGAGCACGCCCCGGAGATTTCGCAGCAGCTCGACCTGCCAGGAGGTGTGAACCCCGGACCAGCCCTTCGTCTTTCGCCAGTCGTGCAGCGGCATCGGCGGGCCTCCTTCGGCCCCGTAGGGCGGGTCCAGCCGGCTCGGCGGCGCCGACCCGCCGAAAACGGCAACCGCTCCCCGCCCAATCGGCGGCCCGGGCCGGGGGAGGGCGAGGCTCCTGCCGGGCCGGGGAACGCGTGGCAACGGCCGATGCCCACACCCGAGGCTGTCCCCGGCAGGGGACGTTACGGTTGCCGTTGGCTGACGGCTCGGCAGGAGCCTCGCCCTCCCCTCCACAACCCGCCGGGAATGGCCACCGCGTCCTGCCCGGGCCGGCGGGTCGGCCGCCGGGCCGGCTGGACCCGCCCTACGGAGACCGACCAGCGGCTCGGGGCCGTCACTCAGGATACAGCAAGGCCGCCTGCCGCCGCACGCTGAACCGGTCCAGCTCCTGCTGCCACCCGCCCAGCTCGGCCGCCGACTTGCCGGCCAGCACCCCGTCGTGGGTCGCCTTGTGGACCAGCAGCCGGTCGTACCGCTTGGCGTCCCAGCCGTCCGGGTACAGCTTGCGGAGGGCGGTCGCCACCTCCAGCCCGACCCGCACCGGCCGGACCGCTGCCCAGTCGGTGACGATGATATCCACCCCGCCGCACGCCTTGTCCTTGTGCGTCGAGCCGGTCGGGGTCCGGGACACCGGCACGAACCGCACCCCGGCCAGCCCCCGGCCATTCAGCTCGGCGGCCAGTTGGCGGCCGTCGATCCACGGGGCGCCGAACCACTCGAACGGCCGCTCCGTCCCCCTGCCGACGCTCACGTTCGTCGTCTCCAACAGGCCGATCCCGGGGTACAGCAGGGCGGCGGTCAGGTGCCGCATGTTCGGCGACGGGTTCCGCCACGGCTGGCCGGTCCGGTCCAGGGTGTCGGCTCGCCGCCAGTTGGTCAGCTTGACCACCTCCAGCGGGGCGTTGATCCCCCGCTCGGCGTTGTACAGCGTGGCCAGTTCACCGACCGTCAGCCCGTGCCGCAGCGGCACGACGTGGTAGGCGACGAACGACCCCCGGTTCGGGTCGCGGACCGGCCCCTCCACCGCCACCCCGCCGATCGGGTTCGGCCGGTCGAGGACGACGACCGCCTTGCCGTGCTCCTTGGCCGCCTCCAGGATCAGGCCGAGGGTGCTGCTGTACGTGTAGAACCGGCAGCCGATGTCCTGGATGTCGTACACCAGGGTGTCCACGTCTTTGAGCTGGTCGCCGGTCGGCTTGGTGCGGGTGCCGTACAGGCTGTACACCGGCAGCCCGGTCTTGGCGTCCGTGGTGTCCCCGACCTTCTCGTCGAGTTCCCCGCGGATGCCGTGCTCCGGGCTGAACAGGGCGACGAGCTTGACGCCCTCGGCGGCGGCCAGGAGGTCGATGGTCGGGGTGCCGTCGGCCGAGCGGCCGGTGTGGTTGGTGACGAGGCCGATCTTCTTGCCCTTCAGCCGGGCGAAGTTTTCTCGGCGCAGAACGTCGATACCAGATTCCACAGGCGAGCCGGGGCGTATGCCCCGGGTGAACGGCAGCGGCTTGCCGTTCACCCGGGGCACGCCCCGGCTCGCCTCAACCGCTCGCCACGACGGTCCCGACCTGCCGCCGCAGCTCGGTCACGTTCCCCTTCTCGTTCGGGTGCAGCCGGCTGGTCAGCAGCACGATCGCCGTCCGGCTCGGCTGGTCCACCCAGATGGAAGTCCCCGTGAACCCGGTGTGGCCGAACCCGTCGCCCGGCGGGAACAGCTCGCCCCGCTGGGCGGTGAACCCGGTGTCCACGTCCCACCCCCGGCTCCGCAGCCCGTCGCCCGGCACCGGCTTCGGCTCGGTGAACAGCCGGACCGTCAGCGGCGACAGTACCCGAACCCCGTCGAGTTCGCCGCCGCGGAGCAGCATCCGGCAGTACCGGGCCAGGTCGTCGGCGGTGCCGAACAGCCCGGCGTGGCCGGCCACCCCGCCGAGGGCGAACGCCCGCGGGTCGTGGACCTCGCCGACGATCGACTTGCCGTCCCGCTTGCCGGTCGGGGCGAACGGCCGGTCGGCCAGCTTGTACCCGGTGTTCGCCAGCTTGAGCGGCTCGAATACGTTCACCCGGGCGAACTCGTCCGCCGGTTTGCCGCTGATCCGTCCGACCAGCTCGCCGAGGACGATGAACCCCACGTCGCTGTACCGGAACCGGGTGCCGGCCGGAGCCTCCAGCTTCAGCTTGGCTATGCGGTCGAGCATCTCGGGCCGGGTGCCGACGTAGTCGTTGATCGAGTTGTCGGCGGTCAGCCCGGTGACGTGCAGCAGGCACTGCTCGACGGTCACGTCCGCCTTGCCGTTGGCCGCGAACGCCGGCCAGTGTTTCGCCACCTTGTCCGACAGCCGGAGCTTGCCCTGTTCGACCAGCACCATGACCGAGGTGGCGGTGGCGACCGGCTTGGTCAGGGAAGCGAGGTCGAACACGGCGTCCGGTGTCATCGGCACCGGGGACGGCTCCTTCGCCCGCAGGCCGAACGCCTTGCGGTAGGCGACGGCGTCGTCGTGGACGACGACCAGCACCGCCCCGGGGCAGTCGCCCCGTTTGATTGCCGCCTCGACGGCGGCATCGAGCCGGGCGAGGCGGGCGGGGTCGAGGCCGTCGGCCCGGAGGGCGGGGGCGACGGCCAGCAGGAGGGCGAGAGGGAGGAGGCGCATTGAGAGGCCCAAGGAAGGAAGTTCGAGGGGGGCGGGAGTTCGGAAACCTAACCCCCCGCCCCCCTTCCCTAAGAGGGAAGGGGGAGCAAGGGGCAAGCAGGTCCGGGTACTGACGCCAGTCACGGACGGGCGGAGGTTCGGAAACCTAACCCCCGCCCCCCTTCCCCAAGAGGGAAGGGGGAGAGTGTTCGACCCCGCCGGGCGGGACCGATGACACCGCCTGGATGAGCGCCCCTCTTGCTCCCCCTTCCCTCTTAGGGAAGGGGGACGGGGGTTAGGTTTCAGGACCACCGACATACCCAAACCCGATCCTGATGCCGGGCGCCCCGTCCCGCTTGCTCCCCCTTCCCTCTTAGGGAAGGGGGCCGGGGGGGGTTAGGTTGCCTTCAATACGCCCGCGCGAACGCCACCCGCTTGGCCGACGGGGCGCCCGTCACCATGCACGCCCCGGGGGTCGGGTCGCCGTCGAACGGGATGCACCGGATGGTCGCCTTCGTCTCCTCCTGCACCTTCGTCTCCGTCTCCCGGGTGCCGTCCCAGTGCGCCCACACGAACCCGCCCTTCTCGATCTGCTCCTGGAACTCGGCGTAGGTGTTCGCCGTCTGCATCCCGGCGTCCCGGTACGCCTTCGCCTTGGCGAACAGGCTGGCCTGGATGTCCCGGAGCAGCTTGCCCACGTGCTCCGCGGCCCCGGCCAGGGGGATGTCGAACTGCTTCCCCTCCTTGCCCGGCACGTCCCGGCGGGCAACCGCGCAGGCGCTCTTGCTGATGTCTTTCGGGCCGATCTCCACCCGCACCGGCACCCCCCGCAGCTCGTACTCGGCGTACCGGTGGCCGGGGCTGTTCTTCATGTCGTTGTCGATCTTCACCGTGATCGGCTCGTACCCGAAGAAGTCGTCCCGCGGCAACCCCCGCAGCTCGGCCGCGAGTTTCTCCGCGGCTTCCAGACACGGCTTCCGCTCCGCCTCGTTCTTGCCGAGCGGACAGATGACCACGTGCAGCGGAGCCAGCCGCGGCGGCACCACCAGGCCGTTGTCGTCGCTGTGCGTCATGATGAGGCCGCCGATGAGGCGGGTGCTGACGCCCCAACTGGTCGCCCAGGCGTACTCCTCCTTGTTGTCCACGCTGGTGAACTTCACGTCGAACGCCTTGGCGAAGTTCTGGCCGAGGAAGTGGCTCGTCCCGGCCTGCAGCGCCTTGCCGTCCTGCATCATGGCCTCGATGCACAGGGTGTACACCGCCCCCGGGAACTTCTGCCCGTCCGACTTCGGCCCGACCAGCACCGGCATCGCCATCCACTCCTCGGCGAACTTCTGGTACACCCGGACCATCTGCAGCGTCTCGTCCTCGGCCTCTTTCTGCGTGGCGTGGGCGGTGTGCCCCTCCTGCCACAGGAACTCGGCGGTCCGCAGGAACAGCCGGGTCCGCATCTCCCAGCGGACGACGTTCGCCCACTGGTTGATGAGCAGCGGCAGGTCGCGGTAGCTCTGCACCCAGTCCTTGTACGTCTTCCAGATGATCGTCTCGGAGGTCGGCCGGATGATCAGCGGCTCCTCCAGGGCGGCGGTCGGGTCGACGTGGAGGGGCTTCCCCTTCTCCGCCTTCAGCCGGTAGTGGGTGACGACGGCGCACTCCTTGGCGAACCCCTCGGCCATCTCCTCCTCTTTGGCCAGGTAGCTCATCGGGATGAACAGCGGGAAGTAGGCGTTGACGTGGCCGGTGTCCTTGAACAGCTTGTCCAGCCCCCGCTGCATCTTCTCCCACAGAGCGTACCCGGTCGGCTTGATGACCATGCACCCGCGGACGTCCGAGTTGTCCGCCAACTGCGCCTGCTTGACGATGTCCAGGTACCACAGGGGGTAGTCGGTCGCGCGGGGTGTGATCTTCTCGGCCATGAGTCGGGTTCCCGTGAAAGGCGAGCGGCGGGGTTCAACCCCGCCGTCTGGCGGTGAGGCCGATTATAGCGACCCGCCCGGAGGCACAACCGGGCGACTCACACCGGGGTCGAACGTGTCGGAAAAGTCGACACGACACCTAAATATTCGCTTGCGGACAGAATTGCCGGTCGTGATGATGTCCGTCGGTGCGTCGGACGGCTGGCGATTTTCGCGGATCGCGGGCGCACCGGCTCATCTACGGAGGGGTTATGCGTGCGTTCTGGTTCGGGGTCGCCATCGCCGTCGGCCTGTCAGCGGGGGTGCCGCCGGCCGGGTCGGCGGCGATCATCACCACCGCCGACCGCGGGTGGTACAACGACACCGGGTTCCACATCCCGGATAACCCCAACTACATCACCGGGTTCGCCCCGGCCGACCCGGACTTCCCGGACGAGTTCCCGGCCCAGACCTTCCACAGCTTCTTCACGTTCAACGTCCCCAGCCTGAGCGGGCCGTTCGTCCAGGCGGCGCTGGTGGCGTACAACCCGGGCGGGGTGGACGATTTCGGCCCCGGGTACAGCAGCCCGGACGCGAGTGAGACGATCACGCTGTTCGGCGTGACCACCCCGATGGACACCCTGATCAGCGGGGCCGGCGGGGTGGCGGCGTACACCGACCTGGGCACCGGGCCGGTGTACGGGTCGGGGGTGGTGACGGCGGCGGACAACGGGCGGTTCGTGCGGATCGAGCTGAACCCGACCGGGCTGGCCGCCCTGAACGCCGCCCGGGGCGGGTCGTTCGCCATCGGCGGGGCGGTCACCACCTTGTCCGGCCAGACCGCCGCGGAGGAGTTCGTGTTCGGCTTCTCCGGCTTCCGGTTAGGGTTCCCCGGCAGCCCGCAAGACGGGGATACCTTCCTGGACGTGGTCTCGGTGCCGGTCCCGGCCGGCCTACTCCTCGGGCTGCTCGGGGCGGCCCCGGCGACCGCCCTCATCCGCCGCCGGACGACGGTCGTGTAAGCCCACTCGGATCGCTCACCGGGGCGGCCGGCGTCGCCTATGCCGGCCGCCCCGGTCATTTCCCCTCACACGTCCGGCAACTCGGCGCCGTCCAAGCCGCTCACCCGCAACCTGGCCGCGGTGGCACCCGTCGATGGACCCGCTCGGCTTGATGACCATGCGCCCGCGGAGGTCCGAGTTGTCCGCCAACTGGGCCTGCTCGACGATGTCCAGATGCCACTACGGGTAGTCGGTGGTGCGAGACGAAATTTTCTCGGCCATGAGTCGGGTTCCTGGGCGGGTTGGAGGGCCGGCGGTTGGGTCGAGTTGCTGTACGGGCTGGACAGCAAAACCGGCCCATCGGTTAATGGCGAGTTAAGGTCGTCAAAAAAACCGTTGCGATCGATAAATTCATGTTGCCCGGTAGATGCCAATGGCTTAATCTTTTGGCTGCTGGTTTGACTGGGCCGCAAACCTCATTCTGTGACCGCAGCGGAGCGGTAGGGTGAGAGGCGAAGACCAAGACCGGGTGTTCTGGTCGACTCGCTGCCTAACGATTGGCAGATCCGTCCGGCCGTCCATCCCCTGTGTTGTGTGGTGCAACAGGCAGCCGGATCTCATCTTGAGGAGAACGCAGTCGTGAACAGGTACTTCTTCATTGTGGCCGCCTGTGCGGCAGCACTTGGGCTGGCCGATGTCCGTCCGGCAGCAGCCGTGCTGATTACCTTCAACAGCGACCCGGCCGGAAGTAAGGCGAACGGGTTCGTTTCCGTCGACTCGGCTCTGGTGTCGTTCACCGACACGATCGGGGCCGACTTGCAGGTGGGCAACTTCGGCTCCCAGAACGTGTCCGGCAACGGCCTGGCCGTGTTCTCTGACGATACCAGCGCCTTGCAGATGAACTTCACCCAGCTTGTAAACGCCCTGTCGCTGGTGTTCGGCAACGACGATCAGCCCTTCACCGGTGTTCCGATCGACGCTCGCCTGACCCTGTTCAACGGGGCGACGCAGGTGGGGCAGGTAACGGTCCAGGCCAACGGGAACGATATTGCCGACCAGACGATCGGCTTCAGCGGCACGTCGTTCGACCGAGCGACGTTCCAGTACATTAACCGCACCGGGGCGAACCCGGCCCCCCTGAACCTGATCGAAATCGTCGACAACATCGAGTTCACGCTCGCTCCGACCGGCCCGAACCCGGGCGTCGTGCCGGCCCCGGCCGGGCTGCTGCTCGGGCTGCTCGGCGTCGTTCCGGCCGGCGCCCTGGTCCGCCGCCGGCGGGCCGCCGCGGCCGCGTAACTCGCTGGATACGGTTCGCCCCGGGGCGGTCGGACGCAGCCCACGTCCGACCGCCCCGTCATTTCTCCCCCTCCCTCACCCCCGGGCGAGCCGCACCGCCACCGCCACCCCGGCCAGCCCCGCCGCCACCGACCCGAACACGTACCCGGCCGCCGCCCAAGCCCGCCCCCTCACCAGCAGGTTGAACGTCTCCACGCTGAACGTCGAGAAGGTGGTGAACCCGCCGCACACCCCGGTGCCGAGCAGCAGCAGCCACCCCGGCCGGTCCTTCAGCCAGACGACCAGCAGCCCGAGGACGAACGACCCGAACACGTTGATGCCCAGGGTGTGCCAGGGGAAGTCCGGGCCGCCCCACCGGTTGACCGCGAACCGCAGCCACGCCCCGGCCCCGCCGCCGACCGCCACCAGCACCCCCCGCGTCCAGTCGTCCGGCATCGGTCGTCCCTCCGGTCGGTCCTGGGTGTCGTATCGACCGGCGGGCGAATCGCACCGGATTTCCTGACAGCCCGCACCCCCGGCGAGCGAATAACCTGATGAGGGGGCCATCCCCGGCGGAGGGGCGGACATGACCGGCGTCGGGCTGCTGGTGCTGGTCGGATGCGTGTTCGGGGCGACGGCGGCGGTGCTCTGGCTGGCCCGGGTGCTGACCGCTGACCGGGACGCCGCCGATCGGGCGCTGATGTGGTACGGCGGGGCGGACGGGCCGGACCGGCATGAGCTGGCGGCCGGGGAATAACCCCGGACCGGCGGGGTCGTGGTGGGTGACGCCGCCCGCCCCCGCCGGGGATTCGCCATGCTCCCGCCGGCCCCGGACCCGTTCGGTCCGCTGGACCTGTTCGGCCCGTTCCTCGGGCCGGTGCTGCCGCTGCTCAAGCTGGTCCTGCTGCCGATCTGGGACACCTTCTGGCAGGTGTACGTGTTCGGCCAGACGGCGACCGCCGTCGGCCCGGCGATCGCCGCCGGCGTCAACCTGCTGCTGATGGGGCTGGTGTTCCTGGCTCTGCTGATGCTGCTCGTAGTGGTGGTCGTCGCCCTGATCGCAACCGGCGTCGTCGGGGTGCTGTTCGCTCTGGTGTGGGGCCGGCAGCAAGAAGCGTAGGGTGCGTGGAGGCTTTGCGCAACGCACCATCGAACCCGCACCCGTCGGCGGCGGTCGTTGCGGGGCATTTCTCCCCCTCTCCGCTTCGGGAAGGGGGCCGGGGGGGGGTCAGACCTCGGCCCGATTCGGCGACTCGGAGTCACGGTGATGGGACGGGCGTGTGACCCCTCCCCCGGCCCTCCCCGAAGCGGAGAGGGAGATAAACCCGCAACTGCGTCGTCCCTGCAGGGCCGGTGCGTTCCGCTCGCAAAGCCTCCCTCCACGCGCCTACGAAAATCAGCCCAGCCCCTCCACCACCGCCTGGGCCAAGAGCGGCACCATGACCTCGTGCCGGCCGATCAGCGTGTAACCCTTGCCGGCCACCCCGGCCGGCCGGCGGACCACGTTCTCCCCGCTGCGGTAGTGGGCGATCATGTCCATGTTCACCGTCGTGTAGCCCCGCAGGTCCGCCCCCAGGTTCTGGGCCACGGTGAACGCCTTCAGGAACACCTCCGGCAGTACCACCGCGCTGCCGACGTTCAGGTACACCCCGCCGGTCAGCTCGCCGACCGCCCCGCACAGCAGCTTGAAGTCGTTGAAGCTGGCCCGGCCGAGCGCCGCCCCGTCCGCCTGCGGGTGCATGTGGATGATGTCCGTGCCGACGGCCACATGCACGCAGAACGGCAGCCCGAGCCGCTTCGCCGCCACGGCAACGCTGATGTCCCGGTTCGGCGCCTCGATCTCTTCCAGGTACTCGCCGAACAGCGCCCCCAGCCCCGCGTCCGGCCGGGTGAGCGCCCGGTTGATGGCGGCGTGCATCAACTCGCCGGTCTCCTTCACCATGCCGAAGCTGCCGTCCTTCAGCCCGGCGGCTACGTCCTCCGACGTTTCGCCGATCAGAGCCAGCTCGAAGTCGTGGATCGCCCCGGACCCGTTGGTTGCGAGGGCGGTGACGATCCCCCGCTGCATCAGGTCGATGAGCACCGGCGACAGCCCGCACTTGAGGACGTGCGCCCCGAACCCGAGGATCACCGGCCGGCCCGCCTGCCGCGCCGCCATCACCGCGTTCACCACGGCCCGGAAGTCGTCCCCGGCCAGGATGTGCGGCAACCCGGCCAGAAACTCGGCCGCACTCTGCCCTTTTCGCGGCGGCCTGGCGAACCGGGCGAGCGACACCTTGTTCGGCCGCACGGTCAGCGGGTAGGTGCGGACGCGGGACAGGTCGGCGGGGTCCGGCATGACAAGCCCAAGAGGAGTTCACCGCAGAGCGCCGCGGAGGGCCGCAGAGTGAAAATGCAGAGGGAGAGACCCCTCCTCCCCTCCTCGTTCCCACGCTCGGCGTGGGAACGGGCGGGGGCGACGCTCCGCGTCGCGGGCTGCCCGCCCGGGGACGCTCCCACCGATCCGCAAAACGTGACGCGGAGCGTCACCCCAGTGCGTTCCCACGCCGAGCGTGGGAGCGAGGGCGGTGGGTTACATCGACACCCGGCGGTGCAGGTCGCCGACGACCCAGTGGAAGGCGGCCAGGTGGAGCGTCTCCACCATGCCCATGTCGTCCAGCGGGACGTGCAGCCCCCGCTGGGCCAGGCCGCGGAGCTTGCCGCCGTTGTACCCCGTCAGGCCGAACGTCTCCAGCCCGTTGCGGTTGGCCCACTCGACGGCCGTCAGGATGTTCTTGCTGTTCCCGCTGCCGCTGATGGCGATGAGCAGGTCGCCGGGGCTGGCCAGGTTCCGCAACTGCTCGACGAACACCCGGTCGAACCCCTCGTCGTTCGCCCAGGCCAGGATGTACGGGGTGTTGTCCGTCAGGCTGAGGATACGGATCCGCTTCTTGCCGGTGTCGGCCAGGTCGTCCGGCAGCTTGAGGCTGCACTTGCCCACGTCCTCGCAGAAGTGGGAGCAGTTCGACCCGCTGCCGCCGTTGCCGATGAGGAAGATCATTTTGCCGGCCAGGTACTTGTCGTACATCCGGTCGGCGAGGGTCTGCACCTCGGCCGGGTCGAGCCGGAGGAGTTCGTCGGCCATCCGCTTCAGGTACGGGGCCGGGGGCATCTGGGCGCCGAGCATCTCACCTCCTCGGGGAGCGCGACAGGGGGCGGGCGGGTAGAGGAAATGTAGCGGCCGACGGCGGTGCGGTCAGCCGAGGAACTCGAACGGGATCGGGTACTGCTTCAGCTCCCGCTTGCCGAGCACCCGCCGGGCGACGGCGTAGGCGGCGGCCCCGTAGTGCGGCCGGGTGACTTCGACGGTCAGACCGGCGACCACCCGGTTCAGCACCACGTCCACCGCCCGGCATCGGCCGCGATGATGTTCGTCCGGCAGCGGGGCCAGCTCGATCAGCTCCCACCGGCCGTCGAGGAACTTGCAGACACGGGTCGGCCCCACCCGAACGAACGCGGGCGGCTGGGGGCGGGGGTCCGGGGCCGGCTTGGGCCGCGGCGGCACCCGCTTCAGAAGGCCGGTCTTCGGGCAAACATACAGGAACCGCCACCGCGGCCAGGCGGTCTCAGCGAGTGGCCGACCGGCCCAGTGCCCATCGGCGTGGCACGGCCGGCCGTCGATCAGGACCACTTGGGTGGCGACGAAGTCATCGACGTGGGTGAGGATGTGCTTCTGGACCACGTTGCCGCGGTCGATCCGCTCGCAGAGTTCGGAGCGAACCGTGTCCCACGGCCGACCGGCCCGGCTGAGCAGGAACCGCCGCAGCGGCCCGAGGTGTTCGTTGAACTGCTTGTGGTGGCCGTATGGCCGGCGGATGCCTTCGCACACCGGAGTGCCGCCGTCGGCCATCTGCCGGGCCACCCGTTTGCGATAGCCTTTAGCGACGACTCCGCTGTCCTCGGACCCGTGCCGCGGGCGCTCGACGATCACTTTGGCCATGTCCGCTCGCATGGCCGAGTGACACAGCCGGCCGGCCCCGGGTTCGCGGGCTAGGCGGCGGGCCGTTACGGGCTGACGCCGCCCATCAGGTACGCCCGCAGCTCGACGAACAGGGTGCCGCACCGCTGCTTCCAGGCGGCGTCCACCAGCAGGCTGGCGTGGCTCGGCCGGAACAGCACCTGGATGGCCAGCTTGTTCGCCTGCTTCGGGTCGGTCCGGTGCAGGTGCAGCTCCACGTCCACCGGCCCGGACGCCCGCCGGCCGAACCCCAGCCACCCGCCGGACCCGCTCAGCCCCCGGCCCCGGCCGAGCCGCACCCGGATCAGCCCGGGGACGCTCTCCACCACCTCCCCGCCGCAGTCGTGGACGAACCCCCGCAGCTTCATCAGGGCGATCGCCTCCGGCATCCAGGCGTCCATGTGGAACGGCAGGGCCGGGGCGTCCCGGCCGACCGCGGCCACCGCCGTCGACCCGCCGGCCGCCCCCGCCAGCTTGTGCGCGGACGCCGCCGGGTCCGGGGTCAGGGCGACCAGCTCGGCCGACCCGTCGTCCGGGTCCGGCGGGTCGTCGGCCGACACCTGCACCTGGGCCTGCTTGAGGGCGGCCGCGTACCGGTCGGCCAGCTCCCGGGCCGACTGCGGGCGGTCCTCCGGGTCCTTGGCCAGGGTGGCCCGGATCAGCTCCTCGATGGCCGCCGGCACCCACCCGCCGGCCCCCACCTCGGCGAACGTCGGCGGCGGCTCGGTGGCGTGGGCCAGCAGCACGTCCATGCTGGACGTGCCGGTGAACGGCAGCCGGCCGGTCAGCAGCTCGTACACCATCACCCCGACGCTGTACAGGTCGCCCCGGTGGTCCATCGCCTCCCCGCGGACCTGCTCCGGGGCGATGTACCCGGGGGTGCCGACGGCGAAGTCGACGTTCGTGTCCGTCACCTTCCGGGCCGGCCCGTCCTCGACCAGCTTGGCCAGCCCGAAGTCCATCACCTTGATCCGCTCCTTGGGCGTCTCCGGGTCGACGATCATCAGGTTGGCCGGCTTCAGATCCCGGTGGATCACCCCCTCGTCGTGGGCCGCCTGGAGCACCTCGCACAACTGGCCCAGGATGCGGCCGACCCGCGGGGCGGTCATCCGCTTCACCTTGGCCAGCAGCGCCTCCAGGTTCACCCCCCGGACGTACTCCATGACGATGCACGGGCCGAGCGGGTCGGTCAGGCTGGCGTCGTACAGGGTGACGGCGTAGGGGTGGTGGAACCGGGCCATCAGCAGGGTTTCCCGCTGGAACCGCTCCTGGAACTTGGGGTCGGCGGCGATGTGCTCGTGCATCACCTTGACCACCACCTGCCGGGCCAGGTCGGACTGCCGGGCCAGGTACACCCGGCCCATCCCCCCCTCGCCGAGCAGGCGGGTGATCTCGTACCGCCCCAGGAAGACCCGTCCGATCATGGCGCCCGCCCGCGTTCCGTGCCCGGCCCCCGGCGGCCGGTTCTGGCAAACATAGAGCGAGATTCCGGTCGGTGCCAAACCGCCACGGTTTACGCCCACCGGGACGACCGATCGGTGCGGCCCGGCCGGAATCTTCCGCCCCCGATGTGTAACATCCGGCCGCTGACGGCTCCTTCCGCCCGGAGCCGACGGGTAGAGTGGGGTCATGGGCCGCGTCCCCCTGCTCCTGCTCCTCGGCCTGCTCGGCACCCTGGCCGCCGCGAACCGGCCCGAGGTCGGCCCGTCACAGCCCGCACCTGCCCCCGGCCCGGCGGCCGATCTGCGGCTGGTGGCCACGCAGCCGCCGGGGCCGGTGCCGACCGGCAGCCCGGTCGGGTTCGGGCTGAAGCTGGTCAACACGTCGAAGACCGTCACGCATCGGGTGGTCAAACCGGGGGACGGGTCGGACCGGGCCGGCGGCCGGGAGCCGTACCTCTTCTACACGGCCACGCTCACCCGGCCGGACGGGACGACGGTCCCCGTGCCGGAAACCCCGTGGGCCGGGTGCGGGCTGTACGACTGGGCGTGGGGCAAGGACGTGGCCGAGCTGAAGCCGGGGGCCGAGCTGGTGCTGGACCGATGGGTGCCGGCCCCGCGGTTCGATTTCCAGCAACCGGGGCGGGTAACAGTGCAGGCGCATTACGCCTTCCGGGGCAGAGCGATCGACGCCAAGACCAACCCGGGGAGCGAGCGGATGGCCGGGGTGCCGGCGTTCGAGCTGGTGTCCGACCCGGTGACGTTCGAGGTGGTGAAGCCGCTGGACGTCCGGGTGCGGGTGAAGCGGTCGTTGCGGGTGGGGGAGGCGGTCCCGACGCCCGAGTTGCTGGAGGTCCAGGTGGTCCGTCCCGGGCCGGCGGACATCCCGGAGCCGTACCGGCCGCGGCCGGGGAGCGGCGGGATGTTCGGGTTCGAGGTGCGGGGGGACGGCACGGTCAGTTACCCCGGGCCGCGGGAGGTGAGCGGGTACGTGAACCCCCTGGGCCTGGCACCGGGCGGGTCGGTCCGCCTGTTCGCCGACCAGCGGATGACCTACCCGCGGTCGCTCGGCACCTGGACCGGGCTGAAGCCGGGGGCGTTCCAGGTGCGGGCGGCGTACTGGGCGGACAACTCGTCGGGCGGGTCGCCGGTGTTCCGGTCCGAATGGGCCGAGGTGCGGGTCGATGCGGGCCGGTAGCAGCCGGGCCGCCCGCCCCTCACGGCTGAGTCACCGCGAGCAGGGCCGGCACGTCCCAGACTCGGACGGTGCCGTCGTAATCCGCGGCGGCCAGCACCGACCCGTCGGCCGACAGGGCGGCGGCCATCACCGGGACGAACCCCTTCCTCGGCGGGTGGGCGAGCGAGTTGTGGCCGGGCCGGCTGGTGATCCGCAGCCGCTCGGCCTGCCGGCGGACGTCCCAGAACCGGATGGTGCCGTCCCAACTGGCCGACACGAGCGTCTGCCCGTCCGGCAGGTACTCCAGGGCGACGAGCGGCTGCTCGTGCCCGGTCATGGCCGCCCGTTCCTGCCCGGTCGCCCGGTCCCAGACGGTGACCCACCGTTCGGTGGCGAACGACCCGCCGTTGTCGACCATGGCCGCGACCGACGCCCCGTCCGGGGAGACGGCGACCGGGTCGCTGAGCATATGGCCCGGGGGCACCTTGAAGGTCGTCTCCGGTCGGCCGGTGTCGGCCGCCGCGACGACCACCTGGGAACCCTGTCTGAAAACGACGGCGGCCCCGTCCGGGGTGAAGCGGGCGAAGCCAGAGGAGGTCGAGGCCAGCACGCGAACCTTGGACCCGTCCGTCGGGTCGAAAACCGCCACTTCGCCGCCCCTGACCGGATGGTCGAAGTCCTGGTGGTAGAAAGACCCGACCAACTTGTGGCCGTCGGGGCTATACGCCAGGCTTTGCGAGGCTGTAAAGCGATCATAGGCCGAACCGGTCACGACGCCGTGCAGCTCGCCCGAGATCGGGTCTAGTAATCGGATCGGCTCACCGTTGGACGACCCACACGCCAGCACCCGCCCGTCCGGGCGGAACGCCAGGGCCGTGACGTGATCCCCGAAACCGGTCAGCGCTCGGATGAACCGCCCGGTCACAGCATCCCAGACCCGGACCGACCCGTCCCCCAGCCCCACCGCGACCGTTCGGCCGTCCGGGGAGACCGCGAGGGAAAGGGGACTTGTCGAGATCAACCGCCGGTTCCGCGCGACGTGAGCCGGGTTTCGGGTTCGATCGATCGAGAGGGTCAGTCGCGGGGCGAGGGGGGCCGGGAAGACGTGCGGCCGGACCCAAGCAATCCCTGCGATGACCGCTAACCCGGCCAGCAGAGCCGCCGTCAGGAGGGTAACAGGTCGCTGTCGCATTTCGCCCCCGTGTCGATGGGGCAAACCCGCCACCAACCGACTCACACCGCCGCCCGGCGGCCGGGCTTCGTCGCCACCACCTTGTTCCCCTCCACGCACCCGCCGGCCGTCGGCAGCAGCTTGTTCGGGCTGCACCGGCCCAGCGGGTTGAACGCCGTCCGCAGCCGCACCATGTACGCCAGGTCCTCCGGGGCGAACAGGATCGGCATGAAGTCCAGCTTCTCCACCCCGATCCCGTGCTCCCCGGTGACGCTCCCGCCGAGCCGGACGCACTCCTGCAGGATCTCGGTGCTGGCCAGCAGCACCCGCTGCACCTGGTCCGGGTCCCGCTCGTCGAACATCAGCACCGGGTGGATGTTCCCGTCCCCGGCGTGGAACACGTTGGCGATGGCGATCCCGTGCTTCTCGCTCACCGCCCGGATGTGCCGCATGATGTGCGGCAGCTTGGTCCGGGGGACCACCCCGTCCTGGGTGCAGTAGCTGGCGTACCCCATCCGGCCGACGGTGCCGAACGCCGACTTGCGGGCCTTCCACAGGGCCAGCCGGTCGGCGTCGGAGTTCGCCTTCCGCACCTCGCGGGCGCCGTTCTTCAGCGCGATCCCCTCGATCCGGTCGGCCTCCTCCTGGATGCCGGCCGCCAGCCCGTCCACCTCCATGATGAGCAGCGCCCCGGCGTCCAGCGGGAAGCCGAGCTTGAACGCCGCCTCCACCGACCCGATGAACTTGTCGTCGAGCATTTCGAGGGCCGCCGGCACGATCCCCGCCCCGATGATGTCGCTGATCGTGTTGGTGGCGTCGTCCACGCTGTCGAACACGCCGAGCAGTGTGCGGTACGCCTCCGGGTTGCGGGTGATCCGCACCCACGTCTTGGTGACGATGCCGAACGTCCCCTCGCTGCCGACGATGACCCCGGTCAGGTCGTACCCCGGGCCGTCCTCGCACGGCCCGCCCGTCTGCACGACCGTCCCGTCCGGCAGCACCATCTCGACGCCGATGACGTGGTTGACCGTCACCCCGTACTTGAGGGTGTGCGGGCCGCCGCTGTTGGTGGCCACGTTCCCGCCGATGGTGCAGGCGCCCTGACTGGACGGGTCCGGGGCGTAGTGGTAGCCGATCGGCTTGAGGTGGGTGGTCAGCCAGACGTTCACCACCCCCGCCTCCACGACCGCGTACCGGTCCCGGGCGTTCACCTCCAGGATGCGCTTCATCCGGCTGAGGGCGATCATCACCCCGCCGCCGACCGGCACGCACCCGCCGGCCAGCCCGGTCCCGGCCCCGCGGCCGAGGAACGGCACGCCCAGCTCGTTGCACGCCTGCACCACCGCCGCCACCTGCTCGGTGCTGGTCGGGAAGACGACCACGTCCGGCTTGTTCTTCTCGATGGTGAACCCGTCGCACTCGTACACGGCCAGGTCGGCCCGCTGGGTGAGGACGGCGTCCGGGCCGAGGATCGCCTTCATCCGGTCGATCAGGGCCGGCACCTTGGCCGGGTCGAGCGGCGGCAGGTCGTGGCCGTGGTGGAACGAGACGGCCGGCGGGGCGGCCGGGGCGGGCAGGGTGGTCGTGCTCATTGGGGTAGTGTACCGCCGGCCGGTTAGCATTGGGAAGGTGCCGGCCGCCGGCCGGCGGGGAGGAGCCGACCCGATGCGCCTGTGGACCGTCCACCCCCGGTATCTCGATGTCCGCGGGCTGGTCGCCCTGTGGCGGGAGGGGCTGCTCGCCCAGAAGGTGCTGCAGGGCGGCACCCGCGGGTACACCCGGCACCCGCAGCTCACCCGCTTCCGCGCCGCCCCGGACCCGCCGGCCGCCATCGCCGCCTACCTGGCCGTCGTGTTGGAGGAGGCCGCCCGCCGGGGGTACACGTTCGACGCCGGCAAGATCGCCCCGCCCGTGACCCCGCCGCTGATCGACGAGACCGACGGGCAGTTGCTCTACGAGTGGGACCACCTGCTGCGGAAGCTGGAGCGGCGCGACCCCGACCGGCACGCGGCCAGCCTGGCGATCACCGCCCCCGCCCCGCACCCACTGTTCCGCCTCGTCCCCGGCGGGGTGCGGGACTGGGAGCGGGTCGAATAGGCCCGGCTCGTCGGCGAACCAGTCGGCGACGAGGCTCGGGCGGAGGCGGACGAGGGTGGAGACGAACTGCAACACCGCCTTGGCCGAGGCGAGGGCGGTGCGGCGGTCGTCGGCGAGCATGTCCGCCCGCAGGACGCCGAGCGCCTGGGCGGCGAACTGCCACAGGGCGTCGGCCGGCGGGTCGGCGACGAGGCCAGACATGGGGCACCATAAGTGAACTAGAGAACACTATAGTGTTGATCATGATTAGGGAAAGTCAACCCAACCGCGGCTTAAGTTTTGACGCAAGCCATGAGGGCCACTAACTTGGCAGGTTGTGAACGGCGATACCAGCCGCGTACCCTCCTGCACAGGTACGGCTGACGGAGGGGGATGGTAGCGCCGCAGTCGATTTGGAGGGCAATCAATGGGCCGGCCGTTTGACTTCGGCTCGCTCGCGCCGACGGAGGCGAGGCAGCGGCAGAATGGCGTCTGTGCCTGCTGCGGGCGAAAGCTGGATCACGTACTGGAACACGCCCACCACGTCGTCCCGAACCAGAGCGGTCAGGCCGGCGAACCGCAACACCTGTGGCTGAAGTCCACCGACAACTGTGTCATTTTGTGTGACCAGTGCCACTGGCGGGTCCACCAAGACGGCCACTACCGGACCGGGGCCGTTGCCCCGCCCACGTACTTCCCGCACTCGCATGGGACCAATTCGAGCGCCCACTGGGCGTGGGCGACTAGGCTGGCCGCACTGGCGAAGCAGGTCTGGGGCTGAGCGAGTCCTGCCCCCCGGCGTACAGTCGCTGCCATTTCCTGGAAGACGACCGTGGTCGCGCCGCTCGAACTCGTTCTGGAAGGGCGTTTTGAAACCTCATGGGCGGATCGGTGTAGGGTGCGTTGAGGCTCGGCGAAACGCACCGCCGGGACGCTGTCGTTGCCGGGCCGGTGCGTTTCGTCGCCGAGCCTCCTCAACGCACCCTACGACAGACCGGTCACGAACGGTTTCAAGACCCCCTCTGAGCCGGCCCCGGGCTACGCCGACCGGTCCGCCAGCCTGGCCCGCGCCCGGCCGAGCAGCATCCCGTGGTCGAACGCCGTCGCCGGCGGGGCGGTCAGCGGGAACCAGCCGACCTCGGCGGCGTCGTCCCCGGCCTTGCCCTTGGCCTTCTTCGGGTCGATGCGGGCCAGGAACACGACGCTGACCGTCCACCCCCGGGGGTCGCGGCCCGGGTCGCCGGCCGTGTACAGCGGCTCCAGATCCTCGACCGTCAGCCCCGCCTCCTCCTGAAGCTCCCGGCGGGCGGCGTCGGCCGGCCGCTCCCCCTCGTCCACGAACCCGCCGGGTAAGGCCCACAGCCCGGCAAAAGGGTCGCTTTTCCGCTTGATCAACAGAACCCGCGGGTCCGCCTCCCGAGTGACCAGGACCACGTCCGCGGTCAAGGCCGGACGGGGGTAGTCGTAAGTGAACTTGCCCGGCTTCGCCCCGGCCATCGCAACCCCCTGTCGCCCCGCGGGCTTCCGGCGTGGTGTGAAGATGTTCAGACTGACGGTTGCCGCCGGCCGCCGGGGGGTGCCGAACCCGGCCCCGGCCGGCCCCGGTCTAGAATGGCGTGCAGACCCGTTGCCCACAAGGCGCAAGGTGCCGGATGTCCCGCAATGACCGGATCTTCTGTTTCGAGGCGTTCGATGTGACCGACCCCCTGGTCCGGGCGGCCGAGCGGCTGTACCTGGCCACCCAGCACCCGGACGAGCGCATCCCGTGGGGGTGGATCGCCCGCAGCATCAAGGGGCGGGTCGGGTGGCGGCCCGGGGCCGGCTGGGGCAAGCACTTGCTGATCGCCACCCCGGAGGAGCGGACGGCCGACCCGGACGCGCTGGCCGGGTTCCTGTACGGCACCCACCTGCCGGGGTACGGCGGGTACGTCTGTTACCTCGGGGTGGACGAGCGGTTCCGCCGGCGGGGCGTCGGCACCCGGCTGTTCGACCAGGCGTTCAAGGTGCTGGCCGCGGACGCCGGGGCGGCCGACGAGCCGCTGCCGTTCGTGGTGTGGGAGAGCCGCAAGCCCGGGCCGGACGCGACCGACGCCGACGGGAAGCTGTGGGACGCCCGGGTGAAGCTGTTCGCCCGGGCCGGCGGTCTGTGGGCCGAGGGGGTCGAGCTGCACACCCCGAACTACACCACCCCCGGCGCCCCGCCGGTCCGGCTGCAGGTGTTCGTCAAGCCGGCGGACGTGCCGGCGGCGGCGTTCGACGCGGAGCGGGTCCGGGGGGTGGTCGGCGGGCTGTTGGAGCGGGTGTACCGTGTGCAGCCGGGCGACCCGCTGTGGGCCGCGACGCTGCCGCCGGGGTGCGAGCCGCGGCTGCGGCCGGCGACCGAGGCCGGGCGGAAGAGGCGGGAGCTGGTGGCGGTGGGGTGAGCGATTCCTCTCCCCCTCCCTGCTTAGGGGAGGGGGCCGGGGGATACGGGTTCGACCGGAAGGGGGCCATGCCGGGGCTGACGACCGGCATCGTCGGGCTGTGCAACGAGGCCAGCCCCGCAAGCCAGACGACTGGAGCCGCTACGAAGGCGTGGGCGTAGGGGAGCCAGCCGGGCAGCATCGACTACTTCGAGACCGGACAAGGCGGTGGACCCCGAGCAGGTCCGTCGAGGGGCTGTCCCGGTACGGCAAGGCGGCGCTCGTCACGATGGCCTACGACCCCCGGTTCGCCATCGCGTTCGTCGGCTCGTCCGGGGCCGGCGGGGCCAAGATCCACCGGCGGAACTTCGGCGAGATGGTGGAGAACGTGGCCGGCACCGAGGAGTACCACTGGATGGCCGGCAACTACCTGAAGTACGCCGGCCCGCTGACCGCCAACGACCTGCCGGTCGATTCGCACGAGTTGGTCGCCCTGTGCGCCCCGCGGCCGGTGTTCCTCAGCGTCGGGGCGGAGAAGCTGGACGGGAACGGGTGGATCGACTGCAAGGGCAACTTCCTGGCCGGGGTGTATGCCGGGCCGGTGTACGAGCTGCTCGGCAAGAAGGGGCTGGGCACCACGGAGTTCCCGCCGCAGGGGACGGCCCTGGTGGCCGGCGAGGTGGCGTTCCGGCAGCACGAGGGCGGACACACCACCGGCCCGAACTGGCCGACGTTCCTGAAGTACGCCGACCGGTACATCGGCGAACCAAGGAAGTGAAAGCGGAATTTGACGGGATGAAGCTTAGCGGTCAATGCCTCCGGCGGACTTGGGCTCCTCGGTGGCAGCCCTTCGAGATCACCCACCCCTGCCCCGCCGCCGGGGCGGTGGCGGTCGTCGGCCACAGGTCGCCCCGCATCGCGTACCCGCCGTTCTCGTAGCTCTCCCAGTAGCCGGGGCGATCGGCTTCCATGAACTCGACCCCCGCGCCCGCTCTTCCAGGCGTACAGCCGCGGCACCACCAGCCGTACCGGGTAGCCGTGGTCCGGGGTCAGCGGCTCGCCGTTGTGCGTCAGCGCGAACAGCGCGTCGTCGGCGAAGAAGTCGTCGAGCGGCAGGTTGGTGCTGAACCCGTACTCCGAATGCACCATCACGAACTTCGCCGCCGGGCTGACGGTGACGTGCTGGAGCAGCTCCCGGGTCGGCACCCCTTCCCACAGGTTGTCCAGCTTCGACCAGCGGGTGACGCAGTGCATGTCGGCCAGCACTTTCACCCGCGGCAGCGCCTGAAACTGCTCCCAGGTGAACCGGACCACCTTCTCCACCAGCGGCACCGGGAAGACGGCGAAGTCCCACCGGGCCGGGTCGAACGGCGGCACCTCGCCGGCGTGCAGCACCGGCCACTTGTGCGTCTGCGCCTGGCCCGGCGGCAGCCGGTGCGGCCGGCGGGTGTCCGGGCTGAGAACGACCTCGTCTGCCATGACGCGCTCCGAAACGGCCCGCTGAGGACGCAGACTTCGCCGCAGATGAAAACCAGATACGAATTTGAATTGGTTTCCGATCCGGTTTCATCTGCGGCGAAGTCTGCGTCCTCAGCGGGCCATTCTTAGTAGTGCAGCCCGCTCTTGCGGACGTGGGTGGTCGGCTTGGCGTCGTGAAGCACCCGGCCGTTCACCACCTGGCCGACCACCAGCACGTGGTCCCCGCCCAGGTCGGCCCGGCCGACCACCCGGCAGTCCAGAATCGCGTGGGCGTCGGCGAGCAGCGGGGCCGACCCGGGTAGCCGGATGACTGGCAGGTCGGCGAACGCCGGCTCGTCCGGGCCGAACCCGTGGGCGAAGTGCTTGACCAGCACCTTGCCCCCCTCCGGGATGACGCTCACCCCCAGGGCCGCCCCGTCCGCCAGCCAGTCGAGCAGGTACCGGCTTTTCCGCACGGCCACGCTCACCTGTGGCGGGTCGAAACTGCACTGCTGGACCCAACTGGCCAGCAGCCCGGTCTCCTGCCCGTCCGGGCCGCGGGCGGTGACGACGAACAGCCCGCTCGGGATGCGGCCGAGGGCGGTCGCCCACGGGTTGTCGGTGGGGGTGGTCAACGGGTCGGCCTCGCGCGGCACGGGTCGGGCTTCGGTGATGGTAGGGGCGACCGCGGGGAAAGCCCACCCGCGATCCCGGGCCGGGTTTGTGGGGTCGGTTTCAAGTTGGGCAATCTCTGCCGCCGATACCGGATAAGCGGGCGGTGCCGGCCCGCGATCGATCCGGCGGGGGTGCCATGCGCGTTCGGACTCAAGCCACGGCCCGGTGGGCGGCCAGTCTTCTCCTCCTCGGCGGGTGCTCCACCCAGCACTTCCGGGAGCGGGCGGACAAGGACGTGGAAGCGGTCATCGGGCAGAAGAACCTGTTCCCCGACTGGAAGGTGGAGAACTGGCACGTCTACCCGGACCCCCGGGCCCGGTTCGCCGACCCGTTCTCCCCGGACTCCCCGCCGTACCCGCCGGACGACTACGCCGCCTGGCTGACCGCCCCCAACCCGCAGCGCCAGGCCGCGCGGCGGGGCCGGCCGGCACGAAGGGGACGGCTACCTCAAGCAGATCATCGCCTGGGACGCCGAGAACCGGGCCGAGGACGAGGCCCGGCTGGCCGCCAAGCGGCAGGCCGAGCCGGACCTGGCCGGCCGCATCGGGACCGGCGGCACCGGGACCGGGGCGGACGCCGCCACCGCCCCGTCCGACCCGAAGCTCGGGCCGGCGGCCGACCCGTCGGCCAAGGCGGACGCGACCGGGGCGGCGGCCGGCGGGACGGCCGCCTACCTGGCCACGTTCGCCACCAACGAGCGGCCGTACCGGATCACCATGAACCAGGCGGTCGAGCTGGCCATCTTCAACAGCCGGGAGTTCCAGGACCGCCGCGAAGACCTGTACCTGGCCGCCCTGCCGGTGACGCTGGAGCGGTTCAACTTCGCCGCCCAGGCGTTCGCCGCCGAGAACCTCATCCGCCAGTCGACCGGCCGGGACTTCCCGGGCGGGGGCGGGGAGGCGTGGCGGATCAACACCGACGCGACCGTCAGCCGGAACATCGCCACCGGCGGCCAACTGATCGTCCGGCTGGCCAACCAGATCGTGGTGGACCTGTCCGGCCCCAGCCCGCAGGTCAGCCTGTCCAACCTGTCGCTGACGTTCATCCAGCCGCTGCTCCGCGGCGGCGGGTACGCCGTCACCCTGGAGAGCCTGACCCAGGCGGAGCGGAGCCTGCTGTACGCCATCCGGTCGTACGCCCGGTTCCGGCGGGTGTTCTACGCCGCCCTGGTCGGCCAGGGGTCGAGCATCCAGGGCCAGGGGGGCGGCGGGTCGTCCGGCGGGTACACCAACAACCCGTACGGCCTGCAGGGGCTGTCCACCAACCTGGGCCGGGGGGTCGGGGCCAACCTGACGGCCGTCCCGGCCGGGTTCTTCAGCACCGTCCTGCAGTCCGCCACCCTGGCCAACCAGCGGCAGAACGTGGTCGCCCTGGAGCAGTTCCTGAGGCTGTTCCAGAACCTGCAGGAGGGCGGGGCGGTCAGCGGGCTGCAGGTCGGGCGGGTGGAGCAGAACCTGATCAACAGCCGCATCCAGGTGCTGACCAGCACCCGCCAGTACCTGGACAGCGTGGACAACTTCAAGCTCCAGCTCGGGGTGCCGACCACCCTGCCGCTGGAGCTGGACGACGGCCCGCTGCGGGCGATGCGGACCCAGTTGGAGCGGTTCGAGGCGCTCTTCGCCGACGCCCGGGAGGTGGCCGAGCTGGGCGGCAAGTTCGACCCGGCCGAGCCGGTGGACCAGTTGCGCGGGCGGTGGGGGCGGATTCTCACCGAATCCTCACTGGCCCGCGGGACCGCCTTCTCCCAACAATACCTTGAGGCCGCCGCCGCCCTCCGCCGGCTGCCGGACGACGCCCTGACCGCTCGCGCCGCCGACCTGCTCGCCCTCCGCCGCAAGCGACTCGACCTGCGGGCCGACCGCCAGTTGAAGAACCAGCCCGAGCCGCCGTCCGAGACCGCCGACCTGGAGGCCATCGAGGCGGCCCTGGACCGCCTGTCGTTTGAACAAGCGTTGCGTCGGTACGAGGCCCGGCCGTGGCTGGCCGCCCCGCCCGAACGGCGGGCGAATGAGCAGGCAGTGGTGTTCCGGTCGGTGCTGGACGCGGGTCTCCTGGTCGCCGCCCAGGCCCGGACCGAGCGGCTGACCAAGGTACGGGACACCTGGCCGACCCTGCCCCCGGTCGTGATCGACGGGGTGGACGTCCTGACCATGCCGCTGGACGAGGCCCAGCACAAGACCGCCCAGGCCGCCCTGACCAGCCGGTTGGACCTGATGAACGCACGGGCGCAGGTGGTGGACGGGTGGCGGCAGATCGCGGTGACGGCCAATGCCTTGCAAGGGGTGTTCGATGTCAGGTATGATCTGAATACGACCACCCCGCGAGACGAAGCCGCCGGCCTGGCCTTCGCCGGCACCCGGACCCAGCACACGGTGACGCTGAACGTCCAGCCGCCGTTCGTCCGCCGGGCCGAGCGGAACGCCTACCGGGCCGCCCTGATCGGGTACCAGCGGTCCCGCCGGAACCTGATGGCGTTCGAGGACAACATCCTGGCCGACTCCCGCAGCGACCTGCGGCAGTTGCGGCAGCTGGCCGTGTCGTACCGGCTGCAGCAGCGGGCCATCGAACTGGCCTACGCCCAGGTGGACAACGCCCGGAGCACCCTGACCGCCCCGCCCGACCCGACCGCCCGCGACACGGCCGCCGCCCAGGCCGCCCTGACCGAACAGCTCCTGTCCGCCCAACAGGCGCTGGTGCAAGCCCAGAACACCCTGTACACCACCTGGATGGCGTTCCAGGCGACCCGGATCGACTACCACCTGGACCTGGAACGCCTGCCGCTGGATGCCCGAGGGCTTTGGACCGATGACACCGCAAGCCAGCCCCTCCCCGGGCCTGCTGCCCCAGCCGCACCACCCGTCGGGGGCGAACGGGCACCCGCACCCCAGCCCGTCCCCGGCCCCGGCCCCGCCGCCAAAGAGTAAGCGGCGCGGCCGCCGGCTCGGCTGGCTGGTCGGCCTGCTGCTGTTCGTCGGGGCGGCGGTGGCCGCCGCCCTGACCGCCGGCCCGACCGTCAAATCCCAATTCCCCGGCCTGTTCGCCACCGCCCGCCCGGACCTGGTACTGCACAAGGTCCGGCCGGAGTTCCTGGCCGTCACCGTGGTCGAGCGGGGCACCCTGGAGTCGGCCGAGAACAAGGACGTCACCTGCAAGGTGAAGGCCGGGTCCAAGGGCACCTACGCCAGCACCATCCGGTGGGTGATCGACGACGGGTCGATCGTCCAGAAGGGCCAGCTCCTGATGGAGCTGGACGACTCCGCCCTCCAGGACCAGTACCGCACCCAGAGCATCGCCGTCGAGAAGGCCAAGGCCGAGTGGGTGAAGGCGGACGAAGACCTGACCATCACCGTCAAGCAGAACCAGTCGGACATCGCCACCGCCGACGCCGCCCTGGCCATCGCCGTCCTCGACCTGGACAAGATGCTCGGGCTGCGGGTGGACCCGGCCCTGGAGCCGGTCGGGGCGGTCGGCGGGGCGGCCGCCACCCTTGCCGAGCGGGGCGACTTCCAGAAGCGGCTGGACGAGGTGTCCGGCCAGCTCAAGCTGGCCGAGGCCGACCTGGACCAGTACCGGGACCGGTCCGCCTGGGCCGCCCGGTCGGTCAAGCTCGGGTACCAGACGCCCAGCCAGGCCCGGGCCGAGGACTCCAAGCTGGCCGGGGCGCTGGAGAACGTCGAGAAGCTCCGCAAGCAGAAGTACGTGATGGAGATGTTCGACCGGAAGAAGGAGCTGACCGACCTGACCAGCAAGGTGGAGGTGGCCCGGCTGAAGATGGACCAGGCGGTCCGCCAGGCGAAGGCCAAGGAGAACCAGGCCGAGTCCGCCCGCCGGACCACGTTCAGCGTGTACCAGCAGGAGCTGGAGAAGCTGCGGGACATCGAGGAGCAGATCCGGTTCTGCCGGGTGACCAGCCCCCAGGACGGGATGTGCGTGTACTACAAGGAGGGCGGCAACCGGTGGGGGAACAGCACCGACGGGATGATCCAGCAGGGGGCCCAGGTGAAGGAGGGGCAGAAGATGCTCCGCATCCCGGACCTCAAGCGGATGCAGGTGAACACCAAGGTGCACGAGGCGATGGTCGGCCGGATCCGCGGGGACGACAAGCAGACGACCGGCCACTTCGAGGCGCTGCAGGCGGCGTTCCTGCTGGCCCCGGGGCTGGGCCGGGTGGCCCTGTCGTCCGAGGCGTTCCAGACCGGGTTCCGGGAGGCCAACCGGGCCAGGGCCGGGGACGGCCGGTTCTACGACGAGTACCTGCTGGCCAGCCCCGGCCAGGGGGCGAACATCCGGGTGGACGCGGCCGCCGACAAGCTGCTCAAGGGGCACGTCCGGACGGTGGCGGCGGTGGCCAGCCAGCAGGACTGGATGTCGTCCGACGTGCGGGTGTACCAGACCCTGGTGACGATCGACGAGGTGGTCGAGGGGCTGAAGCCGGACATGTCCGCCGAGGTGACGATCCAGGTGGACCCGCCGAAGGAGCCGGTGCTGGCGGTGCCGGTCCAGGCGATCGTCGGCGGGGCGGAGAACGGGGCCAAGCGGAAGGTGTACGTGCTCACCCCGGCCGGCCCGCAGGAGCGGGAGGTGACGACCGGGCTGTTCAACGAGAAGATGGTGGAGGTGCGGGAGGGGCTGGCCGACGGCGACCAGGTGGTGCTCAACCCGCGGGTGCTGCTCGGCCCCGGGGCCAAGACCCGGGAGGAGGCGGCCGAGGCCGGCCCGCCGGCCGGGCATGGGCGGCGGGGCCGGCAAGGGCGGGGAGAAGAAGGCTGGCGGCGGCCGGCGGGCCGCCGGCCGGCATGGGCAAGGGCGGCGGGATGCCGGGGGCCGGCGGCCCGCCCGGCGGCGGGGGCGGCGGCCCCGGCGGGGCACGGCCTAAGCAGTGATGGTCTGGTCTCCCTCGTTCCCACGCTCTGCGTGGGAACGCACGGGGGCGACGCTCCGCGTCGCGGACTGCCATGAGCCGCACCCGCTACCGCATCGGCGACACACTGGGCCCGTACTTCCTGACCTGCACCGTGGTCGGCTGGTTGCCGGTGTTCACCCGCCCGGAGTGCGTCCAGTTCGTCCTGGACTCCTGGCGGTTCCTGCAAGACAACGGCCGCCTGGTCCTGTTCGGGTACGTCGTGATGGAGAACCACCTGCACTTCGTCGCCCGCGGGGACCGGCTGGGGGAGGCGGTCGGCGACTTCAAGTCGTTCACCGCCCGCAAGGTCATCGACCACCTGCGGGACCGCGGCGAGCAGCATCTGCTCGCCCAACTGGCCTGGGCCAAGGCCGCCCACAAGGGAGACCGGCCGTACCAGCTGTGGCAGGAGGGGAGCCACCCGAAGGAGATCGGGTGCGACGAGATGATGGTGCAGAAGCTGGAGTACACGCACAACAACCCGGTCCGACGGGGGTACGTGGACGACCCACTCCACTGGCGGTACTCGAGCGCCCGGAACTATCACGGGCTGCCGGGGCTACTGGACGTGGCCACCGACTGGCGGTAGCCTCTGCCCCGTCCCTCGTTCCCACGCTCTGCGTGGGAACGCACGGGGGCCACGCTCTGCGTGGCGTCTTTGCGGGTCGGCCGGAGCGTCCCCGGGCGGGCCGTCCGCGACGCGGAGCGTCGCCCCCGTGCGTTCCCACGCAGAGCGTGGGAACGAGGTTGCGATACACGCGGCTAAACTTCACGAGACGCCACCCGATGCCCGCCATCGTCGAAGTGCTCGACCTGTACAAGGACTACTACATGGGGGACGTGACGGTCAACGTCCTCAAGGGGCTGAACCTGGCGTTCGAGGAGGGCGACTTCGTCGCCCTCATGGGGCCGTCCGGGTCCGGCAAGTCCACCCTCATGAACATCCTCGGCTGCCTCGACCGGCCGACCGGCGGCCGGTACGTCCTCCGCGACCAGGACGTGTCGCAGATGTCCGACGACGAACTCTCGGAGGTGCGGTCCACGTACCTCGGGTTCATCTTCCAGGCGTACAACCTGCTCCCGCAATACACGGTCGTCGAGAACATCGAGATCCCCCTGCTCTACCAGGGCGTCCGGCTGGACGAGAACACCAAGGCCCGGTGTTGCGCCCTGGCCGAGATGGTCGGCCTCGGCGACCGGCTCGACCACCGGCCGCTCCAACTGTCCGGCGGCCAGCAGCAGCGGGTGGCCATCGCCCGCAGCCTGGTCAACGACCCCCAACTGATCCTGGCCGACGAGCCGACCGGGAACCTGGACTCCCGGACCAGCGACGAGATCATGCAGATGCTCCGGGAGCTGAACAAGGCCGGCAAGACGATCATCATGGTGACGCACGAGAACGACATCGCCGCCTGGGCGCGGCGGGTGGTCCGGCTGCGGGATGGGATGGTCGAGTCGGACGTGCGGAACGACACCCGGACGTTGGTCGGGGTGTAGCAGCAGGGGCGAGGGGAGAGGGCAAGGGGCAAGCCAACCCTCTCTCCGGCCCGGTTCTGGACTTGCCCCTTGCCCCTCTCCCCTCGCCGCTTCTTCCGATGCCGATCAACATCTTCGACATCCCGCCCGCCCCGACCCGGCACGCCGGCAGCGGGGCGCTGACCCTGACCAAGCTCGGCCGCGGGGTCGCCCTGGCCGTCCGCAGCCTGTGGCTGCACAAGCTGCGGGCCGCCCTGTCCGTGCTCGGCATCGTCATCGGGACGAGCGCGGTCATCGCCCTCATGGCGTTCGGCAAGGGGTCCATGCAGGACGCCCTGAACGACATCAAGCGGCAGGGGGCGACCAACATCATCGTCCGCAGCGTCAAGCCGACGGACGACTCGTCCACCGGCAACCGGTCGTTCGTCGCCACCTACGGGCTGACCACCCGCGACCTGGAGCGGTTCGCCACGTTCAACGACTCGCTCGTCCGGATCGTCCCGATGCGGGTGTTCCCGAGCGAGGTCCGGTACCTGGAGCGGATGGACTCGAAGGCCCGGCTGGTGGCCACCACCCCGGAGTACCAGGTGGTCAACCAGTTGCAGTTGGCGGCCGGCCGGTTCCTGACCGACGACGACGAGCGGACGATGGCCAACCACTGCGTCCTCGGGGCCGGGCTGGCCGACCGGCTGTTCCCGTTCGAGGACCCGATGGGGCACACCGTCCAGTGCCGCGGCTTCCGGCTCCTGGTGGTCGGGGTGTGCGCCGACCGGATGCCGACCGGAGGGAGCGGCGGGTCACAGGCGGCCGAGGACTTCAACCACGACATCTACGTCCCGTTCAGCACCGCCCGCGCCCGGGTCGGGGAGGTGGTGATGATGCGGCAGTCCGGCTCCCGGGCGGCGGAGAAGGTGCAGGTGTCCCAGGTGGTGCTGACGGTGGACGCCGACTTCGACACGTCCGAGGGGCGGGCCAGGGTGAAGGCGCTGGGCGACTCGGTCAAGGAGATGCTCAAGCAGGACCACTTCAAGGACGACTGGGCGGTGACCGTCCCGCTCGACCGGCTGGAGGAGGCGGAGCGGGCGCAGGAGCGGTTCACCAGCCTGCTGGTGCTGATCGCGTCCATCTCGCTGGTGGTCGGCGGGATCGGGATCATGAACATCATGCTGGCCACGGTGACGGAGCGGACCCGGGAGATCGGCATCCGCCGGGCGCTCGGGGCCAAGCGGAAGGACATCATCGGCCAATTCCTGGTGGAGGCGGTGGTGCAGACGACCGTCGGCGGGCTGGCCGGGGTGCTAATCGGGCTGGGGATCGTGTTCGGGGCGCCGCTCCTGGCCCGCACCTTCTTCGACACCAACCTGCCGGCGCTGGTGAGTTACTGGTCGATCCTGCTGTCGGTCGGGGTGTCGATCCTGGTCGGGGTGCTGTTCGGCCTGTACCCGGCGTGGCGGGCCGCCCTGCTCGACCCGATCGAGGCGCTGCGGCACACGTAACCGTGTCGCCGCGGGCCGGCCGGCTTCCCCACCGGCCCGCGGCCCTTACAATGGGTCCGTCCGCTCTCGGGGGTGTTTGCACGGCTGGTGCCGGCCCTGGTCTTCAAAACCAGGGTCACCCGACGCGGAAAGCCCGGAAGCGCCGGGCTTTGCGACTATACTGGCTCCTCTGCTTGTCGTCCGCTTGCTGTCCAGCCTGTTGGCTTCGCCCGGTGGGCTACTCTCATACTCGACCCTGGTCCTTCCTGCTCGCCTTCCTGGCCCCGCTTCGTCCCGGTTCCGTCCCCTGACTGTCCCAGCAGGCCAATCGCACTTCCCCTTGTTCTCTCGCGGTTTGCAGCCACTGTCCTGCTGTCCCAGCCGGGCCAAGACAGAGGCCGGCCGAGGGAGAGGCCCGGTCAGCCTCGGTCACCCGGGGGTGGACCGCCGGCCGACGGAAGTAACGCCGACCAGCGACCCGGTCTCACTGTCCTCTGCTGGGAGGGTAGAAGCCCTCGCCTTTCAGGCGACGGCTTCAGCAGTTATAAGCGTTGGCCATGGACTCCCACCGCCACGGCCCGCACTCGGTCTTCTCGATCCACCTGCACCTGGTGTGGGTGACCAAGTACCGGAAGTCGGCGCTGGCCGGGGCGGTGGGGGTCCGTGTCCGTGACCTGATCCGCGAGATCTGCGGGACGCACGACGTGCACATCATCCGCGGGCACGTGGCCGCCGACCACGTCCACCTGCTCGTGTCGATCCCGCCGCAGGTGGCGGTCAGCCGGCCGGTGCAGCGGCTCGAGGGGAAGACGGCGTTCAAGCTGCTGCAGGAGTTCGCCCACCTGCGGAAGCAGTTCTGGGGCCGGCACCTGTGGGCGCGCGGGTACCTCGCGTGCAGCAGCGGGAACGTGACGGACGAGGTGGTGGCCCAGTACATCGAGAACCAGGGTCGGGGCGGGGACGCAGAGTTCCGGGTGGAGGGCGGCCCGGAGTAGCTTCAGCCGGCCTGCGGCCGGAGGTCTTCAGCCGACCTCCGGTCGGAACAGGACTTGAGTCCGTTACACCGAAGCCACCGCCTTCAGGCGGTGGAGCGTTCACTTTCGGCCTGTCCGCCAGCCTCGCCTACCAGTCCCGCATCGAGGTGATCCGCACCGGCCGATGATGACTCCGGTGTTCCGGTCCAAAGCAGGTGCGCAAATACTGCTTGGGAATGGCAACTCGATCGGTTCGCGCCCGCAGTAGTCGTTACCGTCCGGCTGTCATGACTGATGTGGCCCGCCTCGGACTCGGACGAGGCGGGGGTGAGGAAGCTCATGTCCTTCGCCGGCCCACCGTGCCGGATGTGGCCGCGCTGAGAATCAGTTGCCGCCGAGCATCGCGAGGACGTCCTGGACCTTTGCCCGGTCGCCGTGGGTCGTGCTCACCTTGGCGAACGTCACCTTCCGCTTGCCGTCGATGACGAACGTCGAGGGGTACGCGGTCTCGTTCTTCGCGTCCCACCGCAACCCGTATGCAGTCGTGAAGGCGTAGTCCGGATCGAACAGGATGGTGAAGTGGCCCGGGTAGTCCTTCCCCTTCACGAACTCGGTCGCCTTGTCCTTCAGCCCGTCGGCCGGGCCCGGGTAGACGAACAGGACCTGTGCCCCGGCCTTCTTGAACTCGTCCGCCTTGCCGCGGAACTCGGCGAACTGCTTCGTGCAGATCGGGCACTGGTAACCGGGGTAGCCCCGCAGCACGACCAGCACCACCGGACCGGCCTCGGTCGCCTTCGACAACTTCACCTTCTCGCCGCCGATGGACGCCAACTCGAAGTCCTTCGCCTCGTCGCCCACCTTCGGGCCGGCCTCGGCGGCCTTCGCGGGCTGGCCGGCGTACAGGACCGAGGACGCGGAACACACGACGAGTGCGGCGGCCAGCATCGCACCCGCGGGGGTCCGGGCGGCCCTGATCGGGGATCGGTTCGACATGTTCGGGTTCCACTTGTGTCTGGCCGCGCGAGGCACCACGCCGACGCGGACGGGGTTCGATGCCGGCCGATCCCGGTCCGTTACGCCGGAACCGCGACCCGAGCGGAAATCGCTTCCAGGGCGTCGATCAGCACCGACGGCAACTCGGCCCGGTTGGCCCGCCGGTAGCCGCTCGGCCCGGTGCCGACGAACGCCCAGTCGTGCATCCCGTCCAGGGTGTTCGCGCACATCAGGTCGGCCCCCGAGTGGACCCGCGACCGCTCCGCGACGTCGAGCAGTTCTTCGTTCGACACCCCGACTTCCAGCTTGAACTTCACGAGGGTGCCGGCGAAGCCCCACTCGGCGCGGACCTTGTCGATCAGCTTCGGCGCGGGGACGAGCCGCAGCCACAGTTCGGAGTGCGAACTCTTCACCTTCCCGGAGGCCGCGTTCTCGAAATGGCCCTCACGCCCGGCGAACACGCCGGCGACGTGGTAATCGCTCACGGCCGCCGCGTGGACCACCGCGTCGTACCGGCCGGAGGTGATCTCCTCTGCCATTAACGCGTCGAGGTCGTCGAACGTCCGGTACGGCTGGACCCGCACGCCGGCGTCTGTGTCGAGCACCTCCGGGTGCGACGTGAGCAGCGTGACGGTGTGGCCGCGGGCGGCCGCCTCCGCGGCGACCCGGGCACCCGTCCGCCCGGAGAAGATGTTGGTGATGCACCGGACGCGGTCGATCGGCGTCTGGGTGTTCCCGGCGGTCACGAGGACGTTCATGGCTCCCTTTCAGTCCGCAAGAGGGTGGACCGCGCGGTCGCGGTAGTGGGCACGCAACAGCGTGAGCAGTTCGGCCACCGTGGCCGGCCGGTGCCCCCGCCGGCGGTTCGCGTCCCCGATCCGGAACAGGAGCGCCCACTGGCGGAAGAGGGTGTGGTACGCACGCCAGAGGGGCCACGAGGGGTCGTACAGGTTCGTCGATTCCGCGGTCACGCCGTTCAGTTCGACGATCGCGAACCCGTGACCGGCCCGGAACTCGTCCGCGCTCGTGTACCGCACGTCGAACCGGCCGGCGAAGAACCCGTCGAACCGCCGCGCGACGGCGTCGAACGCGGCCTCCAGTGCCGGGGTGACGAGGTGGCCGCCGTCCCGGAACAGCGTCCCCTGGCAGTGGTTCCCCGCGGCGGCGAGCACGAGCCGCTCGCCCGCGGCAAGCACCCGGTCGGCGGTGGCTGCGTGGCGGGCCAGGAACGTCGCCGCCTGCATCCGGTAGCGGGGGTGCGCCCAGACCAACTCTTCGAGCGTGGACCGGCCGTCCCCCGTGACGACCGGGAACACCTTGTCGGTCACCGAGAAGACGTGCCCACGCTCATCGCCGGGCAGCCGGTAGTAGAAGACGCCGGCCTCGAACGGCCCGGGGTGGAACGGCTGCGCGATCACCGGCCCGGGATTCGCCCGCAGGTACTTCTCCACCTCCACCGGGTCGTGCGCCTTCCGCACGCCCGCCCCGCGCTCGCCGGCGTCCGGCTTCAGGACGAGCGGGAACGCCCACCCGCGACCGGCGACCGCGTCGAGCACCCGCGGCAGCCGGTCGCCGACTTCTCCGGGCGGGACCAGGACCGTCGGCACCACCCACTGCGGTGGGAGGTTCGAAAGGATGTCGGCCTTCGACTCGCCGGCCACGCCGCCGGCCGGGACGATGCCGGGGTTCGCCGCGGTCCAGACGGTGAGGCTCCGGTATCGGGCCGCGAGGTAAAGGACCCACGGGACGAGCGGCAGGTAGAACACCCACGCCGGCCAGAACTCCCACCGCCACAGCCGCGACACCGCCGCGGCCAGCTTCGCCCGGCCGACGCGGGTGAACAGCGGGGGGGTGACGCGCGCCGCCGCGTACACGCCGAGGAACGTGGCGAGTAGTACCCGGGTGGACACCGCGTCGCCCAGTCGGGCGACGGCGAGGACGATGAGCGGGGTCCACGCCAGCGCGGCGACGGCCGCCCACATCAGGAATCGGGTTCCGCCGCGGGGCGCGACGCCGGCCGCGAGCAGGAGCGGCACCCGCGTGCCCGGCAGGACGCGCGAGACGAACGCCGCGGCCCCGCCGCGTCGAGCGAGCCAATCCCCCACCTCGGCCAGTCGCGCCGCCGACACCCTGCCGCGGACCCACCGGCTCCCGCCGCGGCCGAGCAGCCAGACGCCGGCGTCGCCGAGCACGATCCCCGCGAAGCACGCGGCGACCGCCGGGAGCCAGTCCAGCCGCGCCGCGGCGACCAGGAGCCCGGCCGCGACGCACGTCAGGTCTTCCGAGACGAGCGCGGCCACGACGATGGCGAGCACCAGCGCCCACGGCCCGGCCGCCGCGCCGGGGTCGAACGGGAGGGGGGTCATGGCACACCGACGGGGGCGAGGGGGAGGTGGACGATCTGGCGCTCGGCCGGCCGGTCCGGGGCGTCCGGGTGGTAGGCGAACGTGGCCGCCGCGGGGCCGAGGTCGATGACGGCGTGGCTGACGGTCCGGGCGTCGGCCCGCTCCATGTTCACGCTCAGGTGTGGGTGGTCTGGCCACCGGTGGCGGTGGAACGCGTCCTGGGCCGCCTCCCACCCGTCGGCCGGGCCGGCGAACAGGCCGTCGAACAATTCCCGTCGGACGCCCTCGACTAGGTGGTCGCCGAGCCCCGACGAGGTGAACAGCAGGGGAGTTCCCCCGACCAGCCGGCTCATGACCATCGGCTGGCGGCCGTCCCACTGGATGTCCGCGCCGATCCCGCTCCCGACCAGTACCAGCCGGAACGGGGCGAAGTCCGGGTAGCGGACCGCCCGCTCCAGGACGCCGAGGGCGGCGGCGGGGGTGGCACACTCCAGCAGGGCCGGGATGATCTCGCCGCGGCTGCGGCACGGGGGGCGTCCGCGCCGCACGTCCCGGGGGTTGGCGTTCAAGACGGCGAGAGCCAGGCCGGCGTCGTTGACGCCCAGCCAGGTGCCGCCGGAGACCGGGTCCGTGGGGAGCACGGCCTCGCGGCCCCCGAACCCCCGCCGGGCGGGCGGCAGGCCGGGCGGCCGTGTTCGCTGTTCGTCCCGGTTGAACGCCAACCGGACCCGGTCGCCCGGTAACGGGGCGACGGTCAGCGTGCACATGCGCGGCTCCGCTGGTGGGCGATGGTGGATGGGGCGTACCCGAAGTCGGCCGGTAACCCGGTGCCGAGCAGCTTCGCCAGGATGCCGATGATCGCGTTGTGGTGGACCGTGTGACTGACGACGAACGCCAGTTCCCGGTCCGGACTGGTGACGGCCGTGACCGGAGGCCGGTCGGGGGCGACCAGGGCCATCAGTTTCACCAGGTGCGGCACCGTGTGCCACGCGAACTCGGTCAACTCCTGCTCCAGACGGAGGATCTCGGCCATCGCGGCGAGCCGGTCCCGCTCCACGTCGGTCCCGCGGTCGCGGTGGTCGTAGTCCACCACACCGGCCCGCAGGCCGCGGAGTAGCGCCGCGACGTGGTCGAGGTTGTGGCGGACGTGGCCGCCGACGCTGCTTTCGACCACCCCGACCGGCTTGCGGGCGTACTCCTCGTTCGAGAGCGACTCGACCAGGTCGAACAGTTGGTGCAACAGGCCGATGAGCGGGCGGACGGCCGGAGGCTCGGGCCGGAGACAGCAGGGGCGGCCGGAGAGGTCGGGGGCGCGGGCTGGCTGGATCATAGGGGTGGATCCGGTCGGGGGCGGGTCGGCTTTGTTCGTTCGATGCGAGCCGGCCCGCCGGGTTACACCCGTCCGTCACACAATCACGCCGGCACAGAAAACGAGCGGGCCGCCGGCGCTTCCTCCGGCGGCCCGTCGGTGCTGTGGTGGGGCACGGCCTCACGCGGCGCGACCCATCCCCAGCCGCTCCCGGAGGCGGCCGACGAACGGCAGTTGTCGCCACCGGAACGCGAGTACGACGAGCGACCCGGCCGCGACGGCCAGGGCCAGCCCGAACAGCAACCCGCCGTCTCCCTCGCCGGTGTCCGGGTTCTTCACCTCGATCCCCAGGGACGTGAGGTGCGTCAGGATCGCCCCGCCGATCACGGCCAGGCCCAATGCCGCCCCGGTCGCCGCGCACCGCGGGATCAGCAGCAGGACGACGCACGCCAACTCCGCCAGTCCGACCAGCGTCGCCGCAGGGCGGCCGCCGCGGGACTCAAAGATGTACCGCGTCTCGGGGGCGTAGGTGAACTTGAAGAACAGCGTCTGCGCCAGGATCACCGCCACCACGACCTGCGCCGCCCACGGCACCACCCGCGCCGCCCACGGGCCGCTCGTTGCAGGCCCGCCCATCCGCCCGGCTGTCGGACCTGTCGTCGGCGACTGTGTCGTCATGTCGGTTGCCCTCGTTCGGGTTCGGTGCGGCCTCGCCCGCGACCGCGTGTCCGGGTACGATGACCCGGACATCTCGGTGGTTACACCCGTAGTCCGCAATCCTTCGCCGCCCTCCGGCCCGAGGTCGCCCGATGGGGGAGACTGCCCGCACGCCCGGTTCGAGTGAACCCCGCCCCGCCGACGCCGACGAGGTTGCGGTGCTGAGGGCTATCGTCGAGGGAACGGCCCACCGCACCGGCGAGGACTTCTTCCGGTCGCTCGTGCGGAACCTGGCCGCCGCCACCGGCGTCCCGAACGCCTTCGTCGCCGAGTTCGCCGGGGCGAACGCACGGGTGCGGACGGTCGCACACTGGTCCGGCGGCGGGTTCCTGGCCGACGCCGAGTGGGATCTGCCCGGCACCCCGTGCGAGGACGTAGTGAAGGGGAACCTGTGTCACCACCCGACCGGCGTGCGGGCGAAGTTCCCGAACGACCCCGGGTCGGCGACGGTGGAGAGCTACCTGGGGGTGCCGCTGCGGGACGCGGCCGGTGCCGTCCTCGGCCATCTGGCCATCTACGACTCGAGGCCGATGCCGCCGGAGCCGCGGCTCCTGTTCGCCTTCCAAATCTTCGCCGCCCGGGCGGCGGCCGAACTGGATCGGGTGCGGATGGACCGGATGCTCCGGGAGAGCGAGGAGCGGCTCCGCGACCTGTTCGACGAGGCCCCGATCGCCTACGTCCACGAGGACCTCGACTCCCGGTTCCTGCGGGCCAATCGCACCGCCCTGCGGACGCTCGGGGTGAAGCCGGAGGAGGTGGCCGGGTTCCGCGGGCTGTCGCTGGTTCCGGACACGCCGGAGGCGAAAAAGCTGGCGGAGGGGGCGTTCGCCGCCATCGGCCGCGGGGCCGACACGGCCGGGGTGCTGATGGAGTTGCGGCGGAAGGACGACGGCCGGCCGCTGTGGATCCGCTGGTGGTCCCGGCCGGACCCGGGCGGGGCGTTCACCCGCACCATGTTCCTGGACGTGACGGAGCAGGTGCTGGCCGAGCGGGAGAAGGCCCGGCTCCAGCAGCAGAACCTGTACCTCCAGGACGAGATCAAGGCGGCCCACAACTTCGACGAGATCGTCGGCCAGAGTCCCGGGCTGGTGTCCGTCCTCCAGCGGGTGGCGAAGGTGGCGGCCACCGACTCGACCGTGCTGGTCACCGGCGAGACGGGGACGTGGAAGGAACTGATCGCCCGGGCTGTCCATTCGGCCAGTCCCCGCAAGGGGAAGCCGTTCGTCAAGCTGAACTGCGCCGCCCTCCCGACCGGGCTGGTCGAGAGCGAGTTGTTCGGGCACGAGAAGGGGGCGTTCACCGGTGCGACGGCCCGCAAGCCCGGCCGGTTCGAGCTGGCCGACGGCGGCACCCTGTTCCTGGACGAGGTCGGCGAACTGCCGCCCGACGCCCAGGCGAAGCTGCTCCGAGTTCTCCAGGAGCGGGAGTTCGAGCGGGTCGGCGGGACGACCTCGGTGAAGGTAGACGTCCGGCTGATTGCCGCCACCAACCGCGACCTGTCAAAGATGGCGACGGACGGCGAGTTCCGGGAAGACCTGCTCTACCGTCTGAACGTGTTCCCGGTCCGCCTCCCGCCCTTGCGGGACCGCAAGGATGACATCCCGCTGCTGGTCCGGTTCCTGGTCGCCAAGTTCGCCGCCCGGATGGGCAAGACGCTCACGAGCGTCGGGAAGGAGACGATCGACCTGCTGGTCGCGTACCGGTGGCCGGGGAACGTCCGCGAGTTGGAGAACGTGCTGGAGCGGGCGGTCATCCTGGCCGACGGCCCCGAACTGGAAATCGACCCCGAAGTGCTCGCGCTGCCCGCCGATGCCCTGGGGGCGGCGGGCTCGGCCCCGAGCGAGAGGAGCCTCACGGCCGTCGAGAAGGACCACATCCTGTCGGTGTTGCGGCAAGTCGACTGGGTGATCGAGGGTCCGAACGGGGCGGCGAAGGTGCTGGCCATGCACCCGAACACCCTTCGCAGCCGGTTGAAGAAGCTCGGCATCTCGCGGCCCAACCCCGCCCACTCGTAGACCCCTCCCACGATCCCCCGTGGCTCCCCACGACATGTCGTGGGTGGTGCGGGCGTGACGACCCACACCGCCAGCAACGCGTTACTACACCTCTCTTCGCATCTCGATAAATTACAGCGGCTTGTGTCAAACGCAGATCGCCCGAAGGCCGTTCGGCACGCCGCTCGCATTAGTGGTCACTCACAACCGAATTTCCCTCACGCCGAGTGACCCATGACCACGACCGTGGCCGGGTGCGGTCCCCGCACGCCCGCATCGAATCCCGACACCGAAGCCGCCCTGGTCGCCCGCCTGCGGGCGGGCGACGAGGACGCATACGAAACCCTGTTCCGCTCCCACGCCGGGGCGATGCTGGCGGTCGCCCGCCGGTTCCTCGGCGACACCGACGCGGCCGCCGACGCTGTCCAGGAGGCGTTCGTGTCGGCGTTCCGGGCGATGCCGTCGTTCGAGGGGACCGCCCGGCTGGGGACGTGGCTGCACCGGATCACCGTCAACGCCTGCCTGATGGCCCTCCGCGGCCGGCGGCGGAGCCGGCTCGTCCCCCTCGGCGAACACGCTGCCCCGATCGCCACACAGGACCAGGACCCGCTGAGCCGAACCGAGACGGCCGCATGGGTTCGAGCCGGCATCGCGCAGTTGCCGGACGCTTACCGGACGGTGATCCGGCTCCGCGACCTGGACGGGTTAGACACCCACGAGACGGCCCGGCGGTTGGGCACCAGCGTGGAGGTGGTCAAGACCCGCCTGCACCGCGCCCGCCAGGCGCTCCGCTCCCTGCTCGCGCCCCGGTTGCCGGTGATGTGCGGGGCGTGACCCTACCGGTCGGTGACCAGATAGGCGTGCCCGTCGGGGTCGCGTGCCAGGAGGCCCCGCGTGTACCCGAGCGGGCCGTCGGCCAACGTCACCAGCCCCGGAGAAACGAGCCGGCCGCGACCGAGGTCGGCGAGTCGCTCCGGGTCGGTCGCCCGCACCCGGACGTGCCAGTGCCACAGGTCGTTCGCCCGCGAGTCGCGGGGCATCGGCCGCCCGTCCCGCGGGGCCAGGTACTCCAGGAGCTCGACGCCCGGCCCGTTCGCCGCGCGGAGCGACGTGATCCGCACCCTCGCCCCGAACACGTTGTTCAGGTGCTCCTGCTCGGTGCCCGAGTTCTCGCTCCCCCCGGCCACCGTCAGCCCCAACCGGTCGCGGTAGTGGGCGAGGGCCGTGTCGGTGTCCGCCACCACGATCGCCGTGTGGTCGATGCCGAGGAACAGCCGGTCTGATTTTTTCTATGCCGGCAAGCCTGACTGGCGGTGCGGAAGGCGAGTAGGGATGATGGGTTGCACTTCCACGGAGGGGACCCGATGGCCCGCCGCACCGCCCGCCCCGCCCCGACCGCCGAACAGATCCTCGTGCCAGTGACCACGACCTGCGTGGCCTGCGGCCAGCACCTGCACCTCGACTACGCGAACTTCCGGACGATCACCTCCCTGACCGGGGTCACCCGGTACACGCTCCGGATCGGCCGGTGCCGGCACGCCCCGTGCGACCTGTTCACCGTCCCGTTCCGGCCCGAGGCCGAGGGCCGCCTGGCGCTGCCGCACCACGAGTTCGGCCTGGACGTGGTCGCGTACGCCGGGAACCGCCGGTACACCGCCCACCGGACGGCCCCCGAGATCCACGCCGAGTTGACCGCACGCGGGCTGGCCCTGTCCGTCCGCACCGTGACGAACTTGCTCCACCGGTTCGACGGGTTGCTGGCCCTGGCCGCGACCGACCCGACCCGGCTGCGGCCGGCGCTCGAGAAGCAGGGCCGGGTGCTGCTGGCCATCGACGGGCTGCAACCGGACGTCGGGCACGAGGTGCTGTGGGTCATCCGCGACTGCCTGAGCGGCCGGGTCGTGCTGGCCAAGGCCCTCCTGTCGGGGACCGCGGCCGACCTGTCCGGGCTGCTGGCCCGCGCCGCGGACGCGGTCGGGGTGCCGGTCGCCGGGGTGGTGTCCGACGGCCAGCACTCGATCCGCAACGCCGTCGCACGGGCTCTGCCGGGGGTGCCGCACCAGCTGTGCCAGTTCCACTACCTGCGGGAGGCGGCCCTGCCCGTCTACGAGGCCGACCGGCACGCCAAGAAGGAACTCAAGAAGCACGTCCGCGGGGTCCGCGAGATCGAGCGCCAGGTCGAGGATCGCGCCGACCCGCAGGCCGAGGTGGTCCGCGGGTACTGCGCCGCGGTCCGCGGGGCGTTGACCGACGACGGCCGGCCGCCGCTGGACTCGGCCGGGCTGCGGCTGCGGGACCGGTTGGCCGCGGTGGCCGACAGCCTGGCCCGGGTCGGGGCCGTAAAAGGGGGGCGCCGCGGGAGCTGACCCGGCTGCACCGGCTGGTCACCCGCGGGCTGGAGGCAACGGCCGACCTGTTCGCCCCGGTGGGGGAGCTGTTCGGGTGGGTGTACCGGGTGGCCCACGAGCTGAGCAACCACGGCGGGCTGACCGGGGCCGGGGTCCGCGACCGGTGGGACGACCTGATCCGGGGGATGGCCCGGGCCGCCGGCCGCCGGGCCGACCTGGCCGGGCCGCTGGGGCACTTCGTGAAGGTCAGCCGGAGCTACGAGCCCGGCCTGTTCCATTGCTACGACGTGGCCGCGTTGCCGCGGACGAACAACGACCTGGAGCAGCTGTTCGGGTCGCACCGGCACCACGAGCGGCGGTGCAGCGGCCGGAAGGTGGCCAGTCCGGGGCTGGTGGTCCGCGGGTCGGTCCGGGTGGTGGCCGGGGTGATGACTCGGCTGGGCGAGGCGACGGCCGACGACCTGGCTCCGGCCGACGTGCTCGCGTGGCAGGAGTTGCGGGCCGAGGTGGGATACCGGGAGGCCGCCCGGGTGCAGCAGCGGCGGTTCCGCCGCGACCCGGCCGGCTACCTCAAACGTCTAGAAAACCAGGCCCGCCAGTCAGGCTTGCCGGCATAGATTTTTTCCGCCACCTCGGGTCGCCCTTGCCGGTCGGGAACTGGATGACCTCCAGCACGTGGCCGTCGGGGTCCTTGAAGTAGAACGCCCGGATGCCGGCCGCCGCCTTGTTCCACGCGGGGAGCGTCTGCGGGCCGGTGGAGGCGTGCTCCACTTTGTGCGTTCGCAGCCGGCGGTACGCCTCGTCCATGTCGGTGACGACGACCGCGACATGTTGGAACCAGCCGTCGTTGCTCCGCGAGTCGGCCGGGACCGGCCGGCCGCGGGGGGCGAGGAACTCGGTCAGTTCGAGTACCTCCTCGCCGAGTTTCATCCGCACGACCCGCAGCCGCACCCCGAACACGCCGGTGAGCCGCTCGTAGTGCTCGCCCGCCACCTCGTCGTCCGAGACCGTCTCGAAGGTGAGCACGTCGCGGAAGAACGCGACCGACGTGTCCATGTCCCGCACCGTCACGCCGACCGAGACGACCTCGGCGACCGGCGGCTTCACCGGCGGTGCGGACGGGTCGGGCCGGGCTGCGGTGGGCGGAGTCGGCGTTGCGGGCAGGCCGACGACGAGCAGGCCGACGGCGAGCAGCGGGAGGAAGAAGGGCAGCGCTCGTAGGAGGAATCGGTTCATTTCAGCCGCTCCAGCAGGTGGTCGCCGACGCGAAGGGCGTTGGCGGCGATGGTGAGGGCGGGGTTCACCGCCCCGCTGGACGGGAAGAAGCCGCCGTCCACCACGTACAGGTTGTCCAGGTCGTGGGCCTTGCAGGTCACGTCCAGAACGCTCGCCTTCGGGTCGCGGTCGAACCGGACGGTGCCCACCTGGTGGGCGACACCGGCGAGCGGGATCCGCTGGCCGAGCCACAGACTGCGGGCGATCAGCCCCTCGTGGCACTCGTGCCCGTGGACGCCGCACTTGGTCGTCGCGTTCAGCAGGTGCTTCAGCTTGGCGATCAGCCGGCGGTGCCCCTCCTCGTTGTTCGGCGTGTAGCTCAGGACGATGCCGCCCTTGCTGTCGAGCGTCACCCGGTTGTCCGGGTCGGGGAGGTCTTCGGAGGTGAGCCAGAAGTCGAGCGAGTGCTTGGCCATCAGGTCGAGCGTCCAGGTGGGGGCGATCTTCGGGGCACCCGCCCGCAGGGTCTGCGCGTCGAGCTTGCCGACGAACGAGATGTGTCCCATCGGGAACGGGAAGTCGGCGTCGCCGAAGTAGTAGTCGTTGATCGAGAGCGTCTTCTGGAAGACGGTCGGGTTCGGGCACTTGGACAGGGCCATCTGCACCGAGTTGGTGTGCCCCATGTAGAACCGGCCGACCACACCGGACGAGTTGGCCAGCCCGTGCGGGTGGCGGTCGGTCGCCGACCGCAGCAGCAGGGCGGCCGAGTTGATCGCCCCGCATGACAGCACCACGATCCCGGCCGTGAACCCGGTCCGTACGCCGTTCACCGTCGCCACCACGCCGGTCGCCGCCCGCCCGCTCGGGGTGGTCGTCACCCGCTCCACCAGTGCGTTCGTCAACAGGGTGACGTTCGGGTGCGTGACGGCGTGGTCCACCCCGCACGTCTGGGCGTCGGCTTTCGCGTTCACCAGGCACGGGAAGCCGTCGCAGGTGTTGCACCGGATGCACGGGCTGCGCTCCGTGTCAGGAGGCGCTCAAACCCAGCCATGCTCTGTTGAAACCATCTATTTGTGAGCGGCGAGGAGCATGAGGTTGTGAGTCAGCACTCGGAGGTAACCTTCTCTCTCGCGTGAGGCATTTGAACGCCCGCCGAGGGAACTGCCGAGCCGCCGCTTGTGCCGCGAGAAGGCCGATTCGGCCTGCCACCGCTGGCCGTACACCCGCTTGTGCCGGCTGCCCTTCGGCTTCTTGCGGAACCGCTTGACCATCTGACGCCGGAACCTGGTCTTCGGCCACTTCCGGCCCTGGCCGCGGCGGTTGAGCGGGATGACGGTGGACCGGACGCCGAGATCCTCCCGGCAGTACCGGTGGTGCTCCTCGGCGTCGAACGCGGCGTCGGCCAACATCCGGTCCCAGGTCACCACCAGGGACGCCTGGGCCATGACCGGGCGGAGTTGCGGGGAGTCGTTCGACGGGCCGGTGCTGACGCGAGCCCCGGCGAGGAAGTGGCTGGCGGTATCGACCGCGACGGTGAGCTTGGTCCACAGGCGGGACGAGTGCTTCCTGCCGGCCCGCTTGAAGAAGTAGCGGGACGTGTGCCGGCTCTCCAGCCCGGTCCCATCCACCGCGGCCGTCGGCTCCTCGCCGATCAGGCCGCGGTCGGCTGCGGACGTGGTGGCGCGGACGAGGAGGACGACGGCCTCCCCTTTTTGAGCAGCCTTCCAGCCGCGTAGCACAGGGTCGAGTAGTGGGGCACCTTCTCCAGACCGAGATCCTTCCGCAGGTCGGCGAAGTCGGTCAGGAGTTGGGCGATGCCCCGGTAGTCGGTCTTGAAGAACGTCTTCAGGGCCAGGACGGCGAACAGCTGGTGGGCGGTGAAGTCCTTGCGGCTGCGGGCCGAGGTGTAGGCCGGCAACGCGTCCTTCGCCAGCCGCAGAGCCTCCTGGGCCACGGCTCGCGGCGACTTGGTCATCGGGGTCGGGGTCTTCATGTAACATTGGAGGCCGTCACCCGTCCGATGGATTCAACAGAGCAACCCAGCCAGTAATGGGCGCTTGATAACCAGCCACTTTGAGGAGCGGCGGATTGGGTCGTTAACCTCGCGGGTACACCCCGTACCCGAGGAGGTCGATGATGCCCAATCAGCTCAAAGTGGCCATGATCGAGACGATCCTCTCGTTGCATCAACGCGGCTGGTCCCAGCGTCGGATCGCCCGGGAACTGGGCATTGACCGTGAGACCGTCGCCCGCCATCTCCGCCTGGCCGCGTCCGATTCAAAACCAGCCAATGCGCCCATCGGCTCCGATCTCTCGGGCAGTGATCCAAAACCAGCCAAAGCGCCCACCGGCTCGACCGTCGGATCGGACGCCGCTTCCGGCACCGCCGTGGCACCCGTCGCTGACCCCGCCGGCACACAGGCCACACCTCGCATCGGCCGACCCAGCGACTGCGAGCCGTGGCGGGACGCGATCCGGGCCAAGCTCGATCTGGGCCTGTCTGCCCAACGCATCCATCAGGATCTGGTCGCCGAGAGTGGCTTCACCGGCAGCTACTACAGCGTGCGGCGGTTCGTCAGCCATCTCGAAGAGAAGCACGAACTTCCGTTTCGCCGGCTCGAATGCGGACCCGGCGAGGAAGCCCAGGTCGATTTCGGGACGGGCGCGCCGGTCGTAACGCCGGAGGGGAAGCGGCGTCGCACCCACGTCTTTCGCATCGTGCTGAGTCACTCCCGCAAGGCGTACAGCGAGGTCGTCTACCGGCAGACGACCGACGACTTCGTCGGCGCGTTGGAGAACGCGTTCTGGCACTTCGGAGGCGTGCCGCAACGACTGGTCCTCGACAACCTCCGCGCCGCCGTCACCCGTGCCGACTGGTTCGACCCCGAACTCAACCCCCAGGTGCGGTCGTTCGGTGCGCACTACGGCGTGGCCCTGCTGCCGACGCGTCCCTACACGCCACGGCACAAGGGGAAGGTCGAGCGTGGCATCGACTACGTGCAGGAGAACGCGCTACGCGGTCGGACCTTCGCCACTCTGGAGGAGGAGAACCGGTTCCTGCTCGACTGGGAAGCCACGGTGGCCGACACGCGGCTGCACGGCACCACCCGGCGGCAGGTCGGGGCGCACTTCGCGACGGTGGAACGCGCCGCCCTCCAGCGGTTGCCGGCGGAGCGGTTCCCGTGCTTCCGCGAGGTGCGGCGGACGGTGCACCGCGACGGTCATGTCGAGGTCGAGAAGGCGTACTACTCCGTGCCACCGGAGTACCTGTCACGTCGGGTGTGGGTGCGGCTCGACACGCGGCTGGTCCGGATCTTCGACGAGCAGATGAAGCCGGTCGCGGTCCACGTCCGCCACGAGCCGGGCCGGTTCAGCACCCAGTCGCAGCACATCGCCGGCCCGAAGATCAGCAGCGTGGAACACGGCGCGGAGTGGCTCTTGGGCAAGGTCCGGCGGATCGGGCCGTCCAGCACGCGGTGGGCACAGGCCATGATCGCCGAACGCGGTGTCGAGGGGGTCCGCGTCCTGCAAGGCCTGCTGAACCTCGCGAAACAGCATCCCAGTGGGGCACTCGAACGCGCCTGTGACGTGGCGTCGTCGTACGGCGCGTACCGGTTGCGGACGGTCCGCACCTTGTTGGCGCGGCCGGCTCCCCGTCAGGAGTCGCTCCCCTTCTTGGAGGAGCACCCGCTGATCCGCGACCTGTCCGATTACGGTCGATTCGTCCACGACGCGTTCCAGAAGGAGGCCGAGTGATGACCGATTCCCTGCGACAGGCGCTCAAGCAGCTGCGGCTGTCCGGGCTGTTGGAGAGCCTGGAGGTGCGGCTCCACGAGGCCGCCGGCAACGGCCTGAGCCACGCGGAGTTCCTGGAGTTGTTGGTGCAGGACGAGTTGGCGGTGCGTTCCGATCGCCAGGTGCGGCGTCGGGTCAAGGCGGCGCAGTTCCGCGAGCTGAAGACGCTGGAGGACTTCGACTGGTCGTTCAACCCGTCGGTCAAGAAGAAGCAGGTGTTCGACCTGGCGACGTGCCGGTTCGTGCGTGAGACCCGCGACGTGCTGTTCCTCGGCCCGCCGGGGGTGGGGAAGTCGTTCCTGGCGCAGGCCATCGGCTACCAGGCGATCAAGTGCGGGTTCGGCGTGCTGTACCGGTCGATCTTCGATGTGATCCGAGACTTCCTGCACGACGAGGCGCTCGGCGGCGAGGAGAAGGTCATGGCGCGGTACCTGAAGCCGGACCTGTTGATCGTCGACGACATGGGGATGAAGCAGTTGCCGAAGCGTTCGGGGGAGTACCTGTTCGAGATCGTGATGCGGCGCTATGAGACCCGCTCGACGATGATGACGTCGAACCGACCCCTGGAGGACTGGGGGAAGCTGATCGGCGACGTGCCCAGCGCGACGGCGATCCTGGATCGCTTCCTGCACCATGCGGAGATCGTGACGATCACGGGCAAGAGCTACCGTCTGCGGAACCAGGCGACGAAGAGCCAGGAGTCGGGTCAGGCTACCGACCCGGAAGCCCCGGGCGTTGGCGATTCAAAACCAGCCAATGCGCCCACCGGCTCGACACGCCCGCGCTCCGGTTCAAAACCCGCCAGAGCGTCCATCGGGTCTGAGGAGGGTGGCAGCGATTCAAAACCCGCCAAAGCGCCCATCGGCCCGGCAGCGGAGTAGTTGTGTGGGAGGACGCGACGAGCGGGTCGGAGGGAGTGATCCTCAGAACTACTCGTGGTCGTCCCGGTTGCCCCTCGACGAAGTTGGTGGTACTGCCGGCCCGACACGCTGCTGTTCGGCGTCTGGCACCGGCGGTAAGCTCAAAGGTGAAATGACGACGAACCCCAAAACCCCTGGCTGGTTTTAAAGCGCCCATCTCTGGCTGGTTATCAAGCGCCCAATGACACGCTCCGGCTTTGCCTCGTCGAGCATGACCCCGAGCGGGGTGTGGAACGGCTTCAGCCCGAGGGCGGCGAGGTCGTCGTGCAGGTGTTGAATCCGCGGCTCGTGGCTGACCGCCGGGTGCGGCAACGGCTCGGCGGACGGCGGGTCGGTCGGGTCCTCCCCGCGGGTGCCGTGGACGTGGTACAGCCGCTCGGCCTCGGCGTAGTGCGGGGCGAGGTCGGCGTAGTCGATCGGCCACGCCGGGGAGACGCCACCGTGATGCCGTAGCTCGCCGAAGTCTTCGGCCCGCAGGCGGAACAGGGCCGCCCCGTAGAACTTGGTGTTCCCGCCGACGTTGTAGCTGGTGTGCGGGTGCAACTCCTTCCCGTCCCTGTCGTGCCACACCTCCTTCGTGTGGTACTTGCCCTCCAGGTTCACCAGCTTCGGGTCCCAGTTGTCCTTCTCCCGCGGGACGAACCCGCCGCGCTCGAGCAGCAGAATCCGTTTACCCGACGGGGCGAGCGTGCGGGCGAGGGTGCCCCCGCCGGCCCCGGTGCCGATGATGATCACGTCGTACTGGTCGGAGGCGGTCACGGCGGACCCTCGGAGGAGAAGGGGATCAATGTGTGTTGGATGAGCGCGGGCGGCCGGGGTTACACCGCCGTCGGAATGCGTCCGGAATCCGGTACTCTGACCCGGTGGCGGCCACAGTGTTCGCCGGTGTCGTCGCGGAGGTCGAACCGTGGGTGAAACGCTGACGGTCGGTCTGGCCCAAATCAGCCCGGTCTGGCTCGACCGCGACCTGACCGTTGCGAAGGTGGTCGATTGGGTCGGCCGGGCGGCCGCGGGCGGGTGCCGGCTGGTCGCGTTCGGCGAGGCCCTGGTTCCGGGCTACCCGTTCTGGGTCGAGCGGACCGACGGCGCGCGGTTCGAGTCCCCCGTCCAGAAGGCGATCTTCGCCCACTACCTGAGCCAGGGCGTGCGGATCGAAGCCGGCCACCTCGACCCCGTCCGCCGGGCGGCGGCCGACCACCGCACCGCCGTCTACCTGGGCTGCGTCGAACGGCCGGCCGACCGCGGCGGGCACACCCTATACTGCTCCCTCGTCTACATCGACCCGGCCGGCGAGGTGCGGTCGGTCCACCGGAAGCTGATGCCGACCTACGAGGAGCGGCTGGTGTGGGGGACCGGCGACGGGCACGGGTTGCGGTGCCACCCCCTCGGCGAGTTCACCGTCGGCGGGCTGAACTGCTGGGAGAACTGGATGCCGCTGCCGCGGGCGGCGCTGGCGGCGATGGGCGAGAACCTGCACGTCGCGGTCTGGCCGGGCAGCCGCCGGAACACAGAAGACGTCACCCGGTTCATCGCCCGCGAGGGGCGGAGCTACGTGCTGTCGGTGTGCGGGATGATGCGGCCGGAAGAGGTGCCCACCGGCACCCCGCACCGCGACCTGATGGTCCACTCGGCGGACGGCCCGTGGGCCGACGGCGGGTCGTGCATCGCCGGCCCCGACGGCCGGTGGGTGGTCGAGCCGCGGACGGGCGGTGAGTCGCTCGTCGTCGCCGACCTGGACATGGTGCGGGTCCGCGAGGAGCGACAGAACCTCGACCCATCCGGCCATTACTCCCGTCCGGATGTCACCCGACTCTTCGTCGATCAGCGGCGGCAGGGCGTCCTCACCCGGAGTCCGGCCGACGCGGACGATCCCGCACCCGGCTCGGGGTGAACGTTCCGCACCACCCCGGCAAATTTACGGATCAGTCGGTCTTCAACTTGTCGCGGAACACGGCCCGCAGCTTCTCCACCTTCGGCCCGATGACGGCCCGGCAGTACGGCTGCCGGGGGTTCGACGCGAAGTAGTTCTGGTGGTCCGCCTCGGCCGGGTAGAACGCGGCGAACGGCACGACCTCGGTGACGAGCGGGTTCGGGTACACCCCGGCCGCGTCGATCCGCCGCTTGTACTTCTCCGCCAGTCGCCGTTGCCGGTCGGAGTGGGTGAACACGACGGAGCGGTATTGCGGGCCGGTGTCGTACCCTTGCCGGTCCCGCGTCGTCGGGTCGTGCGACCGCCAGAACACTTCGAGCAGCTCCGGGTAGGAAACGACCGCCGGGTCGAACGTCACCTGCACCACCTCGGCGTGTCCGCTAGTGCCGGTGCAGACCTGGGCGTAGGTCGGGTTGGGCACCGGCCCGCCGCTGTACCCGGACACCACTTTCGTCACCCCCTTGATCTGCTGGAACACGGCCTCGGTACACCAGAAGCAACCGGACCCGAACGTGGCCAATTCCGTCCCGCCGGGCGGGGTGGTGTCGGCCTCGTCTTCGGTGGGGTCGAGTACCGGGAAATTCTCGGGCATGGTGAACCTTTTTTCGGTCGACCGGGTGAGCAGAACCGCGACGATCACCCCGACGGGGAGGAGCAAAATCGGCTTACGCCACATGGTGAACCTCGTGCGGGGTGGGTGCGGGGGTTGCGGTGGCGGCGGAAACCTGCTTCGCCTGGTGTTCGCAGAAGATGCACCGGAACCGGCCGTCGTGATCCATCTTCGCGCACCGCACCGCCCGCCGCCCGTGCCACCAGACGAACACCTGGGCCGCCGACAGCATCCCCAGGGGCGGGGCGACGAAGTACACCCACAAGTGATCCCAGTTCCCGCTCACCGCGGCTGAGGCGAACGAGCGGGCCGGGTTCATGCTCATCCCGGACAGCGGGGCCTCGATGGTGATGTAAACGGCCACCATCGCCCCCACGACGAACCCGGTGTACCGGGCGAACCGGTGGGAGTTGTTGACCGCCAACACGACGAGTATGAGGGCGAACGTGATCGTCAGTTCGGCGAGGAACGCCACGCTGACACCGTGCTGACCTGGGGCCGTAACCACGGCCGTGACCGGCGGCCGGAGGAACCGATGACCGAGCAGGGTGTAGGCAGAGGCCGCCCCGAGGGTGCCGCCGACGAACTGGGCGGCGACGTAGAACGCGGCGTCGCGACCGGACACCTTGCCCAGCCGCCAGAAGGTGAGCGTCGTCGCCGGGTTCAGGTGCGACCCGGACCGCCGGCCCCACGGCGAGTAGATGTTGACGACCGCCGTCAGCCCCATCGCCACGCCCATGAGCGCCCGCCGGGCGAGGTCACCCGGCACGGCCGCCCGAACCGGCGAATCCTCGGCCCAGAGGAGGGTGGCGAACCCGCCGGCCGACATCAGGAACAGCCCGAGGCCGAACGCCTCCATCAGGTACTCGGGAAGGTGGGAGCGGCGGGTCATGGCTTCTTGACCGGCTCGGCGAGCAGCAGTTCGATCCGCTCGCGCATCGCCTTCTCGCCCTTGAGCTCTTTCCAGTTCAGTTCGCCGTCCCACCGGTAACGGACGAACCCCTCCTTGTCGATGAGGTAGGTGCCCGGCCACCACCGGTTGTCCCACGCCTTCCAGGTCTTGGCCGCGCCATCCACGGCGACGGGGTGCTTGATCTCGTGCTGTTTCACCTTCTCGCGGACCTTCTCGACGACCCTCTCGCCCTCGGTCTCCGGCGTGTGGACGCCGAGGACGACGACGCCCTTGTCGGTGAAGTCTTTGTGCCAGCCGGTGTACGCGGGGTAGTTGCGGACGCAGTTGACGCACCCGAACGTCCAGAAGTGGAGGACGACCACCTTCCCCTTGAGGTCCGTCAGCGCGAGCGGCCTCGTGTTGACCCACGCCTCGATGCCGTCGAGTTCCGGGGCCGCGACCTTCATGGCCACCGGCTCCTGCGCCGGGGCGGGTCCGGCCAGGGCGAGGGCCGCAGTGAGAGCGAAGGCGGAACGCACGGTCGATTCTCCTCGGAGACATGGGCGAAGAAAGGCCAGGCGTCAGCCCCCGGCCTCGAAGCCGGGGTACAGGGTCATGCCGCCGTCCACGAACAGGCTAGTGCCGTGGACGTAGTCGGCGTCGTCGGACGCCAGCCACACCGCCGCCCGGCCGATGTCGTCCACCTCCCCGATCCGCTTGTACGGGATCAGCTTCATCAGGGCGGCGTAGGCGTCGGGCGTGTCCCACGCCTCGCGGTTGATCGGGGTGCGGATGGCGCCGGGGCAGATGCTGTTCACCCGGATGCGGTACGGGGCCACCTCCTGGGCGATGCTCTTCATCATCAGCATCACCCCGCCCTTGCTGGCCGCGTAGTTGACGTGCCCGGCCCACGGGATCACCTCGTGGACGGAGCTGATGCAGACGATCTTGCCGGCGGCACACGACACCTCCTTCCGCACCCCCCGCCGCTTGAACTCCCGCACCGCCTCGCGGGCGCACAGGAACTGGCCGGTCAGGTTCACCCCGATCACCGTGTTCCACTGCGTCAGCGTCATCCGCTCGAACGGGGCGTCCTGCTGGAGGCCGGCGTTGTTCACCAGGATGTCGAGGGTGCCGAACTCGCCGATCGTCCGGCGGAACATCTCCTGCACCTGGGCCTCGTCGGACACGTCGGCCTGGTGGGCGATCACCCGACTGCCGCACCGCTTGCCTTCTTCGAGGATGCCGTCGAGCACCTCCGGGTTGGTGCGGTAGTTCACCACCACGTCGGCCCCGGCGTGGGCGAGGGCGAGGGCGATCCCCTTGCCGATGCCGGAGTTCGCCCCCGTGACCAGGGCTTTCTGCCCCTTCAGCACCTTGCGGATGGGGCACGCGGGCATGATGACATCGGGTAACGGCTCGTCGAGAACGGTCGTGGTCATGGCGACCTCGGGTCGGGGAAACACGTTCGCCGGTTGGATGACCGACGTGCCGTCGCGTTACACCGATTTCAAACCGAGCACCTTGGCGTACACGTTCAGCGTCTCCCCCAGCCCCGGCCGTCGGGTCGGGGCGGAGGTGTGGCGGAGCAGGATGAACGTGGCATCGTCGCCGGCGGGGTTCCCGCCCCGGTAGGCGTCGAGCGCGGCCGAGAGAGCGGCGGGGAGCGTCGCCGGGTCGGTCGAGTCCAACCCGTCCATCAGACGGAGCAACCCGACCTCGCCGAGTTGCTCGCCGGCCGGGTTCTCGGCCTCGGTCAGGGCATCGGTGTAGAAGAGCACCAGGTCGCCGCGGGCGAGGGTGATCTGCCGCTGCGTGTACGTGGTCTCGTCCACGATGCCAAGCGGTAAGTCAGCCAGCCCGCCATCGGAGACAGCGTCGGCGTCTGCCAGGACAGCCCACTTCCCCGTCTCGGCCCGCCGCCACAGCGGTCGCGGATGGCCGGCGTTGCACACCGTCAGCGTGTCCCCCTTGGTCAAGTAGGTGGCGACCGCCGCCGTGGCGAAGCGGTTCATCTTGGCCAGTTCGGTGAACTCGCGGTTGAGCGCCTGCACCAGCCGGGACTGGTCCTTGCGGTTGATGTTCTTCCGCATCAGTTCGCGGAGCGACTTCGCCACCTCGGCGACGGCCGCCCCGTGCCCGGACACGTCGGCCAGGATGAACCGGGTGATGCTCCCGCCGCCGCACAGCGAGGTGTAGTACACGTCCCCGCCGCCTTCGGCCCCCTCGTACGGCCGGCTGGACACCCAGACATCCAGGCCGGGCGTGGACACCGCCCGCTCGACGGCCCGGTTGCCGCCCCAGATCTCCATGCACTGGAGAGCCTGGGCGGTCGGGGAATCAGTCGGACCCACCATTGTTCCACGCCCCCATGTTCCGTGTGCCGCTACTTCTTTTCCTTCTCCTCATTCTCCGTCACCCGCTCGTATACGGCCTCCTGCCCGGCCCGGTTCTTGAACCGAAACTCCGTCTCGGTCAGGGCGACGACGGTGACGGTGGTGTCCGTCAGGTTCCGTCCCTGGCCGAGGGTCTGCACGATCCTCTCGCCGTTCAGTTTCCACGTGCCGGACATGACCACCGGTCTGCCGTTGATCTTGGCCACCGAGGTCGTGGTGTGCGTGCCGTTCTTGTCGTACACCACGACCGTGCCGGCGTACTGGCCGTCCGTCCGTACCCACTTGCCGACCAGCAGCTTGGCGTAGTCCGGCTTTTTCTCCTTCTCCTTGCTCGACGACTCCGAGCCGGAGCGGTCCGCCTTCTTGGGTTCGTCCGCCGAGAGCAGGGCCGACGAGGACAGGACGGCGGCGCACAGGATCAACGTTCGCAGGGCGGGCATGAGAACCTCCGTCGGGTTGGGGTGACGCCGATGTCAGATGCCGGCTGTCACGGGTTGTCGGCGGTGTGGCACCGCACACACCGGTTGGATGCCGTCAGTGGTGCGAGGTTGCAGCAGTTTCGCCACGAGAGCCGTCCAGCCGGTCTGGTGGCCGGCCCCGACCCCGCGGCCGGTGTCGCCGTGGAAGTACTCGTAGAAGAGGACGTGATTGCGGAAGTGCGGGTCGGTTTGCAGTTTGGCGGACTCGCCAAACACCGCCCGCCGGCCGGTCTCGTCGCGGAGGAAGATGCGGACCAGCCGCCGCGACAACTCGGACGCCACCTCGTCCAGCGTCAGGAACACCCCGCTCCCCGTCGGGCACTCCACCTGGAAGTCGTCGCCGTAGTAGTGGTGGAACTTCTGGAGCGACTCGATGAGCAGGTAGTTCACCGGGAACCAGATCGGCCCCCGCCAGTTCGAGTTGCCGCCGAACGCCCCCGTGTCCGACTCGCCCGGCTTGTACTGCACCGTCAGCGGGGTGCCGTTCGCCCAGCACGTGTACGGCTCCGCCTCGTGGTGCTTCGACACCGCTCGCACCCCGTAGTCGGACAGGAACTCGGTCTCGTCCAGCATCCGCCGCAACAGCTTCTTCATTCGACTGCCGCGGAGGAGTGACAGCAGCCGTCGCTCCTTCATCCCCGGCTCCTCCCACCGCGACACCAGCCGGGCGAGGTCGGGCCGGTAGTTGAGAAACCACTCCAGTCGCCGTTTGAAGTCCGGCAGCTTGTCGAGCACCTCGGGTTCGATCGTCTCCACCGCGAACAGCGGGATCAGGCCGACCATCGACCGCACCTTCAACGTTTCACGTCGTCCGTCCGGCAGGGCGAGCTGGTCGTAGTAGAACCCGTCGGCGTCGTCCCACAGCCCATGCCCGTGGTCGTCGAAGTCGCTCATCGCCTCGGCGATGTGCAGGAAGTGCTCGAAGAACTTGGTGGCGGTGTCCTCGTAGACGCGGTTGTGCGTCGCCAACTCCAGGGCGATCCGCATCATGTTCAGCGCGTACATGGCCATCCACGCGGTGCCGTCCGCCTGGTTGATGAACCCGCCGGTGGGCAGCGGGGCGCTGCGGTCGAAGACGCCGATGTTGTCCAGCCCAAGGAACCCACCCTGGAAGATGTTCCGCCCCTCGGCGTCCTTCCGGTTCACCCACCAGGTGAAGTTCAAGAGCAGCTTGTGGAACACTCGCTCCAGGAACTCCAGGTCGCCGCAGTCGCCCCGCCGCTTGCGGTCGATCTGGAACACCCGCCAGCAGGCCCAGGCGTGGACTGGTGGGTTCACGTCCCCGAACGCCCACTCGTAGGCCGGCAGTTGGCCGTTCGGGTGCATGTACCACTCGCGGGTGAACAGCACCAACTGGCTCTTGGCGAACGCCGGGTCGATGAGGGCGAACGGGATCATGTGGAACGCCAGATCCCAGGCGGCGTACCACGGGTACTCCCACTTGTCCGGCATCGAGATCACGTCCGCGTTGTTCAGGTGCTCCCAGTCGCGGTTGCGGCCTCGCGTTCGTCCCGGCGGTGGGGCCGGCTGGGCCGGGTCGCCGGCGAGCCACTCGGGCACGTCGTAGTAGTACCACTGCTTCGACCAGATCAGCCCGGCGAACGCCTGCCGTTGCACCAGTCGCGCGTCGGCGTCCGGGATGTCCTCCTGCAACCCGGCGTAGAAAGCGTCGGCTTCCCGGATGCGTTCGGCAACCGTGGCGTCGAACCCGCTGAACGGACAGGCTTCGCCCTTCGCACCTTTTCCGCACGCCGAGGCGTTCGCGGCGTTCACCAGCCGCAGCCGCACGGTGACGGCATGGCCGCCGGGGATACTGAAGCGGAAGTGGGCGGCCGCCTTCGTGCCGTTGGTGGTGGCCGGCGTGCCGCGGATGACCGCGTCATGGAAGGCGTCCTTGAAGTGACCGTCGCGGGCCTGGCCGAACAGCCGCGGGTTCGTCTCGTTCTCGGTGAACAACAACTCGGCGTCGCCCTGGACGTGCAGCAGGTACTCGCCGAGCGTCGGGTGCGACAGGGCGAGCAGGCCCGGCCCGGCCTCGCGGATCGCCGGCTTCGGCTGGTCGGGCTTCCAGCTCCAGGTGTTGCGGAACCAGACCTGCGGGAGCAGGTGTAACTCGGCGGCGTCCGGCCCGCGGTTGTGGGCCGTCACCCGCATGAGGATCTCGTCCGGCCCGGCCTTCGCGTACTCCACCGCCACGTCGAAGTAGCGGTCGTCGTCGAACACCCCGGTGTCGAGCAACTCGAACTCGGGCTGGTCCTTCCCCCGCCGGCGGTTCTCCTCCACCAGCCACGCATACGGGTACTCCCGCTGCGGGTACTTGTACAGCATCTTCAGGTAGCTGTGAGTGGGGGTGGCGTCGAGGTGATAGTACACCTCCTTCCCGTCCTCCCCGTGGTTCCCCTCGCCGTTGGTCAGCCCGAACAGCCGCTCCTTGAGGATCGGGTCACGGCCGTTCCACAGGGCGAGCGACAGGCACAGCCGCTGCTCGTCGTCGCTCACCCCGGCGATGCCGTCCTCCCCCCAGCGGTAAGCGCGGCTGCGGGCGTGGTCGTGCGGGAACGAGTCCCACGCCGTCCCGCCGGGGCTGTAGTCCTCGCGGACGGTGCCCCACTGCCGGTCGGAGAGGTACGGCCCCCACTTCCGCCACGCCTCCCGGCCGGCCTGGTCGTAGCCGAGCCGCAACCGCTCGGCGTTGGCGGTCAGGGGGTGGTACGCGCCGTTCGCGGTGTGATCAGCGGCCATGAACGGTGACCTCCAGGCGAATGAGGACGGGCAAGCCCCGGAGCGAGGCCCGCGCCGCCTCCAGGGCCAACTGCTTCAGGTAGTACGACGGGGCGACCCCGCGGACGATCACCGCGTCGTCCGTCACGGCGACGCTCGCCTCGCGCAGCCGCCCGGCCGTCCGCTCGCGGACGGCACGAGCGATCTCGTCGGCCAGGTCGGTTCCCGACATCGCGGTCATACGGCGGCACTCCGGGCCGGCTTCCGTTCCGGGTGTGTGTTCTCGGTCGTCTCGGCCAGCACGACGTGTTCGAGGCGGAGCAGTTCGCCGACCGACCACGCCTGGAACGGGCACCCCCGCGGAGCGTGCGGCGGGTCGGCGTCGGCGATTTCGGACACATGGCCCATGCCGGCCACATCAAGGTGGTGGCGGAGGGGTTCCAGGAACCGGCGACGGGCCTCCCGCTTCGCCGCGGCCGTGCCGCCCCGTACCCGCACCCACGCCTCGACGAACGGGCCGAGCAGCCACGGCCACACTGTCCCCTGGTGGTACGCCCCGTCCCGCTCCTGCACCCCGCCGGCGTACCGCCCAACGTACCCGGGTTCGCCCGGTGCCAGCGACCGCAGCCCGAGCGGGGTTAGCAGGTGGGATTCGACCGCGTCCACCACCCGGCGGGCCTGTTCCCCGTCGAGCAGCGGCAGCGGCAGCCCGCCGACGGTGAAGATCTGGTTCGGCCGCACGGCCGGATCGACGGCCCCCGGCACATGGTTCACGTCGATCACGTCGAACAGGCAGCCCGCCAAGTCGTTCCAGAACCGCGTGCGGAACGCCGTCAGGCCGGCATCAAGTAGTTGCTCCCACTCGGGCGTGAGGCGGCTGACGACCCACAGGGCGTTCAGCCACAGCGCCTGCACCTCGACCGGCTTGCCCACCCGCGGGGTGACGGTCCAGTCGCCCACCTTCGCGTCCATCCAGGTGAGCTGGGTGCCCGGCTCGCCCGCCCGCAGGAGGCCGTCCTCGTCGGCGCGGATGCCGAACCGGGTGCCGGACGCATAGCCGGCCACGATCTCGCACACGGCCGCTTCGAGCCGTCCCCGCACCTCGGGGTCGCACCGCCGCCCGGCCGCGTGCAGGTACTCGTGGACCGCCACGACGTACCACAGTGAAGCATCGACCGAGTTGAACTCCGGTTCGCCGCCGCCGTCGGGGAAGCGGTTGGGCAGCATCCCGTCGGACGCCGTCCCGGCCCAGTCGATCAGGATGTCGCGGGTGTCGTCGAGGCGGCCGGTGGCCAGGCACAACCCCCGCAAGGCAATGAACGCATCCCGCCCCCAGTCGGTGAACCACGGGTAGCCGGCCAGGATCGTCTTCCCGTCCCCGCGGCGGACGAGGTAGCTGTCGGCGGCGCGGTGGAGCGGGCTGACGAACGCTGCCCGCCGCTTCACCTCCCGGTCGCGGAGGGCGGCGAACAGATCGACGGCCGACCCGCCGCCGAGCTCTTCGGCGGCGGGCAGCCAGACCGCGTCGCCCGTCGTCAACTCCCAGGCAAACGTGCCCGGTGACGCCTGGTCTTCGACGCCGTCCAGTCCCCGCTCCAGCTCCTGCTCGTATTCGAAATTCCGATACCAAACCGGTTCGTGCCGGTATTCGCCGTTCGATCGGGCTCGCACCTCCGGCAGCCCCCGGTAGGCCGCCCACGTCACCCGCCCGTTCCCGTGCGCCACGTCGAACGGGAACCCCGGGTTCTCATGGTGCAGCGCGTGGTAGTCCCGCCCGGACATCAGCGGCCGCACGGTCAATCGGGCCTGCGGCACCGACCCGAGGAGCCGCCATCGCACCGCAACGGCCGAGTACCCGTGCGGGACGAACAACTCCTGCTCGACGCGGGTGCCGTCCTCCAGCCGGTACGTCCAGCATGGCCACGGCTCGTGACGGAAGGACTCGATCCGAGACTCGCCGTCCGGGTGGACGACCCCCGGTGTGTACCGCTGGGAGGAGATCGGAAACCGCCCGGCCGGCGTCTCGACCCACGCCTCGAACCCGTTGACCAGCACGACCCGCCCGGTGGGCGGGGTGGCGGCGGTCAACAGCAGGGCGTGGTACCGGCGGGTCCGGCGGCCGGACGCGGTGCCGGACGCGAACCCGCCCAGCCCGTCCGGCTCCAGCCATTCGAGGTCGTCTCGTTCGGTCACGTCGGCATCTCCACCGGTGTCGTGAGGGTCTGATGCGACCACGCGGCGGCGGGTTACGCGCACCCGGGCACATTTCCCGGACCGACGGGTGTAACCGCAAGACAGCGGGGGCATCGAACCGGCGGAGTCACCAAGCCACACGAGTCACCGCGGAGAACTCGCCATGCAGCCACGCCGCGTCGCCCTGGTCACGGGGAGCGGGAAGAAGCGGGTCGGGTCGTTCGTTGCCGACACGCTGGCCCGCCGGGGGTACGCGGTCGCCGTCCACTACCGCAGTTCGGCCACGGAGGCCGAGGAGACCGCGGCCGCTCTCCGGGCCCGCGGGGTCGAGGCCGGCACGTTCCCCGCCGACCTGGCGGACGAGAAGGCGGTGCGGGCGATGGTCCGCGACGTGCTCGGCCGGTTCGGCCGGATCGACGTGCTGGTCAACTGCGCCGCCGTCTGGAAGAGCAAGCCGCTCGACGAGGTGACGGCGGCGGACGTGCGGATGCACTTCGACACGAACGCCCTGGGCACCTTCCTCTGCGGCCAGCAGGCCGGGCTGGCGATGGCGAAGCAGGCCGAGGGTGGCGTGATCGTGAACGTCGGCGACTGGGCCGAGGTGCGGCCGTACCTCGGCTACGCGGCGTACTTCCCGAGCAAAGGGGCGGTGACCGCCATCACCCGTTGCCTGGCGGTCGAACTGGCCCACCGCAACCCGGCCGTGCGGGTGAACGCCATCCTGCCGGGGCCGGTGATGCTGCCGCCCGACCTGTCCGACGAGGAGAAGCTGGGCGCGATCCGCGGCACGCTCGTCAAGCGGGAGGGGAGCCCGCACAACATCGCCCAGGCGGTGCTGTCGTTCCTGGACAACGACTTCGTCACCGGTGTTTGCCTGCCGGTGGACGGCGGCCGCACCGTCTACGCCCCGGAGTGACCCCGATGAGCGGCGCGGAGTTGGTCCTGCTCGCGGCCGGCGGCTACCTGGTGGCCGGCCTCCTCTTCGGCCTCGCGTTCGTGGCCGTCGGGGTCACCCGCATCGACCCGGCGGCCCGAGGCACGTCCGCGGCGTTCCGGCTGCTCATCCTGCCCGGGAGCGTGGCCCTGTGGCCGGTCCTCGCGGCGAAGTGGGCCCGGCGCAAGGGGGAGCCGACATGACCCGTGGTCACCGCCGGGCGCACCTGTGGGCGTGGGTCCTGATCGCGGCCGCCGCGGTCTGGGTCGCGGCCAGGACGGGGGGTGCCCCGTGAGCGTGAAGTACTCGCCGGTGAAGTGGAACCGGAACAAGAAGGTCTACGACCTGGTGATCGCCGGCGGGGTGGCGGTGTACCTCGCGGTCTTCCTGGCCGTCGGGATGCTGGTGTGGACCGGCGACGAGGCCATCAGCCCCCCCGTTCTGCTGATGCGGGCGATGGGGACGTGCGCGTTCCTCATGCTGCACGTCGTGCTGTGCATCGGCCCCCTGGCCCGGCTCGACCGGCGGTTCCTGCCGCTCGTGTACAACCGCCGTCACCTCGGCGTCGCCACCTTCCTCGTCGCGCTCGGTCACGCTGCCTTGGCCGTCGGCTACTACCACGGGTTCGGGACGCTCAACCCGCTCGCGTCGCTCCTCACCATCCCCGGCCCGCTCCCGTTCGAGTGGCTGGGCCTGGCCGCATTCCTGGTCCTGTTCGTGATGGCCGCGACGAGCCACGACTTCTGGCAGAAGACCCTGGCCCCGAGCACCTGGAAGTGGCTGCACATGCTCGTCTATCCGGCCTACGCGTTTCTGGTGCTGCACGTCCTCTTCGGTGCGCTGCGGTCCGAGATGAACCTGCTCTACGCGATCTTGCTCGGCCTCGGGTTCGTCACCGTCGCCGGGCTGCACCTGGCAGTCGCGCTGCGAGAACGACGGCGGGACGAACGCAGGCACCCGGCCGCCGCTGTTCGGTTCCCACTCCCGGTCGCCTGGGTGGACGTCGGGTCGATCGACGAGATCCCGGAGGGTCGGGCGAAGGTGGTCTGCCTGCCCGGCCGCGAGCGGGTCGCGGTGTTCAGGTACTCGGGGTGCGTCTCGGCGGTCACCAACGTGTGCGCCCACCAGCGGGGTCCGCTCGGCGAGGGGAAGATCGTGGACGGGTGCATCTCGTGCCCGTGGCACGGCTGGGAGTACCGCCCGCAGGACGGGTGTTCGCCGCCGCCGTTCCAGGAGAGGATCGCCACCTACCGGGTGCGGGTCGAGGGCCGTCGCATTCTGCTCGCCCCGGACCCGCTTCCACCCGGCACGCCGGTCGAGCCCGCCAGAATCGAGGAGGACTACAATGCCTGACCCGACCCCGCCCACCGAGCCCGAACCGCATTTCATCGGCTGGCTGCCGATGCCGCGGTCTTACGCCCGGCTCCTCGTCCCGGTCGCCGCCGGCCTCGTCGTCGCGGCCGCGGTCACGGCCGCCCTGATCGCCCGGGGCCAGCAGTCGCCCGGGGACGGCCGCTGGGAGGACGGGCGACCGACGACCCTCGTGGGGGTCGTCTACGCCGAGCCGTACGCGATGATCCGCGTCCCGGGCGATGGCCCAGGCGGCCCGCCGATCACCGTCCTGCTCGTCGAGGAGGGGAAGTTCGGGGCGAAAGACCGCGTCAGGTCGTTCGACGGTCGGGCGGTTCGCGTTACCGGCACCCCTCTTACCCGCGAGGGCTGGCGGATGCTGGAACTGACCGCCGGTGAAGAGGGCCTCCGCCCCGCGAATCTGCCCGAACCCGAACTCGCGTTCCTCCGCCGGTCGCCCCCGCGCCCGCAGGGGCGGGTGACACTCCGCGGCGAGATCGTGGACTCGAAGTGCTTCCTGGGGGCGATGAAGCCCGGGGGCGGCCGGACCCACCGCGGCTGCGCCCGGCTCTGCCTGAAGGGGGGCGTCCCGCCGCTGTTCGTGTCCCGGAGCGGCGGACCGGGCCCGTCGATCTACCTGCTGGCGAGCGAAGCTCTCGGCCCGGCCGATGACTCGCTCCTTGAGCTGGCCGGCCTACCGGTCGTGGTCGATGTGTACGTCGATCACATTGACGACGTGGCCGTCCTCCGACTCGCTTCCCATAATGCCCGCGCGGAATAAGGCCCGAGACGATCACGCACGGGGTAGTCGCTGTTCCGGGCGCTGCGCTCTCTGGTGACCTCGCCCGCAGGGTGTTGCTGGAACTACCGAGGTCTCCGCACTGGTCGGCGAAACCAGCGTAGGGGAGCGTGTCGAGCAATCGCTGGGAGACGGCTACAAGAGGCGGACGGTCAGACGTTCCTGGTTTCTGAGCCGACGGAAACCAGGGACGGCTCGGTCCGGGCTGACGTTAGAGTCACGTCAGTTCTCACTCCGGTCGCTTTCTTGTCGCCTGCTTGTCGAGATGAAGCGGGATACCACCTCTACTGACCGGTTACGCCCGGAGGAAATTCGGCACTATCCCTGATCCGGTTTGGGCTTACGGCGGAGCACCGCCGAGCCTTGTACGCCCGAAGGTGGCCGGAGAGTCCTTCAAAACCAGGGCCACCTGACGCGGAAAGCCCGGAAACGCCGGGCTTTGCGACTCGACCCGCACCGCTGCTTGTCGTCCCCTTGTCGTTGGGCCTGCTGGCTATCCCGTCGGACCGGTTTCAGCTCCCTCTCGCTCCTCGTCTTGTCCCCGTTTCGTCCCTGTTCCGTCCCACGGCTGTCCCGATCGTGCCGAGGCAATTTTGCTTAGAGCGGTTTGCAGTTGGTTGTAGCGTCGTACCCGGCGTGCCGGAAGTAGTTCCGGCACTCGTCGGCGGAGAAGGCGTCGAGTGATCGGCCGAGGACGCCCCACAGCCCGTCGATAGCGCGCTCCTCCGCTGCCCGCAGCATCGCCTTCAGCTTGCTGAACGCGTTCTCGATCAGGTTCAGGTCGGGTGAGTAGGCGGGCAGGAACCGCACCTCCGCCCCGACCGCCGCCACCGCCGCCCGCGGCCTCCGCCCGCCTGTGGCAGGCCAGGTTGTCCCACACCACCACGTCCCCCGCCCGCAGGGTGAGCACCAGCACCTGCCGCACGTAGGCGACGGGGTGGTCGCCGGTCATGGCCCCGTCGATCACCATCGGGGCGGTCAGCCGGTCGCTCCGCAGGGCGGCCACGAAGGTGGTCGTCTTCCAGTGCGAGTGGGGGCCGGGCACACCACCCGCTCGCCCCCTCCGCCCGCGGGCCATCCGCCGGCTCATGGCCGTGCTCGCCCACGTCTCGTCCACGAACACCAGCCGCTCCGGGTCGAGGGCGGTCTGGAGCGGTCCGCCAGGCGGCGCGGGCGGCGGCTACGTCCGGGCGGTCCTGCTCGGCCGCGCGGACCGACTTTTTGAGCGTCAGCCCGAGCCGGGGCGATGGCCCGCCAGAGGGTGGCCAGGCTGACCGCCAGGTCGAAGCCGGGCCTTCAACTCGGCCAGGGTGGCGTCCGGGTCGGCGGCGATGGCCTGCCGGATGCGGTCCCCGTCGGCCGCCAGTGCTTGCCGCCGGTGCCCCCGCCGCCGCGGGCTCGTCTCCCCGCCGTCCCGGTGCCGCTGGCGGACCCGCCGCACCCACGACGCGCTCACCCCGAACCGCTCGGCCACCGCCGGCGGCGACTGCCCACCCTGAACCGCCGCCAGCACCCGCGACCGCAAGTCCGCGAGTACGCCCGCATGGCCAACCCTCCGGGATTGGCTCCGTCATCACCGATCCGCCCCGACCGCGGCTCCACAACCAGCTGCAAACCGCTCTAGTTTCTCGCTGTTTGCCACGTCTGTCCCGCTGTCCTGGCCGGCTCGGGAGAGGGGCCGGCCCGGCGAGGCCCCAGTCGCCCAGGTGTGGACCGACGGCCGGCGGAAGTAACGCTGACCAGCGCCCAATCCTTTTCGACCTATCCGCCAGCCACGCCAACCAGCCCCGCATCGAGGGTATTTGCACTGGCCCCTGCCTACTTCGGCGTGCCGGACGCGTGCCGGACTGGAGCGCGCAACGTTGGCCCGGTGAGGCGACTGCATCAGTGAATCGGCGGTCGCGGTTGTGCCCACGCGGCGTGGACGGGATCGGGCAGGTTGCGCGTGCCGTCGGCCCCGCCGGCCGTTACACTCGAGCGCATGGCTGATGTGACGCAACTCCTGGACGCGGCCGCAGTCGGTAACCCTGAGGCCGCGGCCGCGTTGCTCCCTCTCATCTACGAGGAGTTGCGGAAGCTCGCCTCCGCACGCCTCGCTGCCGAACGCCCTGGTCAGACCCTTCAGGCCACCGCCCTCGTTCACGAAGCGTACGCCCGGCTGGTCGGGGACCAGCGGTTCGAAGGCCGGGGCCACTTCTTCGCCGCCGCGGCCGAGGCCATGCGCCGCATCCTCGTCGAATCCGCACGCCGCAAATCGAGGTTGAAGCGGGGCGGGGACGGTCAGCGCGTCGACCTGCCCGACGACCTGCCCGCCCCGGCCGCCCCGGTCGAAGACGTGCTCGCCGTCCACGACGCCCTCGACCAACTCGCAGAGCGCGACCCGACCGCCGCCGAATTGGTGAAGCTGCACTACTTCGTCGGCTTCACCCTCGAAGAGGCCGCCGACATCCTCCGCGTCCCGCACCGGACCGCCTACCGGACGTGGGCGTTCACCCGCGCCTGGCTGTTCCGGAGCCTGGGCGGTGAGCGGCCGCGGGACGACAATCCGATCCACGGGTGATTTTCTTGGCAGCCGCGGCGCACCGACGGCGCACGGGAGGGTAGACACCCTTCACGGAGCCAGCCCATGATCCGGCCCACGCCCGACGCGCAGTCCGTCTTCGGCCGCGCCGCCGAGATCTCCTCGCCGGCCGCGCGGGCCGCGTTCCTCGACGACGCCTGCGCCGGGCACCCGGCCGTCCGCGCCGAGGTGGACACGCTCCTGAAGGCCCTCGGGAACGCCGGCTCGTTCATGGCCCACCCGGCTGCCCCGGCCGGTGAGACGCGATCCTACGATGGCCCGATTCCGGAGAGCGAGGGGACCGTCATCGGCCCGTACACGTTGCGGGAGCAGATCGGCGAGGGCGGGATGGGGCTGGTGTTCGTCGCCGAGCAACTGCAACCGGTACGGCGTAAGGTGGCGCTGAAGGTCATCAAGCCGGGCATGGACACGAAGCACGTGGTCGCCCGGTTCGAGGCCGAGCGGCAGGCGCTGGCCCTGATGGACCACCCGCACATCGCCAAGGTGCTCGACGCCGGCACCACGGCCAGCGGGCTGCCGTACTTCGTCATGGAACTCGTGAAGGGGGTGCCGATCACCGAGTACGCCGACGCCAACAACCTGACCCCGCGCGACCGGCTCGGGCTGTTCGTGCAGGTGTGCCAGGCGGTGCAGCACGCCCACCAGAAGGGCGTCATCCACCGCGACCTGAAACCGTCGAACATCCTTGTCGCCCCGCACGACGGCATCCCGGTTGTGAAGGTGATCGACTTCGGCGTGTCGAAGGCGTTGGGCCAGTCGCTGACCGAGAAGACGATCTACACCCGCTTCGCCCAGATAATCGGCACGCCGCTGTACATGTCCCCCGAACAGGCCGAGGTGAACCAGCTCGACGTGGACACCCGCAGCGACGTGTACTCGCTCGGCGTGCTGCTGTACGAACTGCTCACCGGCACGACACCGTTCGACGGCGACCGGTTCCGCAAGGCCGCGTTCGACGAGATCCGCCGCATCATCAAGGAGGAGGAACCGCCGCGGCCGAGCACCCGGCTCACCTCCCTCGGGGCGACGCTGACCGCGGTGTCAGCGAAGCGCGGCACCGACCCCGGCAAGCTGTCGGCGCTGGTGCGGGGCGAACTCGACTGGATCGTGATGCGGTGCCTGGAGAAGGATCGCGCCCGGCGGTACGACGGGGCCGCGACGCTGGCGAAGGACGTGCAGCGCTACCTGGCCGGCGAAGCGGTCGAGGCGTGCCCGCCGACGCTCGGGTACCGCTTGAAGAAGGAGTACCGCCGGAACCGGGCAACGGTGCTGGGTGGGATCGCCGGTGCCGTACTGCTGATCGCCGTCACGGCGGTGGGCTGGTGGCAGACGGAGCAGGCGAACGAGCGGCGGCTGGCCGACGAGCGGGCCGCGACCGAGTTGGCGCGGCTGGAAGGCCAGCAACAGGCGGAGAGGGCCGAGCGGCAACTGGAGAACGTGCAGCGCGAGGCCGCCGACGCGGCCCGGCTGGTCCGCACCGGGGAGGCGGTGGCGGCGCTGCTGACCCAGGCGGAGGGCGCGCTGAAGGCGGGCGACGCGGCCAAGGCGGAGGTTGCACTGGATGCCGCGCGGAAGCGAGCGGCCGACGGCGGGGCCGAGGCACTCGCCGCCCGGCTCCACCTGCTGCGGGCGGACCTGACAGTGGCGAAACAGTTGGACGTCGTGGACCAGTTCCGCATGACCTGGATGGGAAAAAGTTTCCCACCCCGCGTCGTGGTCGCGTTCCGGACGACGGCGGCACTCCGCGGTTTTGGCATCCTGCGGAACGAATCCGACGACGAGGCGGCGGCACGGGTGTCGGCGTCGGCGGTTCGCGAGCGGTTGGTCAGCGCCCTCGACCGTCTGTTGGAGTTCGAGCGGTCGGCCCGGGCGAGCGACACTCTGGAAGGGGTGGGCCCCGACCCGCGCCGTGACGCAATTCGGGACACGCTGGCGTCGGCTCGGGCGCGCGACATCCTGCGCCGGGTGGATCCCGACCCGTACCGCGACGCGGTTCGGGACGCGCTGCTCGCCGACGACTCCAGGAAGCTGGCCGCGCTGGTGAACCAGCAAGCGGCCCTCGAACAGCCGCCCGGGTTCGCATGTGTGCTGAGCATGTTGTCCGGGATCCCGGTCGAGCGGCGGCGGCAGGTGCTACTCGCGGCGGTGAACCGGGTGCCGGGAAGCTTCGACCTGATGATGATGCTGGCGGAGACCCATCTCCGTCCGCAGGGCGCCGGATTCGACCCTGCGGCGAGCGCGAACGAACGGGTCCGCTGGTACCAGGCGGCGGTGGCGGTCGCCCCGGGCAACATGGCGGCGAATAACAATCTGGCTCACGCGCTGAGCGCTCGGGGTGATCACGTCGGTGGCGCCGTTTACGCCCGCCGGGCGATCGGAATTGATCCGAAGAATGCCAACCCACACCTCAACTTGGGCACCGCCCTGCTCGCACTGGGCGATCTGAAGGGAGCCGTGGCGAGTATGCAGAAGGCCGTCGAACTCGACGAGAAGAACGCTGAGGCTCACAACCATCTGGGGAACGTGTTGCTCAACTCGGGAAACCCCCGGACGGCTGCGGGCTACTTCCGCAAGGCCATCGAACTCGACCCGAAGAACGCTCGTGCCCACTACAACTTGGGGGTTGCGCTGAAAGACCTGAACGACGCCTACGGGGCCTTGGCGAACTGGCGCAAGGCTACCGAACTCGACCCGAACTACGCGCCGGCTTTCACCAACCTCGGCGCCGCGTTGCGTGGTAGAGGTCTGCTCGACGAGGCCATTGAGTGCTCCCAGAAGGCAATCAAACTCGATCCGAAGGACGCCAACGCCCGCCACAACCTTGGCAACGCCTTGCGAGACAAAGGCGATCTGGACGGGGCCGCCAAATGCTTCGAAAAGGCCCTTGAGATCGACCCGAAGAAAGTAATATCGCACTACATGCTGGGCGCTGTGCGGTTCGCCAGGGACGATTTGGACGGTGCCATCGCCTGCTGGAAAAAGACCGTCGAACTCGACCGCACGCACCCGGCGGCCCTAAGCGCACTCGCGAAGGCGGAGCGAATGGCATCGGTTCAAGACAAGCTTTCCGCCTTCCTGAAGGGCGGCTACTCGCCGGCCACCAATACGGAACGCGTCGGTCTTGCGGAGTGGTGCCAGAAGAAGAAACAGTACCACGCGGCCGCCCGCCTGTTCGCCGACGCCCTCGCCGCCGACCCCAAACTGGCTGGCACGGGTCGCACCCAGATTCACTACGACGCCGCGTGTGCCGCCGCGCTGGCCGCCGCCGGGAAGAGCGAAGACGCGGGGAAACTCGACGACGCGGAACGCACCCGGCTCCGCACTCAAGCTCTCGGATGGCTCAAGGCGGACCTGGCCGACTGGGCCAAGCGGGTGGAGGCCGGCCCGCCCGCCGCCCGGAACGAGGCGAAACTGCACCTCGGCCACTGGCAGAAGGACTCCGACCTCGCCAGCGTCCGCGACAAGGAGGAGTTGTCCAAACTCCCCGCGGACGAGCAGACGGCGTTCACCCAGTTGTGGGCCGACGTGGCCGCACTATTGAAGAAGACAACAGAATAACGGGTCTCACCCGATGACCGCCGGTCCGGTCTTTCGACCGCGAGAAGTGATGGAATGACGGACGTGACGCGACTCCTGGAGGCGGCGTCCCGCGGCGACCGACAGGCCGCCGCGGACCTCCTCCCGCTCGTCTACGACGAACTCCGCAAGCTCGCGGCCGCGCGGATGGCCGCGGAGAAGCCCGGCCAGACCATCCAGGCCACCGCCCTGGTCCACGAGGCGTACGTCCGGCTCGTCGGGGATCAGCACTTCACTGGCCGCGGGCACTTCTTCGCCTCCGCGGCCGAGGCCATGCGCCGCATCCTCGTCGAACGCGCCCGCGCCCGGCAGCGGCTCAAGCGGGGTGGTGGGGGTTCGCGGGAAGAGTTGCGTGACGACCACCTCGTGGCTGACGACCGGGCCGACGAACTCGTCGCCGTCCACGACGCCCTCGACGCACTGGAGCGGCACGACCCCCAGGCCGCGGCGCTCGTCAAGTTAAGGTTCTTCGCCGGGTTCGAGCACCAGGAGGCGGCCGACGCCCTCGGCCTGAGCCGGCGGGCGGCCGACCGGCTGTGGCTGCTCGCCCGCACCTGGCTGTTCCGGGCGATGGGCGAGAATACGTGAACAACGTCGCGCCGCCGCGTGCATGGGACGCCCGGACGGCGCACTGAGGGGTAGACAGGCCACGTAACCCCTCGCCGAGGTGACCCTCATGCCCGACTGGAACCCCCGCGCCAACGACATCTTCGTGCGGGCGGCTGAGATCGAGTCCCCGGCCGACCGCCGGCTGTTCGTCGACCAGCAGTGCGACGGCGACGCGGCCCTGCGGAACCAGGTCGAGTCTCTCTTGGCCGCCGGCGGGCAGGTCGGCAGTTTCCTCCAGCGGCCGGCCGTGGCCCCGCCCGCGGGCGACCAGACGGCCCCGTTCCGCCCCATCACCGAGGGGCCGGGGACGGTCATCGGCCCGTACAAGCTGCTCCAGCACATCGGCGAGGGCGGGTTCGGCGCGGTGTACATGGCCGAGCAGGAGCACCCCGTCCGGCGGAAGGTGGCGCTCAAGATCATCAAGCCCGGCATGGACACCCGCGAGGTGATCGCCCGGTTCGAGAGCGAGCGGCAGGCGCTGGCCATGATGGACCACCCGAACATCGCCCGCGTGTTCGACGCCGGGGCGACGGAGAGCGGGCGGCCGTACTTCGTCATGGAACTGGTCCGCGGCATCCCGATCACCGACTTCTGCGACCGCAATAAGCTCCCCGCCCGGGAGCGGCTCAAGCTGTTCGTGGCCGTCTGCAACGCCGTCCAACACGCCCACCACAAGGGGGTCATCCACCGCGACATCAAGCCGTCGAACGTGATGGTCACTCTGCACGACGGGGTGCCGGTGGTGAAGGTGATCGACTTCGGGGTGGCCAAGGCGACCGCCCAGAAGCTGACCGAGCGGACGCTGTTCACCGCCTACGGGCAGATGGTCGGCACGCCGGCGTACATGAGCCCCGAGCAGGCCGAGATGAGCGGGCTGGACATCGACACCCGGAGCGACATCTACTCGCTCGGCGTGCTGCTGTACGAACTGCTCACCGGCACCACCCCGCTCGACTCCCAGCAACTGCGCAAAGCCGGGTACGCCGAGATGCAGCGGCTGATCCGCGAGGAGGAGGCCCCGCGGCCGAGCACCCGGTTCTCGTCACTGGGCGGCGAGGCCACCGCGCTGGCGACCAACCGCGGCACGGACGTGAAGCGGCTCTCGCAACTCCTGCGGAGCGACCTCGACTGGGTGGTGATGAAGGCACTGGAGAAGGACCGGACGCGGCGGTACGGGTCGCCGGCGAACTTCGCCGCGGACATCGAGCGATACCTGACCGAACAGCCGGTGGAAGCGTGCCCGCCGTCGGCGTGGTACCGCTTCCGGAAAGCCGCCCGGCGGAACAAGGCAGCGCTGACGACAGCAGCGGTGGTCGCGGCCGCGCTGCTCCTCGGCACGGTCGTCAGCGTCTGGCAGGCGGTGACGGCGCGACGGGCCGAGGCGGCGGCTGTCGCTGAGCGCGACGACAAGGAAAAAGCCCTGCACGCGGAGGCCGAGCAGCGGACGGCGGCCGACACAGCCCGGCAAGGGATGCAGGTCGAACGGGACGCCGCAAACGTTGCCAGGGCGGAGTTGCGGAAGACCCTGTACTCCACCACGGTCAGCCTCTTGCCGGCCACGTTGAAGGCCGGTCACGTCGGCCGGGCCGCCGAGTTGCTCGACGGGTTCCAGCCAGGGCCGAACGACCCCGACCTGCGTGGCTTCGAGTGGCACTACTGGGACCGCCAGGTTCGCCTTCACCTGCGGGAACTCTCTCTGGACGGGAACGTGTTCCCGATCCGGCTGAGCGGTGACGGACGGGTCGGTGTGTTCGGCCGTGCGAACGCGGCGGACCGCCAGGCTAACGAACTCGAAGTTGTGGATACGACCACCGGGAAAGTGACGCGCAGCATCCCGATCCCGAAGCAGCGACTCTCGCATCTGATCCTGGATCACGCGGGCCGGAGGGCAGTCGGCAGTTTCGTCGATCGGGAAGAACGGGGGAAGGCTCGCGTCTTGGCGTGGGAACTGACCGACGGGCGAGTCCTCCACGAGGAAGCTTTTCCCAGCCTCACGGGCATCAGTCCTACGTTCGCACTCAGCGCCGACGGTCGAGTCGCGGCGGTCGTCAAAGGGGTGACCGGGTTGGCCAGCGCCGAGAACACCAAGCCGGTCGTGCGGATCGTCAGCCTGGACCCGCCGGGAACGGAACTCGCATCCGTCCCCTACGAAGCCCGGCACCGGGACGAACTGGGAACCGTTGTCTTCTCACCGGACGCGCGGCTGCTCGCGGTCGCCACGGTGAACAGCCGGCCGGCGTTCGCGGGGCCCTTCGGAAACACTCAGTCGCCCGCCCATGTGACGAAAGTGCAACTGATTGATGTGACGAGAAAGCTCGTCCTCAGCATGGCCGAGTTCGAAGGGTACCGGTCAAGAATTGTGTTCACGCCTGACGGGAAACGGCTGGCGGCCGTGACCGATTCCCCGCACCGCACGATCCTGTGGCAGATCGAGCCGGACGGAAAGCTGATGGAACTGCGGAGCACCCCCCTCGACGCGCCGGACTGGACGGGGGTGAGTTCGTACGCGGTCGTCATGGGGCCGGACGGAACCACGATCGCTGCTGCCTCCCCGCAATCGCCGACCATCCGACTTCTGGACGTCGCGACCGGCACCGCACGTGGCCACCTCACCGCCTACGGACCCCTGCGAACCTTGGCGTTCAACGCGGACGGGAGCCGACTCCTGGCCGTTAGCTACCGCGTCAGTTCAAAGGCCGACGGGCTGGTACTCCAGGAATGGGACGTCCCACGGGCCCCCTCCCAACAGCCGGTCGGTGACACACAACAGCCGCCGAAGGAAATAACGCTCACCAGTCCCGACGGCGGACGACGAGCCGTGTATCAGCCTGCAGATGGCAAAGTGGCGATCAGCGACGCGAGTGGGAAACCACTCTGCTCGATTACCGTTGACCCGGCGACCGTGTACTACACGAGAAGTCCTGCCGGCGGGCAGCGGAGACATTGGCGAGTGAACAACCTGACATTTAGTCCGAACGGTCGTTTCTTGCTCGTTAATCCGGTTCGATCGTCAGCCAAAGTGTTCGACACCGACACCGGTACCGTCCGGTGGAAGATCACGGCCACGGAAAATCAAGTCTGGGCGCCTTGGTCGGTTCAGCCAGCCACAGTTTCCGCGGGCGGACGGGTGATCGCCTTGCCGGAAGCGGAGGAGGTGCGCGTCGTTGACTTCAACGACTTCCGCGAACTCGCCCGCATCCCGGTCGCCAACCTGGACAGGGCCTACTTCAGTCCGGACGGGCGGCGGGTCGCATGCGTCGCCCGACGCTCCCTGTCTAACGACACGAAAACTGTCGAGCAGGTGGCGTTGTGGGACCTGACAGCTGACCCGCCGCGAGAGGTCCGCACGATGCCGTTCGGCCCGTGGCGTCTCGTCTTCGCCCCGGACGGCAAACGGTTTGTGACTATTAGCAGCCCGGGTCGGGGAGAAGTCTGGGACTCGGTCACCGGCGAACGCACTTGTCAGTTCGACGCCGGTTCCAACTCGTCGGATGTGGTGTTTCATCCGTCTGGCGGGAGTTTCGTCGCCTGGCAAAAGTCAAGCTCTTCGTCGAGCCTCCGAGACCTGCCTGCCGTGTCGGACGCCCGGACGGGGCGGATCCTGTACCGGCTGGAGGGGCTGGCCGGTCAGGTGAGCTGCGTAGTGTACAGCCCGGACGGCAGGCGGCTCGCGGCCGTAAACAATCGGGACGGCCAGGACTGCGAGGTGAAGCTCTGGGACGCCGAGACGGGTCGCGACCTTTTGTCGCTGACCGCGACCGGGGCGAAGGGATCCGACCTGAATTTCAGGCCCACGTTGGGGTTCAGTCCGGACGGCCACCGGCTGATGCTCTATCACGAGGGCGGCGAGTACGTGTGGGACGCGACGCCGCGGCCGGAGCCCAAGAAGTGAGCGACGTGACACGACTCCTGGAGGCGGCCACCCCCGATGTGCGAGAGTCCATCCTCGCCCCCCTCGACGCGTTCACCCGGCAACGGGGGTTCGCGTGGAACCCGACGCCGCTCGTGCTCGTGCTTCGGGAAGGCGAGAACGTCGTCGGCGGGCTGATCGGCGAGACACAGTGGGGGTGGCTCCGCATCGACATCCTGGCAGTGGCCGAGGAGCTGCGCGGGGGAGGATGGGGAAGGAGGCTAGTCGAGGAGGCGGAGCGACTTGCGGTAGAAGCGGGGTGTCACGGAGCCTGGGTGGACACATTCAGTTTCCAGTCCCCGGGCTTCTACCGGAAGCTGGGGTACGACGTGTTCGGCGAGCTGCCCGATTTCCCGACCGGGCAGACCCGGTACTTCCTGTCCAAGCGGTTGAAGGAAGGGCCGGAACTTCCCGGTCACGTGTAGCTCTTACAACGCCGCTTCGGAGCCGGGATCGCAGCGACTTTCCGCACTTCCCGCTACTACATCGCGTTGCGCCGATCGGCTTCTCGATTCATCCGACTGGCACGCCCGGTGCTTTACCCTTCACCATCGAGGCCTTCCCCCGGCCTCACAAGACACAGCCTTCCCCCAAGGCTGAACCCTTCCCCCAACCTGTCCCCCGACCCATCAAGAGGGCCAGCAGCTTCCCCCGGCTGCTGGCCTCTTTTCTTTCCCGGTTACTTCTTCAACCCCTTGAGCACGCCCTGAAACTTCTCGTTGAACTCCTTCGGCTTCTCCAGCATCGGGTAGTGGCCGACGTCAGGGATGGTGACCGCGTCGAAGTCCGCGTACTTCTTGTTCGTCACGACCGCCGTCGGGGTGAAGAACTGGAAGCCGCCGGCCGAGTTGATGCACCGCACCGGCACCCCGGCCTCCTTGAACGCCTTCTTCTGGTCGAGGGCGAACAGGTCCTTGATGAGCGCGGTCGCGATGGCCGGGTCGCGGCTCGCCGCCTTCTCCCCGATCCAGTCCTTCAGCTTGGCGTCGACCTTCTCGGGGAGCAGTCCGGCGGCCATCCCGCCCACCGTCCCCTTGAAGTCCTTCTCCAGACCAGCGAACAGGCCCTTGACCACGTCGTCAGGCCGCTTGAACTCGGCGTCCTGCAGGGTGTCCACCCCGACCACGGCGACGACCGTGCCCGGCAGCTTCCTGGCGGCCAGGAGCGCGACCGACCCGCCCATCGAGTGGCCGATCAGGACCACCCGCTTGAGCTTCAGTTCCTTGACCACCGCCTCCACGTCGCCCGCGAGGGCATCGATCGTCCACGCCTTGCGGTCCGTGCCCGACGCGCCGTGCCCGGCCTGGTCGAGCGTGACCACCGTGTAGTCGGAGGCGAACGCGTCGGCCTGGTGCTTCCAGTACTCGCGGTCGCCGCCCCAGCCGTGCAGGAACACGAGGGCCGTGTCTCCCTTGCCCCGGACGTCGCAGGCGATGCTCAACCCGTCGGAGGCCTTGACGGTCTTCTTGACCGGCTCGTCGCCGACGGCAGCCGGGGTGAGGAGGGTGCAGGCGAATAACGACGCAATTCCGGTGAGTCGCAAAGTCATGGCGAACTCCTTCGGGCGAGGTAGTAAGCATACCGAGGAGGCAATTTTACGGTCCACGTCCGTCTCTGCTGACCTCGACACTGCCACCGGGCGCTGCTCTACTCCCCTCTTTTCGGAGGAGGTGGGCGCATGCCGTTCGACGACACACTCGCGGACCGCATCCGCGAATGCCTCGATCGCCGAAAAGGCATCCACGAGAAGACGCTGTTCGGCTGCGCGTGCTTCATGCTGGACGGCAACGTGCTCGTCGGGGTGTGGAAGGAGTCGCTCGTCGCCCGCGTCGGCCCGGACGAATACGAGGAGGCACTGCTCGAACCGCACGTCCGGGTGTTCGACATCACCGGCCGTGCGATGAAGGGCTGGATCGAGGTCGAGCCTGAAGGTGTTGAAGACGACAACCAGTTGAACGGCTGGATCGAGCGGGCGTGGGCGTTCGTTTCGGAACTGCCCGCGGCGTGAGACGGTTACCCCGTTCAATAAGGAGAACACGGATGCCACGAAGCGTCGTCACGCAGCTCATGTTCGAGGGCAAGGCCGAGGAGGCGATGACGCTCTACGTCGCGCTGTTCGGCGGCTCCGTCACCGCGGTCGAGAAGTACGGGCCGGGCGGCCCCGGCCCGGAAGGCACCATCATGCGGGCCGAGTTCACGATCGCCGGGCACCGGCTGGCGTGCATCGACAGCCCGGCCCCGCACGCGTTCACCTTCACACCGTCCGCCTCGCTGTTCGTCGAGTGCGCCGACGAGGCCGAGCTGGACAAGGCGTTCGCCACACTGTCCGAGGGCGGCGCGGTGATGATGCCGCCGAACAACTACGGGTTCAGCACGAAGTTCACCTGGGTCAGCGATCGGTTCGGCGTGTCGTGGCAACTCAACCTGACGTGAGGCACCCGTGGCGAAACAGAAAGCACCCGACGACGCGGAGGCCTTCCTCGCCGCCCTCGATCACCCGCAGAAGCCCGCGATCCTGGCGATCCGCGAGGTCATCCTCGGCACGCCCGGAGTGACCGAGGGCATCAAGTGGAACGCACCCAGCTTCCGCACGACCGAGTGGTTTGCCACGTTCCACTTGCGGGCGAAGGCCGGCGTTCAGATGATCCTGCACCTCGGCGCCAAGGTGCGGGCGGGTGACGGCATCACCACCGACGACCCGGACAAGTTGCTGACGTGGCTCGGGAAGGACCGGGCGTCGGTGACGTTCGCGGACGCGGCCGATGTGGTCGCGAAGCGGGAGGCACTCGCGGCCCTCATCCGGCGGTGGATCGAGCACGTCTGACCTTTCCCACCTCCGCCGTCGGCACCAGTTCCATGTCGTCCGCGCCCAACTCCCGCCCGTCGTGGGCGTGGAACGCCAGCGGCCTGACCGGCTTCCGGTCCCGGCGGTCCACCAGCATGTAATCGGCCGGGCCACCACAGCCCTCGCCCCACTGCCGGATCGCCATCAGCACCAGGTACAGCCCCCGCCCCTTCCCGGTCAGCGCGTACTCGTGGTGCGCACTCCCCTCGATCGGCACCTGCTCGAGCACGCCCAGCGCGACCAGCTTCCGCAGCCGGTCGGTCAGGATGTTCTTGGCGATCCCCAGGCTCTTCTCGAAGTTCCCGAACCGCCGGTCGCCGGCGAACGCCTGCCGCACGATCAGCACCGACCACGTGTCCCCCACCGCTTCCAGGGACCGGGCCACCGGGCAGGCATCTTCTTCGAAAGTCTTGCGTTTCATGGTGATGTCCCCTCGCCGGAGAGAACCTTTTCTATTGGTTGCAAGGTGCAACCGACACCCATTGTATACCCCGCCAGTTGCGAACCGCAACTTTCCAAACGGGAGGCAGTCATGTCGAAGAAACTCGAAGGCAAGGTGGCACTGGTGACCGGCGGCTCGCGCGGCATCGGGGCGGCCATCGCGGAGACCCTCGCCCGCGACGGGGCGGCGGTGGCCGTCAGCTACAGCGCGTCCCCGGAGAAGGCCGAGGCGGTGGTCAAGACGCTCGAAGGGCTCGGCGTCAAGGCAAGGGCGTTCAGGGCGGACCAGGGGGACGCGGCAGCCGTCGAAGGGCTGGTCGAGGCGGTGGTCCAGGCGTTCGGGCGGCTGGACATCCTAGTGAACAACGCCGGCGTGTTCGTGATGGGCGCGCTCGGCGACCCGCAGGCCGACCTGGCGGCGCTCGACCGGGAGCAGGCGGTCAACGTCGGGGGCGTGGTGGCCGGGGTGCGGGCGGCGGTGAAGCACCTGCCCGACGGCGGGCGGATCATCACCATCGGATCGGGCATCGCCACCCGGGTCGGGTTCCCCGGGCTGGCCGGGTACGCGGCGGCGAAGGCGGCGGTGGTCGGGTACAGCAAGGGGTGGGCTCGGGACCTCGGCCCGCGGGGGATCACGGTTAACGTGGTGCAGCCCGGCCCGATCGCCACCGACATGAACCCGGACTCCGGGGACTTCGCGGCGGTCCAACGGGCGAGCACGGCGCTGGGGCGGTACGGGCGTCCCGAGGAGCTGGCCGCCGCGGTCGCGTTCCTCGCCGGCCCCGACGCGTCGTACATCACGGGGGCGGTACTGGACGTGGACGGCGGGTACGGGGCGTAGCCGCCCGACCGCCCGGCCTCATGTGATGTCATCCAGGCGCCCAACCTCAACCGATTCTCACAAGGAGTTTAGCATGACCACGATCGACAAGGTCCTCTACACGGCCAAGACCCACACCACCGGCGGGCGCGACGGCGCGTCCCGCACCTCGGACGGCCGGCTCGACGTGAAGCTCTCGTCCCCCGGCGCGGCCGGCACCGGCACCAACCCGGAGCAACTGTTCGCCGCCGGCTGGTCGGCGTGCTTCATCGGGGCGATGGGGGTGGCCGCCGCCCAAAAGAAGGTCTCGCTCCCGGCCGACCGCGCCGTGGACGCCGAGGTGGACCTGGGCACGAACGACGGCGGCTACCTGCTCCGCGCCCGGCTGAACGTCAGCCTTCCGGGGCTGGACCCGGCGGTGGCCCGCGAGATCGTGGACGCGGCGCACCAGATCTGCCCGTACTCGAAGGCCACCCGCGGCAACATCGACGTCCAGATCAACCTCGCGTAATGCAAGACCGGCCCGCCCGATCAAACCGGGCGGGCCTGCCTTTCCGAAAACACGTCATCCGGAGACACGTCATGAACACCGAACGCAAAGTCGCCGTCATCACCGGCGCGTCGCAGGGGATCGGGGCCGGCCTGGTCCGCGGGTTCCTCGACAAGGGCTACCGCGTCGTCGCCAACTCCCGATCGATCAAGTCCGACACCGCACCGGATGTGCTGGCCGTCCCGGGCGACATCGCCGACCCGGCTGTCGCTGACCGAGTGATCGCTGAAGCCATAGCCAAGTTCGGCCGGGTGGACACGCTGGTGAACAACGCCGGCATGTTCATCGCCAAGCCGTTCACCGAGTACACCGCGGAGGACTTCGCCACCAAGATCTCACTCAACCTGGCCGGCTTCTTCTACGTGTCGCAAAGCGCCATCCGACAGATGCTGCCCCAGGGCAGCGGGCACGTCGTGAACATGACCACCACGCTCGTCGGCCAACCGGTGAAGGGCGTGCCGTCGGCACTCGCCTCGCTCACCAAGGGCGGGCTGGACGCGGTCACCCGGTCGCTCGCCATCGAGTACGCGGATAAGGGCATCCGGGTGAACACGGTGGCACCGGGCGTCATCGCCACCCCGATGCACAAGCCGGAGACGCACGCCTTCCTCGCCGGGCTGCACCCGGTCGGGCGGATGGGCACGGTGCAGGAAATCGTCGAGGCGGTACTGTACCTGGAAGACGCCAAGTTCATTACCGGCGAGACGCTGCATGTCGATGGTGGCGCGCACGCCGGTCACTGGTAACCGAGGAGAATGCCATGCCGATCGTAACGATCCAGGTCACTCGCGAGGGGGTGACCGCCGAGCAGAAGGCGGCCCTCATCAAGGGCGCGACGGACCTGCTGAAGGACGTGCTGAACAAAGATCCGAGCCTGACCTTCGTAATCATCCAGGAAGTGGAACTCGAGAACTGGGGTGCCGGCGGGCTGCCGACCCCGGAGTTCCGCAAGCGACAGGCCGAGAAGTCATCCGGGTGACCGGGCCTGGTCCATCTCCTCCTTGAGGCGGGCGACCAGCTCAGCGGCGGGGAGCGAGCGGGCGAGCGGCGCGCCCTGCCCGGCCCACTGCGCCCCGTACCCGAACTCCCCCTTCGCCCTGGCCGCCGCGTGGAGCGCCTTCCCCGCGTCGTAGGCGATCGGGTAGTCGGGGATCGCTCCCGGTTCGAGGCCCCCACCGACCGTGAACCGGTTGGCCAGGCAGCGGGCGGGCCGGCCGGAGATCGCTGCCGTCATCACCGTGTGCCCCGCCGGCGGGCCGAGCAGCGCCGCGCGGTATCCGGCGTCCGCCGAGGACTCCGGGCACGCGACGAACGCCGTACCGAGTTGTACGGCCATGGCGCCGAGCGCCAGGACGGCGGCGATCCCGGCGCCGTCCATGATCCCGCCGGCCGCGATGACCGGAATGTCGAGCGCCTTCACCAGCAGCCGGGTAAGAGCCAGTGTCCCGAGCCGGTCGTCCGGGCCGGCCGGGTCGAATATGCCGCGGTGCCCACCCGCCTCGTATCCCTGAGCCACGACCGCGTCGATCCCGGCGGCAGCGACGGCCTTTCCCTCGTCCGGGTTCGTCGCCGAGGCGAGAAGAACGATCCCCGCCTGCCGGAGCGCGTTGATCACGCACTGGGCCGGAAGGCCGAAGTGGAAGCTGACGACCGTGGGCTTTTCCTCCAGCAGCACCGTCTGCGTCGCGGCGTCGGTCACGAAGCTCGTGTAGATCTCCCGCAGCCGGGCCGGCGGGCTCGCCCCGTACCGGGCGAACTCCGGGGCGAGCCGGGCGACCCACGCGGCTTCGCGCTCGGGGTCGGGAGCCGCCGGGGCGTGACAGAACACGTTCACGTTGAACGGGCGGTCGGTCAGCGCCCGGACGGCCCGGATCATGGTGCGCGCGGGTTCCGGGTCGGCCGCCCCGATGCCGATGGAGCCGAGCCCACCGGCGTTCGACACGGCGGCGGCCATCTCGGGCGTGGACACGCCGGCCATCGGGGGCTGGACGATCGGCAACTCGATCCCGAGCCGTCGGAGCAGCGGGTTCATGCGCGGGCCCCTCGCGAACACGGGATACCATATCGGGTACAAGGGCGAGGGCGATCGCATCAAGGTCGTGTCACTGAGCGTCGGCGGGTCGCGGGAGGTCGCGTGGAACGGCGGGATCGTACGCACCTCCATCTTCAAGGCGCCGGTCAAGCGGCGCCTGCGGGTGACGTCGTTGAACGTCGAGGGCGATGAGCAGTCCGGCTGACCGTCCACGGCGGGGTCGAGAAGGCCGTGTACACCTACCCATCCGAGCACTACCCGCTCTGTGCTTACGGTTCCCGCGACGCTGCTTCCACATCGGTAAGTGATGAACCGCACGGTTCTGCTGATTGTTCGTTTCGGCACATTGCTCGCAAGTCGTGGCTGGGGGTTCGGGGGCCTCGGCACTGGTCTGCGAAACCAGGCGCACGGACCGAGCTGGGTGATCGTCGGAAATGGCTTCGAGACGTGATCGAGCGGGCCGTCCCGGTTTCCGTCCGGACGGAAACCAGGGGACGGCCCGGTCCAGAGCGGACGATTGAGCGGCGTCGGTTCCCGTTTAGACCGCTTGCTTGTCACCTGCTTGTCGGCGTGTAACGTAGAACGGCGAAAAAATCCTGATTGATCCCGCATGAAAATCGGCGCTATTAGCGAGCCAGCCGCGGCTTACGACGGAACCACGTGGGGCGTATGACGCCCGAACGTGGACGGAGATTTCTTCAAAACCAGGGCCACCTGACGCGGAAAGCCCGGAAACGCCGGGCTTTGCGACTCAGCCCACTCCGCTGCTTGTCGTCCGCTTGTCGTCCGGCCCGCCGGCTTCGTCCGGTCGGCCCCACCCGTTCCTGCCCCTGGCCACTCGCGTTTACCGCCTTGTCCCCGCTCCATCCCGGCTTCGGCCCTCGGCTGTCCCGGTCGGGCCGGCGCGTTTCTGCTTGGGTTCTGGGAGTTTGCCGCTACTGTCCCGCTGTCCCGGCCGGTCCGAGGCGGAGGCCGGCCGCGGTAGAGGCTCGGCACACCCCGGTCACTTGCCGGTGGACCGCCGGCCGCCGGAAGTAACGCTGACCAGCGACCCGAGCCCCTTCCAGCCCGTCCGCCAGCTTCGCCAACCAGCCTCGCATTGAGGTTATCCGCACTGGCCCTTGCCCCTACCTCGGCGTGTCGGACCGGAGCAGGTTGGGTCGGGTGCAGTCCGGTGGTTCGGAAGGCAGGCCCCGTTTGCCCGACGGGCGCTTGACGGGTACACTCGGCGGTATGGCCGACGTCACCCACCTCCTGGACGCGGCCGCGGCCGGCGACCCGAAGGCCGCGGGGGAGTTGCTGCCGCTCGTTTACGACGAGCTGCGGAAGCTCGCCGCCTCGCGCCTGGCGGAGGAAAGGCCGGGGCAGACGCTCCAGCCGACCGCCCTGGTTCATGAGGCTTACCTCCGGCTCGTCAGCGGCACACAGCCGCAGGACTGGAACGGACGCGGTCACTTCTTTGCGGCTGCGGCTGAGGCCATGCGCCGGATCCTCGTCGACGCCGCACGTCGCAAGCAGAGCTTGAAGGCCGGCGGGGGCTTCATCCGACAGGACCTCGAAGCCGTCGATGTCGCCGCCCCCGAGTGGCCCGAGGACCTGGTCGCCCTCGACGAGGCACTCGCCCGGCTCGCCGCCGAGGACAAGGCCGCGGCCGACCTGGTCCACCTCCGGTTCTTCGCCGGCCTGCCGATCCCCGAGGCGGCCGCCGTGCTGGGCATCTCCCCGCGGACCGCCGACCGGCTGTGGGCGTACGCCCGGGCCTGGCTGCACCAGGCCGTCCAGGGGACCGCGCCCGGCGGGTGATTTTTTTCGGATTGTCGTGGCGTGATTCCGGCCCGCACTCCGCACTGACTTCCGGAGGGCAGTCCCGGGGGCGTCCCGCTCATGACCGAACGCGAGATCTTCTTCGAAGCCCTGGACAGGGGGTCGCCGGCCGAACGGGCCGCGTTCCTGGACGCCGCGTGCGCCGGGGACGCGGCCCTGCGGGGCCGCGTCGAGGGCCTGCTCCGGTCGCACGAAGGTGCCGGCGAGTTCCTCAACGGGTCGGCCCCGGAGCGGCTGGCCGGGGTGCCGGGCGTCGGCGGGTGGGAGGACGAGACCCGGACCGGGCCGTCGGGGCCCGACGCCGACGAGCCGCTCGACTTCCTCGACCCGTCCGACACGCCCGGGTCGCTCGGTCGGCTGGGGCACTACGAGGTGCGGGAGGTGGTCGGCCGCGGTGGGATGGGGGCCGTCCTCCGCGCGTTCGACGAGCGGCTGCACCGGGTCGTCGCTATAAAGGTCATGCCCCCGGCGCTGGCCACCAGCGCCACCGCCCGGAAGCGGTTCGTCCGGGAGGCCCGGGCACAGGCGGCCGTCACCCACGACCACGTGGTCACCATCCACGTGGTCGAGGAGTCCGGCCGGCTCCCGCACATCGTCATGCAGTTCGTCGCCGGCCAGTCCCTCCAGGACCGGCTCGACCGCTCCGGGCCGCTGCCGCTGGCCGAGGTCCTCCGCATCGGGATGCAGGCGGCGGCCGGGCTGGCCGCGGCGCACGCGCAGGGGCTGGTCCACCGGGACGTGAAGCCGGCCAACATCCTGCTGGAGAACGGGGTCGAGCGGGTCAAGCTGACCGACTTCGGGCTGGCCCGGGCGGCAGATGACGCCAGCCTGACCCAGAGCGGGGCCGTGGCCGGCACGCCGGCGTTCATGTCCCCCGAGCAGGCCGAGGGGAAACCCCTCGATCACCGCAGCGACCTGTTCAGCCTGGGCAGCGTGCTGTACGCGATGTGCACCGGCCGGCCGCCGTTCCGGTCCGGGTCGGCCATGGGCGTGCTGAAGCGGGTGTGCGAGGACACGCCGACACCGGTCCGCGAGGCCAACCCCGAGATCCCCGACTGGCTGGCCGAACTGATCGGCCGGCTCCACGCGAAGGATCCGGCGGGGCGGTTCCAGTCGGCCGCGGAGGTGGCGGAGCTGCTCGGCCGGCACCTGGCCCGCGTCCAGCACCCGTCGGTCGTGCCGCTGCCGGCGGGGCCGCCGGCCGAGGCCCCCCGGCCGCGGCGACACCGGTGGGCGGTCGCGGCGGCGGCGGTCGTGGCGACGCTCGCGGTCCTCGGCGCGACCGAGGCGGCCGGGGTGACGAACGTCCGGTCGACGGTGATCCGCATCTTCACCCCGGAGGGCACGCTCGTCGTCGAGATGGACGACCCGGCGGTGAAGGTGACGGTGGAGGGGGACGGGGACCTGGTCATCACCGGGGCCGGGCCGCAGGAGGTGCGGTTGAAGGCCGGCAGCTACCGGCTGAAGGTGACGAAGCACGGCAAGGCGGTGAAGCTCGACCGCGACCTGGTGGCGATCTCCCGCGGGGACCGGCAGATCGTCCGGGTGCGGCTGGAGGGCGACGCCCCCGCGGCGGTCGCGCCAGCTGCGGAGCGCGGCGCGTTCGTGCTCCTGGGCGGCAAGGACGTCGAGGTGCGCAAGCTCGACACGTTGGCCGATGCCGTGCTCCGTGCCAACGACGGCGACACCATCGAGATCCGCGGCAACGGCCCGTTCGCCGCCCGTCCCATTCAAATCCGCAACCGTGCCCTGACCATCCGGGCCGCGACCGGCTTCCGACCGATCGTACTTTGGACGAGGGACGAATCGGATAAGTACCTCGACCTGCTAAACACTAACTCCGACTTGGTACTGGAGGGGCTCGAGTTGCGGTGGGATCCAGCGGGAGCATAGGAGTGGGGAGTAGTTATCAAACCGGGACCAGCCCTCCACGCGGCCAACTGCCGGTTCCGCTTTCCCCACGAGTTCCTCTGCATCTGGAACGAAGGAACAACAAAGGAGTGCCGGGTGCGGAATTGCGAGTTCCTTTCGGCCGGCGCGGGCACAGTCGGGGGATACCCCTCCGGCAGTTTCCGTGCGGAGATCGACAATTGCACTCTCCGTGGGTTGGTCTTCGGCATGCACCCGGCGAGAGATGAGATCATGCTCCGCGTCACGAGATCGACCTGCGTCGACGGGAGGGTGCTACTGCTCGTCATGGACCGATGGCCTCCAACGAGCGAACCGTTACGCAAGCGGATCTCGATCGAGACGGCAGACAACGTTTTCGCGGCCGATTGTCTACTGGTGACCCATCAGCACGAGTCTAACTACCTGAACGGCAAGCCGTTGCCGTCGATGGAGCTTGAAACCCTGCTGAGAGGCAGCGTGAGTTGGCACGACAAGCAGAACTTTTTCTCGGTCACAACAGGTACCGAGGGCGGCCCAACACAATTCAGGTTCTATGCGGCCGCGCAATCGGGCGACGTTTGGCGGCACGGGCCGACCGACCTGGCATCGTGGAGCCACTTTTGGGGCTCGAAGGAAACCGACTCCGTGGTCGGTAAGCTCCGCTTCCAGGGTGGGGATCTAAACGCCCTGAAGAGTGCGGACGCCGCGAAGTTGTCCCCGACCGACTTCCGCCTGCGACCCGACAGCGCCGGTTACCGGGCCGGCAAGGACGGCAAGGACCTCGGGGCGGACGTGGACCTGGTCGGCCCCGGCCCGGCCTACGAGCGGTGGAAGAAGACGCCCGAGTACCAGCAGTGGCTCAAGGACACGGGACAGTTGAACAAGTGACCTCGTGAACGCCCGCAGTTTGCCCGATCACGTGAACGAAGGCGACCGGTGGGGTCCTTACCGCCAGGCAAGCCCCCACCGGCACCGACCCGGCGCACGGCCCGCGCGCCGGGGGTGTCCTCCTTTTTGGACGGCAGACCCGTTCTGAGGCGGGGTGACCGTCTGGTTCGGCGTCAAGCCCGCGTGGGTTTCACATAGATCGGAGTGAGTTTCGTTTTCCTGAAGGGAGCACAAAGATGGCGATTCGCAACAGGGCCGCTCTCGGGGTCGAGCGGCTGGAGTGCCGGGACACGCCGAGCGCGACCCCGGTCGGGTTCCTCGGCGGTGGCCACGCGGCAGTCGTCCTACAGACCGCCACCGTCGGCAGTGGCGACAATCAGATGGATGTCACACAACTGGGCACCCCGGCGCGGGTGTTCCAACCAGTCGATCCCTGCCTGCCCGGGCTGTTCAGAGCCGTGCAGGGCGGGGGCGGGAGCGTCGATGCGTGAGTCGGGGCAGGCTCGGGCCCATACTCGAGTCCCGGGCAACCGGTGTTCCGACGAAGGGTGGGGCAGGACCACCCGCTGCGGCAGGCCGCGGGGGTATGTCGGGGTTACGGGGTGTGTAGCCCACCGCAGCCCGCGGCTGCCGAGCGTGGTCGATGGGCGTCAGCAGTGAGCTTGCGCCGTTCTGACTTCTGATCTCTGAAAAGAAGCGGCCGGTGGGGTCCTTACCGCCAAGCAAGCCCCCCACCGGCCCGGCACCGCCCCGGCGCACGGTCTGCGCTCCGAGAGGTGTTCCTCCCACTGTACCGCAGACCGGGAGAGATTCCATGACCCGTTTCCGCTCCGGCGCCGGCCTCGTGCTGGCCCTCGTCGCCGGCCTCGTGCTGGCCGGCCCGGTCGCCGCCGGCGACCCGGTGCCGTTCAAGGGCGGTTTCGCTGGGACCGACCTCGGCAGGCCCATCCCCAACACCCCGTTCGCGTCGGTGATCGTCGAAGCCGAGGGGAACTCGACCCAGCTCGGTCGGTTCGCGTACACCGCGCAGATCACGGTCAACACCGCGACCGGGGTGGGGAGCGGAACCTTCGTGTTCACCGCGGCCAACGGCGACACGGTGTACGGCACCGTCAGCGGGCGAGCCGCGTTCACGCCGCCGAACGTCTTGAGCATCGCGGAAACCGCGACCATCACGGGCGGGACGGGCCGGTTCGCCGGGGCCACCGGCGGATTCGACGTCGCGCGCCTGAAGGACACGGTCACTGGCGAGACCGCCGCCTCCTTCGAGGGGGCGATCTCCTTCCCCGGCCGCTGACACTACCGCGGCGTGCCGCCGGCGCGCCCCGGCGGCACGCCGTCCAAGTCGTCCACTCCTTCCATCCTTCACCCGACGCAGGAGATCCTCATGCGTTTCCGCACCCTGTTCGACTTCGTGACGCGGGCCGCCCGGCCGGCGCGGCACGAACCCGCCGGCCGGCACCCGGCACCCCGTCGGCTCGCCGTCGAGCGGCTGGACGACCGGATCGTGCCCGCCGCCCAGTTCAGCATCGGCGACGCCACGATCCTGGAGGGCAACACCGGCACTCAGACCGCCGTGCTGACGGTGACCCTCTCCGGGCAGCACGGCAACAACACCACCGTCAACTACGCCACCGCCGACGGGACGGCCGCGTCGGGCAGCGACTACACCGGCGTCTCAGGCAAGCTGACTTTCGGCAAGAACGAAACCACCAAAACGATCCTGGTGCCCGTTCGAGGCGACCGGGTGCCGGAGTCGAACGAGACGTTCTCCGTCCGCCTGTCCAACCCCAAGGGGGCCCAGATCGCCCGGGGCACGGGCACCGTCGGGATCGAGGACGACGAGCCGTGGGCCTTCGCCACGAACGGGGTTGCGACGGAAGGCAACGCCGGCTCCTCGCCGCTGACGTTCGCGGTCATCCTCTCGGCCGCCTACGACGTGCCGGTGACGGTCAACTACGCCACGGCGGACGGGACCGCGGTCGCCGGTCTCGACTACACGGCCGCCTCGGGGACACTCACGTTCGCGCCCGGCCAGACGCGCCAGGAGGTCACGGTCGCCGTTCTCGGCGACCGGGCCGGGGAGCAAGACGAGCGATTCTCCGTCGGCCTCACCACCCCGAACAGCCACGTCGCGATCGGCGGGGCGGGCGAGCAGACCATCGTCGATAACGAGCCGCGGATCGGCATCAGCGACACGTACCTCGATACCAACGCCGGCACGTTTACATTCTTCGTCTCCCTGCAAACCGCCTACGACCAGCCGGTGACGGTCGATTTCGTCACGGCGGACGGGACGGCCATCGCCGGGGTCAACTACGCCGCCGCGTCCGGCACGCTGACGTTCCAGCCGGGTCAGACCGGAGTGCTGGTCACGGTCACCGCGCTCACCCTGGTCCCCGAGTACGACCTGTACTTCACCCTGAATCTCAGCAACGCCTCGGCCAACGCGCAGATTTGGGGCAGCACGGCGTACGGCTACTGGTACTACGACCCCGGCTGGTGGGGGTAACGGTACTCAGTTCCGTGGAGAGAAACCGAAGGCGAGCGGCCGGTGGGGTCCTTACCGCCAAGCAAGCCCCCCACTGGCCCGGCACCGTCCCGGCGCACGGTCTGCGCGCCGAGGGGCCGTCGTCATCCGACCGCAGACCCCTGTAGGAGACGACCATGTGGCTCAAGAACTTCTTCAAGTCCGCGACTTCGACCCCCGTCAGCCGGCGGCCCGCCCGCCCGCGGTCGTCGGTCCGCCCGGTCCTTGACCTGCTCGAAGACCGGGCGGTGCCGAGTTACTCGGCGATCGACTTGGGGGCGCTCAGCGGCGGGTGGAGCCAGGCCACCGACGTCAACGCGTCCGGACAAGTGGTCGGGTACTCGTCCATCGCCGGCGGCAGCGAGCACGCCTTCCTCTGGCAACAGGGCGTCATGACCGACCTCGGCACGCTCGGCGGAACCCTCAGCCGGGCCTACGGCGTCAACGACGCCGGGCAGGTCGTGGGTCAGTCCAGTGCGGCCGGTGGGGCGTACCGTGCCTTCCTGCTCACGCCCGAGGACACGGACGGCAACGGCACCCCGGACCGCTGGTTCCGCGACACTAACGCCGACGGCGCGAACGACCTGATGCGGAACCTCGGGACGCTCGGCGGCGGCGTCAGCTCGGCAAGCGACGTGAACAACGCCGGGCAGGTGGTGGGCTGGGCGAGGACCACGAACGCCTCCGTCGACCACGCCTTCCGGTGGCAGAACGGCACGATGACCGACCTGGGGACCCTGGGAGGGTCCACGAGTTCCGCGGCTGCCATCAACGACTCCGGCCAGGTGACCGGCTCGGCCCAGAACGCCGCCGGCGAGTCCCGCTCCTTCCTGTGGAGTGGCGGCACCATTACCGACCTGGGTGCCGGTCCGGGCAGCTTCGGCAGCGACATCAACGCGAGCGGCCAGGTGGCCGGCTCCACCTTGCCGACCTGGCGACGATTTGCCAACCTGTGGACCCCCGCCGTGCCCAACGGCACGACCGGCAGCCTGGCAGACCTGGGTGTGGTGCCGGGTTCTGACGAGAGCAGCGCGAACGGCCTGAACGACGCCGGCCAGGTCGTCGGCTATTCGGCCTATTACATCTCCGATGAATCGGGTTCTTACCTCGTGTACCGCCCCTTCCTCTACTCCGGCGGGGTGATGCAGGATCTGAACGGACTCACGACCGCGGGCACCGATGTGTCGATGACGGAGGCGACCGCCATCAACTCCGCGGGGCAGGTCGTGGGGTACGGCTCGATCTGGAACCCCCTCACCTGGCAAAGTTCGACGCACGCCGTCCTCATGACCTCCGTCGGCGTTGGTGTCCCGTTCGTCACGATCGACGACGTGACCGTCACGGAGGGGAACAGCGGGACCACCAACGCCGTGTTCACCGTCCGCCTGTCCGAGCCGAGCACCCGGACCGTGACCGTCAACTTCGCCACGGCGAACGGCACGGCCCTCTCCGGCGGCGACTACTCGGCGACCTCGGGCACGGTGACGTTCGCGCCCGGCGAACTCGCCCGCACGATCTCCGTGTCGGTGTTGGGCGACCGGTTCGCTGACGCCGACCAGTTCGAGTACTTCTACGTCGCCCTGTCGAACCCCGGCAACGCCGTCCTTTCTGACCAGTGGGGCATCGGCAGCATCCTGGACGACGAGCCGCGCTTCCTCACGACCGGCGTCGGGGTGACGGAGGGGAACTCCGGCGCGGTCCCGGCTGTCTTCACGGTGAGCCTCTCGAACGCATACGACCAGACGGTGACGGTCGATTACAACACGGCGGACTACACGGCCACGGCCGGCAGCGATTACCTCCCTGTCTCCGGCCGACTGACCTTCGCGCCGGGCGAGACGGCGAAACAGGTCGTCGTGTCCGTCCTGGCGGACCGGATTCCGGAACTCACCCAGACGTTCGACTGGGACGGGAACGTCTATTACATCGACGAGCCGGAGTACTTCACCCTGAACCTGCTCAACTCGAGCAGCAACGCCTACGCCGGATCGGGGTGGGCCACGGGAAACATCCTCGACGACGAGCCGCGAATCTCCGCCGACCCCGTCACCGTGGCCGAGGGGAACGCCGGCTCGACCACGGCCACCGTGACCGTCAGCCTCTCGACCGCCTACGACCAGGCCGTGACGGTCGGTTACTCGACCGCGAACGGCTCGGCCCTGGCTGGGAGCGACTACCTGGCCGCGTCGGGGTCGCTGACCTTCGCGCCCGGCGAGACGACCAAGTCCGTCCCGGTCACGGTGTTCGGCGACCGCCTGGGCGAGAACGCCGAGTCCTTCTCGTTCAACCTCTCGAACGCCAGCCCTGTCGCCTTCGTCAACGGGCCGGGGTTGGTGACGATCACGGACGACGAGCCGGGCGTCTACCTGACGCCGCAGTATGATGTGAACGCGGTCGAGGGCAACGCCGGTTCGACGGCCGTTGCCTACACGATTCAACTCACGGCCGCATACGACCAGCCGGTCACCGTTTCATACGCCACGGCGTACACCGGATCGGCCGTCGCCGGCACCGACTACGTCGCCACGACCGGTTCCGTCACCTTCGCCCCCGGCGAAACGACCAAGACTTTCTCCGTCCAGGTGCTCGGCGACACGGTGTACGAGGACGACGAGACCTTCCTGGTCTACCTGAGTGCGGCGAGCACCAACTCCTACTTCTTCTCGGCGGAGTCGAGCTACGTCGTCATCCTCAACGACGACCCGTACGTCCCCACCGTGTCTGTTTCCCCCGCCGGCGTGTCGGAGGGGAACGCCGGCACGCAGCTCGTCACGTTCGTCGTCAGCCTGTCCGACGCCACCGACCAGACGGTGACGGTGAACTACGCGACGGCGAACGGGACCGCCGCCGCCGGTACGGACTACCGATCCGCCGCCGGGACGGTGACCTTCGCCCCCGGCGAGACCTCCAAGACCGTCACGGTCGTGGTCTACGGCGACCGCCTGCCGGAACCGGATGAGACGTTCGTCGTCAACCTGAGCGGCGCGACCAACGCGGTGGTCGGCGGGTCGGGCGTCGGCACCATCCTCGACGACGAGCCGCGCATCAGCGTCGGCGACGTGGCGAAGAAGGAGGGCAAGAAGAACCAGACGACCTCGTTCACCTTCACCATCTCGCTATCGGCCGCCTACGACCAGCCGGTGACGGTGTCCTTCCGCACCGCCGACGGCACCGCCACGACCGGCGACGGCGACTACGTGGGCAAGACCGGCACGATCACGTTCGCCCCCGGCGAGACGACGAAGACGGTCACGATCGAGGTGAAGGGTGACAGCAAGAAGGAGACCGACGAGTACTTCTACCTGGACCTGTTCGGCAACAGCGGCAACTCGCTCCTCGCCAGGAGCCGCGGCCTCGGCACGATCCTGAACGACGACTGACCACGCGATCAAACGCAGTCGGCGGGTGGGGTCCTTACCGCCAAGCAAGCCCCCCACCGGCACGGCACCGCCCCGGCGCACGGTCTGCGCGCCGAGAGGGCCGCCGTCACCCTCCGCAGACCACTCTCGAAGGAGACGGCCCATGTTATTCCGCCGCATGTTCAGGTCCGCCAAGTCCCGCGCGGCCGACGCTCTCCGGCCCCGGCCGAGCGCCCGGCTGTCCCTCGAATCGCTCGGGGACCGGATTGTGCCGAGCACATTCACGGTCGGGACCCTGGCCGACAGCGGCCCGGGCTCGCTGCGCCAGGCGGTCCTCGCCGCCAACGCAAACCCTGACGCCGACGTGATCCGGTTCGCGGGCGGCCTGCTGGGGGCGATCAACCTGGCCAGCCCGTTGAGCATCACCGAGGACTTGGCCATCGACGGCCCCGGCGCCACCGCCATCACCGTCAGTGGCGGGGGCACAACAGGCGTCTTCAGCCTCAGTGGCAGCACCACCGACGTAGCCCTCGCCGGGCTGACCGTCGCCCACGGCCTCGCAGCCCGGGGCGCCGGGATCGACCACACGGGCGGCAGTCTGGCGGTGTCGGACTGCGTCTTCGTGAACAACCGGGCCGTCGGCGGCACCGGCGTCTCCGCCCTGGGGGGCGGCATTTTCAACGCGGCGGGGACGACACTGGCTGTCCGCAACACGACGTTCGCCGACAACCAGGCGCTCGGCGGCGACGGCGGGGGCGGGGCGGGCGGCTACGGCATCGGCGGTGCGATCGAGAACCAGGCCGCCGCGACCGTCGAGCGGTGCACCTTCACCGGCAACCTGGCCCGGGGAGGCCGGGGAACTTCGAGCGGCAGTGGGGTCGATGGGTTCGGCATCGGGGGGGCCGTTAGCAACGAACACGCCGGTACCCTTGTCGTCCGCGCCAGCACGTTCGCGGGCAACCAGGCCATCGGAGGGAACCGTCAGGCGGGCAGCGCCCCGAACGACGGACTCGGCACCGGCGGCGCGATCAGCAACGGCGCACCGTTCGAGTTCCTGACCTCGTCCCTCCTGATTATGGACAGCACCCTGACTGGGAACGGCGCGCTCGGCGGCGACGGTGGTTTAGGCGTCGATGGCGGTCTGGCCGCCGGCGGAGCGATCGCGAACGCTTTCAGCTCGACCGCCCAGGTCATTCGCTCCGTCGTGAAGTTCAACCAGGCGGTCGCGGGCGACGGCGGCGACGGGGCGAACGGCAACAATGCGGTCGGCGGAGCGATCTTCAGCCAATTCGGCGGCGCCACTGTCGAGGTCAACGACAGCACGTTCAGCGGCAATCAGGCCGTTGGCGGCGCCGGCGGAGCCGGTGGCCGTGGGGGCAACGGCGAAGGGGGCGTCATCTTCAGCGGCCTGGACTCGAAGCTCATGGTCAGGCACTCCGCGTTCATTGGCAACCGAGGGATCGGCAGTGTGGGCGGGGGCGGTCGTGGCGGCAATGGGGCCGGTGGTGCCATCGAGTTGTTCAGCTTCGGGGGGGCGGGGCCTACGGTTGCCACCATCGCGGACTGCACGTTCACCGCCAACCAGGCTCTCGGCGCCGCGTCCGGGACCGGCCGCAAGGGCGGCTGCGCCTTCGGGGGGGCGGTCCGGGTCGTCGGCGGTTTCAATGAACCGACCGCCGTCCTGACGGTCACCGACAGCAGATTCACCGGCAACCAGGCCCTCGCCGCTACCGGCGGCACCGGGGGCGGCGGCGGCGACGCCTGGGGCGGGGCCGTCGAGAACGAAAACGGGACCGTGATGCTGGCCGATTGTGCCGTGGTCGGCAACGCGGCCGTCGGCGGCACCGGCGGCTCGGTGGGTGAGGGCGGCGAGGGCGAGGGCGGCGGTCTGTTCACCGAGTTTGGTTCCACGATGGCCATCACGAACTGCCGGATCGCTGACAACCGGGCGACAGGCGGCATCGGTGGCGTCGGTGGCATGGGCGGGTCCGGTCAGGGCGGCGGCATCTACAACGCCGGGGGGAAACTCACGGTCGCCCACAGCAGCGTCGCCGGCAACACGACCACGGGGGGAACCGGTGGTGTCGGCGGCGACGGCGCCGCGGGTGTGGGAGGGGGCATCTACAGTGCCTCGGAGTACGGGATCCCCGATTTCGTCACCGTCACGGACACCTCGATCCGCGACAACCGGGCTACGGGGGGCACTGGCGTTCGCGGTGGCGACGGCCGCGGCGGCGGCGTCTACCTCGCGAACAGCACCGCGCGCATCGTGGATTCGTCCATCCTCTTTAACGAAGCCGTCGGGGGGGGCGGCGATACCGACGGCTACGGGCAAGGCGGCGGCGTCTACATACTCGATGGTGATGTCGCCATCAAGAACACGCGGATCAAGGGCAACCAGGCCTCCACCAGTTACGACGACTTGTTCGGTCCGTTCGCATAGCGGACGTGGGAGAACGTGCCGGAACCATCAAGGCGGCCGGTGGGGTCCTTACCGCCAAGCAAGCCCCCCACCGGCCCGACACCGCCCCGGCGCACGGTCTGCGCACCGGAATGGGCCGTCGTTTCACCCCGCAGACCGCGCCTGTGAAGGAGACGACCATGTTCCTGAACCACCTGTTCCGTTCTGCCAAGCGCCGCCCGACCGGCACCCCCCGCCCCCGGCTGACCGTCGAATCGCTCAACGATCGCGTCGTGCCGAGCACGTTCACCGTGGGGAATCTCTCCGACAACGGGCCCGGCTCGCTGCGACAGGCGGTCGTCGACGCCAACGCCAACCCCGGCGCCGACCTGATCCGCTTCGCCCCCGCGGCCCGCGACGGCACCATCACTCTGGCCAGCGGTCAACTCGGCATCACGGACGATCTGACCATAGACGGCCCCGGTGCCGATCGCCTGGCGGTCAGCGGCAACGACGCCAGCAGGGTTTTCCTGATCGCCTCCGGGGTGGCGGTGGGCATCGAGGGCCTGACCGTGACCCGCGGGCGGGCCATCGGTCAGGGCGGCGGCATCCTGAACGCCGGCACCCTGACCGTCTCCCACGCCGTCCTGTCCGACAACCTGGTCGTCGGCGCCCCCGGCCCGAGCCTCGCCACCGTCGTGGACGCCTTCGGTGGCGGCATCTTCAACCGGGGGTCTCTCACCGTCAGTCACACGCGATTCGTCCACAACCAGGCCGTCGGCGGGGACGGTACCGCGAGCAGCATAGGCAGCTCCGGTCTCGGCGGGGCCATCATGTCCGGCGGGACCGCGGCCGCGCCAGCCTCGGCGACCGTCAGCCACAGCGAGTTCCGCGACAACCGGGCCGTCGGCGGGGCTGCCGGCATCGGTGCCAGCCGCGCCGGTGTGGGTGGTGCCGTCAACAACACGGCCGGCAGCTTTACTGCCAGCCACAGCGAGTTCCACGACAACCAGGCCATCGGCGGGATCGACAACGGCGTTCCGGGCGGCTTCGGCGCGGGGATCGGCGGTGCTTTCTCGAACGTCGCCCGCTCCGGCAGCGCGTTCCTCTCCGTCAGTCACTGCACCCTGACGAACAACCGGGCCGTCGGCGGGGCCGCCGGCGGCGGCCCGACCGGGCAAAACGGCAGAGGCGGCGCGATCGCGAACTACATTTTCGGGGGTGCCGCGCCGCCCGTGACCCTGACCGCAACCGCGCACATCGACCACAGCACGATTCTCGGCAACCAGGCCATCGGCGGCACCGGCCCCGCGGGCGGGAACGGCCTGGGCGGGGGCATCGCGAACGAGAACGGCGGCGTCCTCACCGTGTCCGACTCGTTGGTCGCCCGGAACCGGGCCGTCGGCGGCGTGGGTGGTGCCACCGGCGGGGCCGGCGAGGGCGGCGGGATCTTCAACGGCGGCCTCTCCCCGGTCGGGGTGCCCACCCTTGCCCTCCACGGCACGCTCGTCACGCTCAACCGGGCCGAAGGAGGCTCGGGCAACGTGGGCGCGGGCGTGGGTCAGGGGGGTGGCCTCTACCTCGCGCCCGGTGGACTCGCAGCCGCCGACTCGCGGACACGGATCTTCGCCAACGACGCCTCGACGAGCGATGACGACGTGTTCGGGAGCCTGATCTAACCAAGATGATCGGTCGTTGAAGACGGCTGCCGACCGTTCCGTGAACGAGAGGAAGGCCGCCGGTGGCCGTGCTCACATTTGCCGGGTCCGAATACGCCGGCGGGTCGCTGGCCGACGGCGGCTACACCCTGACGTTCCGGGCGGACCGCGTCCACGACCGCAGGGCCGCGAACTGGACGGGGACGGCGACGTGGACGGGCTGGACAACAGCCCGTTCAACCGCAGGTTCCGACCGGCATGACCGCAGCCGGGGGCCGGGATCTTGCCAGTCCGACAGGTGCGCGAGCCGGTCGGGCCCGGACGGCCGGCCGTGACTAGGTGACCGAGGAGTTCCGCGGATGGCGTGGCGTGACACCTTCCTCCGCCACCTCGGCCCCGGCCTCCTGAGCGGGATCACCGCGGGCGACTGGGCCCGGGTGCTCGCCGACAACGGCTTCGCCGTCGCCCCGTCCCGCCTCCCGAAGGCCGCCTCAGTCACCTGCCAGAGCGTGCAGAACAGCGCCCTCGCCTGGTACGAGCGGTGGCGGTACGGCCCCGCTGTTGCCGGCGTGGCGGTCCCGCCGCCGGTGTTCGTCCTCGGCCACTGGCGGGGCGGGACGACCCACCTGCACTACCTGCTGGCGGCCGACGACCGGTTCGCCTTCCCGAACAACTACCAGTGCCTGTTCCCCCACTCGTTCCTCACGACCGAGGCGGCCGCCGCCCGGCTGGTCGCCCACTTCCTGCCCGACCGGCGGCCCATGGACGACGTCCGGTGGACCATCCGATCGCCGCAGGAGGACGAGTTCGCCCTGAACATCGCCACCGGCCTGTCGCCGTGCATGGGTTGGATCTTCCCCCGGCGGCGGGAGCACTACGACCGGTACCTCACCCTCCGAGACGCCACGGCGGCCGAGGTGGAAGGCTGGAAGGCGGCACTCCTGGTGTTCGCGCGGAAGCTCACCTGGAAGTACGGCCGTCCGCTGGTGCTGAAGTCGCCACCGCACACCGCCCGGGTCCGACTCTTGCTGGAACTGTTCCCCGGGGCGAAGTTCGTCCACATCTGCCGCGACCCTTACGCCGTATTCTCGTCCACCCGACACATGTTCCGGGTGAACGGCGAGCTGAACCGCCTCCAGCCGGCGCGACGCGACGACCCGGACGGGTGGGTGCTGCGGCAGTACCGGGCGATGTACGACGCCTATTTCGAGGACCGGCGGCTGATCCCGGCCGGGGATCTAACCGAGATCCGGTTCGAGGACTTGGAGGCCGACCCAGTCGGCCTGCTGCGACGGGTTTACGAGAATCTGGAGCTGCCCGACTTCGGCCCCGCCGAGCCGGTGGCGCGGCGGTACGTCGATTCGGTCGCGGTCCACCGTAAGAATGTGTTCCCCGAACTGCCACCCGCGTTGCGAACCCGGGTCGCGGACGAGTGCCGCGCCGGCTTCGAGGCGTGGGGATACCCGGTTTAATGGCGACCGGAAGGGCGACCCGGTCGCGGCGGCGGTCGCCGAGCCACCCGATCGCCTTGAAGAGTGGAGGGCATGGCGGGTTGTGCGTGCCGCCGAAGCCGCGGGCCGTTACACTCATGCGCATGTCCGACGTCACCCACCTCCTGGACGCGGCCGCGGCCGGCGACCCGAAGGCCGCGGGGGAGTTGCTGCCGCTCGTGTACGCCGAGTTGCGGAAACTCGCCGCCGCGCGACTCGCCGCCGAGAGACCCGGCCAGACGCTCGATGCCACCGCCCTGGTCCACGAGGCGTACCTGCGGCTCGTCGGCGGGTGTCAGCCGCGAGACTGGAACGGCCGGGGGCACTTCTTCGCCGCGGCCGCCGAGGCCATGCGCCGCGTCCTCGTCGAGAACGCTCGCCGCAAGCAGACCGCCAAACACGGCGGTGGGCGACACCGCCAGGAACTCGATGCCGATGAGGTGGCCGCCCCGGCGTCGGACCTGGACCTGGTGGCGCTCGACGACGCGCTGACCCGCCTGGCGGGGCAAGATCCGATCAAGGCGAAACTCGTCGAGCTCCGCTTCTTCGCCGGGCTCACGGGCGAACAGGCCGCGGAGGTTCTGGGAATGTCATCCAGCTCCGCCGACCGGCTGTGGGTCTTCACCCGGGCCTGGCTCCGCCGCGAACTGGGGTTCGGTACGGACGCCTGACGGCTCGATTCCACCAATTTCCACAATTCTTGGTGCCGCGACCGCCGTTTCTCGCACGGAAGGGTGGAGGCGGTTGCGACCGTTCCGCGGTGGCCCATGACCGAAGAAGACATTTTTCACGAAGCCTTGGCGCGTGGCCCCGCTGACCGGGCCGCCTACCTGGCCGAGGTCTGTGCGGGCGACCCGGGGTTGCGGGCGTCGGTCGACGCACTGTTGCGGGCGAACGTCGGGGCCACCGGGTTCCTGTCCGCCCCCGCGGCGGACGCGACCGTCGACCTGCCCAGCGCCGTCGAGGGGGCGGGAACGGTGATCGGGCCGTACAAGCTGTTGGAGCCCATCGGGGAGGGCGGGTTCGGCGTGGTCTACCTGGCCGAGCAGACGCACCCGCTGCGGCGGAAGGTCGCACTGAAGGTTCTCAAGCCGGGGATGGACACGAGGCAGGTGGTGGCGCGGTTCGAGGCCGAGCGGCAAGCCCTGGCCCTCATGGATCACCCGAACATCGCCCGCGTCTTCGACGGCGGGGCGACCGGGTCGGGCCGACCTTACTTCGTGATGGAACTGGTCAAGGGCGTGCCGGTCACCGAGTTCTGCGACCAGCACCAGTTGACGACGCGGGAGCGGCTGGGGCTGTTCGTCTCGGCGTGTCGGGCGGTCCAGCACGCGCACCAGAAAGGGATCGTCCACCGGGACATCAAGCCGTCCAACGTCCTGGTGTCCCGCCACGACACCACCCCGGTGGTCAAGGTGATCGACTTCGGGGTGGCCAAGGCGCTGGGGCAGGAGCTGACCGACAAGACGCTGTTCACCGGCGTCGCCCAGATGATCGGCACGCCGCTGTACATGGCCCCCGAGCAGGCGGGGATGAGCGACCTCGACGCGGACACCCGCAGCGACGTGTACTCGCTCGGGGTGCTGCTCTACGAACTGCTGACCGGGACCACGCCGTTCACCCGGGACCGGTTCCGGCAGTCGTCCTACGACGAGATCCGCCGGATCATCCGCGAGGAGGAGCCGCCCCGGCCGAGCACCCGGCTGAGCACCCTCGGGCCGGCGGCCCAGACGGTGTCGGTCAACCGGCGGAGCGACCCGCGGCAGTTAAGCCGGTCGCTCCGGGGCGATCTGGACTGGATCGTGATGAAGGCGCTGGAGAAGGACCGCGCCCGGCGGTACGACTCGGCCAGTGAGTTCGCCGCCGACGTGGAACGCCACCTGGCCGATCAGCCGGTGCACGCCCGCCCCCCGTCGGTAGCGTACCGCGTTCGGAAATTCGCCCGCCGGAACCGGAGTTCGGTACTCCTGTCGGCCGGCCTCCTTTTGTCGGCTGCGGCCGCCGCGGCCGGCGGATGGCTGTACGACGAGCGGGCGCGGGAAGCGGAACAGGGGCGGCAGCAGGTCGAGCACGCCCGGCGTGTCCGGGAGGCCCACGAGAAGGTGCCGCTGATCCAGGCGGCCATCCGCCGCGAGCAGTACGGGCCGGCCTTCGACCTGCTGACAGAAATCGAGCCGCTCATCCCCGACCACCCGGGGCTGCCCGAGCTGTGGGAGCAGTGCTCGCACACTTGCTCGGTCGCCACCGACCCGCCGGGCGCGGACGTGTGGCGGCGGCCGTACGACGCGGCGGACGCTCCGTGGCGGCACGTGGCGCGGACGTCGGAACGTCCTGTAGAGGTCCGCATCCCGCGGGGCGAACACCTGTGGCGGGCCGCGAAGGCGGGGTGCGGCGAGGTCACGGGGCTCCGCCCACCGCACCAGGCCTGGTTCAAACTGATGCCCGCCGGCGCGAGCCCACCGGACATGGTCCCCATTCCCGGCGGGCGTCCGGACCGGCCGGGGATGGGGTTCTCGGTCGCGTTCGGGTCGGTCGAAATACCCGCCTTCCTGATCGACCGGTACGAGGTCACCAACGTCGAGTTCTACCGATTCGTGACCGCGGGAGGGTACGACCGGGCGGAGTTCTGGCGGGACCTGCGGTTCAGCGCCCCCGACGGCAAGCCCACGACCTGGGAGGCTGTCAAGCCCCGACTCGTGGACCGGACGGGCCGGCCCGGCCCGGCCATCTGGCGGGATGGCGCCTTCCCGCCGGGCGAGGACGACCACCCCGTCCGCGGCGTGAGCTGGTACGAGGCGGCGGCCTTCGCCCGGTTCGCCGGGAAGAGCCTCCCGACGGTTTACCACTGGGTCCAGGCCGGCCAGATCGAGGCGTCCGTCGCCCTCGCCGGCAGCCCGTTCATCACCCGTTCCAACTTCGGGCCAAGGGTGCAGCCCGTCCGGTCGCTCGGCGGGCCGAACCTTCACGGCGTGCTCGGCATGATGGGCAACGTCAAGGAGTGGTGCTGGAACGAGGGCGACGGCGGCACGCGCTTCATCCTCGGCGGCGGGTGCGGGGACCCGATCTACATCCCCCTGACACTGGAAAGCGCGTCGCCCTTACGCAGGGACGAACTCTTCGGGTTCCGCTGCGTGAACTTCGTGGGCGAAGCGAAGGGCGAGGCCGCCGCCTGGAACCGGGTCGGGAGTATCGCGTGGCCGGCTCCTCCGCGGCGTGACGAGTTGCTGGACGCCGCCGCGTTCCGCCTCGCGGTCCTGGACCGGTTCACCTACGACCGCGCCGCCCCGCTCGATGTGACCTCCGAGCAGGCCGACGAGGGCGGGTGGGTTCACGTCACGGCGCGGGTCAACGCCGCCTACCGCGACGCGAAGGGCGGGTGGGAGCGACTGACGCTCCACCTGTACCTGCCCAAGGGGATCGACGCCCGGACCGGGTACCAGACGATCGTGTACCTCCCCGCCGCGGACGCCCACATGCTGCCGCGGATCCGGCCGCTGGCGGAGGAGTACGGCCTGGACGCGCTCGTCCGGAGCGGTCGGGCGGTGCTGCGGCCGGTGTTCCACGGGATGTACGAGCGGCGGTACGCCTCGTTCGACGCCGACGACAAGACGTGGGAGGACCGCCGCATCTGCCTCGGGCAGGACCTCAAACGGGCCATCGACTACCTGGAGCAGCGGGGCGACATCAACATGAGCCAGGTCGGGTACCACGGGTACAGTTTCGGGGCCGAGTGGGCCGGCAGCCTGGTGGCCATCGAACCCCGCATCCGGGCCGTCGTGTTCGAGGCCGGCGGGTTGTCAAACCGGCCGCTCCGGAAGGAACGGGCCGCGCTCGAGTGGCGGCATTACCTGCCGCACATCCGCGTGCCGGTGCTGATGGTGAACGGGGAGATCGACCCCATCTACCCGGTGAAGGAGTCGCAGGTGCCGATGTTCGATCTCCTGGGGAGCGCGGTCAAGAAGCACTACGTGCACCCGGGCGGCCACCACATGCTCCCCGGCGAGGTCAAGTTCGCCCCGATGCTGAGGTGGTTCGACCGGCACCTCGGGAAGCCCGTGACCGCCCGGTGATCCGGCCGTCGGTCACGAAGAACGACTCCGCGAAGTAACCGACCGAGCGGATGGCGAGCGCCATCCCACCGCAATACCCCGGTAGGCGGCTCGCGAGCCGGGGGCGGTGACGTATTGTCTCTCGCGAACCACAGACCAGGGGGAGAACCCATGACCTCTCGTTCGACGCGACTCGCGGTGGAGGTACTCGACGCCCGCACGATGCCGAGCACGGTGGCCTACGGGGACTTCAACGGCGACGGCCGCGTGGACGTCGCGGCGGTCACCAGCCCCACGACCGTCACCGTCAGCCTGGCCAACCCGGACGGTAGCTACACCGTGTCGGCCACCCTCACGGCCCCGAAGAACCAGCCGATCCAGGGTATCGAGGTGAGTGACGTCAACGGCGACGGCAAGCCCGACGTCACGGCCGGCGGGTTTCAGAACAACCGGTTCTACGGCCACGTCTGGCTCGGCAACGGCGACGGCACCTTCGGAGACCGGGTGACCGACCGGTCGGGCCGCATCCCGAAGTGGTGGACCTGAGCCTGATCCGTGACGACCGCGGCCAACCCCGGCCGAGAACACCCACCGACCTTCGACCATCCCCCACCGGCCCGCAGCGCCGGGTGCGGGGGACCACTCCCCGGTGCGAGGTCCGCACATCGGGGGCGGGGCCTCTTTGTTCCGATCGCGGACCGAACCCTGCCGGAGAGAACTCATAAAACCCAGAGCCCTCCGATTGTCCTTCGAGGCGGTGGAAGACCGCGCCACGCCGTCGGTGTACGGCGACTTCAACCACGACGGCCGCCAGGACGTCGTCGACCTGGCCACCCCCACCACGGTCACGGTCCGGCTCGCCAACCCCGACGGCAGCCTGACCCTCGCCGCGACGCTGAAGGTGCCGAGCAGCCAGCCGATCCAGGAGGTGGCGGTGTTCGACGTGAACGCCGACGGCGACCTGGACGTGGTCGCGTACGGCTCGAAGTACCAGGGCTCGAGGTTCAACGGCTACGAGCACGTCTGGCTGGGCCATGGCGACGGCACCTTCGACGCACGGATGACCTACCGCCTCGGGTACTGGAGCTGACGCCGTCGTTGCCCGCGGTCGGGTGAGGGCGAGCCCCTCACCCCGGCCCGGTCCGCAGAAGCGCCGGGGCGTTCGGTCTGCGCGCCCGCGGTCGCTCGTTCCCAACCCCGCAGACCCAAGGGAGATTACCATGACCCGCTTCTACTATCCGTCCGTCGCCCTGCTCGCCATCACCGTGATGCTCACCTCAACCGCCGTCGCATCGGCGGGCGAGCGGCCGTACCACGCCCGCGGCACGGCCCAGTTCGTCAGCCCGACCGACTTCGTCGGCTCGGGGCACGCCACCCACCTCGGCCGGTACACCGAGGTCGGCAGCGCCCAGTTCTCGCCGACCGCGGACCCGACCGTCCTCGCGATCGACGCCTGGTCGGTCTACACCGCGGCGAACGGCGACCAGCTTTACGCGGTCATCACCGGTGAATTGAACGGGTTGACGGGGGCAATCACGGCAACAGTGACCTACGTCGGCGGGACCGGCCGGTTCGACGACGCCGGCGGCTCGGCCGCACTGAAAGGCCAGATCCTGCCCGACGGAACGATCGCGGTCGCCGTCTCGGGAACCATCGACTACTGAACGGATGCCGTCGTCACGGCGCGGGCCGCCCGCGCCGTTCGGAGGTGATCGAAATGCTCGCACCGCAGTCAGCCGGCGATATCGGAGTCGCGGTGCGTGCCGGGGCGAACAAAAATCGTCCTTCGCCCGTCGGAACACTACCCCGACCAACCCGTGCGTGCCGGGCGGGCCAGACACTCATGCGGCAGTCCCGCCCCCAGTCCTTCCGCGACCAGGCGACCCTCCCAGGGCTTTGGTACTGGTCTGCGAAACCAGTGCATGGGCCGGCTCGGGTGATCGCTGCAGATGGCTCCAAGAACAGGCCGACCGGCCGTCCTGAACTGTCCGGACGGAAACCAGGGACAGCCCACTCAGGCGGGCGATTGAGCCACGTCAGTTCTCGCTCTGGTCGCTTGCTTGTCGCCTGCTTGTCGGGGTGCAACGCTGAACGACGAAAACAGCCCGATTCCTCCCGCACGAGGATCGGCACTATCCCTGACTCGACTAGGGCTTACGACGGCGCACCACTGAGCCTAATACGCCCGAAGCTGGCCGGAGAGTTCTTCAAAACCAGGGCCACCCGACGCGGAAGGCCCGGAAACGACGGGCTTTGCGACGCGGCCCGCCCCGCTGCTTGTCGCCCGCTTGCTGTCCAGCCTGTCGGCCCCGCTTGGTGGGCCACGCTCGTTCTCGCCCCGGCACCCCTCCCGCTCGCCGTCGTGTTCCGTTCCGTCCCAGTTTCGTCCCGTGGCTGTCCCGTTCGAGTTGGTGCCCTTCGCCTTGTTTCCTCAGGATTTGTAGCGGCTGTCCCGTTGTCCCAGCCGGCCCGAGGCAGAGACTGGCCTCGGGCGAGACCCCGCCCGCCCCAGTCATTCGGGGAATGGACCGTCGGGAGTCGGAAGTAACGCGGACCAGCGAACCATTCTTCTTTCTGCCCCCTCCCGGCCCGCTTGCCGGCCGTGTGGCAGGGTTTCTACGGGAAGTCACCCGGAGCCGCATCAGGCGGGGAGGCCCGACGAAAGTGCGGATTACGTTGCCCCACGGGCAGCACCAGCATCTGGCACCTTTGGAATCACCGCCACGCCGACTTCGTTGACCTGGATGGGAATCCCTTCGTCTCCCCAAAACTCAAGCCCCAGCGGAATCATGCCCTTCAGATTCTGGGGCTGGAATCTGACATCCGGCTTGTACCCAAGGGTTTCCGGGTTCTTGGTGAACTCTGCCCCTTCCACCCACACCTTGACGTGCGGTTGCCCTTCCAAGTTCTGAATATCGACGGGGTCGAAGCCGATAGTGGCCCGCAATCTGGCGTGGGGAGGGAACTTGCCCTTGTACGAAGTCTGATCGACGATCTGATTGGCAGTCGCCTCGTCCGCTTTCAAGATTCGCAGGACCATCAGCACGAGCGCCTTGCGGATCAGGCCGATGTGGTCACGCGCGGTCTTCGTGGCATCGGCCAGACGTAGTGACCCGTGCGCGATGTCGTTGCGAAGCCTATCCAGGGTGGTGAATGCCTGAGGTTGACCGAGTCTGCTCAGCACGTCCTTCATCCCGTCCTCGAAACGCCGCACGCTCGCTGCCGGGAGCAACTTGGTGTAAACGCAGTCGAGTCCCTCCATCGACGACCAGGCCGTCAGGAACTCGTTCAGCACGTCATCGTTGTCCGACAAGCCTCGCCGGAAGGCCATCATCGACCGCTGTACCCGCTCTTTGAAATCGTCCTTGATTGTGGCATCACTCAGGAAGGACCGGTAGTTTTTATCCAACAGGTGCAGCAGATGCTGATCGTTCAACCGCTTGGTCGGTCGCGGGCCGATCGCCTCGTACACGCAGTGGCGGTATTCCCGCTGTTCAACTCCCGGCGACGCATCGTAGGCCCAGATTGGACGCGGTGCGTCGATCGACCCAATGCCAACGCAGCTCATCATGCTGAGCGTGTGGTCGGCCACCCCCGCACCGGTCTGCAACGCCTCGTCAACGGTCGCAACAGCCAGCTTTACGAGAATAGTCAGGCCGTCTGGCACGCTGAGCCCTTCGACCATTTGCCGCCACTGGTCGAAGACCGCGATGTGCGCGTGCGGTAGGGCAAGGAACAGGTTCCGTCGTCCTTCGTTGGTGTCGTAGGGCTTCGTACTCAACCGCACCCCAGACGGTGAGTGCAAGCAAACCACGAACTCAGCCATGACACTTTCCCTCACCGACAGAATGTTGCTTGTTTCCCCGTGAATGCCATTGCGACCGGCCTACACCATCCGAATTCGCTGCACGTCCACCCGCGACTCGATGATGTTCTGGGAAATCGCCTCTGCGCGTTTCGCCACCCAGTCAAAGCCGACGATCTTCAGCCCGCCGCGGTGCTGGTTCTCCCGAAGCAGTGCCGTTCGCTGTTCGGCGTTCAGGTCGCCTTCCAGCCCGATCACCACCAGGCACTCCGGCTCTCGGAACTCCGGAAACGTCTTGGCTGCTTCCGGGAATCGCTCCATCAGGAACGCCTTGTAGCTGAGAGCCTGAGTGACCGCCTGCGTGGCCTGAGCGCTGAGCTGGTTCCCCCCGGTGACAAGGCTCTTGCCGGGAACCTCGATCTCAACCACCACGTAGCTGTTGTCGGTCCGGCGGATGATGAAGTCCGGCTCCTTCGCCCCGTGTAGGTCCGGTGTCGGCCACACCTGAAACGCCATCGGGTCGAGCATCTGCGGGTGCTTCTCGAAGAACGCCTGGAACGACGGTTCGTCATCGGGGGACGAGCTGATCAGCTCGGCGTATGCCTTCAGCGTGGGGGTGCCGATCGCAGCGGATCGCGCGGACAACGCGACAAAGAGGTGCTTCGCCGAATCACTTTCGGTCAACGACAGGTAGCTCAGGGCACCGGAAACCGCCAACCCCGCTTCATCCAGCGTCGGGAACGAGAGGACCAAATCGTACAGGCATCGCTTTGCCACCGGGACCATGGCGGCCCAGTCGGTGACGGATGCCAGGACCGCCTGCACCGGCGCGCTGGCGTGAACCCACTGCAGCCGCGGAGGCTTTTGCCCGGCGGCAGCGTTCGACAAGAGCTGGAGCGCGAGCGCGGAGTTCTTGTGGGTGGGAGTGCGCTGGGCCGCTTCAAACATCGCCTCAAGTCCGCGCACTCCCCAGGCAAGGAGGAAGCACCCGGCCACCATTTTCATCTCGGCGTTGAACGTGAAGCCGTCGTAGTCGTCTTCGAACAGCTTCTGAGTCGCAGCCAGCGCCTCGATCGTTCCCGCTTCGTGGAACTCGGTCAGGAGCGTTGGCAGGTATTCCGGTCGTCCAGAGGACGCCATTTTCAGGGCTTGCTCGAAGAACGTCATGGGCTTACCCGTTGTCAGATGAGCTGGCTCACTTGCCCTGCCCAATCGGCAAAGCCGCCCGTGTGGGTCACCATTTCGAGTTCCTGTCCGGCATATGGGAAGACCGACCGCAGTTTGGCTTCCTGATCGGCCACGGCCATCATGTCCACGTAGAAGATGGTCTTTTCGAGGGCGTCCGCTTCGTCTTCGCAGAACTGACGGATGATGAACCGCAGCAGCGCGTCTTCCTGTGGCAGGCTGTAGCCGACCAGGACGAGGACGCGGGATTCGTGCAGCAGGCGGACTGCCTTCGGGAAGATGGACAGGAAGTAGTCGTCCATGTAGTCCTGCTCACGCGACGGCAACATCAGAATGGGGGCGTTTGTGTCGTAGTCGTCTCGCGTCCTTTGCTTGTAGTCGAAGTGGTACCGTCCCCCGTCGCGGAAGATCTCCAGCCCGCCGTTGATCTTCAGGAGGTTGAAGACGAGGCTGTGGGCGAAGGCAGGAATCGACGGCGGCATGCCGCAGACCAAATCGGGAGTGATCCCGCGATACAGGTACAGGAAGGCTGAGTCGTCGAGTTCGCACACGCTGTCGGTGATTTGCTCGATCAGCCAGTCGTAGTTGGTGGTGATGAAATTGAACCGCGCCCCCTCCAGATGTCCTTGGGAGCCATCGATCAGGCTGAACATCTTGTCGAAGAGCTCGCGAATCTGGTTTTGCGCAGGGGTGTAGTTGGCGGGAGTATCGAACTTCTGCGTCTGGTCATTGAACCAGTGCCAGCCCGGGTTGACCATGCCCTGGAAACGTTCGGAGAAGTACGCCCGCAGCAGGTTCTTCGACTGACGGATGTTGTGGTCGTCGGTGTACCGCGCTCGGATCGCCGGGTACTTCGCGTTCATGTCCAGGCTGTAGACGAGCTGGCTGATGTCGCTCATCTGCAGGTTGGCGGGTGGCGGAGGAGCGGTCGAGATCGCCGCACGCTCGACGTACATGAGCTGGTCACGCTGAAGGTGTGGCACCTCGAACAAGGCGGGTCCGGTCGGGTAAGTCAATGCCCAAGACTTGGAGAAGCCGGCGCCGAGGAAAAACGTGAAATTTGTCAGCGGATGAGGGTTTGGTCCCTGGGCTTTGAACTGGTTCACCAATTCGGCGAACCGCACAGCCGAGGGTGAAGGTGGCGCGGGGGCAGCAGGAACGGCTACAGCGGGAGCTGCGGGGACAGGCGCGGCTGCGGCAGGGCCGCCCGCCACAGGTCCTACTGCTGGTGCTGGTGCCGCTTTTTTGGCGCCCGCTTTGCCCTTCCCTCCAGCAGCTTTCCCGCCCGTGTTCTTATTCACCAGGAGTCGCCTCCACGGCAAGCTGGATCTTCTGTCGGTCGATGACGCGCGTTAACGCAACGAAGTGTCTGGCAAGAGCCTATGATCTGAAGCGGGACACAGCAACTGCTCCGGCAGGTTTTGGTGTCCGCGGGGTGTGGCGGGGGCTACTCCACCTTGCCTTCTTCGATCACGAAACTGAAGCCATCGCCCTGGCGTACCCGCACCTGCCGCGTCTGGACCATCGCGCCGTGAACGCTCTCCGGCTTTTCCAGTTCCTTGTGGGAGATCGTGACCTGCCTCAGAGGGTGTCCAATTAGGGTGCCGGAGCCTACCCTCGGGGCATGAGCCGGACGCCCTACCCGTCGAGCCTGACCGACGCCCAGTGGCGGCTCATCGAGCCGCTGGTGCCGCCGCCGAGGCCGGGGGGCCGGCCGGCCAAGTACACTCGGCGGGCCATCGTGGACGGCATCCTGTACGTGGCCCGCACCGGCTGTGCCTGGCGGTCGTTGCCGACTGATCTGCCGACCTACCGCATCTGCTTCCACTACTTCCGGCGGTGGCAGCGGGACGGTACGCTCGCCCGCATCCACGCCGCCCTGCGGGAGAAGGTCCGGCGGGCGGCCGGGAAGCGGCGGCGGCCGACCACCGGCATCCTGGACAGCCAGACGGTGAAGACCACCGAGCAAGGCGGCCCGAAGGGGTACGACGGGGGGAAAAAGGGTGGTCGGCCGCAAGCGGCACCTGGTCGTTGACACCCTCGGGCTGGTGTGGGCGGTCGTCGTCACCCCGGCGTCGGTCCAGGACTGGGACGGCGGCCGGGAGGCCATGCTCCGCGCCCGGCTCGCCGCCCCCCGGCTGGTCCGGGTGTTCGCCGACTCGGCCTACCGGACGTGTTCGATCTGGGCGGCCTGGTTCGCCCGGGTGGTGCTGTGGGTGGTGGCCAAGCCGGCCGGGCCGGGGCTGACGATCCAGCCGAAGCGCTGGGTGGTGGAGCGGACGTTCGGCTGGCTCGGCCGGTGGCGGCGGCTGAGCAAGGACTACGAGCGGACGTGCGAGTCGGCCGAGGGGTTCGTCACCGTCGCCATGATCGGCCTCATGGCCCGCCGCCTGCGCCCGGCGTAGGCGGGGGCGACGGCCGGTCGGCCCATGCGGCGTGACGCCGTCGGAGGGCCGGGAGCCACGCCGCCAACTCCGCCATCAGCTCGGCCTGAGTGTGGACCGGCCGGCTGATCGGCACCCCGTACACCCCCCACCGGCCTTCGTCCGGCTCCAGGACGGCCTCCAGTTTGGTCAGCCCGGTCTGCCAGACGAGGCCGGCCCGGCTGTCGTCCGGGGCCACGACGAAGGCGTCTCCCCAGTCGTTCCCGTCCGGGCAGTCCAGCTCGGTGATCATCCCGAAGCACCACCCGTCCGGGGTCCGGGACTCTGGGACGAGCGGGAACCCGTGGTACACCGGGGCACCGGCCGGGCGGGCCAGGAAGGCCGGCAACGCGGTCGAGGCGGAGGGGGCGTCCGGGTCGGGCCGCAGCGGCTGGCCCGGCGGGAGGTGATCCTGTGGTGCCATACGTGCTTCCCAGGCGAACGGACGGCCGATCGAGCCGGCTCAACCATCCTGCACCGCTCACCCCTAATTGGACACCCTCTCAGGTCTCGCCGTGTCTTCTGCGGGGCTGCGGGGTGACCCAGCGTAGCGACTCGAACAGGGCGACCACCACCAGCGGCTCCTCGAACAGGGCCGGATACCGGTGTGTCGTAGACCGCAGCGGCAGTCCCATCCCCTGAAGCTCCTGCTTCAGCATGTCGTGAAACGCGGCCTGCAGCTCGGCGGCATGCACCTTAATTGGCAACAGGTTGAGCGCCCGGAATGCACCGGTCTGAGCCTGCTTTCCACCCCGAACGGGCTTCGCTTCCGGGTCGAAGGTGTAGTTGGCCACCTGGTAGTGCAGGTGCCAGTTCGGCATGGGCTTCTCCTTCTCCAGACGTGCCAGAGCGTGAACTTCCCGCGCCCAGCTCAGGTTCGGGAGCTGTGCGAGGCGCCCCCGGCCATGCACCCCCGTGATAACTACGTTGCGACGGCGACGGTCGGAAGGCAGCGGAAAGCGTGTCGGGAGCCGACCCCTCCGACGTGTCGCGATCAGGCGCGGTGCCGCGCTTCGCCCTTGAACACCTCTCGCCCGTGCCAACTCAGGTGGTCGGCTGCCGGTTGCCAGTCCGGATGTTGCGGAGGCCGCATCGGCTTTCCGTGAAACGCCATGAGCGACTCGGAGAAGCCTGTGGTGCCGTTGGCCTGGTCGGATACGAGCAGCACGCCATCGGCCACGGTGAACGCGCCCAGGTCGAATGTCTTGTGATGCAGCACGCACAGGGCAAGCCCATTCACTTCCGTGTCCGGACCGCCCGCCTGATGCCACCGGATGTGCGCGGCATCCAGTGCGATCGACGCCGCCCCGAGCCGCACATCGAACCCGCAGACGGCACAGCGGTACTCATAGGCCTTCAGCACCCGCTGGCGGAACTTCGGGTCTCGCTTCTTCTGTGTCGGCCCTGACTCCAGCACCAGCCCGACCGCGTTGAGAATGTCCGGGTGCAGGGATTCGGGAAAGTGCCGTTCGAGGATGCGTGCCGCGATCCGGGGGGCCAGTGTCGGGTCGGCGGTAAGCGCTGCCTGAACGTCTGCCGAGAAGCCAGCCCGAACATCGTGTGAGCGGAGGGCGGCTACCCGCGGAATGGTGTCTCCGGTCTTCAATGGCAGATCGGAAGGCGTCGTGACCGTCCACACGCCGTCGCGCTGGAGGTGCCAGAAGGGTTGCTCCGGGTGGTCCGACTTTCGTGGCGGGCCGAACTCGCGGAGAAGCCCGGTCAGTTCGGGTTCGGCTTCACGAAACGACACCTCGGCCAGACCGCGTTGCCACCGGCCGAGCGCGTACAGGATGAGCAGCGGCTTGTGCGGTGCCCGCTGGTCGCCCTGCTTCCAGACCGCGAGGTCGTCGAACCGGGAGAGAATTGCGTTGGTGGTCATGCCTGCCCCCATACGGACAGGCTACAGTCGTGCGGTGCGCCCCGCCAGAAGCCGCCGAAGGCGAGTTACCGTTGATTCACGGCGGCTTCGCGTTCCTTCACGGCGAGCCGTTCCGCCACTTCATCGAGCTTGTTGTCGCACGCCCGATCTAAGTCGATGTCGAGCAGCCGGGTAAGGTGTTCGAGGTAGATGCGGATGTCGGCGATTTCGTCCCGGATCGCGTTGGGGTCCACTTCGTCGCCCCGCCACGCCTTCTTGACGAGGTTGGCCAGCTCGCCGGCCTCGCCGCAGATGGCCAACGCCAGGAAGTTCAAAACTTCGGTGTCAGAGTTCAGATTGCCCTTCGCCTGAGCGAGCTTAACAAACCGCTCGTGTATTCCTTGGGCCTTCTGCTGCCACCGTGGCTTGGTGCGGGGTTCCATACCTATTCCTCCTCACCGATTTTTTCGGCCAACTCCGGGCGCGGCCGTCGGCTCGTTCCGACATCTCCTCCCATTCACTCAAGCCCGCGCGCCCCATTGTACCTCCTCGGCAGAGTCTACGGGCAGCTCGGTCGTGAAAGGGCTGCTCGGGAAAGCAGGCGGCGTGGCGGCTTCGGATGGGCGACAGCGATTACGCAGTTTGCCCAATCGGCACCGGCGGAAACTTCCGAAAGCGAGCCATCGCCTTCGGATAAACTGACTTTGACAAGCGAGTGTCGGCTTGGCCACTGTAAGCGTTTGGTGCAGCCGTGCGCGCACGTGGCCGTTAACAGCCCTCTCTCCGCCCCGAGCATTCCGGCCAAGGATCTCAGATGCTGATCGCCGCCGCAACGCTTGATGACCTGCTCCGGAAGGCTTTCCGAGCGGTGCTCGACAATGGGGCGCCCGTCGAAGCGAGTCGCGGGCCGAACTCGGAGCTATGCGGGGTGTTGCTGAAGCTGTCGAACCCCCGCGCGCGGCTCAGCCAGACCGAGACGAAGGGGAAGGTGTTCAGTGCCCTCGGGGAGCTGGCGTGGTACCTGTCGGCCAGCGACCGGGCAGACTTCATCAGCTACTACATCTCGCATTACGCCAACGAGGAGGAGGTCGATGGCAGCGTCCGCGGAGCGTATGGCCCCCGCCTGTTCACCGCCGCGTGGCACAACCAGTTCGAGAGCGTGGCCGCGCTGCTTAAGCGGAAGCCGAACACGAGGCAGGCCGTCATCCAGCTCTTCGACAACAGCGACCTCGCCGGCATGTACAAGGACATTCCCTGCACCTGCACCCTCCAGTTCATGGTGCGCGATGCGAAGCTCAACCTGACCGTCACGATGCGATCGAATGACGTTTACAAGGGGCTCCCGCACGACGTCTTCTCCTTCACCATGCTGCAGGAGATCATGGCGGTCATGCTGCAGCTCCCGTTGGGCGACTACACCCACTTCGCCGCGAGCCTTCATCTGTATGACAAGCAGAAAGCTCAGGCGAAACTGCTGATCGACGAGGGCGTGCTCGGGACGAAGGCGGCGTCCATGCCGCAGATCCCGGACACCGACAAGACGCTGTGGAAATCCATCAAGGCCTTCCGTCGCGCCGAAGTGGCGATCCGCTCCGGGCGCGAACCGGAGCCGGAAGCGGAGCCTCTGCACGATTACTGGCAGGACCTGATCCGACTGCTGCGCGTGTTCAGGCACTCCAAAACCGACAACTTCGACGCGATCGCAGCGATTCGAGGCCAGATGGTTAGCCCGTATTACGCCGAGTACATCGTTGCGAGGGAGGGGGCCTAATTGGCCCTCCGCCCAGCGAACCCTAGCCGCCCTGCGAGACCCGCTATGCCCATCCGGCCCCGAGACCGGGAAGACGCTGAGCGCATCGACGCTGCCCTAACCGACTTCGACGCCAACGTGCGGAGCCTGCCCGGTATCCACGGCCAGCCTCAGCGCGTGGCGTTCTTGGATCAGATCTTCGACAGCATTCACCGCATCCAGTTCATCGAGCGTGTCGTCCTCGACCGGCCCAACCACCCCGACCGGGCGAACCCGGCCAGCAACCTGTTCGATCCCATCCGAGCAGCGGCAATCTGCAACCAGAGAGGGGATCACGACGAGGCATGCTGGTTCGTCTTCCTGTTCGCCCACTTCGGCAAGAACCTAAGTACCGAGTATCGGCTGACCCGAGACATCTACGGCAGACTCGGCCAGGGCGGGGTCTGGGACTGGGCGACCATCAGCCACAACCCGGAAGCGTTCCGCCGCTGGCTGACCGCGAACCTGCCGACGATGCAGAACGACGGCGTGAAACGCAACTTCGGCAACCACAGGAAGTACGAAAGCCTCAAGTCGAACCAGAACGGGACGCGCGGAACCGCCCCGGCGTTCGTCAGCTACGTGAACTGGGTCATGCCCTATCGCAGTCACAACGCCCTCTTCGAGCACGCAGCCGCGGAGGCCGGGCACGACCCGAGGCAGACGTTCGACTGGCTCTACCGCTCGATGGAATGTGTGGCCACGTTCGGGCGCACCGGGCGATTCGACTACCTCACGATGCTTGCGAAGCTGCAGCTCGCTGACATCGAGCCGGGCTCAACGTACATGACCGGGGCAACCGGGCCGCTGGCCGGCGCGAAGCTTCTCTTCGGCAGCGCGGCCAACACTGCCGTGCCACAGGTCATCGACGGCTGGCTCGTCGAACTGGAAGCCGCGCTGCAACTGCCGATGGGAATGCAGGTGCTGGAGGACGCCCTCTGCAACTGGCAAAAAAGCCCTGCCGTTTACGAGCCGTTCCGCGGTTGAGGAAGGGCCTCGTCGTCACCCCACACGTAAAAGTGCTTGAGGTCGTTCAGGTGGTGACGCGGAATGCGGCCGAGGTGCTGCAGTTGGCCGACGACGACCCCTCGCGAAACTCCGATGTCGCGCGCGAACCGCATCACCGCCCGCTTGTCTGACCTCAGGCGAAGCATCTCCGGACGGTGTTCCGGCGGCACAAGGATGTTGGCCGCGTACTCGTTGGCCTCCCGCTCCTCTTGGACCATCGCTTGCCCGCCGTCCTCCGAATCATCCACAGAGATGTAGTCGGTGCTGTGCAGGATCAGGTGAGCCGCTTCGTGGAAGAAGGTGAACCACAGGTGGTCGTCCGACCTGTGACGCCCGCTGAGCAGGAGGAGCGGACGCGACGGGCTGAGGAAGCGGCACGCCCCGCTCGCCCTGCACCCCTCCGGAGCTCTCACGACGGCCACGGCCACACCGCATTCTGCACATGCGGCGGTCAGTTGAGGGAGAAACGTCCGGGGATCTTCGATTCTGGTCAGAGAACGCAGGCTGGGGAGAAGCTCGGAGAACCGTTGCTTGTTCCACGGCCGACACCGACTCCGCGAGGCCATGAGTTCGCCCTGTCGCAACCAAGCGGCGACCGCACCGGGCTTCGACTCGAAGGTTTTGGACGTTCGGAACGCGACCGGCCGAAGTGGCTCACGGTATTCGCGGTTCCAGCTACCGACGCTCGACACGCCGAAGTAGTGTAGGCACGCAACGACTGTCTCGACCTTGTCAGCGGATGCCCGGATCAGCCCACGGTTGATCAAGTCCCTGACCGGGACCTCGTCCAGCCACGCCAGGCTCTCAGGTTGGGAGCACCGTTGGCGGAGAAGCTCCATGCCTTTGCGATACCGCGCTTCCCGCTGGCGCCAGAAATCCTCGGTGGCACCGAGTAAGGCGGTGATGTGGCGGATCAGCTCGACAGTGAGGGCGAGGCGGCCCTGGATGAGGTCATCGACCTCTTCCGCTGGGAGGTGGAGCCGGTGGGCGAACTCGTGATGCGTGAATCCCCGCTTGGCGAGCAGGGATGCGATCGTAACGCCGGGTGGCGACACCCAGTCCGGGGCGAACGGCGCGTCGTTAACCATGGCCCACCTCGGTTTTTTCGACAGAGTGGATCATGACCCGCCTGACCTTTGCACGAATGACTTCACCCGCCTCGTCCTGATGCTCGGCATACTGGCTGACGCTCAGCCGCACGAAACAGTCTTCAGTGATCTGCACTTCGTAGGCCCCGCATTCCCCGCTTACCGCACTTTTGAAGCGCTCGGCGGGAAGATCGTCAAGGTTGTCCGCGGCGTCGATGTCGGCCAGCAACGCGATCAGAGCTTCAGCGACGGGTATCCCGAACTCTCGTTGCGTGCGAAGCTCCGACTCACACAGATCCCGCATCTCCTCCGTGGGGAATTTGAGTCTCACGGCTCAGCACCAGGGTTGCGTCGGAACGCGCGGCTGCCTTGCCCGACCCCGTCGGCAGGATGGTGAACCCCTCGTGCGCGGCTGGAGTTACGGATCTATCGTCCATGCTACCCTAGCGGGGCCACTCCAATCAAACTCAGATGGTCGCGAAATTTTGACCGGCGGCCGCCGCACGTCTCTGGCACAACCCGCGCCCCCGGCAGCTTCGCGTCAGGAACGGTAGGCAGGTGAAGGTGGCGAAACAGGGCTGCTGGCCTGAAGCGGGCAACTTTCGGTTACGCGAGGTTCAAATCCGCGCTAGCGTCGGCGGGTGGAGATCGCGCTGACGCAGGGCAAGGTTGCCCAAATTGATCCAGAAGACTGGGCCATCGTCGCGCCTTATTGCTGGTACGCGGCCAAAACGCACGGGGGATGCTGGTACGCTCACGCCCTACCGCTCGACGGCGACAAGCGATCGACCAAGGTGAAGATGCACAACCTGATCCTTGGCCGGAAGTGGGTGGACCACATCGACGAAGACGGTCTGAGAGGGTGTCCAATTAGGGTGCCGGAGCCTACCCTCGGGGCATGAGCCGGACGCCCTACCCGTCGAGCCTGACCGACGCCCAGTGGCGGCTCATCGAGCCGCTGGTGCCGCCGCCGAGGCCGGGGGGCCGGCCGGCCAAGTAGACTCGGCGGGCCATCGTGGACGGCATCCTGTACGTGGCCCGCACCGGCTGTGCCTGGCGGTCGTTGCCGACTGATCTGCCGACCTACCGCATCTGCTTCCACTACTTCCGGCGGTGGCAGCGGGACGGTACGCTCGCCCGCATCCACGCCGCCCTGCGGGAAGGTCCGGCGGGCGGCCGGGAAGCGGCGGCGGCCGACCACCGGCATCCTGGACAGCCAGACGGTGAAGACCACCGAGCAAGGCGGCCCGAAGGGGTACGACGGGGGGAAAAAGGGTGGTCGGCCGCAAGCGGCACCTGGTCGTTGACGTCCTCGGGCTGGTGTGGGCGGTCGTCGTCACCCCGGCGTCGGTCCAGGACTGGGACGGCGGCCGGGAGGCCATGTGCCCGCGCCCGGCTCGCCGCCCCCCGGCTGGTCCGGGTGTTCGCCGACTCGGCCTACCGGACGTGTTCGATCTGGGCGGCCTGGTTCGCCCGGGTGGTGCTGTGGGTGGTGGCCAAGCCGGCCGGGCCGGGGCTGACGATCCAGCCGAAGCGGCAGGTGGTGGAGCGGACGTTCGGCTGGCTCGGCCGGTGGCGGCGGCTGAGCAAGGACTACGAGCGGACGTGCGAGTCGGCCGAGGGTTCGTCACCGTCGCCATGATCGGCCTCATGGCCCGCCGCCTGCGCCGGCGTAGGCGGGGGCGACGGCCGGTCGGCCCATGCGGCGTGACGCCGTCGGAGGGCCGGGAGCCACGCCGCCAACTCCGCCATCAGCTCGGCCTGAGTGTGGACCGGCCGGCTGATCGGCACCCCGTACACCCCCACCGGCCTTCGTCCGGCTCCAGGACGGCCTCCAGTTTGGTCAGCCCGGTCTGCCAGACGAGGCCGGCCTGGCCTGTCGTCCGGGGCCACGACGAAGGCGTCTCCCCAGTCGTTCCCGTCCGGGCAGTCCAGCTCGGTGATCATCCCGAAGCACCACCCGTCCGGGGTCCGGGACTCTGGGACGAGCGGGAACCCGTGGTACACCGGGGCACCGGCCGGGCGGGCCAGGAAGGCCGGCAACGCGGTCGAGGCGGAGGGGGCGTCCGGGTCGGGCCGCAGCGGCTGGCCCGGCGGGAGGTGATCCTGTGGTGCCATACGTGCTTCCCAGGCGAACGGACGGCCGATCGAGCCGGCTCAACCATCCTGCACCGCTCACCCCTAATTGGACACCCTCTGAGCAACCGGCGGTCAAATCTCCGGCCCGCAACGAACACACAGAACCAGCAGAACACCGGACCCTACACAGGCACGTCCCGCTACAAGAGCGTGGCGTGGTACTCGCGATACGGGAAGTGGCGTGTGGCATTCCGCTGGCAGGGGAAGGACTACTTCGCCGGATACTTCGACGACGAGGTGGCCGCTGCCCGAGCCTACAACGAGGCAAACCTGTACCACAGAACGCGAAGAAGAAGCGGTTGGCCCTACGTCTTCGACAAAGGCCCAATCCGGCAAAGATCGGGTGGCGGTCGCCGGGCTTGTGGCAGAGCTCACGGGGACAGCCCACAACCGAGCCGCTTCGTTTCCGCAGGCCACAAGCGGACCCCGACCCGGTTTGGCTCGGTGCCGGGTCGGGGTCCGAGCTTACCTGCGGTGACCCATGTCCACACTCGACGCGGCCCTGGCGCTGGCGGCCAAGGGCGGCCCCGTGTTCCCGATCGACGTCGGCACCAAGAAACCCTCGATCACCGGTTGGCCTGACCGGGCGACGACCGACCCGGCCGCGATCCGGAAGTGGTGGGCGAAGTGGCCGGACGCGAACGTCGGCCTGCACACCGCCGGGCTCTTGGTCCTCGACGTGGACGGGCCGGACGGGTACGCCAACCTACAGCGCCTCCGGGCGACCCACCCACTTCCCGACACGGCCCGGATCGACAGCGGGAACACCGTCGAGCCGCACCACTTCCAACTCTTCTACCGGCTGCCGCCGGGGTTGCGGGGCCTCAACAAGCCGCTCGACAAGTTCCCCGGGTTCGCCGGGTACGGCAAGATCGACGTGAAGTCCACTCGCGGGATGGTCGTCGGCCCGGGCTCCCGCCACGCGACCGGCGGCATTTACCACTGGGCCGTCGAGCCCGCTTCCTTGCCCCGGGACGCCGCTCTGGCCCCGGACTGGGCTGTGGCCGCGTTGTGCGTTCCGGACGCGACGGAAGGCCAGGAAAGGCCCGCTCCGGGGGCCGACGAGGAGTTGTTCGAGGTGCTGGTGAACCGCTTCCCGATCACCGGCGGTCGGCGTCACGACCAGACTGGGCGTGCGGTCGCCTGGCTCGTCGGGAAAGGGTTAACTCAGCATCGAGTGATCCGGATGGCGAGACAGTGGCTCGAGTACTTCGCCCACGCCTACCGTGACTCCCCGGCCGAGGCCGAACGCGACCTCTTCTCCTCGGTCGAGCGGACCTTCCGGCGGCTGGCGTCCGGCGACTTCCTCCTCATGACCGACCACCAGGACCGGACCAGCCGCCTTCCACTGCCGGACGCCGCCGAGGCGTGGTTCCGTCGGCTGGTCTACGGGTCGGTCCGGGACCAACGACCGCCCCAGAGCACAGTCCGCGGTCTGTGCTCTGTCCGCCCCCGGCTCTCCGACGGGGAGGCCCGGTTCGTCCGGTGCCTCCTCCTGCACTGCCACTACGAATTCCTGACGAAGGGGCACTCGCAGGAGGTCTTGCTCACCGACCGGCAGATCCTCGCGATCCACGAGAATGTCTTCGGCGACCGGCCGTGCTGGGACACCTTCTACCGGCAGAAGGCGAAGTTCGTCACGCGTCGGAAGGAGGACGCAACCCCGGTCCCGGCCGCGAAGACTGAGTTGATGGTCGTGGAGCGGGCGGGCGTCCACGGCCGGCCGAGTATTTACCGGCTGACCGGCCTGGCGGCGGCCTTCGCGTGTGTGATCTGGCCGCCGGAGGAGGGCGGTGCAACCGCTTCACACCGGGTGTTGGGAAAGCGGGGGGAGAGCGATGCGGACCAGCCGACGGCTCGATTCCTGGACGGCCGGCGCGTACACGACGGGGCCGGTGACGCTGGCACTGCTGGAGGAACTCGGCGGGCGGTTCCCCGCGCAGCCCGGCGGCGTGGTGCGGCGGGTGACGGCCCGGCTCGACCCGTTCCGGCCGGACGCGATCCTGATCACGCTGTCCACCGCCCGCCCGTACCAGCCGAACACGCGGGGCGGGCAGCGCCGGGCCAGCCTACGGGTGTGGATCGACGGGGACGTGCTGATCGTCTCCCCGCACACCCCGGTCCTCAAGCCTCTGGGGACGAGAACACGGTGCCTGGGCGAGCCGAACTTCGACCCGGCGGCGTGGGTCGCGGGGATCACGCGGGTGGCGGGGCAGATTCTGGAGCGCAGGTTGAGGAGGAGTTGATCCGGCGACTCGGTGCCGTGCTGGACGACTGACGCGCAACGAACCAGTGCCCGTGTCTCGGTTGAGGGCGATTCGAGCCGGAGTAGTTCGCCCGCTCCGGCAGCGGCTCATCGTTGTGCAAAAACACTTCTCATGCCGGGTTGACCATTACCCTGCGTTACGCCGACGTCTCCCGACGTATTTAAGGTGATGCCGCGGGGTCACGGTGACCCCCGCAGCACCTGCGGGAGACCTACCGTGAAGCACGTGAAGTTGGAGTACGACGAGCCAACCTACGCGGTGATCCGCGAGGCCGCCTACCAGGCCCGGGTGCCCATCAAGCAATTCTGCCAGCGGGCCGCCGCCGGCGCGGCCGCCCAGGCGACCGGCCTGCCCGTGCCCCGTCCGGCCGCTCCCGTGGTGCCCGGTGACACGCGGGGCACGCCGGCCGCCCCCGCGGCAGCCCCGCAGTAACAGCCCCAGGGAATGCAAAGGGAAGCACAGAGAGACGCACCGTGGCACTGACACCAGAAGACCCAGAGCTACAAGACGCGGCACTCGCCCGGATGTGGGAAGAAGAAGCCGTCTACGACTTGCTCGGCGTCCACCCCGCCCGCTTCCGCGATAAGTCCTTCTTGCAGAACCAGGGCGACGAGTACCCGCCGGTGCTGCCCCCAGCGGGCCACCTGCTGAACGTCCTGTTCGAGACCATCGACCCCGCCGGGAGCTTCATCGAAGGCAGCAACTCTCACCTCCATTGGTACATCGGCGGGACGCAGCGAATCCCCCAGTTACAGATCTCCCTGGAAGACACCAAACTGAGCCTGAACTTCGCGAACTCGCGTGAACTGTACATGCTGTCCGTCGATCTCTGCGACCCCACGAGCCTTGAACAGGTCCGCCACTACTTCGACGTCTTCCCCAGCAAGTTCCGCGGTTGGGGTCGCCTGCCTGTGCGGCTCCGCAGCGTCGAGGAGGCGTTCGCGTGAACACCAAGTACGACCTGCGAGCCGTGCGGGAAAGGGTCAGCAGAGGCTGGCACGACGTGGCGTGCGACTTCAGCAGCGACGAGAATCTCGACCACCTGGACGAGTACCTCGCCTACCACTGGCCGCCCAACATCTGGGTGGCACTAGCTAAGAGCCTCTATCTGACCCTTCGCCGGCAGTGCCCCTACGACCTACCCGCGCCGCGTACCGACAGCCCCTACCTGCAGGTCAGGCTCGACCTGACGCGTAACGAGGATGACCCGGCGGCCGCCTGGGGAGCCCTTATCGCCCTCTCGCCGAGGCGCTCGCAGCAGGTCCATCTGATCTTCTCGGCCGAGGGCGTCAGATTCGTGGGCGAGCGGTTCCGGCGGGTCTGGGGCTGGGACTGGTGTGACCCCGGCGTCTGGGACGGCATCCGGGCGTTGCTCGCGGAGATCGGCTGCCCCTGCGACTGGGTTCCGGAGGAGGCCTTCGCGTGACCACCCTCACCCCGCCCCTGAAGTGGCACGGCGGGAAGCACTACCTCGCCCGCCGCATCGTCGCCCTGATGCCGCCGCATGTCCACTACGTGGAGCCCTTCGCCGGAGGGCTGTCCGTCCTCCTGGCGAAGGACCCGGAGAAGGTCAGCGAGGTGGTCAACGACATCGACACCCACCTCACCAACTTCTGGCGTGTCCTGGCCGACACCCACCAGTTTGCCCACATGCAGCGGATCGCCGAGGCCACCCCGTTCAGCGAGCCGGAGTGGGACGAGTCCGCCGCTCGCCTGGATGACCCTGATCCGGCGGCGCGGGCCGTCGCCTTCTTCGTCCGGTGCCGCCAGTCGCTGGCCGGCCGGCAGGACAACTTCGCCGCGATCTCCCGTAACCGGATTCGGCGAGGGATGAACGAGCAGGCATCGGCGTGGCTCTCCGCCGTCGAGGGGCTGCCCGCCGTCCACGAGCGGCTCAAGCGGGTGGTGATCCTGTGCCGCAGCGCCGAGGACGTGATCCGCACCCAGGACGGTCCGGGCACCCTCTTCTACTGCGACCCGCCCTACGTGCCGGAGGCCCGCACCGCCCCGAAGGTGTACGCCCACGAGATGACCCTGGAGCAGCACGGACGGCTGCTCCAGCGGCTGTCGCGGATCAAAGGGAAGTTCCTACTCAGCGGCTACGACCACTGGCTCTACCAAGCCGCGGCCGAGCGGTGGGGCTGGCACCGGCACGAGTTCGACGTGCCCAACCACGCGGCCGGGGGTGAAACGAAGCGGCGGATGACCGAAGTCGTCTGGACGAACTTCGCCGCATCGGTGGCGCGAATCGCCCCGGCTGACGACACGGTCACTGATGGCCCGCAATCCGAGTTCGAGTCCGACGGGCACCGCCATGGTGCCGCAGGCACGCGGTCGGACACAATCAGGACGGCGGATCACGAGTTTGCCCCGGCCGCACTGCATCGCGATACGAAAAGGGGCGGTCGAGGGGTGCAGCAATGACCGCCTTTGAGGTCTTGAAGCGGGCGGCCGACCGACAGGTCCATCGGATGCGCCGGGACCGGGATCGAGCTCTCAGGCACCTGGACGAGGGGATGAGTCTTCAGGAGGAACTGGCCTGGGACCTCCTCCTCAGGATCGCCCTCCTGGACCCGTCGTCATTGGTGTTCGGTCAACTCAGGATGGGACTTGAAGTCTGGGGGTGCCGGATCAAGGCGGACGGGCGGCCAGTGTGCAGCAACGAGGTGTTCTTCGAGCGTGGTCAGGTCGCCTTGGTGAGGGTGCCGGTTCCCCGGAAGTGGTCGCCGCTCTGGGTGGCTTACACGCCGACGGGCCTGATCCTGGCAAAGTATAACCCACTCGACTCGTTCTGCTCTCTACCCTACGCGGACCCTTGTCTGTTCGGTGTGCTGGAGGCGGTACTGGCCCGCCTGGGCTTGCCGGTTCAACTCGACACCTGATGGCCCTCTCATAGGGCAGACGGACTCGATCCCGAACCCCGCCATCCGGCGGCGGCATTTGCCGCCGCCGGATGGTCATTTTTCCGTCACAGGTTCCGCTGCCACACCACCGCCAATGACGTCAGGCCGGGCGGTGGCCTGGTCGCCGTGGAACGGGGGTGTTTATGTCACTGCTCGCCGAGTTGTGTGTCCTCTTCGAGAAGCGGAAGTACGCTGTCGTGGAAGTGCCGACCGAACTGGGTCCCACCCTGCTGCTCAACCAGGACGACCCGGAGGGCGGCGTGACGGCGGAGGGTGAAGGCGATCCGGCGGCCCTGATCGAGGTCTGGCAGAATGGCGACCTGCTCTGCCTCGACGCCGCCGAGATCGGCACCCTGAAGTTCGCGTCCGCGGGCGAGCTCGATCGGTTCGTCTACGACCTTCTGGCCCGTGGATGGGAGAACCTCCACCCCGACGACTATCGGATCGTCCACTGAGGCGGTGCCAACCCGGGGCGACCCTGTTCGTCCCAGTGCCGACGAATCCGGGATGAACCTCAGCCATCGCAGATCACCGGCCGTCGAGCCGTGCCCGGCCACCTCTTGTCCGGAACGGGCTCGCTCTGCGAGCCCGTCGGGCGGCCCCAGGCCGCCCCGAGATGCTGTCCTCCGACAAACGCTTTCCGGCCCAGCCATCCCTCACGCCGCCCTGCTTCCAAATCCCGCAGACAACCAGCACCCTGCCCGATGCAGAATTCACGGTTGGCTCCCTCGCCTGCCAAACCACTGTAGGAGCGGCCGCCTTCGGAGACCGCCGACCATCAACAACCGCAGCGGGGTGCAGACCATGGGGCGGAAGCGGCGAACGATGCTACTCGAACTCCCGGACGCGGCGGGCGGGATCGCCGTCCTCGCCGACGGGACGCGGGTGTACTGGGGGGTCGCCCTCGGCAATCAACTGGTCGCCAAGCGGCCCGACGGCACGACGAATGTCCTGCCGCCCGGCGGGGACGACCCGACTCGCGAGGCATTCGTCGGGCTGTGCGACCGGGGTGCGTCGATCACCCGCCCCCTGAAGTCGGCCGAGGTGGCGGAGCTGCACGAGGTGGTCGAGAAGTACGGGCCGACCGGGGCGGCCACACCGGGAACGCCGGCCGATGAGCCCGAGGGAGACGAACCATCTGGCAAGCTCGTCTACCGGGTCTTCGCCCTGCCCGACGGGCTTCGAGATGCGGTCCGCGATGCCCGCACCCGAACCGGGTTGACGAACCGTGCGTTCGTCGCCGAGGCTGTCGCCGCCCACGTCGGGACGCTCGTGTCCGAACTGACCAAGCTCGGGTTCGGGCGGGTCGGCGGCCCGACGCGCCCGGCCCGCCTGCCGTTCTCGCCAGAAGCCGGCACCCTGGACGCCCTCCGCCGGGCGAGCGGCGAGGTCGGCGTCCCGGCTTCGCACCTCCTGCTCCTCTGCCTGGCCGCGGCGTCCGTCCCCGATCCTCCGCCGACGAAGACGCCCGGTGAGCGGCGGCCGCGTCGCGGAGGGAGGCGGAAGTGATCGGGGAGAAGCGGCGACTCGACGCCCGCGGCGTTGACAGCGTGTCCCCCAACCGCCGCCTCGGTCCTGCGGTACTTGAAGCGGGGGCGGTGCGGCCCCCGACCGCCTCCACTTCGTCCGTTCAACGTCTACAATTGGCCGAATCCGAATTTCGGAGGAGGCCAATGGCCAAGAACCGATTCGCCCCACCCGAAGAGTGGGCGCGCCCGGTCAGCCAGTTGATCGCGTTCAACCTGCTCGCCCACAACCTCGACCGGATCCACACGCTCAAGCTGTTGCCGGTCGGCTGCCTCAGAGTCTACGCAACCGAGGACTTCCCCTGCGTCGGCCGACCCTTCCCGCCGGGGCGATGCACTACCCTGCCGACGATGCCCGACCTCTGGGAAGATGAGCCGTGGCTCGTCATCCTCCCGGACACCAGCCGCGAGAGGTGGGCGGTCCGCGTCCTACTGGAGTGGGGCGAGAAGAACCTCCTTGTCGAGTTCGCGACCATCCCGCACACCGACCCAGTCGGCCCGGCTCTACGGATCGTCCTTAAGGAGCACTTTGGGCTGGAGTACCCCGCGGAGGAACTGGAACCCCCGTGTGCCGCGGGCACGCGCGAGGCGGCCCCTGGCGAAGGATCCGATCCTGAGCTGCCACCACCGGCAGGACCGACGGCCGCCGCTCCCTGACCCCGCCTCTCCCGCGACGCCGAGGCTTGGTTTTGGTCTGCGTTGCTGGATGCAACCCGCTAGCTCATTCGCACTTCACCGCCCGCTCTCCTCGTTCCGCGGTCCGAGCACCGGCTCCGACGGGACCATTGCTCCACGGGACCGGGAGCATTTCACGCCGGATCGGCCGCCCGCCACAGGCCCGGGTTTCAGTAACCCGTGCGAGGGCGACCCATGAAGAATGTGCAGGCCATCATCGACCTGTTCGGCGGCCTGGAGAACCTCAAGGACAACCCGATCTCGCTGCGGGTGCCTGGCTACATGCCGCTCTCGATCGAGATCGTCGGCAAGGGTCCGCGGGGCGGGCCGCTCATCTCGATCATGCACACCTACGAGCAAAACGGGGACCTGATGCGGGACCCGGACCTGGTCGTGGAGCTGATCCCGCCGGTCAACTGGTGGCTGCCGATCAGCTTCCAGCAGGATAACCTGGGCATCTTCCAAGAAGCGGTCATGCTCGACGGCGACCGGCTCATCACCCACTCGCGGCTCGTGGACAGCCTCAAGGCGTTCATGACGGAGTGGGACCGCAACCTGGGCGAGCAGGGGTTCGTCGAGGAGGCCCGCCGTCTGGCTGGTGGCGGGCAGGAGGCCCGCTAATCCGGACGACCGGCACGCGGTGAATCCCGTGCCGGTCCCGGCACCGGCCACGCGTACCTACACCGCCGGGGCGAAGCTATCGAGGGCGAATCAGAACCGAGCTCTGGGGGACGTCGGATGCAACCGGACGGGCTGGTCGGTGACGAGTTCGGGCTGCCGGAGAAGGTCGCGTACGGGGACGACGAGGCGATCGCCCGGCTCGACCGGATGTTCCGCATCGCCCTCGACTGCTACGACCTCGGGGGCCGGGGGCTGAAGGCGATCGCCTACACCCTCTTCGAACGGCTCTCCCGGGTCGAGGGGGACGGGGTGCCGCCGGGCCTGCTCGTCGTCAGCCGGCGGATGGAGAAGATCCTCCACCCCGACACCCACCCGACGGTGGCGGCTATCCACGCCCTCGACTTCTTTCAGCCGCGGATCGTTCGCATCCGCCGAGCGGACGACCCGGAAGAGTCGGAGCCAGACGCTGGGACGTGACCCGTTCCCGCGTAACGGCTCCCATTCCACGAACCCCGCCAGTGTCCAGTAAATCACCCCACCGCCAATGTCCAGTAAACCCCCAAGCGTCCTTGGCAGGCGGACGTCGGTCCACAGGGATGCACCGTACGGCCGGCACCCCGGCGGCGAACCTACGGTAGAGGGTCGAAATGCAAAAGTTGAGGTGCCGCCGATGAGGCTCGCCACGATCCGGGAATCACGACACGACCGCTCCCGGCAGGAACCCGCGGACGCCGACACCGTTCCGCAGGACGCGGGCGAGGCGGGGGAGCTGTTCGAGCAGGGGATGCGGGCCATGCGGGCACGCGAGGACGCGACGGCCTTCCGCATCTTCTCCCGAGTCTGCCGCTACCGGGGCGACGACGCCCCGCCGGGGCTGATGTCCTCCGCCCGGGCCGCCCGGGATTACCTCGACCCGGACCGCAGCCCGCACGACAAGGCCGAGACGCTGTTCCACTTCTTCAGCCCGAGCCTCGTCCGGCTCGACTTCGTCAGCCGCGACCCCGCGCCGCGGGTGTGAGTGCGGCCTGATTGTTCGCGACACCGGCCGGACCACGCACACACTCTTGTGCCCGCCGTCTGCCAGCCGCGGCCTCGCGAGCTTAAGTATGGCCGGGCGCTGTGGTGGGTCCCCCTGGACCCCCTGTCCGGGGGCCCCGCTCCGGCACGACATACTCTCCACGAAATGTGCGGGACTGAATCCGGACCCCGGTCGAAGGGATTGAGGGCTTGGTCCGGGAGTACTCGTCTGAGCCAAAGCCCCGGGCCGCTTCTGCTCGACTGGTGAGCTGTGGATTCTCGGCTCGCCGGCCGGGTACGTAGGTACGGGAGGGCCGATGTACCGGGTCAAAGAACTCTTCTACACGGTGCAAGGGGAGGGGCTGAACGCCGGCACCCCCGCCGTCTTCCTGCGGTTCTCGGGGTGCAACCTGTGGAGCGGCCAGCCGGGTGACAGAGGTCGGTCCTGCTCCGGCTGGTGCGATACCGATTTCCTGGGGATGGACGGCCCCGGGGCGGGATCTTCGCCGACACCGGCGAACTCGCCGACGCCGTCGGCCTCGCCGGGCCGGTCGGGCTGCTCGTGTGCACCGGCGGCGAGCCCCTCCTGCAGCTCGACGCCGCGCTGGTCCGGGTCCTCCGGGGCCGCGGCTGGACGGTCGCCGTCGAGACCAACGGCACCCTCCCAGTCCCGCCCGGCGTCGATCACGTCTGTGTCAGCCCGAAGGCCGGGGCAAAGCTCCGGGTACACGCCGGGACCGAGCTGAAGCTCGTCTGACCCCAGCCCGGGATCGACCCGGAGCAGTATCTAGGGCTCGACTTCCGGCACTTCTTCCTGCAACCGCTCGACGGCCCGGCGCGGGAGGCCAACACCCGGGCGTGCGTCGAGTACGTCCTGGGCCACCCGCGGTGGAAGCTGTCCCTCCAGACCCACAAGTTCGCCGGCCTCCGGTGATCCTCGTGAGCGGCGCGACCCGCACGCTGGCGGGGTATCTCCACCACCCCCGGCTCGGCTGTCTGCTCACCCCCGACATCGCCCGGCCCGCCCACCTCCGCCTGGCCCGGGCGTCGGGCTGCTGGGCGGCCGACAACTCGGCGTTCGCCCGGTTCGACCCGGGGCGGTTCTGCTCCTTCCTGGGGCGGATCGCCCGGCTCCCCGGCTGCCTGTGGGTGAGCGCCCCGGACGTGGTGGCGGACGCCCGGCAGACGTTGGCCCGGTTCGACCGATGGCAGCCGGTCATCACCGAAGTGGGGCTGCCGGTCGCCTACGTCGCCCAAGACGGGAGCGAGGAACTCGACCTGCCGTGGGGGCGCTTGGCCTGCCTGTTCGTGGGCGGCAGCACCGGCTGGAAGCTATCGCGGGCGAGTGAGGACCTGATCGGCGAGACCCGGCGGCGCGGGCGGTGGGTCCACGTCGGCCGGGTTAACAGCCGCAAGCGGGTCCGGTGGTGTGCGGCGGCAGGGGCCGACAGCCTCGATGGGAGCGGGTTCGGCCGATTCCCGCGGGTGAACATCCCGAGGGGACTTGCCTGGCTGGCGGAGGTAGACCCAACCGCCGGCTCGCCGGCCTGCTCCCCGTGACGGCGTCGTCATCGAACCCGCGGCACGGGCCCACTCATCTACCGCCGCAGCGCGGCAAGAAACTCTGCGGCATGGATGCCGAGCCGGGAAAGGCACTTTTGGAGCTGCACGGGGTGAACCACCCGGTCGATACCGTGACAGCCGAACGTGAAGTGACGAATCCCCTCGCGGTACACCTTCCGTTCGCTCCCCTTGCCCTGAGTCCACTCGCATCCGAAGTGTACCGCGAGGGCTCGCTCGATCCGGCTGAGCTTGAGCCGGGGCAACGGCCGCCGCTTGACCCCGGGATCGACTGCCTCGGCGGCGGGCTCCGCCAGGCCGACGGCGAGGGCGGCCGCCTGCTCGGCCGGGGTCGCGTCCGGCTTGGAACCGCGACTGACGACGGGCGTGGGGTCGAGGCGGTCCCAGGCGTCGTACAGCGGCTCCGTGAGCGTTTCGAGGACGTACCAGTTCACCGCGAGTTCGGACGCTCGCTCGTCCGGCCGGTGACCCGGATCGACGCGGATCCAGGAATACTCCCGGTGACAGAGCAGGCCGTCGCGGCGCAGCGAGACCGGGTGGCCGGTGCTCCGGTCGCCGTTTGATGCCGGCGTGGACGAGGTCAGCACGGCGGCGACCGAGCGGCCGTGATAAACGTCCCAGACCAGTGCCCCCCAGAGGTCCGGGGCCAGTTGGTACTGCGGTGCGTAGGGAACGTTCGCCCCACAGAGGGCCGTCCGGAGGAAGTTCAACTCCTCCGCACGCCGCTCGATCTTCGTCCGCACGGTTTCTTGCCACGCGCGGTCCGGGCTCGGCCGGTATATCTCCGGCAGGTGAGCCGCCGTCTTGCCAAGGAACTCTGTGAAGAGTGCCAGGCTGTCTCGGAACTCAACCACCTGCTTCCGGGCTCGCATCCGGCTCTGGTCACTCCCGAAGCGGTCCCGTCCCGTCTGCCCGTAGCTGCTCAAATCCGGACCCAGTACCTGAAGGGCAAACCCGGAGAGCATGTAGCGCTGGCTGAGGTTCAGGACAGTCGAGTTGACCGTACCGGGCCTGTTGATCTTCCGGTCGAGAAGCCGATCGTACTCCTCGAAGCAGTCGGCGTAGAGACGCCACGGGTCGTTCCCGACTCTGGGGCTCAGCCGGCCCAGGTCGCCGCAGATCGTGAAGTACTTCATGCACCAAGCGAGGAACTGCTCTTCCAACTCGTCGTGCTCGCCCGCCAGGCTCAGGTACGCTTGGACCTCGACCGTGCGCTCGCCCGCGAACCGGCGGTTCAGGTCGCGGAGTTCGTCGAGCAACGCCTGGAAGGCCCCGGCGAGCTCGGGGGTACCAGTTTTCGCGAGGTACTCCGGGGCGAGGTAATCCGACGGGTCCGGCTCGGCGACGACCTCGCCGGCGGGGACGGGGTCTTGGCCCTGAGCAACGGCCCTCGCATCGTCGCCGGTGATCGCCCGGGCGGTTGCCGCTACCGCGGCGGCGTCGGCGGATCGGTCGAATGCTCCGGGCATGGGAGCAGCCTCGTGGCTGGGGTTCTAGCTAGCGGGTATGGGCGAACCGCACGCCGACTGCGCAAGGGAGACGATTGGTCTCGGCCACTTACCGAGCCTTGGCATCCCAGTTCCGGGTCGGGTGCTTGTACTTCTTGTCCGGGTCGTCCGCGTCCTCGGGCGTGCGGAACACAGGCGTCTGAAGGAGCCACGTCCCGTTCCCCTGCGGCTTGAGCACGTACCCGACCTTTCGCCCGGCCGTCTTCCGGAAGAGCGCGTTGAACCGGCTGACCTGTTGGCGGATGCGGGACATGGCGGTCCGGTCGAGCGCCGTGCTCGGCGAAAGTTGCGTCACGGCCTCGTCGAAATCGAGACTGTCGGTGTCCCCCGCCGTCGTGTTGCAGAAGGCGTTCAACTCGGCGTAGCCGACGACGATCTGGTACTGGACCGCGAACTTCTCTCGAACTTGGCCCAGTTGGGAGACCGGGGGGAGTTGCGGAAGCCGCCCAAAGTGTTTCTCCTCGGCCTTAACGACGGCCTCAAAGACCCGCTGCACGGCCGGGTTCCGGGCCAGATCGACCGGCCGGCTCAGACCGTCCCACCGCACCTGGACCACCCCCCGATCAGTGTTGACGGCGATCACGAACAATGGGACGGGGAACTTGCGGGGCGGTGCCTTCTTCGCCGGCTTTGGGAGGCTCGCGCGGGTCAGTCGTGTCCGCTGGCTCCGGAGCCACTCGTCGAGCTCCGGCCCGTCGGTGGCGACAGGCTGGACGAACCGCCGGGGTGACGGGCAGAGTCCCATCGCGCGGTTCCAGAGCGCCTGCAACCCGGCCTCTACCCGCCCGATGTTGGCGGCGTCCGCGTCGATGAAGCAGTCATAGCTGGGGTGGGGCTTGTACTCCGGGACGCACTCCCACTCGTGTCGGGTGACCGGCTTGTCGGGGGTCGGTCCGTAGCAGTAGATCGGGTCCCATTCGGTAGGGTGATCCTGCGGCGGGGCGTGCAGGTAGCTGGTGGGCCGGATTGTGATCCCTACGCTACGAAGAGCTCTGACAGCTCGGTCGGAGAGGGAGACTTCCGGTCGGATGGGGATTCCCAGCCGCTTCCGCGCCTTCACGTCGGCCGGGTCGAGCAGTTGGGCCGGGTCGGCGGCCACGCGTCGCATCAAGACGTACTTGTCGAGCAACTCCCGCACGACGGCTCGGGCCGCCTTCTTCTGCTGCTTCGGTGTGGCCATCGTCTATCCAATCATCTCCGTGGCGTCAAATAGTTTCGGAGTGTGACGCGGCCGGCCGGCCCCTTTGCAACGCGGCGCAAAATAATTCGCCAACCTCGCGGACACGCTACCCCACACCATAGCACGACTTGCAGCCGACCTCGGCCGTCCTTCGCACTTCTCTCTCCGATCCCGCCCCGCCGCGTCACACGGGACCGGCGTGACGACACAGTCGCCACCCGGACCCGGAAACGCCCCTCAACCGGCCGGTCATCTTGGGGCCAGAGGCCACACGATGGCATTTCTGATTCGGGGGCGGATCGCCCCCGCAGGGAAGCACGAGGCCGAGCTGACCGGGTGCGAGGAGCACCAGGGGCAGTACGGCAAGACCGCCCTCCGCTGGACCTTCGTGGTCCGGGGCGGGGAGTCCGACGGCCAGGAGCTGACGAAGGTGACCGGGGACCAGGCCCGGCTCGGTACCTCGCTCGGCGACTTCCTGGCCCAGCTCTACGGCCGGGACCTCCGGTCCGGCGAGGCGGTGGACCCGGTCCGCGACCTCGTCGGTCGGCGGTTCCAGGTCTTCGCCGTGCCCGGGCCGAACGGCGACGGCGCGGTGATCCAGACGGTCAAGCCGGTCACCCCGGCGTGACCCGCCGGCGGCACCGGCCGACGCCGGTGCCGCCTTCCTAACCCTCAACCCAGAAAGGACTGACCAGCGATGGCCAAGACCAACACCGTCGCGGGCTTCTTCGGCGAGCTGCCCGACGACTACAAGAAGGCCGAGCGGAAGAAACCGATGACCCAGCAAGAGAAGAACCGGACGCTCGCCGGCCTGATCCTGACCGGCCTGTTCCGCGACGGGACGTACTCCGTCAGTCGTCTGGAGGAGGACGCGGCCCGCATCGGCATTACCGGCCGGGTGAACGTCAACGTCGGCGCCGGGGTCGGCGGTAAGGGCGGGATGGAACTCCTTCGCGACCGGGCCGGGACGTTCCTGCTCTGCTGGGACAACGTCCGGAACCTGCTCCGCCACCTCGGCCAAGACCCCTTCGGGCAGTGGATGGAGGCCGAGGGCGTCGGCCTGGACGAGTTCGGGAAGTGGATGGAGTCGCTGAAGGCCGCCTGACCCGCGGCCGGCGGAGGGGGAGACCGCACAACGCGGTCCCCCTTTTTATTCCTCCCACCATCACCGAGACACCCACCATGGCGAAGTCGAAAGCCCCGGCCTCCGTCTGGATGGCCGAGCAGTTCCTGGCCTCCCACCGCCTGGTCACGTACCAGGATGACGTCTACGCGTACAACCCGGCCGCCGGCCTGTACGAGCGGGCCGAGCGGGCGTGGCTCGGTCACGTCGTCACCCAGTTCCTGGCCGAAACGCTCGGGAGCGAGGCAGTCGGCTCGGACTACGTGGCCGACGTTGCGCGGTCCGTCCGGGATCTGGCCTTCCTGCCCGGGGACCGGCAGCCACCCTTCTGGCTCAACCGGTCCGACCCGGCCGATGTCATCGTCGCGGCCAACGGAGTCGTGGACCTCGCACCTCTGCTGTCCGGCGGCGAGCCAGCACTCCGACCGCACACACCGGACCTGGTGTCGGTTGCCGGCGTCCCGTACGCCTACGACCCGACTGCCGACTGCCCGCGTTGGCGCGAGTTCCTGTCGTGGATGTTCGCCGGCAACCAGGGCGAGGTCGAGTTGGTTCGCCAGTTCACCGGGTGGGTGTTCGTTGCCCGCCGCTTGAAGTTGGAAAAGGCGTTGTGGTTCTGTGGGCCGGGCGGCAACGGCAAGTCAACCGCGATGAGGGTGCTCCGGTGCGTGATCGGTGATGCGGCCACGTCCGCGGTCGGGTTGGATGCATTCACGGGCGGGGACTTCCGACTGTGGCCGCTTATGAACCGGTTGGCGAATTTCGCGTGCGATGTCGATGTCCGTCGGAAGGCGGGCGTGGCGGGCCTGAACTCGTTCATCTCCGGGGACCCGTTCGTCGTAAACAGGAAATTCAGAGAACAGTTGGTCGTGGAACCGACGACAACCTGCTTTTTCGCATCGAACACGCCCCCGCTCCTGTCCGACGCCTCGGACGCCTGGTGGCGTCGGCTACTGCTCATCATGTGCGACCGGCGGCCGACGGAGGCCGAGGTGGACCCGCACCTTCTGGACCGACTGAAGAGCGAGGCACCGGGCATCTTGAATTGGGCGCTGACAGCGATCCCGGGGCTACTGGCACGCCGGCGGTTCGACATCCCTGACTCGGTCCGAACCAACGTTGCGGCGCTGCAAAACCAAGTTAGCGCGGCCCGGATGTTCCTCGCCGAGAAGGTCGAGACCGGGAACCCTGATCACGACTTCATTCCTCGTGACCAGCTCATGGCCCTGTTTGAGGGGTGGTGCCGGGACAACGGCTACCGGGAGGACGACCTGTCGGTGGTCAAGGAAGAGGTGCGGCGGGCGTTCGGGGCGGAACTGACCCGCCTGCGCCGGGGCGGTCCGACCGGCCGCGGGCGGGAGCGGGTCCGCGGGTGGGCGGGCGTGCGGTGGCGGGCGGACGAGGAACTGCAACCCCCGCGGCCGCTCGACGACCTGTTCCGAAGCCAACGGGAGCAACACCGGAAGGCCGAAGAACAACAGCAGGAGGAGGCAATCAAGCGGGGGCGGGTGATCCGCGAACAGGGCGAGTTGATCGGCCTGCTGGAGCGGCAGCTCGACCGGCTCAAAAAGCAACACGTGGTGGACACCACGCCTAGCGACGTGGGCGAAATGACCACCCCGGCGATCACGGCGTTGATGCCGGCCCCCTTGGAGACAGAGGCCCCATCCGCCCGGCTGCCCCTCATCAAGTCGGACGATCCGCAGGCGGCTGCCGAACTCGATGCCCTCCTGGCCCGGCTGGAGTTGGACGACGAGCCCGACCGCCCGGCGGAGGTGGCCCGATGACCACCGTGCCGCACCTACTCACCCGCCGCGAGTTGGCCAACGTCCTGCGGATCTCGACCCGCACGCTCGACCGCCTTCGGGCCGCCGGGCTGGTGCTCGACCCGCTCCCCGGCCCCGGCCACCCGAACTGGGAGGCGGGCGAGGTGGGCGACTGGCTCAAGGCCGGTCGCCCCTCGGCCGACGCCTGGCGCCGGCTCCGCGCCCGCCGCCGGTAGTTTCCCGGAACACCCATCGCTGCCACAGCCCGACAAGCCGCTTGCTGCCGGGGACCAGGGGACGGTCCCGCCGTCCCCGGCACCCGGCGAGGGGGATTTGTTTCATGCCGAAGATCTTCCGGCCGACATTTAAGGACAAGCACACGGGGCAGACCCGGACGACCCGGTACTGGTACGCCTGGATCAACGGCCGCCGCGTGCCGCTCAAGACGACCGACAAGAGGGTCGCCGAGCGGAAGGCGGTCGAGCTGGAACGGGCGGCCGAACTCGGTCACGACCCGGGTCTGCTCGACAAGGCCCGCCGCACGCCGGTGTCCGCCCACCTGACCGACTTTGAAGAGTCGCTGCGGGCGAAGGGCTGCTCTGAGGCGCACGTCGGCATCCTCATCGGCCGGCTCCGCAAGCTCTTCGACGGCTGCCGGATCACCGCCCTCGCCGACGCGACGGCCGGAGTCGTCAAGGCGTGGCTGGCCCGCCGGCAGCGGGACGGTGCGATGTCGGCCCAGACCCGCAAGCACTACGCGGTCCACGCCCGCCAGTTCGGGCGCTGGCTGGCCGCCGAGGGGAAGGTCGCGCGGAACCCGTTTGCCGGGCTGAAGACCAACCTGAAGGTCGAGAACGACCGGCGCCGCCGGCGGCGAGCGCTCACGCCTGAAGAGTGCCAGCGACTCCTCGCGGCCGCCGCGGCGAGCAAGCGGAAGCTGGGCGGGATGAGCGGTCCGGATCGCCGGGTGTTCTACCTGGTGGCGCCACGTCGGGGCTGAGGAGGAACGAGCTCGGGTCACTGACGCCCGAGTCGTTCAACTCGACGCCGAGCCGCCGATCGTGACGGTCGAGGGCACGCGAACCAAGAACCGTAGGACCGCGGTCCTGCCGCTCCGCCAGGACGTCGTAACCGAACTGCGAGAGTGGCTCCGGGAGAAACCCGCCGACCAGACGTTGTTTCCGGTCGCCGGGCGAAAGCGGAAGGTGATGCTCCGGGCAGACCTCAAGGCCGCCAGCATCGAGCCGGTGGTGGACGGGAAGGTGATCGACGTCCACGCCCTGCGGGTTTCTTTTATCACCCACCTGTCACTCGGCGGTGTACCGCTGGCCGTTGCCCAGAAGCTGGCCCGGCACTCGGACCCGCGACTGACCTCGAACGTCTACACGAGTCTCGGCCTGTCCGAACTGTACAAGGCGGTCGAGTCTTTACCTCCGACAGCCGGCACCGGCGGCGCCTCGTGACCGCCGCCTGGTCGTAGCCGCCGTGCAGGCGGGCTCTGCTTCGTCAACGAGTCACCTTTCGCCCGCGGTACCAGGGTACCGGGCACTCATCCCGCCACCGGCGGGGGTGAGGGCGAACCGACGGCCGGGCGCGACCTGGTCTCAAGTCGAGTCCGCCGGCGGTGTGCTAGATTTCACGACCCGTCTCCCGCCAAGGAACGCCCATGCCGCTGACTCTTCGCGCGTACCAGGTCCGCGTCTTCCGCGTAATCTGCGACACCACCGAAGACGTCCTGGTGCAACTCCCGACCGGCTCGGGGAAGACACTCCTTCTCAGCGCCGCCGTCGCCTCGCTCCTGCAGAAGGGGGCAGTCACCCACACGGTCATCGCCTGCCCCCAGCTCCACATCGCAGAGGGCTTCCTCGGCTGGGCGGCCGGCCCGGTCGCCTGCGGTGCCGAGGTGGTCCGGCTCGGTCCCGAGTCCATCCGTCCGCTCGAAGAGAGCGCCAAAACGGCCCAGATCATCGACTACCTCCAGCCCGCCGCCCGGGGCTATGCGATCGCGGTGAGCCACCAGAGCGTCAGCAACGTCCCGGCGGAGGCGCTCCCGCCGAGCCTGACGGGATACCTCTTGGTGATCGACGAAGCCCACCATGCCGCCATCGAAACCCGACTGGGCAGGTTCCTGGCAAACTGGCGGGCCAGGGGTGGGCGCGTCGTGTCGGCGACCGCGACCGACTTCCGGGCGGACGGCCAGTCGGTCCGCCTCGACGGGATGCGGCTCGTCCGCCGGGCGCTCGCCGAGCACATGCGGGACCGCGACCCGCCCGGCCCCTACGCCCCCGAGCGGGTGGAGAGCGAGATCGTCGGGGTCGAGATGCCAGGTCCTGTGACCGCTGACGAAGTCGAGGGGAAGGAGCTGCCCCACGAGGAGCAGCAGCACCGGATGGTCATCCGGATGGTGGAGCGGTGGGAGGAGTTGGGACGGCCCAAAACCATGGTCAAGGTGCCGATCCTCGACGGCGGCTCCAGTTCACTGGTCGGTTTACTCGTGCAGAGCTACCAGGCCGCGGGTGCCCGGGTGTACGACGCGGCCGGGGTGGGCGCCGAGCGACAACAGCAGTTCATCCACTTCCTGGCAGAGCAACGGCAGCTCGCCGAGTACGCGGACGCCCACGACGTTGTGATCGGGGTACAGCGGGTGATCGAGGGGACCGACTGGCCCTGGTGCAGCGACGTGTTCGTCGTCGGCATCCCGCGGTCGCTGGTCCAGACCATCCAGCTCCTGGGCCGCGCGACCCGGCATAAGCACTGGGGGTCCTACGACTCACGGTTCCGGGACCGCGCCCGGATCACCTTCTTCGTGCCGACCCAGGAGGGGTCGGCGATGAGCAGCCTCGACCTGGGCCACAGCCGGAAGGTGCTGGCCCTCCTGGCGTTCATGGCCGACACCGAGACCGGGCTCCAGTGGGTCCTGTTCGACCAGATTCGGGCCGGGCTGCTCCAGGGCCTGTCCGACCGCCGGCGGCGGGCCGGTGAGACGGAGGGGACCGGCGGCGCGGCCGCGGACGAAGCCGGGGCGGCCGACATCATCAGCCGGTTGGTCGAGGGGATCGACCCGCGATACGAGGGGATCGCCCGGACCGTGCTGGCGGCGATCCGCGAGGAGGCCGGGGGGCGGGACCAGTCGGCCGGCGAAGTGCTCGACCGGCTTCGGGCACACGACCTGATCCGGGCCATCCCCGAGGAGGAGCGGGTGGAGCTTCTCCCCCAGCTCGTGCTGCGGGCGATGGAGGCGGCCGACCCGACCGGACGGGTGCGCCGGCGGGTGCGGCAGGCCGTCGCCGACCGTGTCGCGGCCGGCCGGGTTCCCGTTGGCCGGGAGGACCTGGCCGCCGTGTGGGAGGAAGTGGTCGCGGAGTTCCGGGAGGAGACGATGCCCACACTCCCCGACCAGGACCGGTTCGACCGGTTCCTCCACCAATTGACTGGAGGGACGATTACCGCGTTCGCCGACCGGCTGACCGAGCGGTACAAGGCGGTGATCGGCTCCCCGATCGCGATCGAGGATATCCACGACGAAGTCTGGACGTTCTACGAGCGCGAGGGCCGGTGGCCCTCGACCCACTCGGGCCTGATCGACCGCTTCGGCATCGCCTACAGCAGCCTCAACATCTACCTCAATCAGGGATGGCGGGGCCTACCGGCTGGTTCCTCTGTCTACCAGGAGTGCTGTAAGGTCGCGGCGGCGAAGGGGGTGCCGATCGAGGACCGTTCGCCCG
>JAXMAZ010000005.1:0-322266 GCA_046350115.1 Gemmataceae bacterium
GGGAGGGGGCCGGGGGGAGGGGTTACGACCCCACCCGCCCCAGACACCGCATGAGTCGCTACGCCGTCACGGCCGTCATCCCGCTCGGCCTCACGCTGCTCGCGTTCGCCGCCCCGCCGACCCCGGCCGACCCGGCCCCGAAAGGGTACGTCTGCCACCGGGCGAACGGGCCGCTCGTCATCGACGGCAGGTTTGACGAGCCATCTTGGGCCGCGGTGCCGTGGTCCGACCCGTTCGGCGACATCGAGGGGGCCAAGAAGCCGGCCCCGCGGTTCCGCACCCGGGTCAAAATGCTCTGGGACGACGAGGCGCTGTACATCGCCGCCGAGCTGGAGGAGCCGCACGTCTGGGCGAACCTGACCGACCACGACGCCGTGATCTTTCAAGACCCGGACTTCGAGGTGTTCCTCGACCCGGACGCGGACAGCCACCTGTACGCCGAGCTGGAGTTGAACGCCCGCAACACGACTTGGGACTTGCTCCTCACCAAGCCGTACAAGGACGGCGGCAAGGCGGTCAACGGCTGGGAAATCATCGGCCTCAAAACAGCGGTTCACGTCAACGGCACGCTGAACGACCCGCGGGACAGCGACATCGGCTGGACGGTCGAAATCCGCTGGCCGTGGGCCGGGCTGAAGGAGATCAGCAACACCCCGGTGCCGCCGCGGGACGGGGACCAGTGGCGGATCAACTTCTCCCGCGTGGAGTGGGACATCACCACGGACGGCGGGAAGTACCAGAAGGTGAAGGGCCGGCCGGAGCACAACTGGGTGTGGTCGCCGCAGGGGGTGATCGACATGCACCGGCCGGAGCGGTGGGGCTACCTACAGTTCAGCACCGCCGCCCCGGGTACGGTGGCGCTCAAGCCGGACCCGACGGCCGCCGCCCGGGACACCCTGCACCGGCTGTATTACGCCCAGCGGGAGTACCGGGCGAAGCACGGCAAGTACGCCGGGTCGGCGGACATCCTCGGGCTGCCGGGGCTGGCGGCGACCGTCGAGACGACGAGCGGCGGGTTCGAGGCGACGCTGCCGGCCGGCGGCAAGCGGGCGAGGATCACCCACGACGCCCGGGTGACGGTCGAGTGATCGGGCAACGGTCCCACTTGCCGGCCGCCCCCCGGGTCGGACAATGCCGGGGTGTCGGACCCGCCCAGGTTCGGCCGGACCGGACGGGTGCCGACGGATGGAGTTGTCCCGGAACCTGAAGATCGACAGCGTGGCCCGGCTCGGCCCGACCCCGCCGCAGGCGATCGACGCCGGCCGGCCGGTCCGGGACGCGGTCGACCAGCTCCGGGCGGCCAACGTCGGCTGCCTGCTGGTCACCCGGGCCGGCAAGCTGGTCGGCCTGTTCACCGAGCGGGATCTGCTCACCCGGGTGCTGGCCGTCGGCCTGCCGCTGTCCGTCCCGCTGACCGAGTGCATGACCCCGGACCCGGTGACGGTCGGGCCGAAGGACTCGGTGCGGACGGCCATCCTGCGGATGGAGGCCGGCGGCTACCGACACCTGCCGGTGGTCGACGAGGCCGGCCGGCCGGCCGGCGTCCTGTCGGCCAAGCGGATCGTCCGCTACCTGGTCGAGCACTTCCCCGGCACGGTGTACAACCTGCCGCCCGACCCGGACCGCCACCCGGACGCCCCGGACGGGGCGTGACCCGTCCCCCGGCCGGGCCGGCCGCCGGGGTTGTCGCCGGCCGGGGCGCGGGAGATAATCCCAGTACCCGGTCCGACGGTAGCAAACGCCTACAGTTAGGACGTACCGGCCCGCCGGTGTCAAGGGCCGCCGTTCCCGCCGCCCGGAATCCTCGTCCGCGGTCTCTACCGGAGCCTGTCGAATGTCCTCGCCGAACGGGTCCGCCGGGGTCGCCACCCCGCCGGACCACGCCTCCCGCAACGGCCAGCACACGGTCCAGGAAGTCGACGCCATCACCATCCGGTTCGCCGGCGACTCCGGGGACGGGATGCAGCTCGCCGGCACCCAGTTCACCAACACGTCCGCCCTGGTCGGCAACGACATCGCCACCTTCCCGGACTTCCCGGCCGAGATCCGCGCCCCGGCCGGCACCCTGCCCGGCGTGTCCGGGTTCCAGGTCCACTTCAGCAGCCACGAGATCCACACCCCGGGGGACGTGCTGAACGCCCTGGTGGTGATGAACCCGGCCGCCCTCAAGACCAACCTCCGCGACCTGGAGCCGGGCGGCATCCTGATCGTCAACACCGACGCCTTCGGCCAGAACGACCTGGACAAGGCCAAGTACAAGGTGAACCCGCTGGAAGACGGCAGCCTGAAGGGCTACCGGATGGTCCGGGTGGCCGTCACCAAGCTGACCCGGGAGGCGGTCGCCGAGTGCAAGCTGTCCCCCCGGGAGGCCGACCGGTGCAAGAACTTCTTCGCCCTGGGCCTCGTCTACTGGCTGTACGAGCGGCCGCTCGAGACGACCCTCAAGTGGATCAAGGACAAGTTCGGCAAGAACCCGCAGTTCGTGGACGCCAACACCCGGGCGCTCAAGGCCGGGTACAACTACGGCGAGACGGTCGAGCTGCTGCCGTACAAGGTGGCGGTAGAAGATCGAGCCGGCGGCGACCGCAAGATCGTCAACGGCGCTGGCCTCGAATGGTGGCGGCGTCCGGCGCCAAAACGAGCCGATGTGTTCAGCGGCGTCCTGATCATCCGGCGTCCATGTGCTGGAGTCGCCGACATGAAGCGGTGGGGGGTGAAGACGCTGCAAGCCGAGGACGAGATCGCCGCCTGCGGGGTGGCCATCGGGGCCAGCTTCGGCGGGGCCATCGGCGTCACCGGCACCAGCGGCCCCGGCATCTGCCTGAAGAGTGAGGCGATCGGCCTGGCGGTGATGACCGAGCTGCCGCTGGTCATCCTCGACATCCAGCGGGGCGGGCCGAGCACCGGGCTGCCGACCAAGACCGAACAGGCCGACCTGCTCCAAGCCATGTTCGGCCGGAACGGCGAGTGCCCGGCGGCGATCATCGCCCCGCAGACCCCGGCCGACTGCTTCAACATGGCCTACGAGGCGGTCCGGCTGGCGACCAAGTTCATGTGCCCGGTGTTCGTGCTGAGCGACGGCTACCTGGCCAACGGGTCGGAGCCGTGGAAGCTGCCGGACATGGCGAGCTTCCCGCCGATCGACATCAAGCACCCGACCGAGCCGAACGCCACCGCGGACGGCCCCAAGCACGAGAACGGGGCGGCCGACGGGGAGGGCGGCGGGGCCGGCAAGTTCCTGCCGTACAAGCGGGACCAGTACCTGGCCCGGCCGTGGGCCGTCCCCGGCACCCCGGGGCTGGAACACCGGATCGGCGGGATCGAGAAGCAGGACGGCACCGGGAACATCAACTACGAGCCGACCAACCACGAACACATGGTCCGCACCCGGGCCAAGAAGATCGAGAACATCGCCGAGGTGATCCCCGAGCTGGCCGTCACCGGGGACGCCGACGCCGACCTGCTGGTGGTCGGCTGGGGCGGCACCTACGGCAGCATCACGACGGCCGTCCAGCGGGTGCGGAAGCAGGGCAAGAAGGTGGCCTACGCCCATTTCCGTTACCTGAACCCGATGCCCAAGAACACCGCCGAGGTGCTCAAGCGGTACAAGAAGATCCTGGTGCCCGAGCTGAACGGCGGGCAGTTGTGCTGGCTGCTCCGCGCGAAGTACCTGGCCCCGGCCGAGAGCCTGAGCAAGGTGCAGGGTCGGCCGTTCCTGGTGAGCGAGCTGGAAGCGGCGATCACGAGCAAGCTGGGCTGAACCCCCAAAGCCCACGGACGATCGTCCGTGGGCTTTCTTCTGACCATCCCACATAACCGATCCATACCTACGTACCCCATATGTCTGCCTCATCCACCGCCTTACCGACGCTCACCGCCAAAGACCTGACCTCGGACCAGGAGGTTCGCTGGTGCCCCGGGTGCGGGGACTACAGCATCCTGGCCCAGATGAAGAAGGCGCTGTCCACCGTCGGGGTGCCCAAAGAGAAGTTGGCGTTCGTGTCCGGGATCGGCTGCTCCAGCCGGTTCCCGTACTACATGAACACCTACGGGTTCCACACCATCCACGGACGCGCCCCGACGTTCGCCACCGGCCTGCGGCTCGCCAACCCCGAACTGCAGGTGTGGCTCGTCACCGGTGACGGGGACGGCCTGTCCATCGGCGGCAACCACACCCTCCACGTCCTGCGGCGGAACGTGGACATCAAAGTCCTGCTGTTCAACAACGAGATTTACGGGCTGACCAAGGGCCAGTACTCGCCGACCAGCCGGACCGGCACCAAGACCAAGACCAGCCCGACCGGGTCGGTCGAGAACGCCATGCGGCCGCTGACCGTCGCCCTGGCGGCGGAGGCCACGTTCGTCGCCCGGACGGTGGACGTGGACGTGAACCACCTCGTCCAGACCCTGCAGCGGGCCGCCGCCCACAAGGGGACGGCGTTCGTCGAGATCTACCAGAACTGCAAGATCTTCAACGACGGGGTGTTCGAGTACGCCACCGACAAGAGCGTCCGGGCGGACAACCTTCTGTACGTCGAGCACGGCAAGCCGATGGTCTTCGGCAAGGACCGGAACAAGGGCATCCGGCTGAACGGCCTCACCCCCGAGGTGGTGACCATCGGCAAGGACTGTGGGCCGGACGACCTGCTGATCCACGACGAGACGCTGCCGGAGCCGACCCTGGCGACCCTGCTCAGCCGGATGGTCGGGCCGGAGTTCCCGGAGGTGGTCGGGGTGTACCGGGCGGTCCGCAAGCCGACCTACGAGGAGTTGCTCGAAAAGCAGATGGCCGACGCCGTCGCCAAGAAGGGGCCGGGGACGATGGCCGACCTGTTCAAGGCCGAGGACACGTGGACCGTCTCGTAGGAACGAGACAAGGCAAAAGGAAAAAGTAAAAAGGCAAAAGTGAAAGCCCAAGCGGTTTTCACTTTTGCCTTTTTACTTTTTCCTTTTGCCTTGGTTGCGAATGATCTGCCCCCTCTGCGGCCACAAGGACAACCTGCCCGGGGCGGAGAGCTGCCGGTGGTGCGGGTTCGACCTGACGGCGGTCGACCGGCCAGCCCCGGCCGACCGGGTGGACCACAGCCTGATGACCGACCCGGTGTCCGCGCTCGGGCCGAAGCCGCCGGTGACGGTCCCGGCCGGCGGGGCGATCGGCGAGGCGGTCGCGGCGATGATCGGCAAGCGGGTCGGGGCGGTGCTGGTGACCGACCCGCAGGACCGGCTGGTCGGCATCCTGACCGAGCGGGACTTTCTGACCAAGGTGGCCGGGCGGGCGGACTTCGCCATGCTGCCGGTGGCCGAGTTCATGACCCGCCGGCCGGAGACGGTCCGGCCGACCGACCCCATCGGGTTCGCCCTGAGCAAGATGGCCGTCGGCGGCTACCGGCACCTGCCGGTGGTGGACGCCGGCCGGCCGGTCGGGGTGGTGTCGGTCCGGGACGTGCTCCGGCACATCGTCGGCCTGTGCAAAGACAGCTAACCCGTCTCGAGAGCCAGGCTTCTCAGAAATCCCTTGACAGGCGTCACCCGGTAGACGAGAGTCACGGGTACGGTCGCTGATAGCTGCCACCTCCGACCGTGATCATTCCTTCTCTCTCTCCTTGTGAGGGCCGGCGTCCGCCTGCCTGGTCAGGACGCCCCTTCGCACCCGTACACCCTCGTCGGAGGTGCACATGTCGTTCCGTTATCGCAGATCGGGGTTCACGCTGATCGAGCTGCTGGTGGTGATCGCCATCATCGCCATCCTCATCGGGCTGTTGCTGCCCGCCGTCCAGAAGGTGCGGGAGGCCGCCGCCCGGACCACCTGCCAGAACAACCTGAAGCAGATCGCCCTGGGCGCCCACAACTACGAGAGCGCCAACGGGGTGCTGCCCCCCGGCACCCTGGGGCCGTGCGTGTCCTGCAGCCCGGCCAGCACGACGATCTGGGACGGCCAGCAGACCGGGGTGTTGACCCACATCCTGCCGTACGTCGAACAGGAGAACGTCTACCGCCAACTGGTGGTGTCCAAGGACGTCAACTCGATCTTGACCCCGAGCGTAAGTACCACCACGGCCACCTCGTGGTGGGGGGTGAACCCGGACTGGAGCCTGGCGTTCACCAAGATCAAGACGTTCCGCTGCCCGTCCGACCCGATCCAGAGCGCGACCGCGACGGTCAACGGGGCCATGATCACCATTACGCCGGCCCCGCCGTACCCGACGAACGCGATCACCGGCGGGTACTTCGGCGGCGGCAACACCCTGGACCTCGGGCTGACCAACTACGCCGGCATCTCCGGGGCGCTGGGCAAGGCGAGCGAGTCGTCCACGTCGGACGCGGCCAGCGGCCCGGGGGCCAACCTGGCCACCTACGAAGGCATCCTGTTCAACCGGTCCAAGACGGCGATCGTCGGCATCGCGGACGGCACCTCGAACACGCTCATGTTCGGGGAGGGGCTGGGGTGCGAGGCGACCGGGACGACCAAGAGCTTCAAGTGGGCGTGGATGGGGGTCGGCGGGGTGCCGACCAAGTTCGGGATCGCCCCGGGCGGCGGCGGCCCGACCCCGACCTCGACCGGGGCCGGGGCCAGCCTGGGCGGGTGGAACTACTTCAGCAGCGCCCACTCCGGGGTCGTCCAGTTCGCCATGGGCGACGGGTCGATCCGCGGCCTGCGGCCCGGTTCGACCGGGGTCCGCAACCCGACCACCGCCGGGAGCGACTGGTACGTGTACCAGGCGATGGCCGGCAAGGCCGACGGGCAGGTCATCCCGTCGGGCCAACTGTCCAACTGACCTCCGCCGGCCCGCCCCGCCCGGGGCGGGCCTAACCCCCCCGTTCCCCCACAAGGAACCCCAGGACGTCATGACCTCACAACCTGTGGCGGCTTTCCTCGCGTTTACTGTGCTCGCCGTGGCGACCGGCTGCGGCGACGGCAATAAGACGGAACTCCCGAAGGATCTGAACAAGCCGCTGCCGCCGCCCCCGGTCGGCGCCGGAAACACGAAGATTAAGGCAAGGCCGACGCGGGCGGCCCGAACCAGGTCGATAACCCAGGGGGCGGTCAGCGGACCGCCCCGCCGTTCACCCGGACCGTCTGCCCGGTGACGAACCGGGCGGCCGGGGACGCCAGCCAGACGGCCGCCGCCGCCACGTCCTCCGGCAGCCCCCACACCCCGAGCGGGGTCTCCCGCTTCACCCGCTCCTGCCACACCGCCGACGCCGTCCCCCCACGCCGTCCGCACCCACCCAGGGGCCAGGCAGTTGACCCGCACCCGCGGGGCCAGCGACAGGGCCAGGCTGCGGGTGAAGCTCATCACTGCCCCCTTGACCGCGGCGAACAGTTGGCCGCTGTCCCCCTCCATCCCGGTCTCCGCCTGGTCCCAGCCGACCGTCAGGATGACCCCGTGGCCGCGGGTCTTCATCCGCCCGCCGATCGCCCGCCCGAGCCGGACCGTCGCCTTCAGGTCGACGGCAAGCAGGTCGTCCAGCTTGTCGTCGAACGACCGTCCGGCCCCCTCCCCGGTCAGGGTGTCGGCCCCGGCGTTGAGCACCAGCACCCCGAGGCCGTCCCCGAGCACGTCCCACGCCTGGGCGGCCAGCCGGTCGCAGGCGGCCGGGTCGCTCAAGTCGGCCAGCACCGGCCGGCAGTCCCCGCCGTAGGCCCGAGCTGGCCGGCCACCGTCTCGGCCGCGTCCGCCCGCCGGCCGTGGACCAGCACGTCCGCCCCCCGCATGGCGAACGCGTCGGCCACCGCCCGGCCGATCCCGGACGTGGACCCGGTGACCAGCACCCGCACCCCGTGGAAGGTGTCGGCCGGGGTCGGGGCCGGCGCTGCGGGAGCGTGACCCGCCCGGTCCGCTTCCGGCAGCGCCGGAGCAGGTCGCGGACGGTCTGCCGCAGCACCGGGTGGACGGCGTCCGGGGCGATGTCCGCCAGCGGCACCAGGACGAACGCCCGGTCGGCCATCCGCGGGTGCGGCAGCGTCACCTCCGGGTTGTCCCACACCTGCTCGCCGTACAGCAGCAGGTCCAGGTCGAGAGTGCGGGGGCTGTCCTTCTCCAGCCGCCGCCGGCCGAACTGGTGCTCGACCTCCAGCAGCAGCCGCAAGAGCGACTGCGGGGCCAGGTCGGTCTCGATCTCGGCGGCCGCGTTCAGGAACGGCGGCTGGCCCTGGTAGCCGGCCCGGCCGGGGCCGAGTCGTAGTACGGGGAGACGGCCGTCACCCGCACCCCGGCTCGGCCCGCAGCCGGCGGACGGCCGCGTCCAGGTAGCCCCGGCGGTCGCCCAGATTGGTGCCCAGGCCGAGATATGCGACAGGCATGACAAGGTGACAAGGTGAGGGGTGACAAGGTGACGAGCCGCGCGAGAAGGGGTGCCCTGTCACCTTGTCACCCCCTCACCTCGTCACCTTGTCATTTCTTCTTGGCGTCCTTGCCGGCGTCGGCGGTCGCTTCCCCTTCGGCCTCCTTCTTGGCCTTCTTCCGGACGGCGATCTTCTGGACCCGGGTCTTGGGCAGGCCGAACGGGCTTTGGCCGTCGGCGAACTTGCCCGCCTCCAGCATCTGGAGCACCCGCTCGGACCGCTTCAGCACGCACCGGGTGCGGGACATCCCGCCCTTCCGCTTCAGGCTCTTGTCGATGGACATGATCGGGTATCGGGTAAGTCGGTGTCGGGTATCGGGTCCGAACGCCGGACGGCCGATCACGCCGGAAAAGTGATACTATAGCCCCCGTTCGGCCCTGGCAACCGCGCCCGGCGTGCGGCCCCACCCCCGACCCCCGATTCCCGGCCTCTGACGATGCAACTCACCCTCGACTACGGCAAGACCGGCCTGCCCGTCACCCTCCCGGCCGACCGGCTGATCGCCCCGCCGCGGGCCAACCGCGAGGCGGCGCCGCTGGCCGACCCGGTCGCCGCCCTGGAGGAGCAGTTACGGAACCCCGTCGGCACCAGGCCGCTGGCCGAGCTGGCCGCCGGCAAGAAGACCGCGTGCATTGTCATCTGCGACATCACCCGGCCGGTGCCGAACGAGTACATCCTGAAGCCGGTGCTGCGGACGATCGAAGCCGCCGGCGTCCCACGGGACGGCATCACCATCCTGATCGCCACCGGCCTGCACCGGCCGAACGAGGGGGCCGAACTGGTCGAGCTGGTCGGGGCGGACATCGCCCGGGATTACCGGTGCGAGAACCACCACGGCAAGGCGACCGACGAGCACGACTTCCTCGGCACCACCGACCGCGGGGTGCCGATGTGGATCGACAGGCGGTACACCCGGGCCGAGCTGAAGATCACTGTCGGGCTGATCGAGCCGCACCTGATGGCCGGCTATTCGGGCGGCCGGAAGCTGATCTGCCCCGGGATCGCCGGGCTGGAGACGGTCCGGGTGTGGCACGGGCCGCGGTTCCTGGAGCACCCGAAGGCGGACTGCGGCAGCGTGGCCGGCAACCCGGTCCACGAGGAGAACACCAAGGTGGCGCTGGCCGCCGGGTGCGACTTCATCGTGAACGTGTGCATCGACGGCAAGCGGCGGGTGACGTGGGTGGGGGCGGGGGACATGATCCGGGCTTGGGAGAAGGGCGTCGAGTTCTGCCGGGAGGTGGTGAAGGCGGCGGTCCCGCGGCCGGCCGACGTGGTGGTGACGAGCTGCGCCGGCTACCCGCTGGACACGACGTGGTACCAGGCGGTGAAGGGGCTGACCGGGGCGCTGCCGATAGTGAAGCAGGGCGGGACGATCGTCCTGGCCGCGTCGCTGACCGAGGGGCTGGGCAGCCCCGAGTTCCGGGCGGTGCTGGACGACTACGAGCGGAACGGCCGGTACGCCACGCTGGCGGCGAAGGGCCGGTCGCTGCACCCGGACGTGTGCGAGATGGACGAGTGGCAGTTGGTGATGCTGCAGAAGGTGTTGGCCAAGTGCCGGGTGAAGGTGGTGAGCGACGGGCTGCCGGCGGACGTGCTGCGGCGTTGCCGGGTGGAGCCGGCGGCGTCGGTGGAGCAGGCGGTGGCCGAATCGCTGGCCGAGTACGGCCCGCAAGCGACGTTCGCCGTCATCCCGAAGGGGCCGTATGTGCTGCCGGTGGTTGGAGGCAATTGAACTGACGACTGATGGCTGTGATGCGGGAGTATGAGGCGGAGTGAGGGAGCAGCGATGTCTACGATTACCAAACCGCGGGTCGGCGCCCTGCTTCGGAAAGTTTTTGAAATTCTGATGGAGCAACCGGACGGTCTGGGTGTGTCCGACGTTATGCGGCAGCTAGCCGAGCGGGTGGAGCTAACCTCATACGAACTTGAACCGTTAAACTCTGGCCGATTACGCTATGACGGCCGCCTCCGTCACGCAGCCGTGCACTTCTCGAAGGCTGGTTGGTTGGCGAAATTCGACCGAAACAAATGGGTCGTGACTGACGAGGGTAAGCAAGCGTACTTCAAATTCACCGATCCTTACCAGTTCTATCGGGAGGCTGAGAGGAGAGGCTTCGTTGCCAGATACGGGTGTGCCAATCCGACGCCTAACTCGGCACCCGTTGACGAAGAGGGGACTGTCGATGAGGAGGTCGTTGAGGCACAGATCACATTAGAGCAGGCCGAGGAGCAGGCCTGGACGGAGGTCGAAAACTACCTCCGCTCCATCTCCCCTTACGACTTCCAAGACTTGGTCGCCGCGCTGCTGAAGGCGATGGGCTACCACATCGACTGGATCGCCCCGCCGGGCCGGGACGGGGGCATCGACATCCTGGCGTTCGCCGACCCGCTGGGCACCCGGCCGCCGCGGATCAAAGTACAGGTCAAACGGTACGCACAGAACGTCGACGTGAACGGGCTGCGGTCGTTCATGGCCCTGCTCGGCGGGGACGACCTCGGGCTGTTCGTCACCACCGGCGGGTTCACCAAGGACGCCTGGGCCGAAGCCCGCAGCCAGGACCGCCGGCGAGTGACGCTGGTCGATCTGGAGCGGTTCTTCGACCTGTGGGTGGAGCACTACCCGAAGCTGGACGACGCCGCCCGCCGCCGGTTCCCGCTCCAGCCGATCTACTTTCTGGCCCCGGGCAACTGACCGGTCACGGGGCGGGGAGCGGGTCCAGCCCGCGGAGCAGGTGCCCGCCGCGGGGGGTGCGGTAGAAGGCGAACCGCTGGCCGTAGCTGGACGCCGACACCTCGTGCAGGTACACCCCCATCGACCCCCACTTGCCCTCGGCCAGCACGGTCCCGTCGTCGGCGATCGCCCGGACGACCGCGGTGTGCGTCACCCGCCCGTCGTCCGCCCGGTAGACGACCAGGTCGCCGGCCGCCGGGGCGGAAGCTTCGGCATACCCGTTGTCCGCCAGGATAGCGTCCACCTCGGTGGACGCCACCCAGTACCGCCCGCCGGTGAACACCCAGCCGTGACAGTTGGTCCCGTCGTCGGCCGGGCGGCGGCGGATCAGGTGGACCCCGACCGAAGGGTTGTTCAAGAGGGCCTTCTCGAAGGTGAGCACCTCGCTCGACGGCCGCCGCTCGGCCGGGACGACCAACCGGACCGGGGTGTTCCGGTCGGTGACGGCCGACGCCCCGGCCGCCTCCACCATCGTCCCGACCTTGTACTCGCTGGCCATCAGTTGGGCCATGTCGTCGTCTTGGATCTGCCGCACCGTCCGGTCGTACCACACCTGGCCGCCGCCGATGACCGTCGCCCCCGCCACCGCCGCCAGCCCGCCGAGCACCCGGGGGTTGATTAGGGCGGCCATCGCCGCCGCCCACAACCGGGTGCCGGCCAGGAGCAGCAGCCCGAGCGGGACGACCGTCAGCCCGGCGGCGACCGGCGCCAGCTGCGGGTCGACCGCCGCCGCCGCCCCGACCGCCGCCGCCGCCCCGCACCCGCCCACCGCGGCCCGCCCCCACCGCCCCCACGGCCGGGCGGCCAGACCGACCCCGCCGATCGTCAGCCCGGTGCCCAGGGCGAAGGTGAGGTACAGCGGACCGGTGAGCGTGTCGGTCGGCATGGGCGTCCGAAAAGGCGGCCCGGGAGCGAAAGCGCCCGCATGCCGCACAACGTAATCCAGGACCGATGAGTCAGGAATGAGCGACCGATGAGAAGTGTCTGAGAGCCGGACGACCGCCCCGGCCGGTCAGCCGCCGGGCGCCGCCCACAGCTTGACCGTCCCGTCCCCGGCCACCGTCGCCAAGGTCCGGCCGTCCGGGGCGAACGCCGCGCCCAACCCGACCTGCCGGTGCCCGGTGTACACCTTCACCGGCGGGCCGCCGGCCGCCGGCCACAGCTTCACCGCCCGGTCCTCGTGGGCGGTCGCCAGCCACCGGCCGTCCGGGCTGACCGCCACCGCCCGGGCCAACCCGGCCCCCGGGAACGCCACCCCGAGCGGCTTGCCGGTCGGCAGCTCCCAGGCGACCAGCCCCGGGCCGCCGGTCGCGGCCACCAGCTCCCGGCCGTCGCCCGTCACCGCCAGCCCGAAGACGTGGTGCTTGCCGGCCGACAGGGTCAGGACGGCCGCCCCGGCCTGCCAGTCCCACACCAGCACCGACCCGTCCTCCCCGGCGGACACCAGCCGCTTCCCGTCCGGGGTGAACGTCAACCCGTGGACGTGTTTGGCGTGCCCCTTGAGCACCTTCACTTCCTTCCGGTCGGCGACCCGCCAGAGGCGGACCATTTTGTCCGCCCCGCCGGCCGCCAGCGTCCTTCCGTCCGGGGCGAAGGCCAGGCACTCGACCGGTTTGTACGACGCCGCCCAGGTGACGACCTCGGCCCCGGTCCCGGCGTCCCAGAGCTTGACCGTGTGGTCGTCCCCGGCGGACGCCAGCAGCCGGCCGTCCGGGCTGAACGCCACCGCACGCACCTTGCCGGTGTGCCCGGCCAGGGTGTGAACGGCCCGGCCGGCGGTCGGCTCCCACAGCCGGACGGTGTGGTCGTCCCCGGCGGACGCCAGCAGCCGGCCGTCCGGGCTGAACGCCACCGCCCGGACCACGCCGTCGTGGCCGCGGAGGGTGGCCAGTTCCTCCCCGCGGCCGAGCCACCACACCGCCCCGCCGGCCACGACGGCCAGCGCGGCGACACCGACTCCGAGCAGGCGGGGGGCGGGGCGGGTCATGGGTGGCTCCTCGTAGGGTGCGTTGAGGAGGCTTGGCGACGAAACGCACCGGCCCCGCAACGACCGCATCCCATATATGAAGTCCCGGTGGTGCGTTTCGCAAAGCCTCAACGCACCCTACGCAAATCAATAATCCGCCGGCACCACTTCGCCGCCGGCCCGGGTGCCGAGGGCGGCCCAGACGTCCGGCCGGATGGCGTTCGGGATGAACCGCACCGACCCGTCGCCGAACAGGGCGTTCACCCCGCCGGGGTGGTTGCTGGTGGCGTCCTCGACGTGGTCGAACGGGTTGTTCGGGGTCCGCCCGTCGGCCGCCGCCCCGGTCTGGGTGAGCACCAGCGTCGGCGGCCCCTCGTCCTCCAGGGCCGGGTTGAGCGGCGGGTTGATGCACCCGGTCACCGCCCCGACCCAAGTGGTCATGGGCGACTTCTTGCTGCACCGTTCGGCCACGAACAGGGTGTTGCTGGTGCCGTCGGTGACGTCCGTCAGCCGGTAGCTGCTGTTCCGCAGGAAGGTGCCGGTGTTCACGTCCGGGAACCCGGACACCTCGAACGTCCCGCCGAACGCCACGTAGTTGGCGAACGCCAGCCGGGCCAGCGGCGCCCCGCCGTCGGCCACCGCCTGGAAGGTGTCCCCGTTCTGCGGCTGGTCGGACGGGCAGCGGAACACGCTCAGCGGTGTGGTCCGGACGGTCGCGTGGGCCGGGTCGAGGATGTCCTTGGTCTGGTCGATCTGCCGGTACAGGTTCTCTTGCTCCAGTTGCGGCAACACCAGTGCCCCCCAGCCCCAGCCCGGCCCCAGACCCTCCCCGTTGACCGCCGCCGCTTTCGAGTTGAACCCCGCCGACAGCCGGCCCTGGGCGCTCTCGTAGTTGTGGAATGCGAGGCCGATCTGCTTCAGGTTGTTCTGGCACTTGGCCCGGGCGGCCGACTCCCGGACCTTCTGGACGGCCGGGAGTAACAGCCCGATCAGGATGGCGATGATGGCGATCACCACCAGCAGCTCGATCAGCGTGAACCCGGGGCGGGATGGCACTCGGCTCATGACTCGCACTCGGCGGCTCGGTATAGCAGAGTATAACCGAATACGAGTATAGCGAACGTCGGTCACGGATGTCACTAGCCGTCCGTCCATTTTTGACGGATTGACCGGGGCGACGGGACTGGATTGCACCTCGGTTTGCCTTGTTTTTCTCCCCCTCTCCGTTTCGGGGAGGGGGGGGGGGGGGGCCCCCCAAACCTCCGACCCGATCCCGCGACTTCGGAGGTCATTGGACCGGGCTGGCGGGTGTGACCCCTCCCTCCGGCCCCCTCCCCGAAGCGGAGAGGGGGAGAAAAACCAGAGCGTACTGGCGCACTGCCCGGGATGACCCCCGCTTGACCCCCGGCCGGGCGGCGGGTATCAGCCGGCGGGCACCGTTGCCGCGTGGGGCGACCGTTGAGCGAGTGGATGGGCCGATTCCGCTGGGCGTGGATGGCCGGGCTGGTAGCCGCCGGGCCGGGGTGCGTCGTGTCCGTCGGCGACCGGCCGATGGACGGGCCGCCGGTGGTTCGGAAGGTGGCCTCGCCGCCGGCCAAAGAGACCGGGTTCGCGTCCACCCCGCGGGCACCCGGGGAGTGGGTGGCGAAGCACCCGACGGCCACCCCGCAGCCGGCCCCCGAGCCGCCGTCCGCCGACCCGGCCCCGCCGACCCTGGCCCACGTCCCGTCGGTCGATCCGCCCCCGCCCCCGCCGGACTCGCCGCTGGTGGTGGCCGTCCGCGGGGCCGTCGAGAACCGGCCGGAGGAGACGCTCGAAGCCCTGAAGGCGTTCGACCCGGCGGCCCAGAAGCTGTTGCTGGAGCTGATCCCGGCGCTGCTGCAAACCAGCCGGTTCGACCCGGCCCGGTCCAGCCCGCACGAGGTCGGGATGCTGGTCGGCCAGTTCGACGGCCTGGCCGCCGCCCTGGCCCCCCGCGCCTCGCTCCTGATCGAAAAGGCCGTGTTGTGCCAACAAGTGAAAGGGTACGGACTGTACGACCCGTACCCGGAGGGCCAACCGCTCCTTTCGGGGTCAACAGCGTACCTGTACCTGGAGCTGCGGAACGTCCCGATTCAGGAGGTCGCCGGCCCGGACGGCCCCCGGTTCCAGTGCCGGCTTGGCGTCCGCTATCGCATCCTCAACGCGGCCGGCGAGCCGGTGTCCATCGAATCGAACGGGTCGCTGCTGCCGGACATCACGATCACCACCCCGCGCGTGTTCCGGAGCCAGGTGCGGGGGTATTACGACGTGCTGTACGTGCCCCTCCCCCGCAAGCCGGGGGCGTACCGGCTGGAGGTGGTGGTGTCGGACAACACGCCCGGACGCACCGGCGGTCAGGTCACCGCTCACCGCACCTTCCGGGTCCAGTAGCCGGCGGCCCGTTGCCGCGGGTGGGCGTTCCGCTAGCTATCCCAGTTGACCGCCCCGACCCCCGTGGCCCGCACCCGATGGCCGACCTCCCACCCGCCCGGATCACCTACCACCCCGGCACCGTCACCCGGGCCGAGCGCACCGCCCTCCTCCGCCAGACCGGGGCGACCGTCTGGTTCACCGGCCTCTCCGGGTCCGGCAAGAGCACTCTGGCCGTCGCGCTGGAGCAGGTGCTCATCCAGCGGGGCCACCCGTCCTACGTGCTTGACGGGGACAACGTCCGGTTCGGGCTGAACGCCGCCCCGAAGGTGCTGATGGACGCCCGCGGTTACACCGAGGAGGCGGCCCGCCGGTTCGGGCTGGGGTTCACCGCCGCCGACCGGCAGGAGAACGTCCGCCGGATCGGGGAGGTGGCCCGGCTGTTCGCCGACGCCGGGCTGTTCGCCCTGACCAGCTTCGTCAGCCCGTACCGCAAGGACCGGGACGCCGCCCGCACGATCCACGAGCAGAACAAGACCGGGGCCATCCCGTTCGTCGAGGTGTACGTGAACACCCCGATCGAGTGCTGCGAGAGCCGCGACCCGAAGGGGCTGTACAAACAGGCCCGGGAGGCGGTGGCGGCCGGCAAGGGGGTGGGGTTCACCGGGGTGGACGACCCCTACGAGCCGCCGCTCAACCCGGAGTTGACCTTCGACGCCAGCCAGCATACGGTCGCGGCCGGCGTGGCGATGGTGCTCGACTACCTGGCCGCCCGGAAGCTGATCCTCGGCTGACGGCGGCCACGCACGGAGCGCGAGCGATGACAGGTCTACTTGTGGCGGCGGAATCGCGTCCGGACTGACGACGGCCCTGTTCCCGCCGCAGTACCTGGCCAGCGTGACAGTTTACCGCGGCGACCCGCTCGGCAGCGTCGCGGCAATCGGGTCGGGCGGCATCGAGGTGGTCAGCCGGCCACGGCTACTTCTGACGGCTGGCCAGTCCGGGTACTTCCAGGTCGGGCAAACGATCCCGCCCGAGAACTCGTTGAGCATGCGGCTGAACTGCACGCCCGCCCCCGGCGGCTTGATCGAGACCATGTTCGAGACGCACGTCGTGGAATTCGCACCGCCGCCCCCGGGGATCGGGGGCGGGCTGGTGGAGATGAGAAAGGCCGGTACGTCTCAGAGCCGCATCACCGCACGGCCGGCCGCCCCGGTGACAATCCGGCTGACGGCCAACAGCCCGACCGACCAGACCTGGGCCGTCCTGACCGTCACCCACTTCCAAGGGCCGCCGCAACTGGTAGCTCCGGCACCACGTCAAACAGCACCGGTCGTTCCGCCGGCGCCCGTCGCCGGTCGCTGACACCCGGCCCCGGAGCGGCTTCACCCAGCGCACACTTGTGCGCTCCGGACGCACGGGTCAGGCCGGTCGGTACGGTTGCGCCCGAAGCGCATCACGGCGCGGCTGAACCGGTTACGCCGGCCTCAAATCGCCGCCGGTGCCGGTCCGAACGCGCCGTTGCTTGCGCCCGTGCTAATCGTCGCGGTTTGCGCGATCCTCTGCATCTGACCCAACCGGCGCAACCGTGCGCCGGGCCGGGCGAACGGCCGGTTTTGGCTCAAGTTGGGCCGCAGCCCGTGTTGACCCGTTCCGCACCCCAACATAGAGTTGTCGCGACCGGCCCGGACCCCGGTCGCACTCGCGGAACCCACCCCGTCGCGCGTCCGATCGCCCCCTCGCCGGGCACGCACCGACGGGCACCCGACCAACCGACCTTCCAGGTTCACCATGCCGGAAACCGACTCCTACTGGCGCACGGACCGCCCGACAGAGGGGTTCTACTCCGACGCCCTGCCGGCCGCCCCGGACCGCCCGGTGCGGTTCTTCCTGCCGACCGGGTACGAGCCACGGTACCCGTACCCGCTGCTGGTCTTGTTCCACCCGCACGGCTCCACCGAGGAGCGGGTGCTGCGGATGCTGCCCAAGGCCAGCCGGCGGAACTTCCTCGGGGTGAGCGTCCGCGGGACGGAGCGGGTCGAGCGGGCGGACGGCAAGCCGGGGTTCGGCTGGTCGGCCGACCCGGACGAGCTGGCCGCGGACGTGGTCCGGGCGGTCGAGCTGACCCGCCGGTCGTACCACGTCCACTCGGAGCGGATCTACCTGGTCGGGGTGCAGGAGGGGGCGGCGGCGGCGTACCGGGCGGCGTTCGCCCTCGGGTCGAAGGTGGCCGGGGTGGCCGCCCTGAACGGCGCCACCCCGCCGACGGCCGGCGGCCCGCTGTTCCGGCTGGACCGGGTCCGTGACCTGCGGGTGCTGATCGCCCACGGGGTGGACAACCGCCACGTGCCGGCCACAGCGGCGAAGGCGGACAACGCCCGGTTCTACGCCGCCGGGTCGGACGTCACCCTGGCCCACTACCCGACCGACCACCGGGTCCACGCCCACATGCTCCGCGACCTGAACCGGTGGGTGATCGGGCACGTCACGGCCGAGCAGCGGGTGCTGGTCCGCGGTTAGAGCAGACTTCAGGCGGGTGCCGCGCGGCATACCCGCAGTGCCGCCCGCAGCCCCTTGAGGGTCGAGAAGGCGGCCGGGGCCGGGCCAACGACTCACGGACCGCGAACGCCCCCGCCACTCCGGCCGTCCCCGGCCCGCCTGAGCTCACGCCCAGGGTACACCCGCCCGAACCCTACCGCGACACCCGCCTGATGGCTGCTCTAGATTTCTTCTTCACCCCGCGACAAAGACGCTCTCCGCCTCCTGGTCGTGGGACGCCGCCTGCCGCTGCACCATCTCGTGATACACGCCCCGGGCAGCCATCAGCTCGTCATGGGTGCCCCGCTCGATCACCCGCCCGTTCTCCATCAGCAGGATCAAATCAGCCCGGCGGACGGTGCTCAGCCGGTGGGCGATGACGAACGTCGTCCGCCCGGCCAGCAGTGTCGCCATCGCCGCTTGAATCAGTTGCTCGCTCTCCGTGTCCAGGTTGCTCGTCGCCTCGTCCAGAATCAGGATTTGCGGGGCGGCCAGGATCGCCCGGGCGATCGCCAGCCGTTGCTGTTGCCCGCCGGACAGCTTTACGCCGCGCTCGCCGACGACCGTGCCGTACCCGTCCGGCAGCCGCTCGATGAACTCGTGGGCGTTCGCCCGCCGGGCCGCGTCCACCACCTCGGCCAACGTGGCGTCCGGCCGGCCGTAGGCAATGTTCTCCCGGACCGACCCGTCGAACAGGAACACGTCCTGCTGCACGATGGCCAACAAATCCCGGTAGGTCCGCAGCCGGTAGTCGCGGATGTCGGTGCCGTTCACCAGAATCCGCCCGCGGGTCGGGTCGTGGAACCGAGCCACCAGATCGGTGACGGTCGTCTTGCCGGCCCCGCTCCGACCGACCAGGGCGACCACCGACCCGCCGGGCACCGTCACGTCGAAGTCGCGGACCACCGGCCGGCCCTCGCGGTACTCGAACTCCACCCCCTCGAAGCGGATCTCCCGCACCACACGCGGGGCGTCCGTCGCTCCCGGCCGGTCCGGCTTGTCGGCCGGCATCGCCAGGATCTCGAACACCCGCTCCATCGCCGCCAGCGACCGCTGCAGCTCGGAGAACGAGTTGACGATGTTCCACACCGGGTTGAGCAGCAGGAACGTGTACCACTGGAACGCCATGATGTCCCCGACCGAAGCCCGGCCGGTGACGACCAGGTAGCCGCCGTACCAGACGATGACCACGTTGACCGCCGCCACCAGCAGCCCCCAGGAGGTCCACAGCACCAGCTCCCGCCTGTGGGCGAACAACTCTTTGCGGAGGACCGTGTGCCGGCCGGTCAGGTAGTCGAGCAGCTCCCGCCGCTCCCGGCCGAACGCCCGCACCACCCGGATGCCGGAGAACGTCTCCCCGACCCGGCCGTCGATCGCCTCCACGTCCTTGCGGACCGACCGGTAGATCGGCCGCACCCGACTGGCCGAGACGAAGCTGAGCAGCATCGCCCCGGGGATGACGGCCAGGGCCATGAGGGCCAGCCGCCAGTTGAGGGTGAACAGCACCCCGACGGCGATGCCCAGCCGGACCAGCGACAGGGCCGGGGAGACGATGGCCAGTTGCAACAGGCCGGTGGTGGTGTCCACGTCCCCGGTCAGCCGGGACAGGATGCCGCCGGTCTTCATCTCCCACACGGCCGGCAGCGGCAGGTGGAGCAGCCGGTCGTACACCGCCCGGCGGAGGGACAGCATGACCCGGGTGTTGAGCAGCCGCTGGCGGTAGTCCTTGAGTACGCTGAACAGCTTGGACAGGATGACCACCCCGAGGAACACGCCGCCGGCCATGTGTAAGAGCGACAGCCGGTCGGCCGGCTCCAGGCCGGTGCCCAGCACCACCCGGTCGATGATGAACCGCAGGAACAGCGGCTCGATCATCTCCAGCCCGGCGACGGTCAGGGCCAGGACGAACAGGACGGCGACGGCGGACCGGTGCGGCCACAGCCAGCGGAGGTACGCCCGCAGCGACTCCCGCCGGTTGGCCTTGGACTTCGGCTTCTCGGCGGAGGCGTCGGCCGGCTTGTTAGCGGGCGGCGGGTCGTCCAGCCGGCGGTGCCGGTAGTCCTGGACGAACTCCCGATACCGGCGGCGGGACGACCGGGGGCGGTGGGCGTGTTCCGACTGGTCGCTCATGAGTGGGCACCGGGAAGGCAGGCGCGGGTGCGAGCCGGTCAGTTTGACCGCGCCCGGCGGGCGATTCCAGGTCGGATGGAGGTAGCCGCCTCAACCCCCACCTCCCTCCTCGTTCCCACGCTCTGCGTGGAACGGGCGAGGAGGCGACGCTCTGTGTCGCGGGTTTCCTGCTCGCGGACGCTCCCACCGAATGCACAAAGCCGTGACGCGGAGCGTCGCCCCGCCCGTTCCCACGCAGAGCGTGGGAACGAGGAAGAAGGAGCGCGGCGAGCCGGCGGAACCTGGGTTTTGCTCCCCCTCTCCGCTTCGGGGAGGGGGCCGGGGGAGGGGTGAGACCTACCACCCGTCGCAGCGATCCCGGAAGTCCCCGACTCAGGTCGCTGATTTCACCCCTCCCCCGGCCCCCTCCCCGAAGCGGAGAGGGGGAGAACAAACCGCCCACCGCCCGGACGGAAACTGATCCCGGCAATTGACCGGACGGGCGACTCCGTGGACACTGGCCGCCACCCACCCGCTCCCGGTGCCGTCATGGACCGCCGCGCCTTCCTGTCCGCCGCCCTGGCCGCCCCGCTCGCCGCCGCGGCCGAACCGGCCGTCTCCCGGCGGCTGTACGTCGTCGCCCCCGGCATCCGCGACTACCTGGAGTTCGGCAGGGCCGGCGTCCTGGTGTTCGACATCGACAACGGGCACAAGTTCGTCAAACGCATCCCCACCACTGCGAGCCGGGCCGCCAAGCCGCGGAACATCAAAGGCGTGGTCGCCAGCCCGCACACCAAGAAGCTCCACTTCACCACCCCAGAGTCGCTCTACTGCGTCGATCTGGTGTCGGAGAAGACCGAGTGGGGCCGGGAGCTGCCGCAGGGGTGCGACCGGCTGGCCGCCACCCCGGACGGCCGGACGCTGTACGTCCCGTCGTTCGAGCGGGACATCTGGAACGTCGTGGACGCGGCGGCCGGCGAGGTGACGGCCACGATCACCACCCGCAGCGGGGCGCACAACACCATCTGCGGCCTGGACGGCAAGCGGGCGTACCTGGCCGGGCTGAAGTCCCCGCTACTGTCCGTGGCCGACACCGCGACGAACACGGTGGTCGGCACCGTCGGGCCGTTCGCCGCCCCGGTCCGGCCGTTCACCGTTAACGGCCGGCAAGCCCTCTGCTTCGTCAACGTGAACGACCTGCTCGGGTTCGAGGTCGGCGACCTGACCACCGGGAAGAAGCTGCACCGGGTCGAGGTGCCGGGGGTGAAGCGCGGGCCGGTGAAGCGGCACGGCTGCCCGAGCCACGGCATCGGCCTGACCCCGGACGAGTCGCAACTGTGGGTCGTGGACGCTGCCAACCAGCAGGCCCACATCTTCGACGCGGCTGTGATGCCGCCGCGGTACGTGACCGGCATTTCGCTGCGGGAGCAGCCGGGGTGGGTGACGTTCAGCCTGGACGGCAAATACGCCTACCCGTCCACCGGCGAGGTGATCGACACGGCCACCAAGCGGATCGTCACCACCCTGGCGGACGAGACCGGCCGGCCGGTCCACAGCGAGAAGATGGTCGAAATCCACTTCCGCGGCGACACCCCGATCGTGGCCGGGGACCAGTTCGGCCTCGGGCGGAAGACCTGACACTGCGGGGTAGTGCCTCAGTTTCAAGGGCTTTTCTCCCCCTCCCCGAAGCGGAGAGGGGGCCGGGGGAGGGGTCAAACGCTCGACCCGTCTCCGCGACTTCGAGGGCACCGGACCGGGAGGCCGGCCTCACCCCTCCCCCGGCCCCCTCCCCGAAGCGGAGAGGGGGAGAAAAGCCAGCCCGCCCGCCAAACTGAGACACTACCGGCCCGTTTGAAAGGAGCACCTGATGCGATCGCTGCTGACGCTCGTGACTTTGGCCTGCGGCCTCGCCGGGGCGGACGACGCGAAGCCGGCGTCGTCGAACGTCCCGCGGGCCGAGTACCCGCGGGTCCACCCGGACGGCCGGGTGACGTTCCGGATGCGGGCGCCGGACGCCAAGAAGGTTCAGCTCCAGCCGGGCGGGGCGGACAACGGGCTGGGCAAAGGGCCGTATGACATGCAGCGCGGCCCGGACGGCCACTGGACCGTCACCACCCCGCCGGCTGTCCCCGGGTTCCACTACTACTGGCTCCTCGTGGACGGGGTGATTGTCAACGATCTGGGGAGCGAGTCGTTCTTCGGCTGGGGCCGGCAGTGCAGCGGGGTCGAGGTGCCGGAGACGGGGGCCGACTTCTACGACGTGAAGGACGTGCCGCACGGCGAGGTGCGGGCGCTCTGGTATCACTCGAAGGTGACGGGCAAACCCCGGCGGGCGATGGTGTACACCCCGCCGGGGTACGACACCACCGGCCGGCGATACCCGGTGCTGTACCTGCAGCACGGGGCCGGGGAGGACGAGCGGGGGTGGACCACCCAGGGGCGGGCGAACTTCATCCTGGACAACCTGATCGCGGCCAAGAAGGCGAGGCCGATGATCGTGGTCATGGACAACGGGTACGCCGACCGGGCCGGCGCCCCGCCCGGCCCCCAGCGGTTCGACTTCCGCCCGTTCGCCGAGGTGCTGACCGCCGAGCTGATCCCGACGGTGGACGCCGCCTACCGCACCCTCGCGGACCGCGACCACCGGGCGCTGGCCGGGCTGTCGATGGGCGGGATGCAGGCGCTCCAGATCGGGCTGGCCGACCTCGACCGGTTCGCCTGGGTCGGGGCGTTCAGCGCCCCGCCCGGCCCCAAGTTCGACGTGGGGACCGCTTACAACGGGGCGTTCCGGGACGCGGCCGGGTTCAACGCCAAGGTCCGGCTGCTGTGGCTCGGGGCCGGGTCCGCCGAGGAGTGGTTCGCGGCCGGCGTGAAGACAATGCACACGGCCCTCGACAAAGCCGGGGTGAAGCACGTCACGTTCGAGTCGCCGGGGACTTCCCACGAGTGGCAGACGTGGCGGCGGTCGCTGCACGACTTCGCCCCCCGGCTGTTCGCCGACTGACCGGCGGCCGTCCCCTGGTCGCGGCCGGCCCGGCGGGCTATGCCGACGACAATGCTCATCCCTCCCGGTGGCCCACGGCGTTCCCGATGAAACTCCTCCCGGTACTCGCCCTGCTCGCCGCCGCCGCCCCGGTCGCCGCGGCCGACCCCTGGGCCACCGAGGCCCAGGCGGCGCTGGCCAAGGCCGGGGCCAACCGCCCGCAGTTGGAGCGGGCATTGGCCGACGTCCCGGCCGCCCAGCGGGCCGGGATGGCGTTCCTCGTCGCCAACATGCCGGACCGGGATCTGACCGCCCTGTCCGCCGACTTCCTGCTGACCAACGTCCGGCTGGCCTACCAGGCCCGGGCGGACGCCCCGTGGGGGGCGGACATCCCGGAGGACGTGTTCCTCAACGCCGTGCTGCCTTACGCGAACCTGGACGAGCGGCGGGACGACTGGCGGGCCGAGTTCGTCGAGCTGTGCCGGCCGATCGTCCGCGGGTGCAAGGCGCCCACCGAAGCCACCATGCGGCTGAACGCCGAGCTGTTCCCGCGGCTGAACCTGAAGTACTCGACCAAGCGGAAGGCGCCGAACCAAAGCCCCCGGGAGTCGATCGCCCAGGGGCTGGCGTCCTGCACCGGGCTGTCGGTCGTGCTGGCCGACGCCTGCCGGGCGGTCGGCGTGCCTGCCCGGGTGGTCGGCACCCCGCTGTGGGCGAACAAGCGGGGCAACCACACCTGGGTGGAGGTGTGGGACCGGGGCTGGCACTTCACCGGGGCGTGCGAGCCGGACCCGGTCGGGCTGGACCGCGGGTGGTTCGTGGGCGACGCCGCCCAGGCGGTCAAGGGGTCGCCGCAGCACGCCATCTTCGCCGCCAGCTTCCGCCGCACCGGCCTGCACTTCCCGCTGGTCTGGGCGAAGGGCAGCCGGGAGGTGCCGGCCGAGGACGTGACCGACCGGTACGCCAAACCTGCCGCCCGACCGGCGGACACCGCCCGGGTGCTGGTCCGGGTGGTGGACGCGGCCGGCCGGCGGGTGGCCGTCCGGGTGACGGCGATGGCGGCCGACGACCCGGCCGCCAAGGCCGAGGGCACCTCCCGCGGGGAGACGGCCGACGCCAACGACCTGCTCGGGTTCGACCTGCGGCCGGACCGCGCGTACATCATCCGCACGGCCGGGGCGGAGAAGTCGGTCCGCACCGGGCCGGCCGGTCGCGAGCAGGTGGTCGAACTGGTCCGCCCCGCCGACTGACCCACCCCGAACCTTCGGAGACGACCCGTGCGGGCGCCCGCAGCCAGTCTGCTGTTGACCCTCACCCTGGCCTCCCCATTGGCCGCCGGCCCGCCGGACGCGACCGCGTCTGCCGCCGCCGTGGCCGCCCTGCGGACGGCCCTGGCCGCCGGTCCCGGGGTGCCCGCCGGGCTGGCCGACCGCGACTTCGCCCGGGTGCCGCTCACCCGGGCGGACGCGGCCACCGCCCGCGACCTGCTCTGGCAGGCGCACGCCGCCGCCGTCCGCCGGGACCGGGCGGCCGAGGTCCGCGACCGGGTGCTGGCCGACGGCAAGCTGGCCATGCCGTTCCGGTTCACCACCTTCGGCACCGCCCCGGCCGGCGGCCGCAGCCTGTGGATCTCCATGCACGGCGGCGGGAACGCGGCGAAGCGGGTGAACGACCGCCAGTGGGAGAACCAGCAGAAGCTGTACACTCTGGACGAGGGGGTGTACCTGGCCCCCCGTGCCCCGACCGACACCTGGAACCTGTGGCACGAGGCCCACATCGACCGGCTGTTCGACCGGCTGATCGAAGACCTGATCGTCCTGGAGGGGGTGAACCCGGACCGGGTGTACCTGCTCGGGTACTCGGCCGGCGGGGATGGGGTGTACCAGCTGGCCCCGCGGCTGGCCGACCACTGGGCCGCCGCCGGCATGATGGCCGGCCACCCGAACGGGGTGCCCCTGCTCTCCCTGCGGAACGTCCCGTTCGCCCTCCAGGTCGGGGCGAACGACGCGGCGTACCACCGGAACAGAGTCGCCCGGGAGTACGGGGCGGAGCTGGACCGGCTGCGGGCGGCCGACCCGTCCGGATACCCGCACCTGGTCAAGGTCCACGACGGCAAGGGGCATTGGATGGACCGGGCCGACCGGGCGGCCCTGCCGTGGATGGCCGGGTTCACCCGCGACCCGGTCCCGGCCCGGGTGGTGTGGCAGCAGACCGGGGTGGCCCACGACCGGGCGTACTGGCTGGCCGTCCCGCCGGCCGAGGCCAAGGTCGGCACCCTGGTGACGGCCGCCCGGGACGGGCAGGCGGTGACGGTGACGGCGGCCGACGGGGTGGGCCGGCTGCTCGTCCGGCTGGACGACCGGACGGCCGACCTGGACCGCCCGGTGACGGTGACGTTCGCCGGCCGGGAGGTGTACGCCGGCACCCCGGCCCGGACGGCCGGGGTGATGGCCCGGACGCTGGCCGGCCGGGGCGACCCGAAGCTGGTGTTCGACGCCGAGGTGGCGGTCGACCTGGCCGCCGCCCGGTAGCCGCCGGCGGGTACTGTCGCAGTTCGGGGTTTGGTCCCCTCCCCCCTTTGTGGGGGAGGGCTAGGATGGGGGGTCGGAACGTCCTGCCTGCTCGCTGACTCGGACTCGGCAGGCAGTCGGGCCCCCCACCCTCACCCTCCCCCACAAAGAGGGGAGGGGACCAGACTGAGACACTACCCGCCGGAGAGGGCGTGCCCGACACCCGCAAGCACCGCGGCCCCGGCCCGCAAGACCCGGAATGGTTCGGCCCGGCCCACCGCCCCAGGCTGGGGGCCGCCGTCGCCGACCTGGCCTGGCTCCTCTCCCGAGGGTACGCCGAGCCGTCCGCCCTGAAGCTGGTCGGCGACCGACACCGGCTGGTCGAGCGGCAGCGGACGGCCGTCCGCCGGTCGGCCTGCTCGGACGCCGCACTCGCGGACCGTAAAGCACGGCATGTTGACCCGGCAACCCTCCGCGGCCGGCCGCTGCGGGTGGACGGCTTCAACCTGATCCTGACCCTGGAGTCGGCCCTCGGTGGCGGGGTGGTCGTGGCCGGCCGAGACGGCTGCTACCGCGACCTGGCGAGCGTCCACGGCACCTACCGGCGGGTGGCGGAAACACGGCCGGCGCTGGAGCTGGCCGCCCGGTGGCTGGCCGAGTGGGGGGCCGGGCCGTGCACATGGCTGCTGGACGCACCCGTGTCCAACAGCGGCCGGCTGGCCGGGCTGATCCGGGCCGCCAGCACCGGGTGGGAAGCCGAGGTGGTGCCCGACCCCGATTCGCTGCTGGCCGCCCCCGGGGCCGTCGTCGCCACGGCGGACGCTGGCATCCTCGACCGCTGCGGGGAGTGGGTCAACCTGGCCCGGGCGGTCGTCGAGTCGGCAATCCCGGGCGCGTTCGTTGTGAACCTGGGTGCGCCGGACCCGTGACCCGCCGGCTGGGGTGGGGGTTGGGCGGCCGATGGTGCTAGAATGGCGGGTCGAAGCCGTTCTGTCAGGCCCGCCCCGCGGGGACGCCCCCTCGGCCCCCGCCTGCTACCGCCCGTAACCCGCATGTCCGACCCCACCCCGCCCCGTGCGAACATCCTGTTGGTGGACGACCGGCCGGCCAACCTGGTCGCCTTGGAAGTCGTCCTGGCCGACTTGGGGGAGAACCTGGTCCGGGCCGGGTCGGGGGAGGAGGCGCTCCAACGGCTGGCCGAGCGGGACTTCGCCGTCGTCCTGCTGGACGTCCTCATGCCCGGGCTGTCCGGGTTCGAGACGGCCCAGCGGGTGCGGGCGTCCGACCGGCTGCGGCACACCCCGATCATCTTCCTGACCGCGGCCGACACCGACGGGTTCCCGCTGACCGAAGCCTACGCCCTCGGGGCGGTCGATTATCTGATCAAACCGATCGTCCCGGCGGTGTTGCGGGCCAAGGTGGCGGTGTTCGTCGACCTGTACCGCAAAGGGGAGCGGGTCCGGGATCTGGAGCGGCGGGAGCGGGACCGGGCGGAGGAGGGGCGGCAGGCCAGCGAGGCCCGGTATCAGGCGCTCGTGGAGGCGACCAGCCACGCCGTCTGGACGTGGTCCCCGGCCGGCGGGGGCGACCAGCGCGGCCAGCAGCGGTGGTGGGCGGAACTGACCGGTCAGCCGCCGGAGGAGCAGGCGGCGAACGGGGGCGCCGGCTGGCTGGAGGTCGTCCACCCGGACGACCGGGCGGCGGCGGCCGGGGCGTGGGCGGCGGCCGTGGCCGCCGGGACGGCCTACGACGCCGAGTACCGGGTGCGGGCGCGGGCCGGCGGGTGGCGGCACGTCCGCGCCCGCGGGGTGCCGGTCCGGGCGGCCGGCGGGGCGGTCCGGGAGTGGGTCGGGACGCTGGACGACCTGACCGAGGTGCGGCAGGCGGACGAGGCCCGGGCCGGGCTGGCCGCCATCGTCGCGTCGTCCGACGACGCCATCGTCAGCAAGAGCCTGGACGGGGTGATCCGCAGTTGGAACGACGGGGCGGCCCGGCTGTTCGGGTACACGGCCGAGGAGGCGGTCGGCCGGTCGATCACCCTGATCATCCCGCCGGACCGGCTGGCCGAGGAGCGGGCCATCCTGGACCGGCTCCGCCGCGGGGAGCGGGTGGACCACTTCGAGACGGTCCGGGCGGCCAAGGACGGCCGCCGGCTGCACATCTCGCTCACCGTCTCCCCGGTCCGGGACGCCACCGGCCGGGTGGTCGGGGCGTCCAAGGTGGCCCGGGACGTGACCGACCGGAAGCGGGCCGAGGACGCCCGGTGGTTCCTGGCCGAGGCCGGCGAGACGCTGGCCGCCTCCCTGGACTTCGAGACCACCCTGGCGGCCGTCGCCCGGCTGGTCGTCCCCCGGCTGGCCGACTGGTGCGGGGTGTACGTCGCCGAGCCGGACGGCCGGCTCCGCCAACTGGCCGTCGCCCCCGCCGCGGGCGAGGACGCCCCGGACGTCCCCGACGGGGTGGCGGCCGTCGTCCACACCGGGGAGCCGGAGTTCGCCCCCGGGCGGGCCGACGGCGACCGGTCGGTGATGACCGTGCCGCTCACCGCCCGCGGCCAGACGCTCGGGGCGATCCGGTTCGTGGCCGCCGGGGCCGACCGGCGGTACACCCCGGCCGACCTGGACCTGGCCCGGGAGGTCGGGCGGCGGGCCGGGCTGGCGGTGGACAACGCCCGGCTGTTCCGGGAGAGCCAGGAGGCGTTGCGGCTGCTGGGCGTGCTGATCGAGGCGTCCGGCCGGCTGACCGGGTCGCTCCTGCCGCCGGCCGTCCGGGCCGCCGTCCTCGACCTGTCCCACCGGCTGGTGGCGGCCGACGCCTACGCCATCTGGCGGCTCAGCCCGGACGGGGCCGAGTGGGCGGTGGCCGACTCGGCCGGCCTGTCCGACGCGTTCCTGCGGGCCGACGGCCGCATCCCGGCGGCCGGCCACGTCACCCCGGACCGGCCGGTGGTGGCCGAGGACGTGGGCCGGGCGGCCGGGCTGGAGGGCCGCCGGCCGGCCTACGCGGCCGAGGGGATCGCGTCCCTGCTGGCCGTCCCGCTCAAGACCCACGGGCGGGTGTCTGGCACCCTGGCCTTCTATTACAAGGCCCGGCGGCGGTTCGACGACGTGACCGTCCGGGTGGCGTCCGCCCTGGCCGACCTGGCCGGGGCGGCCCTGGCCACGGCCGACCTGTACGAGCAGGAGCAGGCGTCCCGCCGGCGGGCCGAGGAGGCGGACCGGCGGAAGGACGAGTTCCTGGCCATGCTCGCCCACGAGCTGCGGAACCCGCTCGCCCCGCTCCGCAACTCCCTCCAGGTGCTCGCCCTGCGGGGGGACGACCCGGACGTCGTCGGCCGGGTCCGGGGGATGATGGACCGGCAGGTGACGCACCTGGTCCGGCTGGTGGACGACCTGCTGGACGTGTCCCGGATCACCGCCGGGAAGGTGCGGCTGCGGGTCGAGCGGCTGGACCTCGGCCAGATCCTCCGGCAGGCGGCGGCCGACCACCGGCCGGCGTTCGAGGCCAAGGGGGTGGGGCTGGAGGTCCGCACCCCGGGCCTGCCGGTGTGGGTGTCCGGGGACCCGACCCGGCTGGCCCAGGTGTTCGACAACCTGTTGGTGAACGCCCTGAAGTTCACCTCCCCGGGCGGGCGGGTGGAGGCAGCGGTGGCGGCCGGCCCGGCCGGCCGGGCGGCCGTCACCGTGCGGGACACCGGGGCCGGGATCGGCCCGGTCATGCTGCCCCGGCTGTTCCAGCCGTTCGCCCAGGCCGACCGGACGCTCGACCGCAGCGGCGGCGGGCTGGGCCTCGGGCTGGCGATCGTCCGCGGGCTGGTCGAGCTGCACGGCGGCACGGTCCGGGCGGACAGCCCGGGGCTGGGGGCGGGGTCCGTGTTCACCCTGGACCTGCCGGCCCTGGCCGAGCCGCCGGCGGTGGCCGGTGGGCCGCCCCGGCCGGCGCGCGGCCCGCCAACTGCGGGTGCTGGTGGTCGAGGACAACCGGGACGCGGCCGACAGCCTGCGGCTGCTGCTGGAGGCCTACGGGTACGAGGTGGCGGTCGCGTACACCGGGCCGGACGGGGTGCGGGCGGCGGCCGAGTCCCGCCCGCAGGTGATCCTGTGCGACATCGGCCTGCCGGGGATGGACGGGTACGCGGTGGCCGGGGCGGTCCGGCAGAACCCGGCCACCGCGGCGACCCGGCTGGTCGCCCTGACCGGGTACGGCCGGGAGGAGGACCGGCGGCGGGCGATCGAGGCCGGGTTCGACGACCACCTGACCAAGCCGGCCGACCCGGCCGCCCTGGAGTCGATCCTCGCCGGCCAGGGATGACCGCCCGACCGGCGGCGGGCATCGGAATGCGGTGGGCGCTCGAGGTGCCGACATGATCGTTCGGGCCGTCCGCTTGATCGCCCTGGTCGCCGGAGCCGCGGCGGCCTGCTACTGGCTGGCGGACCGGTACGGCGTGTGGGACGCGGCGGTCGCCTGGGCGTGTGGCACGGCGACCGCCTGTGGGGTCGGGGCGGTCCTGCTGCGGTGCAGCCCGGTCGGCCGGGTCGGGTGGCAGAACCGGGTGGCCGCGTACCTGGTCCCGTGGGGGTGGCGGCTGGGCCGGGGGGCACTCTGGCCGATCCCGGCCGCGTCGTGGGCGGTGTGGCTGGCGATCGGGGCAGCGACCTTCCTGCTCCGACCGGCGGCCGAGGAGATTGACGCGACGGCGACGACCGTCCAAGTCTTGCTGTTCGTCGCCTGGATGGCCGACGGGGCCGGGGTTCTGTTCGTGCTCGGCACCCTCCGTCAGCACTACCCGCCTGGCTCGGCCGGCGGGCGGACGCTGTGGAAAGTCGCGGGGGTGCTGGTCACGCTCGTCGTCGGCAGCGTCGGGCTGTACCTGGGCGGCCTGCCGGTCCTGGCGCTGCTCGTGGCCGGCGGCCCGCCGGCGCTCGTGGCCGGTGGGTACGGGCTGTTCCTCGCCGTGGTACTCGTGGCGGGGCGGAACTCCCGGTGGAACTGACCCGGTCGCCCCTCACGACACGGTGACGACGGGCGGGCCGAGCACGTCCAGGACCGGCCGGACGCCAAGCCCGGGTGCGGTCGGCGCCGCCATCCGGCCGTTCACCCGCCGCGGGGCGCCGTCGGCGAACGAGACGGTGACGTAGCTGTTGAAGTCGGTGGTGGTGAACAGGAAGTCCGGCGGGGTGCTGTGGGCCAGGTGGGCGATGGCGGCCGTGGCGATATCCCCGCCCCAACTGTCTTCGAGGGTCATGGCCAGGCCCATGCTGACGCACAGGTCGCGGGCCTGCCGGGTCTTGGTCAGCCCGCCGAGCTTGCTGATCTTCAGGTTCACCACGTCCGCCGCTAGGTCGGCCTTCGCCCGCAGCAGCACGTCCAGGCCGTCGATGTTCTCGTCCAGGACGAAGGGGTGGTCGGTGTGCCGGCGGACGCTCAGGCACTCCTCGTAGGTCAGGCACGGCTGCTCGATGTACACGTCCACGTCCCGGACCGCCCGGACGACCCGCATCGCCTCGTGCTGGGTCCAGCCGGTGTTGGCGTCCGCGACCAGCCGGTCGCCGGGGAGCAGCTTGGCGGCGACGGCCCGGATGCGGGCGATGTCCGTGTCCGGGTCGCCGCCCACTTTCAGTTGGAACCGCGTGTACCCCTCGGCCCGGTAGCCGGCCACGCGGGCGGCCATCTCGTCCGGGGACTCCTGGGAGATGGCCCGGTACAGGCCGAAGTCGTCCCCGTACCGGCCGCCGAGCAGGTGGCAGACCGGCAGCCCGGCCGCCTGCCCGAGGATGTCCCAGCAGGCGACGTCGATCCCGCTCTTGACGTAGGGGTGCCCCTTCAGGGCCGCGTCCATGACCCGGTTCAGCTTGCCGAGCTGCCGCGGGTCGTGGCCGAGCAGGTGCGGCCCCAACTCCCGCAGCCCGGCCCGCACCCCGTCGGCGTAGGCCGGCAGGTAGAACGGGCCGAGCGGGCACACCTCCCCGTGGCCGACCAGCCCGGCGTCCGTCTCGACCCGGACCACCGTGCTGTCGAACACCGTCACCGACTTGCCGCCGGACCACTTGTAGGTGGTCTCATGCAACGGCAGCTCGACCCGGTACGCCAGGATGCGTGTGATCCGCATTACGGTCAGTCTCTCTTGGTGGTGAGTGTTCCCCAGGCGTGTGTCATCGGCGGGGCCGGGCGAGGGCGGCGCGTGGCGGTTTCACCGGCCGGCCCCCGGGGGGGACTGGATGCAGTAGAGGGCGGCGGCAGTCCGCACGAACAGCCGGCCGTCGGCCACCGCCGGGGTCGCCAGGGCCACCTCACCCAGCGGGTTCTTGCCGAGCAGTTCGAACTCCGGCCCGGCCTTCACCACGTAGGTGGTGCCCTCTTCGCTCAGGCAGAACACCTTCCCGTCGTAGGCCCACGGGGAGGCGGTGAAGCTGCCGCCCAGCCGCTGCCGCTCGTACACCGGCTTGCCGGTGCGGGCCTCGAAGCAGGAAATCATCCCGGTCGAGTACAGCACGTACAGGTGGTCGCCGAGGACGAGCGGGGTCGGGTGGTACGCCCCGGCCGGCTCCCGGTACCAGGCGATGAACTGGTTGCTCGTCTCCCCCTTCTTCAGCGAGATGTCGCCCGACGCCCCGGGGCGGACGGCGAACACCGGCCGCGGCCGGCCGAACTCGTACCCCGAGCTGACGATCAGCAGGTCGCCGGCGGCCACCGGCGCCGGCACGCAGATGGACGACATGCCGCCGAACTCCCACAGCAGCTTGCCGTCCAGCCCGTAGGACCGGACCTTGCCCTTGCCGCTGGTGACGATCTCTGTGCGGTCGGCCGTCCGCCAGACGAACGGGGTGGCCCAGTTGCTCTTCTCCGCCCGATCGACGGACCACACGTCCTTGCCGGTCCGGGCGTCGATCGCCACCAGGAACGACTTCCGCTCGTTGTCGTTGACCAGGTACAGCCGGCCGTCGTGCAGCACCGGGGACGCCCCGGTCCCCCAGTCCAGTTGGGTCGGCACCACCTCCCACCGGCGGGACCAGAGTAGGGCGCCGGCGGTGTCGTAGCAGAACAGCCCGACGTTGCCGAAGTAGGCGTACACCCGTTCGCCGTCGCACACCGGGGTCTCGGAGGCGTAGCTCGCCTTCACGTGGATCGGGTGTTCCGGCCGGCCCTTGTGGGCGACCCGCTCCCACAGCACTTTGCCGGTAGCGGCGTCCAGACAGAACACCGTCCAGCGGTGCTCGCCGGCGTGGGTCTTGGTGTCCTTCGGGGCGTAGTACCCGGTCTTCGGGGCGGCCGCTTTGCCCTCCGTCACGCAACTGGTGACGTACACCCTGCCGCCGACCACGATCGGGCACGACCAGCCGAGGCCGGGCAGGTCGGCCTTCCAGGCCAGGTTCTGGGTCGGCGTCCAGGTGTCCGGCGGGAGCACCCGGTCGGCGACGACCCCGGCGCCCGGGCCGCGGAACTGGGGCCAGTCCCCCGCCCGGGCGGGACCGGCGGCGACGGCCAGGGCGGCGAACGCGATCAGGCGAGCGGTCACGGGTGTCCTCCCCTCGAGCGGCGGTGGATGCCGTTGTAGCCAACCGCCGCCCGCCGGGCGATGGCGGGCGGTGAGGTCGCTCTCGCTCGGTCGAAGTCCTGGCGAGCGGGGGCGTAAGCCCCCCTGTTGGAGCGCCCCGCCAGTGGCAGCAACAGGGGGCTTACGCCCCCGCTCGCCAAGACCCGGGGGATTTCGACCGAGCAAGGTCGCTCCCTCACCCCACGGGGCGTCGGCCCGAGGGCCACCAGACCAGGCCGGGAGGTGCTGTACCCGCTGTGAAAGCAGGTTGCTCTGTTGAAATCCGGGCGAGCCGGGGGCGTCAGCCCCGGTGACGGCTCACACCCGCGGGCTGACACCCCCGGCTCGCCAGGGAATGGGAGGGGTTTCAACTGTCCGGCCTTCCGTCACTTGCTGCCGCCGCTCTCCATCAGCTTCTTCATCACGTCATCGAGGTTGAAGCTGGCGGCCTTCTGCCGGGGCGGGTAGTCCTTGAACGTCATCAGGAACTTGCCGACGTAGTCCTGGGCCGGGACCAGCAGGAACGCCCGGTCGAGGAGCCAGTCGTAGTAGGTGTTCGAGGTGACGTCCGCCCGCTCGTACGGGTCCAGCCGCAGGTTGAAGATCTTCGGCACCCGCAGGGCGATGAACGGCTCGGCCCACACCCGCAGGGTGCCCGGCGCCCGCTGCTCCAGGAACACCAGCTTGAAGTTGTCGTACCGCAGGGCGGTCAACTGCTGGTCGTCGTTGCAGTAGATGAACGACTCCCGCGGCCCCTTCTCGGCCTGCCCGGTCAGGTGCGGGAGCAGGTTGTACCCGTCCAGGTGCACCTTGTAGGTCGTGTCCCCGACCGTGTGCCCCTTGAGCAGCTTGTCGGTCACGTCGGCCTCGCCGGCGATGGCCGCCAGGGTCGGCAGCCAGTCGAGGTGGGAGACGATCTGGTTGGACACGCTGCCCGGCTTGATCTTGCCCGGCCACTTGACCAGGCAGGGCACCCGGTACGCCCCCTCCCAGTTCGAGTTCTTCTCGTTCCGGAACGGGGTCATCGCCCCGTCCGGCCAGGTGTTCATGTGCGGGCCGTTGTCCGTCGAGTACATGACGAACGTGTTGTCCGCGACGCCCGCGTCGTCGAGCGCCTTGAGCACGGTGCCGACGTTCTTGTCGTGGTCGATCATGGCGTCGACGTACTCGCTCATCCACCGGCCCGACTGGCCGACGCTGGCCGGCTTGACGTAGGTGCGGAAGTGCATGTGGGTGAAGTTCACCCAGACGAAGAACGGCTTGCCGGCCTTCGCCTGCCGGCCGATGAACTCGGCCGCCCGGTCGGCGACGTCGTCGTCGATCGTCTCCATCCGCTTCTTGGTCAGCGGGCCGGTGTCCTTGATCGTCTGCTTGCCGACCCGGCCGAACCGCGGGTCGACGGTCGCGTCGTCCTGGGCGGAGGCCTTGCAGTCCAGCACCCCGCGGGGGCCGTACCGGGCGCGGAACGCCGGGTCCTTCGGGTAGTCCCGGTGCTCCGGCTCCTCCTCCGCGTTCAGGTGGTACAGGTTGCCGTAGAACTCGTCGAACCCGTGCACGGTCGGCAGGAACTCGTTCCGGTCGCCCAGGTGGTTCTTGCCGAACTGGCCGGTCGCGTACCCGAGCGGCTTGAGCACCCCGGCGATGGTCGGGTCCTCCTTCCGCAGCCCGAGCGGCGCGCCCGGCAGGCCGACCTTCGTCAGCCCGGTCCGCATGCCGTGCTGGCCGGTGATGAAGCTGGACCGGCCGGCGGTGCAGCTCTGCTCGCCGTAGTAGTCGGTGAACAGCAGCCCCTCCTTGGCGATCCGGTCGATGTTCGGGGTCTGGTAGCCCATCAGCCCCCGCGTGTACGCGCTCAGGTTCGACTGGCCGATGTCGTCGCCCCAGATGATGCAGATGTTCGGCTTCGTCCCGTCCCGCTGGGCGAGGGCGGACACCCGCCGGTTGTGGGCGGTCAGCGCGGCCGGCCCGGGGGCCGGGTCACAGCACGGCGGGTCGAGCTTCGGGCTTGCACCGGCCGACGCCGCGGCGGGCCGTTCCGACGCGACCACCGGGCGGGACAGGGTCAAATGGCCGGCCGCGGCCGCCCAGCCGAGGGCGGCCCCGGCCGCCACCAGGGCCGCCGAGGTCAGGGTCGAACGGTCGATCATGAACGCCTCCTCGAGTGCGCAATCCGGACCCGGCCGTGGTAGCCCCGGGACATAGCGGTTATAATCCCGCCGTCGCACTGGTTTCACGCAGAATCTGTCGCGTATCCAAAAACGGCAACGCCGGGGTCCGGCCGGGCGGCTCGCCGGCTGGGCCGTACCCAAACGCGTCTGCCGATGCGTCTGCCCGGGCGTCAACGGTGTCGGTCCGAACCCGTCACAAACCGTCGGCAGCCGGGCGGAGGGGTGTGAATGTCCTCGAACCATGACCGCCACACCGCCGGGCCGGGGGGCGTACCGGCCCGGGGCGGCACGGGGGTTCGTCCCCCGCCACCGCCGCCCCCGGGGGCACGGGTCATCCGCCTGACCGAGATCGACCAGGCGGCGGCATTCTTCGCCGCCTGGCAGGGGCGGCTCGAGCAGCTCTCCCGCGGCCGGTTCGAGGGGTCGCTCCGGGTCGTTCACACCGGGACCGTGCGACTCGTGGCCGCCGACGCGAACCAGCGGTTACGGCTCAGCGGGCGAGACGCCGCCGGCCTCTGCTCGGTCCACCTGGTGACCCCGGAGAACGCGGCGGCGCTGTGGCATGGTCGGCGGCTCGAGCCTGGCCAGTTCGTGGTCCACGGGCCCGAGGCCGAGACCGACCACTGTACGGCCCGGCGGCTGGAGTCGTTGGCCCTGACGGTCCGCGCGGACGTGTTGGAGGAGGCCGGCCGCTCGCTGCTGCACACCGACGGCTGGGCCGTGCCCCGCACCTGGGCGGCGCGCCGGCCGCCGCCCGCGGCGTTCGACGATCTGACCCGCCGGCTGACCGTGCTGCTGAGCGCCGCGGTGGCCGACCCCTCTCTGCTCGGCACGCCCGAGGGTCGCCGGCTGGAGCAGGAGTGCCTGCGGTCGATGGCCGCCTGTTTCGCCTCGGCGCCCGAGCCGCTGCCGGCCCTGCCCGTGCGGGCGGGAATGACCCGCCGGGCCGAGGACTTTTTTCAGGCCCGGCTCGGCGACGCGGTGGGGGCGGTCGACGTGTGCCGCGAACTCGGCGTCAGCGACCGGACGCTGCGGCTGGCGTTCCGCGAGCGGTTCGGGGTCGGGCCGATGGCGTACTACAAGTGCCTCCGGCTGAACGCCGTGCGGGCCGAACTCAAAGCGGACCCGGCCGCCGTGATCGCCCGGGTAGCCCGGGAATACGGCTTCCACCACCTCGGGAACTTCGCGGCCGACTACCGCCGCCAGTTTGGCGAGCCGCCGTCGGCCGTGAAGCGGCCCGGCGCCTGACCCGCCGGCGTTCGCCCCCTCCCCGCCCCCCGGAACACGCCCGCATTGACGCCGCGGGGGCGGATCGTTATCAGGCCGCCGTGTGCGGGGGCGTTACTCGCAATTCATGGGCAGGCCATGCGCCGGGCGGCCATCGTCAGCCTCGCCGTCGCCCTGAGCGTGTTGACGGCGGCGCGTGCCCAACCGCCGACCCCGCCCGCTGCCTCGCCTGCGGTCCCGACGGATCCGCCCGCCCGCCCCGCCCCGCCGCCGGAGGCAGCCGACGCGAAGAAGCCGGGGGACGCCAAGGCTGAGCCGAAAGCCCCCGCCAGCGCCGCGAAGGCGGTGCTTACGGACGAGCCGCTCAACCTGAAGCCGACGGTCGAGGTCCGGGGGCGGATCGAGGCCGAGGCCGATGTCGCGGCCCAGTCGGCGGCGAGCAAGGCGGCGATCGGGAATTTGCTCAACGGGTACGGGTTCCGGCGGGTGCGGTTGGGCGCCCAGGGGACCGTGGGGGACTCCGCCAGTTGGGTGTCCGAGGTCGAGCTGGCCGGCGGCACCGTCCGCTTGCGGGACGTGTTCGTCGGGCTGGACGCGATCCCGGGCGTCCGCCAGATCCGCATCGGGCACTTCCGCGAGCCGTACAGCCTGGAGGCGATGACCAGTTCCAACTTCATCACCTTCCTCGAGCGGTCCCCGCTGAACGTGCTCAGCCCGGCCCGGAATTGGGGCGTGTGCGGGTACTGGTGGCCGGACGCCGAGCGGGTACTCTTCTCGGTCGGGGCGTTCCGGGACGGGACGCCGAGCAACGGACAGAGCATCGGGGACGGGGCCGACTGGGCGTACACCGCCCGGCTGACCGGCCTGCCGGTCTACGAGCCGGACGGGGCCGTCTTCCGGCTGGTCCACGTCGGCGGGGCGTTCTCCCAGCGGGTGCCCCCGAACGGGGTCGTCGTGTTCTCCCCCAGCACCGGGTCGAACCTGCTGACCGTGGAGGACAACCCGGGGTCGCCGTTCCTGCCGTCCGTCGACATCCCCGCCGGCAGCTACCAGCTGTACAACCTGCAGGCGGCCGGCGTTCACGGCCCGCTCTCCGTGCAGGGGGAGTGGTTCGCCGCCGCCGTCCAGCAGACCGGCGGCGGGCCGGTGTTCGTCCACGGGGTGTACGTGTACGCCAGTTACTTCCTGACCGGCGAGCACCGGGGGTACATACGCACCCGCGGGTCGTTCGACCAGGTGAACGTGCTCCGGCCGGTGATCCGGGACAAGACCGACCCCCGCGGCGGGCTGGGGGCGGTCGAGCTGGCCGCCCGGGTCTCCTACTCGGACTTCAGCTCCCCGAACCTGCCGGTCGACGCGGCCGGCGCCCCGACGGGCACCCGGCTGTACGAGGCGACCCTCGGGGTCAACTGGTATCTGAACAGCTACACCCGGCTCATGGTCAACTACACCGCCAACATCCCCGATCGGGTGGGCGGCGCCCCGACCGTCGCACACGTCTTCGGCGTGCGGGCGGCCATGTACTGGTGACGCCCCGGGCGGGGGCGATCGGGTTGCCCGGTCCCAGCGGCCCCCGCCCTCCGTCCCATCGGCTCTGCCAGGCCAACCGCGAAACGCAGCCTCTCTCCGACCGGCGAAGTTGCCTCAGATCGGGTTGCGTTGATGCCCTGTTGAAGTCTTTGAACGCAAGGCGAGCGGGGGCGTCAGCCCCCTGTTGGGGGCCGGGCGCCCCAACAGGGGGCTGACGCCCCCCGCTCGCCTTGCGTTCACTGTGCAAGCCCGGACGGGCCAGCTCAGCCCATGCCCCACAGGTCGGACTGGGAGCCGCTGCCGGCCGGCGGGACGACGGTCCGCTTCAGCCCGGGCAGGGACGGCGGGCGGGGCGGGTCGGCGGCCGGCAGCCCGGCCGGCAGCGGGGTGCGGTTGGTCGCCCACCCGAGTACCCGCTTGGCCGCCTCCGCCGCCGTCCGGCTGTGCGGCTCGACCGGCCCGTCCGGCAGCCCCATGTCCAGCCCCAGATACATCTGCAACAGCCGGGCGATCGTCACCGCCGTCTCCCGGTTCGGCTGCCGGCCCAGCCCGCGGAGCACGCCCATCGCGTCCTCGTTGTGCGGGTCCTGGGCCAGGAACACCTCGGCCGCCAGCAGCCGGACCGGCCCCGGCTGGTCGGCGTCGGTCATCCGGTCGAGCAGGTCCGGGGGGATCATGTCCCGGCCGCGGAGCAGCCCGGCCAGCTCCACCCGCAGCCCGGTCGGGGACTGGGCGTCGGTGACCATCCGGCCCAGCTCGGCCGGCAGGTCCGGGTAGGTGCCGGTCCGCAGCAGGGCGGCGTAGTGCTCGATCAGCGTCTTGACCGCCCGCCCGGCCAGCGGCTCCGGCTCGGTCGCCCACGCGGTCAGGTCGGCGACCGCCTGCGGGGCCAGCCGGCCGGCCGCCCCGGGGAGCGGCCCGTCGGCGGCGAACGCCGGGGCGGCCAGCGAGTCCCGGATGAACTCCCGGACGGCCGGCCACCGGGCCGGGTCGCTCAGCAGGGCGGCCACGGCGCTGGCCCGGACGGCCGGCACCGGGTCGCGGAGGAACCGGGCGACGGTGGCCACGCTGACCGGGTCGACGGCGTTGGCCAGGGCGGCCACGGCGCTGGCCCGGACGGCCGGGTCGGTCGCCGTCCGCCCGGCCGTGGCCACCACGGCCGCCTCGGCCGGCCGCCAGTACGGCCGGGACCGGAGGGCGATCAGGGCGGCCGTCCGCACCTCCGCCCGCGGGCTGGTGAGCAGGTCCAGGGCCGGCCCCGGGTCGTCGGCGATGGCCGGCGGCAGCGCCCGCACCTCGGGCAGGTCCGGTACTCGTCCAGGTTGGACGGCCAGTAGGTGCGGCGGGCCAGCCGGCGGCCCAGGGCGGCCGCCCGCCGCCGCGGCCCCAGCCCGGACCGGCCGAGGTCGAACCCGGCGAACAGCCCGGCGGCGACCAGCAGCATCCCCCCGCGGGCGGCCCGGGTCGGCACGTCCGCCCCGAACGGGGCGACCGCCCACAGGGCCGCGGCCGACGCCGCGTACAGGAACGCGGCCACCCCGTTCCCCGGCGTCTGCCAGGCCAGCCCCTTGCGGACCAGCACCAGCCCGAGGACGGCGGCCAGCCCGGCCGCGGCGAACAGCCGGTTGGAGCCGGCCTGGGCGGCGGCCGCGGCCACCACCCCGGCCGGGACCAGCAGGACGGCCGTGCTGAGCAGCCGGGTCGATGCCGGGTGGGGGGAGGCGGGGGGACGGTGCATGGCGTGGTCCGGCGGGTCCGGCGGCAGTCCGCCCAAACGTAGGGCGCGACTCAGGCCGGGTCAAACTCCGCCGGGTGGGAGGGGCGGATCGGCGTAGGGCGGTGCCGACGCTTTGGGAGGCCCGCCGGCCCGGGCGGGAAGTGGTTGCTGGTTCCGGCGGGCCTCGAAGACTCGGCACCGCCCTACAGGAATACGACCGGTCCGGTCACTTCCCCTTCAGCTTGAACCGGTCGAAGAACCCCTGCACCCGCGGGTCGTCCTGGTCGTTCAGGGACAGCCCGGTGACGCCGACCGCGTACAGCCGGCGGTCGTCGAGGAGGAATCGGACGACCGTGACCGCATCGTCCGGGTGGTCGATCACCACCTGGACCGCCGGCCGGCCGGCGAACGTGGTCGGCGTGCGGGACGCCTCCGCCCCGCCGGCCACGTCCGCCACCGCCTTGTCCGCCGCCTCCTTGAGCACCTTGTCTGGGTCCGGGGCCGGGCCGCCCTTCGGCAGGTCGGTGTGGTGGACGAAGTACGTCTCCGGGGGGAAGCTCCGCCGCCCCTCGACGCAGGTCTTGATCGGCTTGCCGGGTTCGGTCTGGGTGTACTGGGACAGGTTGCCGGGGAACTCGGCGTGGTACTTCCCGCCCGGGTCGTCGAACGGCTTGAACTCGGGGAACACCATCCACAGGGAGAAGACGACCAGCCCGCCGCACCCCAGCCCGCAGCAGGACAGGGCGGCGAACGCCGTCACCCACAGCCAGGCCCGGGAGCCGGTCCGCTGCGGCCGCCGGGGCGGGTCGGCCCACGGGTCGCGGGGCGGGTCGTCCGGGTAGTCGTCGGCCAGCCGCCGGGCCGGGGCCGGGTAGTCCGGGGCGGTCGGCCGGGAGACGGGCGGGCCGCCGGGCAGGTCGTCGTCCGGCGGCCGGTCGGCCGGGACGGTGAACACGGTCTGGCACGCCCCGCACCGGACCGGCCGGCCGGCGAACTCCGGCGGCACGTCCAGCGGCTCCTTGCACAGCGGGCAGACGACGGACGGCATGGGCAGTGACTCGGCGGGCGGCGGATCCCGCCAGGGGATTCGGTCCGGCGGTGCCGGAATTATACGACGCCCCGGCTACCGTTCGCCCGGGGTGGCCCACTTGACCTCCGGGGCCGGCGGGCGGTACGCGGCCAGGGCCGCCAGCAGCCCGGCCACCGTGTCGGCGGTCAGTAGCAGCGACCGGTGCTTCGGCTTCAGGAACCCGTGCCGCTCCAGGTGGTCGGCCCAGGCCAGGAGCGGGTCGAAGAACCCGCCGGCGTTCAGCACCGCCACCGGCTTGGCGTGGATGCCGAGCTGCGCCCAGGTGAGGATCTCGAACAGCTCGTCGCAGGTGCCGAACCCGCCGGGCAGGGCGACGAACGCGTCCGCCCGGTCGGCCATCAGCGCCTTCCGCTCGTGCATCGACCCGACGACGATCAGCTCGGTGGCGTCGGCGAACGCCACCTCCTTGGCGGACAGGGCGTTCGGGATCACCCCGACCACCCGCCCGCCGGCCCGGACGCACGCCGCCGCCACCTCGCCCATCAGCCCGACCCGGCCGCCGCCGTACACCAGGGCCAGCCCGCGGGCGGCCAGCTCCCGGCCGAGCAGCCGGGCGGTCTCGGCGTGGGCCGGGTCCGCCCCGGACTGCGACCCGCAGAACACGCAGACGCTTCTCATGCCGGGGATTGTAGCAGCCCAACACCTACAGCCGCCGACATCGGGCGGTGACAACACCGGGGGAGGGCGAGGCTCCTGCCGAGCCGGGGAGCGCGTGGCAACCGCTGCATCCCGTGCCCGGCAACTGTCACCGGCATCAGTTCAAGTTCCTGTCCCGCGCTCCCCGGCTCGGCAGGAGCCTCGCCCTCCCCCGGGGCTGTCGCCCGCATCTGGGGCAGCCGTCGCTGGTACATGCCCCTTGCGCCCTACTTCCGCACCGTCACCCACACCGGCGGGCTGCTGTACCCGAGCTTGACCACGAAGTTGACCGCCACGAACCCCTGCACGCACACCGGCACCCGGTCGCACGCCGGGGCGTCGGCCGCCGCCTTCAGCACGATCTTGCCGGCCGTCCCGGTGCCGAGCAAGGTCTTGCTCTTGCCCTCGACCAGCGTCACCCCCGGCGGCAGCGGGTTGCCGTGGACCCCGCCCAGGTGCCGCAGGAACACGTCCAGCGTCACCGGCTTGTCGTAGTCCGCCCGGCGCTTCACCGTCACGTCGAGTGTCACCTCCTCACCCGGTTTCAGCACCACCTCGGTCTTGCTCACGGACACGTCCAACAGGTCGGACGGGTCGGTGACGGCGACCGCCTGCAGTCCGGCGTCGAACCGGCCCCGGCCGCCGCCCGGTAGGTAGATCTCCTCCACCGTGGTCGCCTCCCGGGTGAGCGCGACGGGCTTGCCGTGCTCGTCGGCAGCCGTCGCCGTACCGAGCACCTTCACGACGGCGGCGTCCACCTTTGCGTCCCGGTCCGCCGTCAGCACCAGGCACCCCTGGGTCATCCCCGGCGGGATGGTCAGCGGGTTCACCGACACGCCGGCCGGCAGTCCCTCGACCGCCACTTTCACCGGCCCGGCGAACCCGTCGGTGCGGGCCACCTGGACGAACCATGCGGTCCGGCTGCCGGGGCCGATCATCGCCCGGCACGGGTCCACCTTCAGCGTGAAGTCCGACCGGGCCGGGGTCGCCTCCAGGTAGTAGACGAACCCCGGGCCGCCCTTGTTGTTCAGATCCCGCACCCGGGCCACGTACCCGCCGTCGGCCGGCGGGGTGAAGGTAACGACCGGGTCTTTGCCGATCGCGTCGTCGTTGCCGGCCAGCACCTTGCCGTCCGGGCCGAGCACGTCCAGGGCGGCGTCCAGCGGGGACACCAGCGGGGTGCCGAACCGGCGGGCGAACACCTCCAGCCGGACCGCCTTCCCCTTCGCCCCGGTGAACCGGAAGTGGTCGAGGTCGCGGCGGGCCTGGATGCGGCCGTTCACCCCGCCGGGGACGGGCAGCGGGGTCGCCTGCTTCGGGGTGTCATTCGGCTCCTGCTCGCGGGCGGTCGGGTGATCGGTGACGACGACGCCCAGCGCGGCCCAGGCGTCGGCATCCGGCAGCTTGTAGCGGATCGTTCGGATGCCGAGCGGCTGCGGGCCGACGACCGGCCAGGTCGGGTGGGCGGCCGGGTCGGACAACACCGGCTCGGCGGACACCACCTCCCCGCGGGTCAGGCCGAGCGGGAACAGGTGGCGGACGACCGGCCGGTCGGTGATCCGCACGGTGTACGCCCACCGCGGGTCGCCGTCGTACTTGGCGTCCCGCACCTGGACCCGGTAGACGCCGTCGGCCGGGACGCGGAACCCGAGCACCGGGTCGGCGAACGCCCCGTCGTCGGCCGCCGCCAGCTCCCGGCCGCTCGCGTCCGTCACCGTCACCAGCGGGTCCAAGTGCTTCTGCAGGTCGTGAATCTTGTCTTCCATGCGGGCCGCCGTCACCTCCAGCGTCAGGAAGGTGCCGGCCTTGGCCGGGACCGCGTACCAGTCGACGTTCTCGGCCGCCTCGATCCGCCCGGCGACGACGCACGGCACCGGCGCCGGCTGGGCCTTCTCCGAGGTGTTGACGCCCGGCCGCTCGACCACCACCGGTTCGTCGCAGATCAGCAGTTGCCCGAGCGAGGACACGCCGAGCCGGGTCGCCACCCGGAAGTCGATCACCCCGGCCGGGGCGTCCGGGGCGGCCGTCACCTTCAGCTTGACCGTCCGCACAGCCGGCGGGGTCTTGCCGTCCTTCGCCTTCGGCTCCGGGGCCGGGAGCACCGCGGCCGTCACCCGCGGGTCGGCGAACAGCACCTTGTACGCCCCGCGGAAGTCCATCTGGCAGGCCACCTCCACCTCGGCGGTGGTCCCCCGCTGGACGGCCGCCGGGGTGCAGTGGGTGATCATCGGAAACGATGTCTGAGCCGCCGCGGTCAGCGGCAGGGCGGCGGCGAGCGACGCGACGAGGAAGGGGCGGGACATCGGACGGCTCCGGCGACGAGGTGCGGACCGGCGGGAGCCTGTATTCAACCCCGGGACGCGGGTCCGGGGAAGGGAAAAGCGGGTCCGCTAGCCACCGGCAGAGGCGGTGATATACTGCGAGGGAGGCCGAACCCCCGGCCGGTCCGGGGCGTCCGGCTGATATGCCGCCTTAGCTCAGCGGTAGAGCACCGCTTTCGTAAAGCGGGGGTCCAGGGTTCAAATCCCTGAGGCGGCTTTAGACTTACGTCGTTCGTGCCCCTCTTCCGCCACCTTACCGCCACCTTACGCGGACGAATCATTTCCCTTCGCCACTTCCTGTGACTTCGGCAGTCGATAATATGTCGATCATACAAAATTTGCATTTCCAGCTTTGACGGCGTTTGATTCTGGTCACTTCGGGCATACGAGTTGAACTGAAATAGACACGGTGGGGCTTTGCCCCTGAACAATTCTACACGCGCCCGTTTAGGTGCAGGATAGGTGCGTTTGGGTGCAGACTCGCAACTCCCGTGGACGTTTTTGCACTCCCGAAGTCAAGGGCTGTCGTGAGGTGTGGCGCGAATCGCCCGGTAGCGATTACGCCGAAAATGGCGCGTGATCTATTCTTCGGGTGCCCGACTTGCGATTGAATGAGGGGGTCGCTACCATCCCGCCCCACCGGGAAGCGTTGGGGAATGAAAGACGACACCTGCGAGTTCCGAGCCGTGTGTGCGCACTGCGGCCTGACCCCTGATCAAAGGAGGCGATTCGGCGCCTGGCTACACGCCCTCAAAGCGCAGGGCTACCGGGGGGAGAAGAACGAGCGTGGGGACTCGACCTGGGACGAACTGGTTGCTCTCTGCGAAGAGTTCAAAGGGGAGCAAGGATCATGAACTACGCCACCGTCGATTACCAGGCTACCCATCCTCCGGTGAAGGGAGACTTCTGGCAACTGTACGCGTTGACTCAGCAACTTGTCGGCGAAAAGGTGCTGTTCGGTGCGCTCTCCTACCCCAACGAACTGACGATCCACTTTGGTGCCGCGGTCGAAGTGAAGGGGCCACGAGGCGTCATCCTTCATGAGGGGACGTATATCCTCGGAACGGTGGCCTCCGGGTGGCGTATTAAGTCGGCCCCCCAAGGGCGAACCGTGTTCGGCCGAGCTTTCCCGGTTGCGGAGAGTTACGGGGCCGGCTTCCCACGGGCGACCCAGGTGATCGATGAGGTCAAGTTCGAGGAGTTTCTGAAGCGGGTGGGTGGGGCCACTGTTCGGGCAGTCGATTTGGCGGTTCACCTACACGGTTATGTGCTGGGCATCTGGATTTCTGACGGGAGTATTGTCGAAGTCTATCCTTTGCCCGATCACTTCGAGATCGGCCCGGAAGACCCCATCCCGGTGCGGCCTCCGGACTGGGAACTATTCACGCCGTACAAACGGTACTTGCGGGTTGGTCCGGGCGAGCAGTGGGCTTATCTTCCGACCGATGTGCTGGAGGAGGTCAAGCCGAAGGGAACCTGATGATGGCGGGTGCGTCGTCATCAGGTTCGTCGGCCCTCCCCTCGCCGAACGTCGGGGCGATGCCGAGTTCGAACAGCTCGTGGACTAGCACCACCAAGTTGTGGGCGAGTAGCTTGGCCAGCGTCTCGTTGACGAGTGCCGTTGGGGACTTGGACCGGAGCGGGTCGCCGAACTTCCGCTTCACCATGCTGAACGTCGATTCCACGTTGCTCCGCTGGTGGTAGCAGGCGGCGAACTCGTCCCGATATAGCTCGAAGAAGTGGAACAGCCGCCGCCACGTATCCCCGTTCTTGTCGGGGCGCTAGAGTTTCTTGAACGGGATGAACGGGGCGCCGCCAAACTTCTCCACCAGTTCGTAGGCCGGCCGCCCGTTGTACGCCTTGCTCGTTTACGTGCAGCCTTCCCCCGTTTAGGTGCATGGTGGGGGCGTTTAGGTGCAGAGAGCAGCCGGCTGTTGCCCCTTGGGGTGGCACGCAGCCACCCCAAGGGGCAAGATCCCGGGCCTGATACTGGCACATCTCCGAAAAAGACGTTCTAATCTCCACCGCAGACACGCTGATGCCGCGACTGAGCGGGACACGCCTACCATGCCCTTGGCCCTAACCGATGACGGGATATTGCTGGAAGGAATCCATGATGCCACGGTGGCAGAACTTGGCGAAACCTTCGGCCGGTTCAACCGGTGCGGTCAACGGATGGATTTGTTTGCACGGTTTGAGAACTACGTTGCGGCTATCCGCCGAACAGAATGGGCCTGTACGCTTATCGTTGACGGCAGTTTCGTGATGTGGCGGGTGGACGACCCAGAAGACGTGGACGTGGTTCTCGGGTATCCGCCAGAGGTGGCCGACCTTGTCGAAGCAGACATGCTGCGTCCGTACCAGCTCAACGTGCTGGAGCCAAGCCATTGCAAGCGGACGTATAAAATTGACCTGAAGGCGTGTACAGTAGATGGGCCGGCATTCCGGGAACGGGTTGAGTTTTACGCCCAAGTAAGCATGAAGCGGGCGGACAAGCATGGGCTGCCGGCAGGTAGCCGGAAGGGGCTCGTGAGGGTCATCCTATGATCCGCAACGAAGCCGAACTGGAGGCAACGAAATCGCTACTCGCACAAGCCGAACGGGCGTATGCCTCTTTGCGGGCGGAATTGCTTCCAACCAAACCAAAGATGTTCGCGCTGATTTCGCCCGGTTATACCCGCGAGATCGCGGGGTTGACTCAGGCGATTCACGAGTACATGGGCATTCCGACGGTTCAACTGCCTGAAGATGCCGAGATCGTGATTCGTTTGAAGGGTCGGCAGGTAGAGTTGGGCATGTTCCCGGCCGCCTCAGTTGGCAAATGCCTCAAGCAATTTCAAGATGGCGTGGCCAACATCGCCGCGTCTCGTCACCGGGAATCCAGGGCGACCGCGAGAGACGCGAAGAAGCGGTGCCGGTTCCCGTTGGCCGGTGTCGGCCCTGGGAGTGTGACTCTCTATTTGGCCAGCCCGCTGCCACCGGTATCACTGTTCCCGCAGCACGAGCCGCCCGTTGCTGACGAGGCGCTGGATGCCCTCGTCCAAGGGGTCCAAAAATGTACCGATGGTGGGAATCGATCAGAAGCCGAACTATCCAATTTCGACCAGAATGCCATTGACTACGAGGTATTCAAGGCTGTAGCGGGGCTTATGCCGGCCGATCACGGGGTTGATAGTGTCGAAGTCGCCCTCGCCCGTCGAGCCGACGAGATCTCCGGGCGGGTCGTCACTGTGACCCGTGACGTGGCAATTCGTGCAAAAGGTTACGCGGATCAGATTGCGGCGGCCGGCGTTCGTGTCACAGAGGTGGGCACGATCCGAAAGATGGATTTGGACAGGCGGACCTTTAGCCTCCGAAGCCGTGACGCAAATCCCAAGAAGTCGCTTGAGGGCACATTCCCGGCAAGCCTGTACGGTGAGTTCGAAGACCTGATGAACGGTCGAGTAAAGATTGTCGGCGTTGTGACAACTCGCGGAACCCGCGTGTTGTTGACAGCCGAAACTGTCTCTCGTGAGCCGGTCGTTCGTGGTTGACGCGCGTGAGGGTCAGATCGCCTCTCACCCCCCTGGGAATCGAATGATCGCCGGCGTGTCGCCGTCCAGTTCGGGGTCTTGGATCGCAGCGAATCGCCGAACTTCCGCTTCACTATGCTGAACGTCGATTCACCGTTGCTCCGCCGGTGTTGGCGGGCGGTGAACTGGTCCGGTGCAACTCGAAGAAGTGGAACGGCCCGCCCCGTCACGCCGTTCCTGTCCGGCCGCCGCAACTCCTTGAATGGGATGAACGGGTAAGTACCCTGGTATTCGACCACTTTATCCGCCATAAATGGCCTCAATCCTTGCCGCCGTATCCCGCTTCGGGTCGTGCATCCAGTGGGCGTAAGTGCGGGCCACGGTTTCGATCCGGTCCCCCAGAACCCGAGCCACCTCGGCGACGTCCACCCCGGCGGTTAGCAGTCGGCTGGCCAGGGTGTGTCGGCAGGTGTGGAACTTCCGGTACCGCACCCCGGCGTCCTCGACTAGCCCGGCCCAGTCCTGCCGGACGAAGTTGGTCTTGGCCAGGTAGTTGCCAGTGCGGGTGGTGAATGCCGGCCCCGGCTCGCGGCCGGCCAGGTGCTGGCGGACGGCGGTCAGCGCGAACCCCGGCAGGGACAGGGTGCGGAGCCCGTTCCGGCTCTTGGGCGGGTGCAGCCGGAACTGTCCCTTGCGGTGGTCGAGCATCTTGGTGATGCGGACGGTCCCGGCGTCGAGGTCGAAGTCGGCCGCTTCCAGGGCCAGGAGTTCACCCTCCCGGGCGCCAGTGGCCACCGCCAGCACGAATAGGGCGCCGAGCCGGTCGGCGGCCGCGGCCGTCAGCAGCGCCCGCACCTCGTCGTCGGTGAACACCTCCACGTCCGGCCGGGTGACCTTCGGCTTCTTGGCGGTCCGGGTCGGGGCGACAGCGATCTTTTCCTCCGCGACGGCACACTCTAGCGCGCTGGCAAACACCTCCGAGCATTTCTTAACGTTACCCGCGGTCACCCCGTCCCGGCCCATGTCCGCCCACAGCTTGACCACCCGGGAGACGGTCAGTTTGGCGAGCGGGACACCGCCGATCCGAGGCTTGAGATGCAGCCGGACGATCTGCTCATAACGCTCCCAGGTGTTCGGGCGGGTGTTCGGGCGGGCGACGTCGGCCAGCCAGTGATCGAGATGGTCGCCGACCGTCTCCCGGTCGGCGTGCGGCCGCCGCCCGCCCTTCTCCGCCTCCTGCTTCCGCCGCAGTGCCTCCGCCTGGGTCGGGGCCCGGCCCTCCGTGTACGCCACCCCGCCGTCCGGCTTGTGGCCGGTGACCGCCCGCCAGACCCAGCACTCCTTGGCCGAGCTCCAGAAGACGGCGCCGTCGCCGCGAGGCCGGCGGCCCTTCCGCCGCCGGCCCCTCACGCCCCGGGCGGTACCCACCGCATCGTCGTCTGCCGCACCCATGGTCTGCTCCCTCGGGTTCATTTGTTCTTCCGCCGCTGGGCCTTGTTCCGACGCCACCGCTCCCGACGTGCTTCCGACGACAAGTCTTGTTCCCACTGACGGAACGCGCAGGTCGAGCAGAGCAGGCGGCGGGACAGTTTGCCGGTGGCCGTCCGGCCGAACGACTCGCCGCACCGCTGGCACCGCGGGGCCAGATCGTCGATCACCAGCTCCACGAACCAGCGGGTACAGTCCGGCAGGAGCAGTGCGAACCCACGGGCTGGGCACGGCCCGCCGGCCGGCTCGATCTGGTCCCACTCCCCCGGCCGGGGGGCGGGGACTGACGGGTCCAGGCCGAGGTAGGAGTCGGCGGTAATCGGGCCGCGGCCGGCGGTGAGGGGCACGAACTGGCACCGGGCCAGGTGCCAGCGGAACCGCCGGTCGGCCTCGGCGTCTGCGATCTTGGCCGGTGCGATCTCCGCCCCGTGCAGCCGCCGGGCGAGGGACCGGAACGCCTTCACGTTGGCCAGCCAATACCGCTCCAACCCGTCCGTCCACCACTGGGCGGCGTCCGCGTCGGGCATGAGGGGCGGCGCTCTGAATACCAAGGCGTCGGGAGGGCCTCTCCACTCGGCCGCCGGTCGCTGCGCACCGAACTTGGCCTCATGCCAGGCGTCGTAGACCCACGAGTATGCGTGGTCAAAGACCTCCTCGAGGTCGTGTCGGTCGTCCCACGCGAGTAGCTGGCGCCAGCCCATTGGATCTTGTCCCCAATTGAAATCATTGGTGACTGATTGGCGGATACCATCGGGATGGTACGCCGGCGTGTGCCCGCGTTCAAGCGGTCGTTGTCAACGAGGGTGCCATGGGGGACGAGATCTTCAGCGACGGGGCGGTGGACGTGAGGGCCGCGTCCGAGTTCACCGGGTGGGGCCGCACGAGCCTGTATGCGGCCATGGCGGACGGCCGGCTGCCGTTCGTCCGGCTGGGGAAACGGCGGCTGGTGCCCCGCCGGGCGCTGGTCGAACTGCTGAGGGCGAACGTGGTCCAATCGCCACCGGCTCGCTCCCGGGCTCATCCGTCCGGGATGACGCTGACGGGACGATGATCACCTATCGTCGGCCGCTGGACGGGCAACGTACCGTGTGGCAGACGGGATGTGGTACCGACACATTCCGTCAACGTCGGCCTCGTGACGTCGGGCGCGACAGCGCTCACACAATGCGGACTCGTCCGGCTACAGAGCCGGAGGGGCCGCCGTCTCTCTGTTCCCGGACTAGGGGGCGGTCCCCGGCCGGGAGATCGGGTGAGGGGGAAAACGGACACGCCCCGGGGCGGGGGTCCCGGGGCGTGCGGTCGATTCCCCCTCTGTCAGGAGGGAGGACGACAGTGACTAGCGACGGCATTCTACCCGAGTCCACGGACCAGGGAACGGGCAGCATCAGCGAATGGGGGCGGATCAAGACCTTCGCCTTCGGCAGCCGGTCGGCCGTCGAGGCGGCCTGGCGAGTGCTCCCGCCCGAGTGGGGGCGTGAGTGGTCGGAACTGGTGGCCGAGTTCGAGGACGGCCTGTGCGGCCAGCGGCGGATGTGGGCGGTCCGGCTGCCGTCCGGACCGGACGGCCCCGACGACGACCCGCTGGGCATTGATGGAAACATCAGCGTCGAGCACGCCGACCTACCGCGGTACGACGAAGACGAGCCGGACATCGTTAGCTTCCATAAGGCCGTCGGCCAGCTCCGTCTGCTGACCGCCGACCGGGTAGAGCAACTGAGGGCCGCGCTCGTCGCGGCCGAGGTGCGGCCGCTGTGCATCGGCCTGTGCGGCCACAGCGCCTTGTCTCGGGTCGCCGAGATGATCAAGCGGAGCGGCGGGGCCGACCTTTACGGGACTGGCGACGACCTCCGGCAGTTCAAACACCGCGGCCAGCCGTGGGTGTTCGTCGGGGCGGTCGGCGGGGACGCGCTCGACGTGGCCAATCGGAACACAGGCGTCAGCCGGGTGCACGGTGTGTTGGGGTTTCCGCCGGATGATCGGGCGGTCCCGCGCAATCTGCCCACCCTGACCGAGATGCAGGTCCGTCACCTGCTCGGGTTCCTGAACGGCCACTACCCGATCGGCTTTGGCAGCGGAGCGGCGGCGGCTGCCGACCCGAACGCCGGCATCTGCTGGCTGTGGGACCGGATGATCGCGGACAAGACGCTGGCCATGCTGAGCGGGCAGCCGAGCGCCGGCAAGACGACCCTGCTCCGCGAGGGGCTGCTCCGATCGCTGGCGGCCCGCACGCCGTTCCTCGGCCGGTCGTTCCTGATCGGCGGCTGGTGGTCGGGCCCGCACTTCGGGCCGCCCGACTCGGCCCGCGTCATGGTCGTAACCGATGAGGGCGAACACAACTGGGCCGGGCGGAAGCCGCTCGGGGTGACGATCTGGGACCGCGGGGCGGAGCCGGCCGTCCGGCTCAAGGAGAAGGGGGCGTGGCAGCGGTTCGTCAAGAACCTCGGCGGGTACGCTTCCGACTACGACCTGCGGCTGATCGTGCTGGACACGCTCGGCGGCATCGTGGAGTTCAATGAGGACGACCCGCGCCAGTGTGCGCGGGTCATGGAGCCGCTGCGGGAGTTGGCCGAGAACGTCACGGTCCTGGTGATCCACCACCTGCCCAAGACGGCAACGGGGGAGCACGTCGGGGGGAACGCCCGCGGCTCCACCGCCCTGTCCGCCCGGGCGGACACCCGGCTGGAGCTGTACCAGCCGTTCCCCGAGCCGGACACCCGCCGGCGGCTGGCGTACAGCAACCGCCGGCTCAGTCGCAAGGGGGAGATCGTCTACGCGCTGGCCGATGACGGGTCGTTCGTGCTGGCCGACAAAGCAGACAGGCCGAGCCTGCCGTTGGTCGAGTCGGCGGCCGACATCAAGCGGCCGCCCGCCGCCGGCCTGGGGCTCGACCTGTCGGCCGTCGGCCGGGCGGCTATTGGGCGGGTCGGCCGATGACCCGGGGCTTCAAGCCCCGGCCGGAGCCGGCCGCCACGGTCGACCGGTTCGCCACCCTGAACGCCTTTGTCGACCACGACATGGCCGCCCTGGTGAGGGCGACCGGTTCGGGTAATGTGGTCGCGGTGTGGGCTGTCCTGTTCCGGCATGCCGACCGGCGGGACGGCCGGGTGAAAGGGGCGAGCATCGGCCACCTGGCGTTGCGGACCGGGCTGGCCCGCAACACCGTTCGCCGGGCCGTCCGGGCGCTGCTGGACTGTGGGGCGCTGGTAAAGGTCGATCCGCCCAAGGGCCAGCGGAAGGGCGGGCGCAGCAGTACGTGCTCAAGCACCTGATGGCGAGCCGAAGGGGTCAACCGTTGACCCCTATCGGGTTCACCGCTGACCCCTATCGGGTTCACCGTTGACCTTCAACGGGTCAACGGTTGACCCCTAACGGGTTCACCGTTGACCCCAGACAGAACTAGTTCAGGCCTGATGCAGAACAGCATCAGGCCTGAACATAGCCCCTGCCGGGGCGGGGCTTCGAAGCCCCCGCCCCGGCAGGGGTCGGCCCCAAGACGGCGGGGCCGGAACGGCCTGCGGGGGTGTCGGCCGAGTACAGACGGTAGTGTTGGTCCCCTTGGCCGACCTGCCGGTCCGCCAATGGAGGGCCCGAAGCGGTGAGCGGGACCGGTAGGCGAACAGACCGGCCTGGAGGCCGCGGCGGGTTCCCGCCGCTCCGGGTAGAGTGGGACAGCGAACGGGGCACCCGACAACCTGTTGCACAACGGCAATCCGACCGTGAGCGTCGAAATCCGTAAAGGTCGGCCGTACCTGTACGCCGCCCGGCGGGTCAACGGCCGGGTGGTCAAGGTGTACGTCGGCCCGCTCAGCCCAGCCGAGGCCGCCCGTCAGCGTCGGCATGCGGACCGCGTCGCAGCCACGGCGGCAGCTCGCCGCCGCCGGGCCGCGGCCCGCCGCGCCCGGATCGACGCTGTGCACGCGGTCGCAGTGGCGGCCGACGCGGCGCTCCGGGCGGCGGCCGCTACCGCCCTGGAGCAGGCCGGGTTCCACCGGCACAAGCGGCAGTGGCGGCGGGGGAGAGCGATGTCCACGACTTCTAACAGAGCTGGCGACCTGATGGCAGCCCTGCTCGGCCGGACCCGCCCAGGGACGGCCTGCCCGGAGCCGCTCCTCAACTACACGCCCGCGGATCCCGAGGTGGCGGCGCTGTTCGCGAAGGCCCGGGCCGGGGATCGGGAGGCGATCGACAAGTTGCCGGATCTGTTCGACGCTCGGGAGTGGTGGGGATGGGTCGGGCATGTGGACCGGCAAGCCACGGCCGCGGCCGTCGGCCGGCTGTGCGGGGACGACCCAGTCTGGAAGACGGGTGTGGTCGACCGGGCGAACAAGGTGCTCGACGGTCTGCTCGGGGACAACCCGTCCATGGCCGAGCGGTTGCTCGCCCGGCGGGTGCAGGTGGCCTGGCTGGCGACGGTCGCCCTGGAACTGGCGGCGAGTGTCCGCCCACCCCGGGACCCGACCGCACTAGCCCACCTCGACCGGCGACTGGCGTCGGCGACCCGGCGGCTAGTGGATGCGACGAAGGCGTTAGCGGCGGTCCGCCGGCTCCAGACCCCGTGCTTGGTCCAGGCGACTGCGGTAGTTGCCGACAAGCTGACCGCGCTCGGCGGTGCGCGGCCGCCAACTATCCTCAGGGCTGCCGACGGGTCCGGGGCCGATCAGCCTGGCAGCCCGTCGGGGCGGAGCAAACCGACGGAAGGACAGGCCGCCACGGGCGGCCATCCGCGTCATCCAGGGAAGTCACGGTCGTGACGGTCGCTAACCGGCAACACTGCATGTGCGGGTTTCCGCGCTACTCTGGACCGGGCATTTGCTGAAAGATGGCGGCCGGCTAAGACATCTAGCATCTGGTGGGCGCCGAGTAGACCGTGTTGTTCGTGGAGATAGCAATGCAGTTAATTCAAACAAAACATGTATTGTTAATTTTTGCTTTACTTGGCATCATTCCGACGTTGGCTCGGGCCGACTTTATTCTGGTCGGCACGACAGGCGCCAACAATAAGCTTGCCGTCGGCAGCTTCGCCGGAGGCTCCGTCCTTGACGTTCACGTCACTGGGGCGGTCAATCTGCTCCCGCAAACAGGGTATGATTGGATCACGAACCCCGACGGCTCGGTCATCCTGATGACCGAGCCATTCACTTACCAATATGCCCTCCCTGGATCACACCTGTACCCCACGGTGGCAGGGGGGGACGGGATCAACCGGTTTAGCGGGGGTGGAGCGAATTACGACACGGCCACGGGCACACCGTACGGCCCGTTCGGGTTCGCCGGTCAGGAGACGACAGATACCTCCGACCCACGGGCCATTCGGTTCGGGGCCGTCGTCTACACCTTTGCTGACGACCCGGGTCGGGCCGATTGGCGGCTCTTGGGATATGGCGGTCAGATTACTCCCCCGCCGGGCGGCGGCCGCCTTTACCTAGCGATTAACGACTCCAACCTCGATGTCTACCCCGGGGCCAACTCGGGATCGTACACGGTCACGATCGCAACCGTACCGGAGCCGGCGTCGCTCGCGTTGTTCGCTCTCGGTGGGATTCTAATGGGAACGGTTGTTCGGACCAAGAAAGGTAAGACACGATAAACCAGTCGCACCATCTGACCGGCGGGATACGACTTTCCTAGATTCCTTACTCAAGCAGCCCTGTCGGCAGGGGAGCATGCCCGCTTGGAGGTGAGAGGAGGGGCTCATGCCCAAGCAAACCGAATCGCTGGTGCATGTCGATGAGGCGTTGAGAACGCGCGACTTGGCGAGGGCAGCCGGCCAGAACAATCCCGTGTTGTCCTTCCCCGAGTCCGGTGATCGAGTCCGTGTTCATGCGGCCGCCCGGCGGCCCCGTTGGGTATCCACCACCCAAGACTGGCCTGACAGGCGGGTGGGTAGGTTCTTCCCGCGGTGGGCTCGGTCTGGCCCCGCCGGGAACGGCCGAGCTAGTAAAGAGAGTTGGTTGTGTCATCGTCATCGCTGGCGCTCGGACGTCGGTCGGACGCGGATCAGCCGTGCGGACGGCGTCCGCTTGGTCGCAACCGCCCACCCCGGCTCGTGTCCGGCGTGCTCGAGCAGCCGGCGGAGGGCGGAGTTGGATCCGGGCGGGTAGTGGCTGGGGCCGAGGGCGTCGGCGATCAGCCCCAGCTCGTCGGACAGCTCGGTCGCCGTCCCGGTCCAGCCGTCGGCCGGGAGCTGGGCCAGCCAGATGGCGACCACCCGCCGCCCGTGGGCGGCGATCCGGAGCCTGGTAGCGGAGCCGGTGGACGACTGCATCGGGGCGCTCTCCTGGGGTTCGGCCGACGCCCTATCCTACGTAGCGACCCGTGGCCGAGAGCGGGGATAGACCGGGTGAGCGCGTGAGGTTCGACAAGCGGACGATGGCCGGCGATCCCGACCTGGGTGCCGCGTCCACCAGCTACGTCGAGCGACAAAAACATGAGAATGAGGATGCGCCGGTTCACCCAGCTGACCAACGCCTTCTCAAAAATGCTGTCCAACCACTAGGGCGTGTTGACGTTGCTCAGCCGCCGGAGGCGGAGGAAGCCGAGGACCAAGTGCACGACGCCGAGGAACATCCGCTTCAGCTTCTCGTACCGGGTGGCGAACCGGCGGAACTGCTTGGCCTTGGCGAACAGCCGCTCGACCTTGTTCCGCTCGCGGTAGCCGTCGGGCAGGAACGGCCATGGCGCCGCCCGGTTCGCCTTACTCGGGATGTTCGGGAAGACGCCCCGGTCCACGCAGGCGTGCCGCTGGCGGTCCCCGTCGAACCCCTTGACCAACCGGTGCACCACGTACGGCTCAGTGGAGATGGACCAGTCATTCTGGCCTGCCTGCAATCCCGCATCAAGGGCCTGCTCGGCGATCCGGTCGCCGCTCACGCGATTGCTCAAAGGCAGCGGGTTCATCATGCGACCGACTTTCCGCCTTAACCTCCGCGAGTTTGATCCTGGCAGCCAGGTCGTCCAGGATTTTTCGGACGGCGGCGATTTCGGTATCGGACACAGACTCCTCGTCCGGTCCCGTCGGCAGCTCGTCTATCACTGTCGTCACGTCGATCTTCTCATTGGCCCAATCCGCGACCGCCTGGGCGTCGATCGCTGGGCTGGCCGCGAGGGCGTCGAGGCACACAGTCCGCAGGGCCGCGTTAACCGCCTTCGCCATCCGCCTTCCCTGATCACTGGTGGGCCCGGTTCCACCAAATGTCGTTAGGAAGTCGATAGCAGCGAGGGCAGCCGCCCGGTGGTGCATCACGTTGAGTTTGAGCCAGGCGTAGGCGAACCTAGTCACCTTCAACGCCCGGGTGACGCGGCGATAATCAGGCCCATTGCGGGTGAGTTCGGCTGTCCACCAGAGCCATGCGAGTGCGTTCTTATCGTCCGGCCCGAGGAACCGGTCATTGGTCACCTCGTCCGGCTCGCCGTCCTCAGCTGCCTTCCGCTCCTGCCACCGCCACCGGACGTAGTGCGGGAACTCGACCACGGTCAGGTACTGCCATATCCGCCTGTCCGCTGCCTCACGCCTAGTCAGCCGGAGCGTGGCGTGGATCCGCGGACCGAGCCAAGGGTCCGACCCCAGCGGCTCGGATTCGAACATCTTCATGGCCGTGAAGATGACCTCCCGGAGCGGTTCCAAGTCGATCGCCCGCCCGAGTTCGAGATCGATTGTGGCGCCAGCCGCGTCGACCGTCGTCACGTCCCCCCGCCGGAAGTCTTTGGTCACTAGATCCCGTGCTAGGGCCGGGTTCAAACCCTTCAGTGTGCTCATGCCGTCTCCTCCACGCGGTAGGTCTGGACGAACCGGCGCAGCGACTCGTTCGCCTTCACAATGTCCCCCACGACCGCCTCGGCCCGGGCAAAAAACTCTGCGGCACCCGGGTGCTCCCGCCACTCTACAGCCGCTAGCGCCAGCAACTCTCGCTCTGTCTTCCCTGGGGCGACCTCGGGCAGGATCAATTTCAACACCTCTGTCTGCCACTGTGACTCCGGCCAGTCCGACTCGCTGGTGTCGTCGGCCGCCGGGTCGTTGCGGACGGCTGAGAGGGCGTCGGCAATGAGAGCGAGCCAGACTCCTCGCGCAATCCCGGTCCGTTGGAAGTCGTGCAGCCCCCGATCCGCCCCCCGCCGGTCCTTCCGGTCCCGGAGGAGCGGTTCGAGCCCTTCGAACCCGGAGTTCAGCCACAACTCCGGTACGCCGCCGGTGAACGCGACGATGTGGGTGGACCGCGGGAAGTCCCGGGCCGGCAAGGGAGCGTCGGGGTTTTTGAAGTTCAGCCACCTCACGCGGAGGGTGCCCTTGAGCCGGAGGCTCTCCGGCTCGTCCGCGTATACGGTCCACCCCGGTGCCGCGGCGACCGGACGGTGGGGGACCCCGTCCACACCCGCGGTCATGGTGGTGACGAGCGTCACCCGGTCCCGGTAGTTCTCCCGGTCTAGTTCGAGTGTCCCCGACCAGCGGCCCGGGTCGAGTTCCGACCGGGCGAGTCGGAGCGGCTGCCGGGTGTTGGTCGGCAGGCAGTTGGCGACCACCACGACCGACACCGGCCCGTGTCGGACCTCGAACGGACGGACGCGGTCGGGGTCGCAGGTTAGTTCCAGGTCGAGCTCGGCCCGCCGCCACGGCGCGTGGTCGTCGTACAGCGGGACGGTCGCGTCGTCCCGCTTCACCAGGTGGGGCCGGGCCGCCCCGTTGAGCCGGAGGCCTGAAATGGTCAGGGCCGGGTCGGCGTCGGCCAGGGTGTCGTAGGGGAACAGGACTGTGCTCACGCCACGACCTCCTTCACGTCGGCGATCTTCTTGATGTCGACCACGACACAGGAGTCGGTCGCCGGGATCGGGTGCGACTCCGGGTCAGTCGCCCCGCCGAACCGGACCTCGCGGGTGTCCGGCGGCACCAACAGGATCCTCCCCCGGACTTCGCAACCCTTCTCGGCCTTGAGGGACGCCCAGCCAACCGGGGTCCCGGTCCCGGTCTCCGCCAGGAAGTAGACCGCCGGGGTAATCTTCTGCCACGCCTTCCGGGGGCGGAGCCGGATTCGGGCGGTGACCTGCCAGCGGCCGGCGGCGTCCACCTTGCCCTCCTGCCAGACGACCCGCGGCTGCTCGGGGCGGGCCGTCGGCTCGGCACCGATGCGGAATAACTCCTTGAGCGAGTTCGGTCCGTCACCCATGTCTTTCGGGACCGGCTTGACCAGATCCCGGACGGCTTCGGCAGCGGCCTTCAGGAAGCCGTCGAGCCGGGAGATGCACCCGCGGGCGTACTCCTTGGGCAGGTTCGTGCTCTTCCCCGTCCACTGGTTGTGGGACGGCGGCTCGGCCGTCCGCAGGAACAGTTCGGCCGCGGCGTCCGCGTGCGGCGCGGGTCGGGCGACCCCGGGTGCGACGAACTCCGGGGCCCGCCCGCACAGGAGCAGGGCGTGGAACGGCCGGGCCCCGAGGCAGACCCCGGCGAGCGACTTCCACTGCACCACCATCCCGGGACCGCGGAACATCGCCAGGTAGTTGGGCGTCTCAAACTCGGACTCCGGGGCGTCCTCGTCCGCCGGCGTGACCAGAAGCACCGCCTTGTGCTCCTGCTCGGCGTGCTTCGGGTCGACGGTTCGCTTGGGGACGGTGAGGGCCACCTCGCGGGCCGCCACCTCGTCCTTCCGGTCGCCGAGCTGCTCGACCGTCGCGTCGTCCCGGAGCGCCCGGAGCATCCGGACGGCGGCGGGGACGTGGGTCTCGGGGTTCACTGCCTGGGCGAACGCCGGCTTCCTGTCCCGGTACTGCTGGCCCGACTCGTACACCTCGACCCGGACGCCGAGCTTCTCCGCGACCAGGGCCGGGAAGAAGTTCTCGGCCGCTGCCCGGACCAGGTCCTGCGCCAGTTCCACAGGCTTACGCTCGGTGTCGGCACTCGCGTCGTGAAAGCCGACGACGCAGGTCGTCGTCCCGGTCCCCTCCCGGCCGATGTACAGGTCGTCGGCCAGAGTTCTGTTCTCCCAATACGAGGTGGCCGTACCGTCCTCATCAGTCCGCCCGAACCAGCCCGGTCCGGCGTACTCCTCTTTCCCACACTTGTGCCAGGCGAGTTCGGACCGACCGAACACCCGGTACAGGGCCTTCCCCTCTTCCGGCTTTGTCAGGTTCGAGCAGAACAGGACGGTGGACAGCCGCGACGCCCGCCACAGCACCGCCTTGCCGAGGCCGAAGGCCCCGCCGGCGCCGCTCGCCCCGCCGGCCGACCCGTCGCCGTCTTTGTTGGAGTCCAGGTTGTTGCGGCACAGGGCGGTGAAGTGGCCGCTCCTCCGCTCGGGTCCGGTCAGGCCGGAGGTGCCGGTGTCCTCGATCACGAGCAGCTGCAACTCGTCCTTCCGGTCCAGTTGCTCCAGGCCGTCGCGGAGGAGGGTGTTGAACTTCTGCTTCCCGGCAGTGGACGCGTCGATATGCGGGCGGAGGGCGTCCCACCTTAGCGCCTCGCGGAAGTCGTTGAAGTCCATCCCGGAAAGGGTGATGATCCGGAACACGACCTCAACCTTCTTGTCCGGCGAGACGGCCGCGTCCTTGGCGTTCTGGAGGACTTCGCGGACGAGCACGTCGAGCCCGGGGTCGAACGACCAGACGTTGGCGTTGCCGTAGTCGCGGCCGCCGTCCTCGGGGGCGGCGCGGAACCCCCAGCCGGCGTTTTCTCGGTACTCGTCCCGGTCGGCGTCTGGGTCGATCGCTTTCATCGGCGGGATGCCATCGGCGAGCCACTCCCGCCGGACCCCAAGGTGTTTGGCGAGGTCGGTGAGATTGTCAGCCGAGGGGTTCTTCGTGCCCGAGAGCCACTGAGAAACCGCCGGCTGGGTAGTGCCTACCAAAACGGCTAGTTTACTCTGGGTTATTCTGGCCGATTCCATCGCCTTGCGAAGTCGCTCATCAAGCGAGTCATTCTTCGGTGGCATGCGATTTCGCTCCAGATTTAGGATTCCATGGATAATAACCCATGGTTATATTGCGTCAAGATTTGTTTAGAACTAAAAGCTGGCTGATGCGATTGGATTTGTTTTCATTGCCGGTTCTCTCACCAAGGCGACACCCCAATGTCCACCCCGCCTGCCTTTCTGGCCGACCGCCGGCCCCTCGCGTGGAAGCAGATGCCGGCCAGCGCCCCGTTCGCCGAGCCGTTTGTCCACCTCGGGAACGGAAACCCGAAGCTCGAAGTCCTCGTCGTCTCCGCCCCCGCGGACCGGAGCCCGGTCCCGATCCGCTCCCTCTGGAAGGCCCGGCTCGGCGGTCGGGCCGTCCCGCTGCTCGTGGCCGTCGTCCACGACGAGGCTCAGGTCACCCTCTGTGGCCCGGTCGGGATCAAGGACGACCCGCCTCTCCGGCCACGGCTCGACCGCGGGCAGGCCGAGCGGGCCTGCCGCGAGGCCCTCGACCAGCCGAACAAAGAGGCTGCCCTCCGCTACCTCCGCGACACCCTCCCAGCCGTCGAGTCGGCCCTCCCCGGCGTCCGCAACGAGGGGTTCCTCGCTACCCACGAGCTGGAGCGCGGGGCCCCGCGGCTGCCGAAATGGGCGGACCTCACCACCCGTGGCCGGGCGCTGGTCGGCCTGGGCGACACCGAGTTGCTCGCCGGGCTCGGGTTCGAGCTGAACGCGATCGACTCGCTGACCAGCCTGCTGAAGGCGTCGGGCACGAACTCCCGGGCCGGGGTGGCCGTGGTGCTCCAGGCCGGCGAGTCCCCGGACCTGGAGGCCGAGCGGTTCAACGGCATGTCCCCGGTCACCTACGCGATGGCGGTGGCCGACCGCGAGAACCTCCGCTACGTCCTGGTCTGCCAGGGACCGAAGGTCCGGCTCTACCCGGTCGGGCTGGGGGTCGGGGTCGGCCGCCGGGGCCGGACCGAGACCTTCGTCGAGCTGCACACCGGGCTCATCCGCGACGACCACGCCGGGTACATCTGGGCGCTGCTCTCGGCCGACGCCCTGGACGCCGGCGGGACCCTCGACCACCTGCTCGAAGAGTCCCGCCGATTCGCCGGCGACCTGGCCGTCCGGCTCCGGGAGCGGGTGTACGACCTCGTCATTCCCGAATTGGCCAAGGGGTTGATCGCCGCCCGCAAGCTCAAGAAGCCGACCGCGGCCGACCTCACCGAAACCTACCGGATGGCGATGACCGTCCTGTTCCGGCTCCTGTTCGTCGCCTACGCCGAGGACAAGGACCTGCTGCCGTACAAGTGGAACGGGCTGTACCAGTCGCGGTCACTCAAGACCAAAGCCCGCGAGCTGCTCGAACTCCACCACTCCGCCAAGGCGTTCGACGAGGGCGACTCGCTCTGGGAGGAGGTGGACCGGCTGTTCCGTGCTGTCGAGGACGGGAACACCGAGTGGGGCGTGCCGGCCTACGGCGGCGAGTTGTTCTCCCGCGACAAGGACGAGTCGCCCACCGGGGCCCGACTGGCCGGTGTCCGGCTGTCGAACACCGTCTTCGGCTCCGCCCTCCGTGACCTGCTCCTGATCGAGACCGCCGAGGGCCTCGGGCCGGTGGACTTCCGCAGCCTCGGGGTCCGCGAGTTCGGCACCGTGTACGAGGGGCTGCTCGAAAGCGAGCTGGCCGTTGCCGAGACGGACCTCACCACTGACCGGGAAGGAAACTACCGGCCTGCCCGGACGGGCGACGAAGTCAAGGTGGCGAAGGGTCAGGTGTACCTGCACAACCAGAGCGGCCAGCGGAAGGCGACCGGCACGTACTTCACCAAGGAGTTCGCTGTCGATCACTTGCTCGACGAGGCCCTCGAACCCGCCCTGGCCGACCACCTGGCCCGGCTGGACAAGCTCGACGACACCGCCGCGGCCGAGCGGTTCTTCGACTTCCGGGTGGCCGACATCGCGATGGGGTCGGCCCACTTCCTCGTCGCCGCCGTGGACCGGATCGAGCGGGCTTTCAGCAGCTACCTGGCGCGTCGGACGCTGCCCGGGGTACGGACCGAACTCGCCACCCTCCGAGCCGCGGCGGAAACCGCCCTCGGCGAGCTGAAGGACCAGATCGAGATCGAAGACACACAACTCCTCCGGCGGCAGATCGCCCGCCGGTGCATCTACGGCACGGACATGAACCCCGTCGCCGTTTCGCTCGCCCGGCTGTCCATCTGGATTCACACATTCGTGCCGGGCCTGCCGCTGTCGCTGCTCGACCACAGTCTGGTGTGCGGGAACTCGCTGGTCGGGGTCGGCCGGGTGAGCGAGATCGAGGAGCTGGTCACGGCCCGCAGCGTGGCGCAGAAGGGGCCGAACAAGGGGAAGCAACTCCTGTTCGGCGGGTTCGACGCGGCTACCCTCCTCGGCGACGCCTTGGAGCCGCTCAACAAGGTGGCCAGGATCGCCGACGCCACGCTGGCCGATGTCCGGCGGGCCCGGGCGGCCCTGAAGGAAGCCGAGAAGGCGGTGGCGTCGGCCGCCGCCCTGTGCGACATCGTCACCGCCTGTCGGCTGACGTGTGCCGAGTTCCCGTTCGACTCGTGGAGCTGGGACGAGGAGAAGGATCGGCTCACTGGGGCGGCCGAGCACGCGAACGCCCTCAAGGCGTTGGAGCACCTCCCGCCGTTCCACTTCCCGATCGCCTTCCCGGAGGTGTTCCTACGGGACCGCTCCGGGTTCGACGTTCTCCTCGGCAACCCGCCGTGGGAGAAGGCTCGCGTCGAGGAGCACGCCTTCTGGGCGCGGCACCAGCCGGGGCTCCGGTCGCTAAGTCCACGTGAGCGGGAGGCGCGGCAGACTGGGCTGCGGAAGGAACGTGGTGATCTGGCGAAACTCCTCGAAGAGGAGACGGCCACAGCCGAGGCCCTGCGGAAGGCACTTCTGAACGGCCCGTATCCGGGCATGGGCAGCGGGGATCCGGACCTGTACAAGGCGTTCTGCTGGCGGTTCTGGCACCTGATCGCCAGCGACGGCGGTCGCACCGGCGTCGTTCTGCCGCGCGGAGCGCTCGCGGCAAAGGGGTCCCACCTGTTCCGGGTCGAAGTGTTCGGCGGATCTCGACAGGTGATCGTCACAACACTCGTGAACAGCCGGCAGTGGGTGTTCGATGAGGTTCACCCCCAGTACACCGTTGGACTGGTCGCCGTCTGCCGTGGTACGCCGGACGGTCACACGATCGGGCTCCGCGGACCGTTCAACTCGCTAGAGCGGTTCGAGGCCGGGCACCGACGCCCGCCCACCCTGTTTAGTGCCGCCGACGTCGCAAGTTGGACAGACACCGTTGCCCTGCCGCTGCTGCCGACCGACGAATCACTGGCTGTCTTCGCCCAACTCCGCACACACCCACGGCTCGACTTCAACGACAAGACATCGTGGCGGGCGCGGCCGTACACCGAGGTTCACGCGACGAACGACAAGCACCTCTTCGACATGAAGTCAGAGGAGTGCCCGGAGGGTTTCTGGCCGGTTTACAAGGGGGAGTCGTTCGACGTATGGGAACCCGATACAGGCACTTACTACGGCTGGGCGGACCCGACAAAGGTTCTGCCGGAATTACTCGCGACACAGAAGCGGGGTGCCCGATCGAAGGCGTCGCCGTTTTCTGAGTTTCCGGCAGACCGGATCGGCAAGCAGGAACTGCTCGCCTGTCAGTTCCCCCGCATCGCCTTCCGCGATAACTCGCGGGCCACCGACAGCCGCACGGTCAGGGCCGCGCTGGTACCACCCCGTGTGTTCATCGTCCACCTCGCCCCATCGCTGTTGTTTCCCCGGGGCACGAAACATGACGTGGCGTACCTGCTCGGCGTGCTTTCTTCCCTCCCACTCGACTGGTATGCCCGCCGCTTTGTGGAACTCCACCTGACGTACCATGTCCTGAACCCGTTCCCAATCCCGCGGCCGGCGGAGGACAACCCGCTCCGGAAGCGGGTGGTGGCGCTGGCGGGACGGCTGGCGGCGGTGGATGAGCGATTCACGGACTGGGCGAAGGCGGTCCGGGTGGCGTGCGGCCCGCTCGACGACGCTACCCGGGACGACCACGTCCACGAACTCGATGCCGTCGTCGCCCACCTGTACGGGCTGACCGAGCCCCAGCTCGTCCACGTCTTCGAGACGTTCCACGAAGGCTGGGACTACATGCCTTGGCTCGCCGCCACTCTGAAGCACTACACCGCCTGGGCGAAGAACAAATAGGGATCGACCGCCCTGGTGAGTCTGCCTCCCCGCCTCGCATCCGGATCTGGAAAGGAGCAGCGGCCTCATGTGCGTCGTGGTCTACGTCAGAGAGAGGAGCGGCGACGACCCGGGGCACATGGTCGTCGGGCAGGAGCCGGTCGGCTCGAACGCCAGCTACTACGGCTTCCGCTTCGACCCGGCGGACCTACCGCCGGAGTTTCAGCCGCAGGACCAGTGGCGGAATTACCTCTTCGATCACCCCGTCCCGGGCTACATCGACGACGAGACGGAGAAGACCCGGTACCTGATCCTGGAGAAGGCCAGGCTCTACTCAAAACGCGCGTCGTGCGAGGCCGCGATCGCGAGCGTTCTTCCCGCGCAAGAGAAGTGGCGGCCGCACGCGCGTTACTCCTTCAACCCCGACACACACCATACTCCTGCCGACCCTTGCTACAACTGCGTGACCTGGGCCATTCTCATCGCCAACGCCTTGGCTCCAGCGATGTTGGTCAAGGTCAACCAGGGGCGGGTCAAGCACATCATCAAGCAGCTCGAACCCCCGCCTGCGGAGGGGAAATAACATGGCCAAGCGCATCGTGAAACTGTCCTACTCCCCGCTCGCGATCAACCTGTCCGACCAGGTCGGTAGCCTCTTCATCGACCCGAAGACCGGCGTCATCCTCCTCGACGAAGGGGACGGCGAAGGCCGTGTGAACGGCGTGCGGTTCAACCCCGACAACCGCCCCCGGTTTTCGGTCGTGCCCGAGGGACCGTCCCACCTGCTCGAACTCCATTACTGCGGCGTCCACCTGTCGATCGGCGCTGCTGGCGAGGGCGACAACCTGTCCGGCTGGGCGCTCGCGGCCAACTCGTTCCTGGCCACGAAAGCCAGCCCAAGCGTGCGGCGCTCCGTCACATCTGCCCGTCCCACCGGGCGCAGCACACCCGCCCACCCGCCGGTTACCCCGCTGAGTGCCTTCGTCGACAACCGAACCGGACACACGCTCGACAAGGCCATTGCGGCACATCTGGCGACGAGCCGGAACGGCAGCCCGATGCAGGTCGATGCCGCGACCGGCTTCTTCGACCTGGGCGGTTTCCTTCTTCTAAGCCCACACCTTCGGGACGGCGACACGGTTCGCCTCCTCCTGGGCGCCGAGCCGCCCCGCGAAGCGAGCCTGCCCCCGCCGAAGCCCGGCGACGCAAGGGGGCCGGAGCGTGCCCGCGAGGTCGTCGCTGCCGCGCTCCGGGAACTCGACGCCGGCCTCGCCCGGGCCCGCGACCTCCTCCCGTTCGATGTCGTGACGGACCGGGCCATCGCACAACTGCTCGGGATGCTCGCGGCGAAGCGGCTGGACGTTCGGAGACTGGAGAAGCAGTTTCTTCCGGCCCGCGGGTTCCTGGTGCGGAACGCCGGCAGCGCGTTCGTCGGCAGTGTGAACCTGAGTCGCCACGGCCTGATCGGCGAGCCGTCGGTCGTCCTTGGACAGCAGGGCACCCCAGCGGCCGACCGCCTTGGTACCTGGTTCGACGGACTGTGGACCGCGGCGGTCCCGTTCGACCTGGCGAAGCTGTACCAACCGCTGACCGCGAACTACGACCCGTACCTGGTTTACATGCGCATGCTGTACGCCCTGTACGGCGCGGAGTTGGCCGAGGAGAGCGGGCCGAAGGGGGACATCCCGGTCACCGGGTTCCAGCAGCACGGCGTCTGGCGGGCGCTGGGCATCATCAAGAGGTACGGCGGGGTTCTGATCGCCGATGGGGTGGGTCTCGGTAAGACGTTCACCGCCGGCGAGATCATCCGACGGTACCGGGAGCGGCGGCAGCGGGTGCTCCTCGTCTGCCCGGCGGCGCTCCGCGACGGCACCTGGGCCGACTTCCTCGACAGGTACCAACTCTACGTCACCTGCGTGTCGTACGAGCAGCTCGCCGCCGACCGCCGGTTCCACGGCGGCGACGGCCCCGACTACCTGAAGAACGACCTGGACGACTACGCCCTGGTAGTGGTTGACGAGAGCCACAACTACCGCAACCCGGACTCGCCGGCCCGGGCCGGCATCCTCCGACTGCTCCTCCGTGGCCCGCGACGCGATGTAGTGCTCCTGAGCGCCACGCCGGTGAACAACTCGCTCTGGGACCTGTACCACCTGCTCCGGTTCTTCCTCAAGCGGGACGCCGCCCTCGCCGACCGCGGGGTGCTGTCGGTGCGGGAACAGTTCGCGACCGCGATGCGGCAAGACCCGTTCAACCTCAGCCCGGACGTGCTGTACCCGATCCTGGACGCTACGACGGTCAAGCGGACCCGGCACTTCGTCAAGAAGCACTACGAGAACGAGCAGATCCGCCTGCCCAGCGGGGCCGTCGTCCCAATCCAGTTCCCGAAGCCGATGCCGTCGAGCATCACCTACAACCTCGATGCCGTCCTTCCTGGCTTCCTGCCACGACTCGAAGCCGCCCTGATGCCTGCGACCGGCAAGCCGCTGTTGACGATGGCCCGATACCAGGTCGAGAACTACGCGACTGGCGGCGACGGCGAGGATCGCGCAGTGGTGGGGCTGCTCCGGTCGGCACTGCTCAAGCGGTTTGAGTCATCAGTCCGGTCCTTCGCCTTGACGACCGGGAAGATGGTGCGTGAGCACGAGTTCTTCCTGAAGGGGCTCGACGACGGCGTGGTCTATCACAAGGCGGTGGTGCGAGAGGTGTCCGCCGCCGACGAGGAGGACGCCGACGACCTACTCGACGAACTGGCCGAAAAGCTCGGCCCCGGCGAGTCGCTCAAGGACTACGACTCGAAGCGACTCCGGAAGGACGTTGAGAACGACCTCGCCATCCTCAGGGAATTTCACGCCACTGCGAACAAGGTGAACGCCGCCGCGGACCCGAAGCTCGCGGCGCTGGTGGAGGCGTTGGTGAAGGTCGCCGCGGAGGCGAAGAAGGACGGGATCGACGCGGCCGACGAGCGACGGAACCGCAAGGTGCTGGTGTTCTCGTTCTACGCCGACACCGTGGACTGGATTTACGACTTCCTCGCCGACCGGCTGGCCGCAGACCCGCGGCTGGAGGCGTACAAGGGCCGATTGGCGGCTGTGTCCGGGACCGACAGCAAGAACGGTGTGAGCCGGGAGGCTGCCGTCACCGGGTTCGCCCCCGACTCCGCCGGGAAGAAGGGCGACCCCGACCGGTTCGACCTCCTCGTGACCACCGATGTACTGGCCGAGGGCCTGAACCTCCAACAGTGCCGGAACATCATCAACTTCGACCTGCCGTGGAACCCGATGCGGCTGGTCCAACGGCACGGGCGTGTGGACCGGATCGGCAGTCCGCACCCGAAGGTGTTCCTTCGCACCTTCTTCCCGGACAGGGAGCTCGACCGGCTCCTAGAGCTGGAGGCCCGGGTGCGGCGGAAGCTGGCCCAGGCGGCCGCGTCGGTCGGGGTCGAGGCAGCCCCGATCGAGCACGCGGCCGAGACGGAGGTGAGCTTCGCCGAGAGCCGGGAGGAGATCGAGCGGCTGCGGGCCGGGGACGCGTCGCTGTACGAAGCAGGCGGGACCACCGGGGCGTCGATGACCGGCGAGGAGTACCGCCAGGAGCTCCGCAAGGCCCTGAAGCGGATGGGGGACAAGATCCGGGGGCTGCCGTGGCGGGCCGGGTCCGGGCTGGTGCGGGGCGACCGCCGGGGGCACGTGTTCTGTGCCGCGGTCGGCGACCGGGTGTTCGTCCGGTTTGTCCCGGCCGGGGCGAAGGAGGCGGCCCAGGTCGACCGGGAGCTCGGCTCCTGCTTGCGGCGGATTGAGTGCGCCGACGGAACCCCACGAACGATGCCCGAGGACCTGCTGACCGGGGTGTACGCGGCGTGGGACCTGGCCCGGCACGACGTCTACGACGACTGGTCGGAGAAGACCGACCCAATGAACCTGCTACCGAAGGTGCCGGCCTTCCTCCGCGAGGTGGCCGAGTTCCTGCGTGCGACTCCTCCGGCCGGAGTGGCAGGGGACGCTCTGGACCGGTACGTCCAGGCGATCGAGGCCCCCCTCCCGCGACGGGAGGAGAGCGAACTGCGGCGGGTGTTCGAGGCGACGTTCCCCGGGAAGAAGGCTAAGGCCGACGCCCTAGCCCGGAAGGTCGAAGAGCTCGGGCTAGAGCCGTTCGTCCCGCCCGACCCGCTTCCGCCGATCGGTCCCGATGAGGTTCATTTAGTCTGCTGGATGGCGGTCGAGTCGGAGAAGGGCTGACGCATCGGCCGCCGGCTTCTTGGGCACATCTCCCGAGAGCGGAAAGACACCTGTGGTCTCGGCCGGCACCACTTTTCCGACCGCCGACCCAGGGCCGACCGGCCCTCCGGGGGCTCATAGAGAACGAGGTACTGCTGGTTTACCTGGCTTGGGGACGGAGCGGTAAGACGAGCGCAACCGGTGGCTGCCCACCACGACGGCCAGCCGCCACCTTAACGCCACCTTACGGGGCGATTGTCGGCGGACAGCAGCGGATGGTGGCATCGAGAATGGTGTTATCATTACGGGGGATGTGAACAGTCTCGAACGGCGACGGACGGAAGGAATCGCTTTCGTAAAGCGGGGGTCCAGGGTTCAAATCCCTGAGGCGGCTTTCCACCTTTCGCCCGTTCCGGGCCTGCGGGCGAATCTCCACACCCGGCTCCATTTCCTGAACCCTCCGGCTGCCGGCACCGGCTTGCCGCCCGGTCTGGATCGTTATCAGCCGGTCCTCAATCGCCCTAGCAGCGGAGAACCGCCCGGAAAACGACCCGGCCCCGGGCGGTCCCGGGGCCGGGTCGGCAACCGGCGAAGGTCTTAAACCCCGGCGGCCTTGCGGAGGGCGTCCGCCTTGTCCGTCTTCTCCCAGGCGAACGTCGGCAGCTCCCGGCCGAAGTGCCCGTGCCGGGCCGTCTCCCGGTAGATCGGCCGCCGCAGGTCCAGGCTCTCGATGATCCCCTTCGGGGTCAGCCGGAAGTGCTCCCGGATCAGCCCGACCAGCTTGTCCTCGGTCACGCCGGCGGCCACCGTCCCCTCGGTGTTCACCCACACGTTGAGCGGGTCCGGGTAGCCGATCGCGTAGCTCAGTTGGACCTCGCACCGCTTGGCCAGCTTGGCCGCCACGATGTTCTTGGCGATGTACCGGCACATGTAGGCGGCGCTGCGGTCCACCTTGGTCGGGTCTTTGCCGCTGAACGCCCCGCCGCCGTGCCGGCCCCGGCCGCCGTAGGTGTCGACGATGATCTTCCGCCCGGTCAGCCCGCAGTCCCCGTGCGGCCCGCCCTCCAGGAAGCAGCCGGTCGGGTTGATGTGGCAGGCCACGTCCCCGTCCGCTAGCTTCGGGGCCGCCTTGCCCGGCGGGACCATCACCAGCTTCCCTTTCACCAGGTCCGGGCGGTCCGCCTTCAGCACCGGCTGGATGATCTGGTCGATAATCTGCTGGCGGGCGTCGTCGGTGAAGTAGTCCTGGCCGCTCGCCTTGGTCATCACCGTCTCGTCGTGCTGGGTGGAGAGCACGACGGCGTGGATGCGGTGCGGGGTGCCGTCCGGGTTGTACTCGACCGTCACCTGGCTCTTGGCGTCCGGCCGCAGCCAGGCCAGCTTGCCGGCCTTCCGCAGGCCGGCGTGGTGGGCGACCAGCCGGTGGGACAGGTCGATCGGCAGGGGCATCAGGGTGGGCGTCTCGTCGCAGGCGAACCCGAACATCATCCCCTGGTCGCCGGCCCCGCCGACATCGACCCCCTGGCTGATGTGCGGGCTTTGGGCGTGGATGCGGCAGTCCACCTGGCAGGTGTCGGCGGCGAACCCGATCCGCGGGTCCACGTACCCGATGTCGGTGATGACCTGCCGGACCAGGGCGTCCACCGCCTTGCGGGTGAGCGGCGCCTTGGTGGTGATCTCCCCGGCGACGACCGCCAGGTCCGTGGTGACCAGGGTCTCGCACGCCACCCGGCTCATCGGGTCGTGCTGCAGGCAGAAGTCGAGGACGGCGTCGCTGATCTGGTCGGCCACCTTGTCCGGGTGGCCCATCGACACGGATTCGCTGGTGAACAGGTAGCGGGACGAACTCACGAGGCACCTCGGCGGGACCGGGGTCGGGTGGTGTGCGGGCTTGGGGGCTGATTGTATGGACGCGACGGCCGGGTGGGTGCGCTAACCCGACACCAGGACCGACGCCCGGGCGGGGCGATTTCTCCGATTTTGCACATGATTCCGTCCCCGGGATCGGATACAGGAGAAGCTGGCTTCACATCCTTCTTTCCGGGACGGTATTTGCCCATGCTCTGTTCTCGGCGTTCTGTCGGTGCGGCCGGCCGGGGGTTCACCCTGATCGAGCTGCTGGTGGTGATCGCCATCATCGCCATCCTGATCGGCCTGTTATTGCCGGCCGTCCAGAAGGTGCGGGAGGCCGCCGCCCGGATGACCTGCTCGAACAACCTCAAGCAGATCGGGCTGGCGGTCCACGGGTATCACGACGCGCAGGGCAACTTCCCCTACGCCTGGCAGTACGAGCCGCCCGCCCCGCCGACCCGGCCGACCGGGGTGATGTTCTCCTGGGGGTTCAAGCTCCTGCCGTTCCTGGAGCAGGACAACATCCTCCGGAACTTCGACCAGAACCGGCTGATGTACACGACCGAGATCGCGGCCAACAGCGCCCTGATCCAGACCCAGCTGAAAGTGTTCCAGTGCCCGTCCACCCCGCTCCAGAACCGGATGGAGGAGCTGAACCTGCCGGCCGGGGCCGGGGCGTCCCTGCCGGGCATCCCGGCCGGCGTCCTGAAGGCGGCGGCCAGCGACTACTCGGCCGTGTCCGGCATCCGCAACTGGTGCCAGTTCATGGGCAGCCCGTGTGACCCGCCGGACCACGGCCGGCGGTGGGGGATCCTGCGGCCGTGGTCGGAGACCCTGGGGGCGGCCATCGGCGGGGCCAAGACGAACATGATGTCGGTCAGCGACGGCACCTCCAACACCATGCTGGTGAGCGAGGTGGCCGGCCGCCCGCAGGTGTACAACCGGGCCCGCCAGGTGCTCCCGATGACCGGCATCCCGCACCCGCTGAACGTGTCCTACGGGGCCGGCTGGGGCAACCCGTACAACGGCGAAAACTGGATGTCCGGGTCGCTGGTGGACGGGAGCAACCCGGCCACCGTGTCGGCCGGCCCGTGCCTGATCAACTGCTCGAACTACATCGGCCGCGGGTTCTACTCGTTCCACACCGGCGGGATCAACGTGGTCATGGCCGACGGGAGCGTCCGGTTCCTGTCCGAGACCACGTCCACCAAGATGATCGCGTTCGCCATGACCTACTCCGGCGGCGAGATCCAGACCGACTTCTAACCCGCCCCAAGGTGTCCCCCACTATCCCCCCGCCGGGCGGCGGGGGGTTCTCTACTTATGGACCCCTCACCCATGACTCAATCCCGCTCGCTCCTGCTCGCCGCCGTCGCCCTGGTCGGGCTGACCTCGTGCGGCGGGTCCGACCTCCGCAAGACCCGCCCGGTCACGGGGACCGTGCTGGTGGACGGCAAGCCGGCCGCCGGCGCCCAGGTGTACCTGCACCCGCTGTTCGAGGAGCGGGACCGGCTGCCGATCCACCCCCTGGCCATCGCCGACGACGCCGGCCGGTTCGCCGTCAGCACGTACAACGAGGCGGACGGTGCCCCGGAGGGGGAGTACGTGCTGACCGTCGAGTGGAAGCAGCGGAGCGGCATGTCGCCGCACCTGGGCGGGCCGGACTTCCTCGACGGCCAGTACGCCAACAAGGACGCCAACAAGGCCAAGCCCGAGTTCAAGGTGACGGTCGGGGCCGGACCGGTCGAGCTGCCGCCGTTCAAGCTGACCCAGTCGGCCGAGGCGAAGCGGAAGGCGGAGGACTTCAAAAAGCGGGCGGGCCAGCCCGGGCAGGGTGGGATGATGACCGGCGGGAAGTGAATCGTCGAGTAGTCGGGAACACGGCGAGCCGGGGCGTCAGCCCCCGGGTGGGGCGGTCCCACCCGGGGGCTGACGCCCCCGGCTCGCCTTCGGTCCGCCTGAATCGGCAGCTTCGCCGGTTACTTCCGGACCACCGCCCCGGCGTCGGCCCCGTAGGCGGCCGTGAGCAGCCGGTCGAACCGCACCTCGCGGGTCTCCCCGGCCCGGACCAGCACCTTCATCTCCTCCGGCTGGGTCTTGCCGTTCACCGTCAGCTCGGCCCGCAGCTCGTAGTAGAAGGTCTTGCCCGGGGCCAGTTCCGGGGTGTGGAACCGGCGGACGGCCCCGTCCCCGGGGACGGCTGTGCCGTCCACGAACAGGGTCGCGGTCGCCGGCAGGTGGACGGCCAGCAAGGCCGACGCGGCGGACACGGCCGGCTCGCCCGCTGTGGCTACGGTCCCGACGGCCGGGGCGGCGGGCGTGTACCCCGCGACGTTCACCGCCGGGATGCTGACGTCCGCCCCCATGATCGCCCCGCCGCAGCCCGTGCACCCGTAGCACCCGCCGGAGCACCCGAAACACCCGCTCCCGTAGCACCCGCCGTACACCATCGCCGGGCTGGCGGCCGACGTGCCGTAGCACCCGCCGTACACCGCCGAGCCGTGGCAGCCGAAGCAGGACGATCCGTAACAACTGGTGCCGTGACAGGAGGTGCCGTAACACGACCCGTGGCAACTGAAGGCGTGGAACGCCCTGCCGACCACCCGGAACGGGAAGGTGACGACCGCCCGGGCGAACGGGAACGCCGGCCCGCCGTAGCACCCGCTGCCGTAACAGGAGCCGTAGCACGAACTGCCGTAACAGCCGCCGCCGAAACAGCTCGACCCGTAGCAACTGGAGCCGTAACAGGCCGACCCGTAGCACCCGTAACAGCCGCTGGTCGCCGACCCGAAAGCGGCGCCGGTCGGCCCCCCGGCCACGGCGGTCATCAATACCAGGCTGAACATGGGTATTCCCTCCCAGGTGTGTGACTCGGGGCGGCACCCCGTCCGTAGACTCAGAAATGTTAAACCCGGGGGCGGGGACCGTCAAAGCAAACGGGGCAAGATGGGGCGACGCGCGAGCGGTCTGGCTCGCGCAGCCGCGCCAGCCGCGCCCGGCCCGGCCTGGGAAAACCGTGCGAACCCGCTACCCTGACCCTCACCCCCGATCGGACCTTCCCATGCGCCCCAACCGCGTCAAACGGCTGCTCAAGGACGGCAAGCCGGCCGTCGGCACCTGGCTGTCCCTGGGCAGTGTCACCGCCGCCCGGTTCCTGGCCCGGTCCGGGCTGGACTGGCTGACCGTGGACATCGAGCACTCGCTCGTCGGGATGGAGACGGCCGCCCACATCTTCGGGGCGGTGGCCGACGCCGGGTGTACGGCCCTCGCCCGGGTGCCGAGCAACCGGCACGACCACGTCAAGCGGGTGCTGGACAACGGCGGCCACGGGGTGGTGGTGCCAATGGTGAACACCCCGGCCGAGGCCCGGGACGCGGTGGCGGCGTGCCTGTACCCGCCGCGGGGCACCCGCAGCGTCGGCGGCAGCGTCCACGCCCTGAACTTCGCGGCTACCCCGGCCGACTACTACGCGAAGGTAGACGACGAGCTGCTGATCGTCCTCCAGTGCGAGCACATCGAGGCGGTGCGGAACTTCGACGCGGTGTACGCGGTGCCGGGGGTGGACGCGGTGTTCGTCGGGCCGAACGACCTGGCGGCCAGCATGCGGGGGCAGGACGGGGCGAAGCCGTCGCCCGAGGCGTTCGAGGCGGCGCTGCAGACGGTGCTGGACGGGTGCAAGCGGCTGGGGGTGGCCCCGGGGATTCACACCTTCGGGATCGACGAGGCGAAGCGGCGGGTCGCCGAGGGGTGGCAGTTCGTAGCCGTGTCGAGCGAGCTGAAGTTCATGGCGGACGGGGCGGCGAAGGTGGCCGGCGAGCTGGGCCTGACCGCCGCCGGCGAGGTGGCGAAGTACTGACGTCCCGTAGCCCCGTAGGGCGGGTCAAGCCGGCTCTGCGGCGCCGACCCGCCGGCCCGGGCAGCGAGCGGTTGCGACTCCGGCGGGTCGGCGCCGCAGAGCCGGCTTGACCCGCCCTACACGAAGGCCCGCCGCAACTGGCCGTGGGCGCTGGGCCGGCGCCGCAGAGCCGGCTTGACCCGCCCTACGGGTGTCGCCATGTCCCGATACCGACGCAACTACGTCTCGGGCGGCACCTATTTCTTCACGCTGGTTACGTACCGTCGGCGGCCGATCCTGACGACCCCACTCGCCCGAGACTGCCTGCGATCCGCGTTCGAGCAGGAGCAGGCGGCCCGGCCGTTCGACCTGCCCGCGGTCGTTCTGTTGCCGGATCACCTCCATGCCATCTGGGCGCTGCCCGTAGGTGACGCGGACTACTCGACTCGCTGGCGGCGGATCAAAGAGCGGTTCACCGAGTCGTTCCTCGCCGACGGCGGTGTCGAGGCGGCTGTCAGCAAGAGCCAAGAACGTCGCCACCAGCGAGGAGTCTGGCAACCGCGGTTCTGGGAGCACACCGTCCGGGACGAGGACGACCTGAAGCGGTGCCTGGACTACCTGCATTACAACCCGGTCAGGCACGGCCTGGTACGCCGGGTGGCCGATTACCCGTGGTCGTCGTTCACCCGCTTCGTGCGGCTCGGCGAGTACGAGCCGACTTGGGGCGACGGGTTCGCCTGTCCGGAGATTCCAGGCGTGGAGTGGGACTCGTAGGGCGGGTCAAGGCGGCACCTGCGCGCCGACCCGCCGCCGGTCCCCGCCCGGGCCGGCGGGTGGGGCGCGTCCAAAGCGACGCTTCCCGCCCTACACCATCGTCGCGTCACACCCCGCTGCCGGACGCCCGCAGCGGCAGGCTGTTCAGGTCGGTGCCGTCGGAGCTGATCGCGTCCGCCCGGACCGCCCACCACTCGGTCGCCCGCTCCTCCGTCCACTTCCCGGCACACTCGCACCCGGCCAGGGCCGCCTCCAGGTCGCCCGCCGTCTTGTACCGGTCGGCGGCCGACTTCGACAGGCACTTCTTGACCACCGCCAGCAGGTCCGGCGGGACCGGCGGGGCCGGCCCGGTCGGCGGGGCGGGCGGGTCGTTCACCACCGCCAGCAGCGTCTTGAGCGGGTTCTCCCGGTGGAACGCCTCCCGGCCGGTGAGCAGGTAGTAGGCCACGCTGCCGATGCTGAACAGGTCGCTGCGGCCGTCCAGCGGGCTGCCGCTGGCCTGCTCCGGGCTCATGTACTCCGGGGTGCCGACGATCAGCCCCTCCCGGGTGATCTTGGCCTCCGGGTCGGCGTCGTCGGCGAGCGTGTGGACCAGCCCGAAGTCCAGCACCTTGGCCCGGTCGTGCGGGGTGCCGCCGGGGAACACCAGGATGTTCCCGGGTTTCACGTCCCGGTGGACCAGCCCGTGCTCGTGCGCCTCCCGCAGCGCCCCGCACACCTGCCGCAGCACGTGGACCGCCCGCTCCGGCGGGAGCGGGCCGTGCTTGCTGACGATCTCCTCCAGGCTCAGCCCGGGCAGGTACTCCATGACGTAGAAGAAGGTGCCGTCGTCCGCCCGGCCGTAGTCGTAGATCTCCACCGTGTTCGGGTGCCGCAGCTTGGCCGTCGCCTGCACCTCCCGCTCGAACCGCCGCACCTGCTCCGGGTGGAACAGGTACTTCGGGTGGATCCGCTTGATGGCGCACGGCCGCTTCAACAGCCGGTGCTCGGCCAGGTACACCTCGCCCATCCCGCCCTGGCCGAGCTTCCGCCGCAGCCGGTACTGGCCGAGTTCCCGCATCGCCTCCCGGGCCGTCTCCACCTCCCGGCGGAGGGCGGCCGTCTTGGCGGTGCCGAAGATGGAGAAGCCGGCGGCGGCGGCCAGCAGCGTCCCGGACACGGCGTACAGGGTGCCGGCGTGCCGCTTGGCCGGCGGGTGGGTGGCGACGGCGGTGGTGCCGACGGCCACCGCCCCGACGCACATGGCCGCCACCACCCCGACCCCGCGGGCCAGGGTGTTCGGCACCAGCGCCCCGTGGAAGGCGATCAGGGCGGCCCAGTTCAGGTGCACGATCAGGGCGGCGGCCAGGACGGACGTCTGCTCGTGCCGGGGGTCGTCGGACCCGTCCGCCGGGCCGGCCGTCAGCACCTGGAACTGCCAGTACGCGAAGAACACGGCCATCCCGCCGAACACCGCCAGCTCCAGCACCCGCAGGGTGGTCTCGTCCGGCAGCGGGTTGCGGGTCAGGTAGCCGGCGGCGGCCAGCAGCCCGACCAGCACCACCACCGACAGCACCAGCCCGGACCACCCGACCGTCTGCCGGCCGAACAGGTCGATGAAGTTGGTGGCGGCGCAGACGGCGAACAGGGCGAACGGCCCGGCGGCCACCAGGCAGCACAGCCGCAGCCGCTGGCGGAACAGCGCCCGGGCGGCCGGGTCGAGGGTGGGTGGGGCCGCGGCCGGCCGGCCGACTAGCCGGACCGGCACCGCCACCGACCCGGACAGCTCGTAGTCGGTGTCGGCCACCGACCCGACGTGCCCGTCCGACCGGAGCTTGACGGTGCGGTGCGGCGACAGCGGCCGGGCGGGCTGCGACATGAGGGCGTCCGGGGCCGGGGGTGAAATGATTGTAGCCCCGCCGACCGGTCCGACGTAGGGCGGGTTCGGCCGGCTCGGCGGCGCCGACCCGCCGGCCCTGGCAGCGGGCGGTTGCCGCTCCGGCGGGCCTCAGCGTCGGACCGCCCTACGGCAAACCTGTAGGGCGGTGCCGACGCTTTGGGAGGCCCGCCGGCCGGGCGGTTGCGACACCGGCGGGTCGGCGCCGCCGAGCCGGCTGGACCCGCCCTACGCCCAGGCGGCCAGCAGCTCCCGCGGGTCGGACAGGTCGTGAAAGGTGTAGTCCGCCCCGCTCGCGGCCAGCTCGTCGAACCCGGTCCAGCCGGTCGCCACCGCCACCGCCGTCGCCCCGATGGCCCGGGCGCATTTCACGTCCAGCGGGGTGTCCCCGATCACCCACACGTCCGCCGGGTGGACCGCCCGGCCGAGGTGCCGCTCGACGCTCCGGACCGCCGCCCGGGCCACGTCGTCCCGGTCGGCGTGCTCGTCCCCGAACCCGCCGGCGGCGAAGAAGTCCCACAGCCCGTAGTGCCCGAGCTTCCGCATGGCCCCGGCCCGGACGTTCCCGGTGAGCAGGCCGAGCAGCACGTCGGACCGGGTCTTGAGCGGCGGCAACAGGTCCGTGACGCCGGGGCAGATCGTCCCCCGCACGGCCGCCAGGGCGGCCGGCAGCCGGGCCAGATAGCCGTCCAGCAGCCGGCCCAGATTGGTCGCCGACGGCTCGACGCGGTGGGCGGCCAGCAGGTCGGACCCGATGGCCACGTCCGTCCGCCCGCTGTACGGGATCTCCTCGGCCGCCAGGGTGACGCCGAACTCCTCGCACAAGGCCGCTTCCATCGCCACCTTGCCGGCCCCGCCGGTGCGGACCAGGGTGCCATCGATGTCGAACAGCAGAACCCGCACGCCGCCCTCCGGTCCGACCGTGTTCTCGCCCCGCGGCCGGTGTGCGCCACCGGTTATACCCCGTGCGGATTGACAGATTGGGGTCCGGGGTATTATTCCATAAACTGATGAAATAGCACCCCCAGCCGAGGGCCGTCCGCGTCGTGACCCCGCCGACCCCCCTCCCGCCCGAGCACGCCCCCGACGCCGGCGTGCCCCTCACCCCGGTCGCCGGCCCGACGCCGCGGCGGTGGCCGGTCCGCATTCTACTCGGTGCCCTGGCCCGAGTCCCGGCCGCCGTCACCCTGGCCGGGCTGATCGGGCTGCTGGCCTGGGGCCACGCGACCGAGTGGACGCTGCCCAAGTTCGCCGCCCTGACCGGCGAGGTCGAGCCGCCGGCCGAGAAGTGGTGCGAGGCCCACAACGTCCCGGACGCGGTGTGCGTCGAGTGCCACCCGGACCTGCTGCCGAAGCCGACGTACTACGGCTGGTGCCGGGAGGCCGGGGTCCACGAGTGCCCGCAGTGCCACCCGGACGTGGCCCAGCTCCCGACGCCGCCGGCCGTCACCCCGGCCGACAAGCAGCGGACGGCGGACGCCCTGGCGTTCGCCCCCCGGCCGGAGAACGTGAGCAAGTCCACCCTGCACCACCGCCGCATCCAGTTCGCTTCGGCCGAGGCGGCGGACCGGGCCGGGATCGCCGTCGAGCCGGTCGGCCGCGGGCCGGTGGCGGAGACGGCCGCCGGCCCCGGGGAGGTGACGTTCGACCCGACCCGGACCGCCCGGCTTTCCCCGCGGCTGCCCGGGACGGTGGCCCGGGTGTTCAAGGAGCTGGGCGACCGGGTGGCGACCGGCGAGGTGGTCGCACTGATCGACGCCCCGGAGGTCGGCCGGGCCAAAACCGACCTGCTGCTGGCCGTCAACCTGGCCCGGCTGAAAGCCGCCACCCTGAAGACGCTGACCGCCGGCGGGGTGGCCCCGGACCGGTCGGTCCGGGAGGCCGAGGCCCAACTGGCCGAGGCCCGCATCCGGGTGACGGCGGCCGAGCAGGCGCTGGCCAACCTGGGGCTGCGCGTCGCCGCCGCCGACCTGGCCGACGTGCCGGACGACAAGCTGGCCGACCGGGTGCGGACCCTCGGGCTGCCGCTCTCGACCGGCGGCCCGGGGTCCGGCAGCCTGTGGCCGCTGACCGCCCCGGTGCCCGGGGTGGTGGTCGCCCGGGAGGTGGTGGTCGGGGAGGCGGTGGACCCGGCCCGGGTGCTGTTCGTGGTCAGCGACCCGGCCCGGGTGTGGGTGACGCTCGGCCTGCGGGCCGAGGACGCCCGGGGGGTGAAGGCCGGCCAGAAGCTGACCTTCCGCCCGGACGGGGACCGGCGGGAGCTGGCCGCGACGGTCGACTACATCGCCCCGGCGGCCGACCACAAGACCCGCACGGTCAAGGTGCGGGCGGCCGTGCCGGACGCCCCGGCCTGGCTGAAGGCGAACACCTTCGGCACCGGCACCGTGGTGCTGCGGGAGGCGCCGGACGCGGTCGTCGTCCCGGCCGACGCCGTCCAGCCGGTGCCGGACGGGCAGGTGGTGTTCGTCCGGGACAAGGACTACCTGACCAGCCCGTACAAGCTGTTCGACCCGCGGTTCGTCCGCACCGGCGCGGGCGACGGCAAGCACACCGAGATCATCGCCGGGCTGGCCCCCGGGGAGGTGGTGGTCGTCCAGGGGGCGGCCGCCCTGCGGGCCGAGCTGCTCCGCGGCTCCCTCGGCGAGGGGTGAGGGTGCCACCACTAGCGGCCCGGTCGGGCCGCGTGTCTTTCGTAGGGCGGTGCCGACGCTTTGGGAGGCCCGCCGGTCCTGCAACGGCTTCCCGCCATTGACGGCGGGCCTCGAAGACTCGGCACCGCCCTACACCAATCCCCACCGCTCCCTCATGCTCACCCGGGTCATCGACTTCTCGCTGCACAACCGCGGGCTGGTGCTGCTCCTGGTCCTCGGGGCGGCCGGGTTCGGCGGGTACGCGGTCGCCCACCTCGACCTGGACGCCTTCCCCGACGTGACCCCCGTCCAGGTGCAGATCAACACCGTCGCCCCATCGCTCGGCCCCGAAGAGGTCGAGACCCAGATCACCTTCCCGGTCGAGCAGGCGCTCGGCGGGCTGCCCCGGCTGACCGCCCTGCGGTCGGTGTCCAAGTTCGGGCTGTCCCAGGTGGTCGTCCTGTTCGAGGACGGCACCGACATCTACTTCGCCCGCCAGCAGGTGGCGGAGCGGATGGGCACGGTGGTGCTGCCGGCCGGGGTCGGCCGACCGAAGCCGGGGCCGGTGTCCACCGGGCTGGGCGAGGTGTTCCACTACGTCGTCACCGCCGCCGACACCGACCCGACCCTGGCCCGGACCACCCACGACTGGGTCATCCGCCCGGCCATGCGGACCGTCCCCGGGACGGCCGAGGTGAACTCCTGGGGCGGGTTCGAGAAGCAGTACCAGGTGCGGCTCGACCCGGCCCGGCTGCTCAAGTACGGCCTCACGTTCGACGACGTGGCCGCCGCCCTGGACAAGAACAACCGCACGGCCGGCGGCGGCACCCTGAGCCAGTCCGGCCAACTGCTGCTCGTCCAGGGGCTGGGCCGGACCGTCACCCTGGCCCAGATCGGGGACGTGGTGGTGAGTACCACCGACGGGGTGCCGGTGCGGGTGCGGGACGTGGCCCAGGTGGAGGTCGGGCACGAGGTCCGCCGCGGGGCGGTGACGTTCGACGGCAAGGGGGAGGTGGTGCTCGGCCTCGGGTTCATGACCATGGGGGAGAACAGCCACAGCGTCACCTGGGACATGAAGCGGAAGCTGGCCGACGTGACCGCCACCCTGCCGCGGAACGTGACCGTCACCCCGGTGTACGACCGGACCGAGCTGGTCGGCCACGTCATCCACACCGTCCGGAACAACCTGTTCGAGGGCGGGCTGATGGTGGTGGCGGTGCTGTTCGCCTTCCTCGGCAACCTGCGGGCGGCGGCCATCGTCGCCCTGGCCATCCCGCTGTCCATGCTGTTCGCGTTCACCGGCATGTGGCGGTTCGGCATCGCCGCCAGCCTGCTCAGCCTCGGGGCCATCGACTTCGGGCTGGTGGTCGATTCGAGCGTGGTGATGGTGGAGAACTGCGTCCGCCGGCTGGCCCACGACCCGCCCGGAAGGACGAAGCTCGAGGTGATCCGGGACGCCGCCGCCGAGGTCCGCGCGCCGACCCTGTTCGGCGAACTCATCATCATGATCGTCTACCTGCCGATCCTCACCCTGGAGGGAACGGAAGGGAAGATGTACCGGCCGATGGCCCTGACGGTCATCTTCGCGCTGGCCGGGTCGATGGTCCTGTCCATGACCCTGATGCCGGTGCTGGCGAGCTGGCTGTTGCCCCGGCGGGTGAGCGAGCGGGAGCCGGTGCTGATGACCGTCGCCCTGGCGGTGTACGCCCCGGTGCTGCGGTTCGCCATGCGGTTCAAGGCGGCGGTGCTGCTGTTCGCCGCCGGCCTCTTGGTGTTCGCCTTCGGGCTGGTCGCCCCGAACCTCGGCACCGAGTTCACCCCGAAGCTGTCCGAGGGGGCGGTGAGCATCAACGTGGTCCGCCCGGCCGGCACCGACCTGGCCGAGACGGTCCGCCAGAACACCCTGATGGAGAAAGCGATCCTCAAGGAGTTCCCGGACGAGGTGGCCCACGTCTGGAGCCGGATCGGCACCGGGGACGTGGCCACCGACCCGATGGGGGTGGAGCTGACCGACACGTACATCGTGCTGCACCCGCGGTCCCAGTGGAAGCAGGCCGGGACGCAGGACGAGCTGACCGAGAAGCTGGAGGCGCTGGTCCGCCAGTTCCCCGGGCTGAAGGCCGAGTTCTCCCAGCCGATCGAGATGCGGATCAACGAGATGGACACCGGCATCCGGGCCGAGGTCGGGGTGCTGATCTACGGGGACGAGTTCGACACCCTGCTCAAGAAGGCCGGCGAGGTGGAGAAGGCGCTCAAGGGCATCCCCGGGGTGGCCGACCTGCGGGTCGAGCAGATCACCGGCCAGCCGGTGCTGCAGGTGAAGGTGAAGCAGGACGAGGTGGCTCGGTACGGGCTGACCGCCCAGGCGGTGCTGCAGTTGGTCGAGTCGCTCGGCACCAAGCCGGTCGGGGAGGTGGTCGAGGGGCAGGTGCGGTTCCCGCTGGTGGTCCGCCTGCCGGACGCCTACCGGACGAACAAGGAGGCGGTCGAACGGCTGCTGGTGCCGACCCCGAACGGGGAGCGGGTGCCGCTCGGCCGGCTGGCGACGGTCGAGGTGGTGGAGGGGCCGAGTACCATCACCCGGGAGTGGGGCCAGCGGCGGATCACCGTCACCTGCAACGTCCGCGGCCGGGACCTGGGGTCGTTCGTCGAGGAGGCCCGGCGGAAGGTGGCGGCCGAGGTGACGCTGCCGGCCGGCCGCTACCGGATCGACTGGGGCGGGCAGTACGAACACCTGATCCGGGCGCGGCAGCGGCTGCTGCTGGTGGTGCCGCTGGCGTTCGCCCTCATCTTCGGCCTGCTGTACGCCACTTACCAGAGCTGGGCGGACGCGGTCCGGGTGTTCTCGGCGGTGCCGTTCGCCTGGGTCGGCGGGCTGATCGCCCTGTGGGTGCGGGGGCTGCCGTTCTCGGTGTCGGCCGCGGTCGGGTTCGTCGCCCTGAGCGGGGTGGCGGTGCTGGACGACATGATCCTGGTGTCGGCCGTCCGGAAGCTGCGGGCGGACGGGGTGCCGCTGGACGAGGCGGTCCGCCGGTCGGCCCTCGGCCGGCTGCGGCCGGTGCTCATGACGACGCTGGTGGCCAGCCTCGGGTTCGTGCCGATGGCCCTGTCCACCGGGATGGGGGCGGAGGTGCAGCGGCCGCTGGCGACGGTGGTGATCGGCGGCGTGATCGGGTCGTTCGTGATGTCGCTGTTGGTGCTGCGGGTGCTGTACCTGGTGTTCAGCCGGGCGACCGGCGGGGCGACGGCGGTTCCTTCCCAGGAGGGTGCGTGATGCGGGTGATGGCAGGACTGTTCGCCGTGGCCGGCGGGCTGGCGCTGGTCGGGTGCGGGGCGGGGTCGTCGTCGGCCCCGGCGGCGAAGACGGCCCCGACCGAGAAGGCCGACGCCCACAGCGGCTGGTGGTGCGACGAACACGGCATCCCGGAGGCCGAGTGCAGCATGTGTTCGGCCAAGGTGGAGAAGGCGTGCAAGGCGAAGGGGGACTGGTGCGACCAGCACGCCCGGGCCAAGAGTCAGTGCTTCAAGTGCGACCCGGCACTGAAAGAGAAGTTCGCCGCCAAGTACCGGGCGAAGTACGGCAAGGAGCCGCCGCCGGTGGAGGAGTGACAGCCCCGTGTAGCGGCGGCGTACCACGCGGCCATGCGGGTGGTGGCCGAGGCCGCCCCGCTAACCCCTAGTTACTTGCCCGCCAGCCCGAAGTCGGCCGGCAGTCGCCGCCAGCCGCTGTGGATGTGGTTGCCCGGGTTGCCGGCGCTGTCCGCCTGCACGTTCAGGAACTCGACCACCACCGTCGGCCCGTGCAACCGGTACGTGTACGGCTTGCCCTTCTTGTCCTCCTCCACGCAGTACGCGAACCGGACGTTCTCGACGCCGGCGTCTTTTACCCGGTTCAGCTCGCCGGCGGCCACCTCGGGCGGCATCCGGTTGGCGTAGGCGGCCAGCAGCTTCCAGACGGTCGCCTTCTGCTCCTCGTTCAGCTTGCTCACCGGCACCCCGACCGGCTCCCCGATGCCGGCCGACTTGCGGTTCTCCTTGATCTCGGAAAGTTGCTTCGGCTGCTTGGCCTGCTCCCGCTGCTCCGGGGTCAGGGAGGCGATCAGTTCCTTCGCCAGGTCTTCGATCTCCGGCAGGGTGCGAAGCCCCTTCCGCGGCCCCTGCCGGACCTCGGCCGGGTTCGCCCCGAACACCACCGGACTCGCCGCCACCACCCGCCCTTTCTCCAGCGTGACGTTCACCGACAGGTGGTGCCCCTCGACCCGCCAGCCCCAGGTGCCGGTGGCCGACGGCTCGCCGAACACGCTGACGAAGTACCAGTTCGGGTTGCGGACCATCGCCCCCTTGGCCCCTTCCAGATCGGCCAGGAGCGACTCCAGGCTCATGATGGTGCTGGCCTGCTCGTACCCCTTGCCGCTCAGCCCGGCCCGCACCAGGTCCATCGCCGCCGCCTTCTGGTCGGCGGACAGCTCTTCCAGCCGGACGCCCTTGCGGGTCGGGTTCTTCTGCTTGTCCTGCTGCGGGGTGAAGAACCAGGTCGTCCGGGCCGGGTCGTCGTACCCGAAGGCGGCCTTCGCCTTCTGCTCCGGCGACAGGGTGGCGAGGAACTTGTTGGCGGCGTCGGCCATCTTGGCCCCGGCCGGCGGCGCCTGGGTGGCGACGACGGCGGCGGACGCCAGGGCGGCCCCGGTGAGGACGGCCAGGGAGAGGCGGAGGAGCGGCGAGCGGGTCATCGGGACAGGCTCCGGCGGGGAGGGCACCGGAGCTAGGGTAAGCCGACGGCGGGCGGGGGGGAATGGGAATAATCGTTGGGCGGGCGGGTGAAACCTAACCCCCCGGCCCCTTCCCTACGTGGGAGGGGGGAGCAAAGGGGATGTACGTCCGGGCGATGGGTGACGGGCTTAACCGAAGCCACGGTCCGGGCGCTCAACCCGCTTGCCCCCCTCTCCGCTTCGGGGAGGGGTGAAACGCCCCCACGCCCTACAATTCCCGGACACCCTCCGCCAAGGATCCCCGCATGTCCGCCGTCCCCGACCGCCTGCCGACCCGCTCGGAAGTGCCCGCCGCCGACACCTGGGACCTGTCCGCCCTGTTCCCGGACGACGCCGGCTGGGAGCAGGCGTTCGCCGAGTGGGAGGCGATGGTCCCCGGGTACTCGGCCTACCGCGGCACCCTCGGCGACAGCCCCGCCGCCCTGCTCGCCGGGCTGGAGTTCGACCTGAAGGTGGAACGGCTCGGCGACCGGGTCGGGACGTACACGTTCCTCAAGACCACCGAGGACGTGGCCAACTCGGCGTACCAGGGGATGAAGGCCCGCTACCTCGGGGCGGCGGCCAAGGCGGCCGAGGCCAGCAGCTACATGCGGCCGGAGATCCTGGCCATCCCCGACGACCGGATGCGGGCGCTCCTCGCGGCGCCGGAGCTGGCCCCGCACAAGCTCGCCCTGGAACGGCTACTGCGGTACAAGCCGCACACCTTGAGCGAAAAGGAAGAACGCCTGCTGGCCATGCAGACGGAGACGGCCCAGACCGCCCGCACGGTGTTCGACCAACTGCTCGACGCCGACCTGAAGTTCGGCACCATCGAGATCGAGCCGGGGCGGACGGTCGAGCTGTCCCACGGCATGTACAGCGTCTGCCTGGAGCACCCGGACCGGGCGGTGCGGAGGCAGGCGTTCCACCAGTACTACGCCGAGTTCACCGACCACGCCCACACCCTGGCCGCCACCCTGGCCGGCAGCGTCAAGCAGGACGTGTACGCCGCCCGGGTGCGGAACTTCCCGTCGGCGCGGGCGGCGGCCCTGTTCCCGGACGTGGTGCCGGAGAGCGTGTACGACAACCTGGTGGCCGCGGTGCGGGACCACCTGCCGGCCGTCCACAAGTATTACCAGGTCCGCCGGCGGGCGATGAAGCTGGACGCCATCCACTTCTACGACGTGTACGTGCCGATCCTCAGCGACCTGCAGAAGAAGACCACCTGGGACGAGGCCGTCGAGGCGGTGATTGAGAGCCTACGACCGCTCGGGGCCGGGTACGGGGACGCGCTGGCCGCCGGGCTGCGGGGCCGGTGGTGCGACCGGTACGAGAACAAGGGGAAGCACAGCGGGGCGTTCAGCAGCGGGTGCTACGACTCCGACCCGTACATCCTGATGAACTACAAGCCGGACGTATACGACCACGTGTTCACCCTGGCCCACGAGGCCGGGCACTCGATGCACAGCCACCTGTCCAAGCACGCCCAGCCGTACCAGTACAGCAGCTACACCATCTTCGTCGCCGAGGTGGCCAGCACGTTCAACGAGCAGTTCCTGATGCGGCACCTGCTGGCCAACGCCAGGGACGACCGGGAGCGGGCGTACCTGCTCAACCGCGAGATCGACGACATCCGCAAGACGATCGTCCGCCAGACCATGTTCGCCGAGTTCGAGCGGGTGACGCACAGCCTGGCGGAGAAGAACGAGCCGCTGACGCTGGACCGGCTGAAGGCCGAGTACCGGTCGCTCCTGGAGGCGTACTTCGGGCCGGACTTCGCGCTGGACGACGAACTGTCGCTGGAGTGCCTGCGGATCCCGCACTTCTACCGGGCGTTCTACGTGTACAAGTACGCGACCGGGCTGAGCGCCGCCATCGCCCTGGCCGACCGGGTGGCCGGCGGCGGGAAGGCGGAGCTGGATGCGTACCTCGGCTTCCTGAAGGGCGGCTGCTCGAAAGACCCGCTCGACCTGCTGCGGGGGGCCGGGGTGGACATGGAGCGGCCCGAACCGGTGGCCGCCGCGCTGGACCGGTTCGGCCGGCTGGTGGACGAGCTGGACCGCGTCCTCGGCTGACCGACGCCGCGCGGCTGGCCGCCTCTTCCTTCGGAACCCGGCCTCCCCGCCCCATTCCGGCGGGGTGCCGGGCCGGGGCGGCCCGCCGGCGACCGCGTCGACGGTCGCCGGCGGGCCGGGGTCTGGTATTTCAACAGCCGACGCGCGGCTGAGAGGGGGAAGTCAGAACGGCCGGCCGGGGCAGCCGGGCAGCACGAAGGCCAGCCCGAGCGCCACCAGGGCCGTCAGGATGGCGACCGCCGGCCACGGCATCCGGGACCGGTCGGTCGGTGGGAGCGGGTCGGTACTCATCCCCGCCTCCCGGTTACCACTTGGTGCAGCCGCCGAACAGCAGGGCCAGCAGGATGATCGGCAGCGGCAGCCCGAGCAGCCAGGCGGCCAGCCCCCAGCTCACCTTCCCAAACCGCGTCTGTTCCGGGTGCTCGTTCGTGTTCATAGCTCACTCGTGGGTCAAAGTTTCGGTCCCGGTGGGCGCCACCGATTGCCCGGTGTTAATGCGAAGGGTGTGCCGAATTCCGCCCAATCGGCGAGCAACCGCCCTCCCTCAGCGGCGCAACCTGTTGCCCGCTCTCACCCCTCGTCACCGCGCGTGAACTAAGCTTGCCCGGACGGCCGGGGGACGGAATACTCCCGCCCGGCACGACGGAGGGCCGGCCATGGTCGCACGCGGGGTGGGGGTGGTGCTGTTCGCCGGGATCGTCGGCGGCGCCCTGGCGTTCAGCCAGAAGACCGACCCGGACCGGCTGGCGGCCGTCGGCCAGGTGGTCGCCCAGAAAGTGCGGGGGGCGCTGCCGGACGCCGCCCGGGTGACCGGCCCGCTGGCCGCCCTGCGGGTCGGGGACGTGCTCGGGGTGGAAGAGCGGGTGCGGGTCCGCATCCGCACGGACAAGCGGATGGCTGGGGCCGAGGTGTATGCCGTCCCCGGGGCGGCGGCCGGCGAGGTCCGGCTGCGGGGGCTGGCGGCCAACGCCGACCAGGCCCGGCGGGCGGTCCTGATCGCCGAAAGCACGACCGGCGTCGAGAAGGTGGTGAGCGAGATCGCCGTCCCGGAGTGACGCCCGGCCGCGGCCATCCGGACTCAGGAGTGAAGTCATGGACGACCTGACCCGGCGCGGGCTGCTGGGGGCCTCGGCCGCGGCCGGCACGGCGGCCCTGGCGGGGGCCGACGACCCGCCCAAACCGCCCCCGCCCCAGACCGACCGGGACCGGGTGATGGCCGCCGGGCTGACCGCGGCCGAGGCCGACTGCTGGGAGCTGATCGCCAAGGCGGCCGGCAAGTTCTTCGCCCTGCCCAAGCTGCACCCGATGGACGACCACGAGGTCGCCCACGCCATCCACGTCATCCAGCACAAGCTGCTCGCCCGCCCGGCTTACCGCAAGTACCTGGAGCTGGCCAAGGCGGGGGCGAAGAAGTGACCCCGCGGACGGTCGAGGCGGACGGCTGCCGGCTGGCCTACTGGGTGGCCGGGTCCGGGCCGCCGGTGCTGTTCGTCCAGGGGGTCGGGGCACAGGGGGCCGCCTGGACCCCCCAGACCGACGCCCTGGCCGGGCGGTTCACCTGCGTCTGGTTCGACAACCGCGGCATGGGCCGCAGCCAACCGGCCGGCGGGCCGTTCACCGTCGAGCGGATGGCGGCCGACGCCCGGGCGGTGCTGGACGCGGCTGGGGTCGGGCCGGCCCACGTGGTCGGCCACTCGCTCGGCGGGCTGGTGTCGCTCGCCCTGGCCCTCGCCAACCCGGACCGGGTGTGGAGCCTGGCACTGCTCTGCACCTTCGCCGACGGCCGGGCCGTCGCCCCGCTCACCCCGCGGATGATCTGGCTCGGGCTGGGGACGGTGGTCGGCCCGCGGCGGTCCCGCCGGCGGGCGTTCCTGCGGCTGGTGCTCCCCCCGGACGCGTATGCGGCGTGCGACCCGGACGCCCGGGCGGCCGAGCTGGCCGACCTGTTCGGGCACGACCTGGCCGATCAGCCGCCGGTGGCGAAGGACCAGCTCCTGGCCATGCGGGGGTTCGACGCCACCCCCCGGCTCGGCGAGCTGGCCGGCGTGCCGACCCTGGTGGCCAGCGCCGCCCACGACCTGATCGCCCCGCCGGCCCTCGGCCGGGCCGTCGCCGCCGGCATCCCGGGGGCGGTGTTCGAGGAGCACGCCGACGCCGCCCACGGGCTGCCACTCCAGCACCCCGCCCGGGTGAACGCCCGGCTCGCCGACCACTTCACCCGGGCCGACGGCCGGCGGTAAGATGGCACCGTCCCTCACGCGGAGGCCGACCTGTGAACACGACCGCCGCCCCACCTCGGCTGACCCCCGACGACCTGCTCCGGCGACCGGACGGCGGGATGGGATACGAACTGGTCGACGGCGAGCTGCGGGAGCTGAGCGTGAGCACCAAGTCGAGCCGGGTCGGGGGGCGGGTGTACCGCCGGCTGGACGAGTACGCCGACCGGGCCGGCGGGTGGGCGTTCCCGGCCGAGACCGGGTTCCAGTGTTTCACCGGCAACACCGTCCGCAAGCCGGACGCGGCGTTCATCGCCTGGGACCGACTGACGACCGAGCAGTACGAGGATGAGGGGTATTGTCAGGTCTGCCCGGACCTGGTGGTGGAGGTGACTTCGCCGAACGACTTGGCGTGGGAGGTGGTGGCCAAGCGGGAGTTGTGGCTGGCGGCCGGGGTGCGAGTAGTGTGGGAGATCGACCCGGACGCCCGGCTGGTGTTCGCCCACTCGGCAGCCGGCGTCACCCGGTTCCGGGAGGACGACACCCTGACCGGCGACCCGGTCCTGCCCGGGTTCGCCGTCCCGGTCGCCGACCTGTTCAAGCTGCCCGCCCCGGCCGGCGGCTGACCCCGGTTGCCTGCCCGGCTCGGCGGCGGTTCATACCCTAACGGCACCCGTTAGGACCAACCGCCATGCCCGCCGACCCCCGCCTCGCCGACCTCCGCGACAAGGTGCTCGCCGGCACCCGCCTCACCCCGGGCGACGCCCTGTACCTGGACCGGCACGCCGATCTGCACACCCTCGGCGAGCTGGCCAACTTCGTCCGCGAGAAGAAGAACGGGCAGAACACCTATTACAACGTCAACGTCCACCTCAACCCGACGAACGTCTGCGTCTACCGGTGCCAGTTCTGTGCGTACCGCTCGGACCTGAAGTCGGCCAAAGCCTACGTCATGTCGGACGAGCAGATCCTGGCCCGGGCCGCCGAGGCGACGGCCCGCGGCTGCACGGAGATGCACATCGTCGGCGGGCTGCACCACCAGAAGCCCTACGAGTGGTATCGGCACGTCGTCGCCATCGTCCACGACGCCCACCCGGACCTGCACCTGAAAGCCTGGACCGCAGTCGAGTGGGACTGGTTCCAACGGCTGACCAAGAAGCCGGTCGAGTGGCTGCTGGCGGACATGAAGGCGGCGGGCCTCGGGTCGCTGCCCGGCGGCGGGGCCGAGATCTTCGCCGAGGAGGTGCGGTCGCAGATCTGCGAGCACAAGGCGGACGGGAACGAGTGGCTGAAAATCCACCGGGCCGCCCACGAGCTGGGCATCCGGTCGAACGCCACCATGCTCTACGGCCACATCGAGACGGCCGAGCACCGCGTCGACCACATGACCCGGCTGCGGGACCTGCAGGACGAGACGGGCGGGTTCCAGACGTTCATCCCGCTCGCCTTCCACCCGGACAACAACCCGCTCGGCAAGCGGCTGAACCTGCAGAAGCCGTCGGGTCTGATGGACCTGCGGGTGATGGCCCTGGCCCGCATCTACCTGGACAACTTCGACCACATCAAGGCGTACTGGCAGATGCTGACGATCCCGGTCGCCCAGGTGGCCCAGAGCTACGGGGCGGACGACCTGGACGGGACGGTGGTGCACGAGGTCATCTACCACGACGCCGGCAGCACCTCCCCGCAGGAGCTGACGGTGGCCGAGTTGCGGCGGCTGATCGCGGAGGCCGGGCGGGTGCCGGTGGAGCGGGACACCCTGTACCACGAGGTGATCCGCGAGCCGGGGGCCAAGCCCCGCAGCGGGCGGAAACTTGTTACCATCGGGTGAGCCGTTCCGCCAGGGGGCCGACCGATGACCGGATTCGTCTCGCTGTTGGTCGTGACCCTCGCCGCCCCGGTCCCGCCCCAGGCCGAGCCGTGGACGGTCGCCCGCCGGCCGACCAACGACCCGGCCATCAAGTTGCTCCAAGACGACCGGCTGGACGAAGCCATGGCCTCGCGGGCGTTCGACAAGAACCCGCGGTGGGCGTTCTGTGGCGGCCTGCCGACCTCCGCGGAGACGGCTCTGCGGATGGCCGAACGGGTCGCCGGCATCGCCCCCGGCGATGCCCTGTGCGTGTACGAGACGTACCTGCGGCACTTCCCGGCCCGGCGCCACATCGAGTGGGACGAGTGGGGTGAGCGACGACACTGGCCGCAGGTGGCGGCCGCGTACCTCGACCTGCTCGGCAAGGTGGAACGGCCGACCGCCGACTGGTTCCAGCAGAGCGTGGCCGCCCGGCCGGTGTTCGACGACCTGCTGGCCGCGTTCGGTCGCCGGGATCACGTCACCTACCGCCGGCTCGCCGACCGGGTCATCACCGACTACCCCCAGAGCTTGTACGTCCAGCCGGCCGTCCTCACGGTGGCCGTCGGGCTGTCGAGCCAGGGGCACACCGGCGAGTTCCTTCCCGGGCCGGCGGTGGTAGCCGAATACTTTCAGGCGATGCACCGGGCCAAGGTGCCAGAAAGTAACCGCCACCTCGTCTGGCAACGGTACGCCGGGATGATCGATCACGCCGACGCCACGGCCGGGGTGCCGAGCACGTCGGCCCCGGCATGGGGGGAAGCAGTCCGCCGGGCTAAAAGTCAGATGGTCCGCCGGGATTACTGGAAGTGGGAGGTCGAGCGACGGCTGAAGACGAACAACTTGCCGACCGCCCGTGAGGCGGTGGCGGCGTACCTGGACACCTACGCCGAGCCGGTTCGGGCGACTGGCCGGCAGGAGATCGTGTCCCACATCGCCCACGCCGGCCACCCGGACGAGGCCCGGTGGTGGGTGGAAGAGTGGCGACGGGCCGGGGCCACGTTCTCAGCCGGACAAGCCCTCGCGTCGATCGGCGACTCGCACGTTCGCAACGGTCAGTGGCCGGACGCCGTCAACCGCTACGAGGAAGCGTTGGCGGCTGAGCCGAGCGGCTTTTGGGTGGCGCACACCGAACTGTCCCTTGCTCGGGCTTACGGTCAGGTCGGCAAAGACTCGGAGATGATACGGCTGCTCACCCGGCTAGCGGGGCCGACAGGACGGCTCAAACTCCTTGACGGGTTCGTGCGGTCCGGGGCGCAGGAGTCACTGGCCGATCATTATCTGGCCAAGCGGGACTGGATGCAGGCGCTCCGTTGGTACGAAGCATGGCAGCCCATCAGCGGCTGCGGCACCTGCGATGCGTCGATGGAGGCGAAGAAGAAGAAAGCGATCGAGACGTGTCGCCGGGCGATCGCCGACGGCCGGTGAGGCCGTCGGCGTGCCCAACTCCCTCACCGCTTCTTGCTGGCGATCGCCTTCTGCACCGCGCTGCCGAGGTCGGCCGGGGTCGGGGCCACCTCGATGTTCGCCGCCTTCAGGGCCGCAATCTTGTCGGCCGCGCTGCCGCTGCCGCCGCTGATGATCGCCCCGGCGTGTCCCATCCGCCGGCCGGGCGGGGCCGTCTGCCCGGCGATGAACGCGGCCACCGGCTTGGTCACGTGCTTGGCGATGTACGCCGCGGCCGTTTCCTCGGCCGTCCCGCCGATCTCCCCGATCATCAGGATGGCTTCCGTCCCCGGGTCGTTCTGGAACAGCTCCAGGCAGTCGATCTGGTTCGTGCCGATGATCGGGTCGCCGCCGATGCCGACGCAGGTGGACTGCGAGTACCCCATGCCGGTGAGCTGGAACACCGCCTCATAGGTGAGCGTGCCGCTGCGGCTGATGATGCCGATGCCGGTCTTGCCCGGCGGGGTCGGGGTGTGGATGTACCCCGGCATGATGCCGATCTTGCACTGCCCCGGCGTGATCACCCCCGGGCAGTTCGGGCCGATCAGCCGGGCGCCCGGCTTGCCCTGGACGAACCGCTTGGCCTTCGCCATGTCCAGCACCGGGATGCCCTCGGTGATGGCCACGATCACCTTGATGCCGGCGTCCGCCGCCTCCATGATCGCGTCCGCCGCCCCGGCCGCCGGGACGAAGATCATGGTCGCGTCCGCCCCGGTCGCCTTCACCGCCTCGTGCACCGTGTTGAACACGGGCAGGGTCTTGCCGGAGTCCTTGCCGGTCCAGGTGGTGCCGCCCTTCTTGGGGGTGACGCCGCCGACGAACTTGGACCCGTAGAGCAGGCACTGGTCGGTGTGGAAGCTGCCGGCCGAGCCGGTGATCCCCTGGCACAGAACCTTGGTGTTGGCGTCGACCAGGATGCTCATCGGGGTGGCCCCGGGGGTGCGGTGGGTGGTGTACCCGGTGTGATACGGGCGGTCGGACGGGTTGTGTAGGGTGCGTGGAGGGAGGCTCTGCGACCGGACCGCACCGGCCCCGCGGCGACCGCAACCCCGGGCGGCGGTCTCACGGTGCGTTCCGCAAAGCCGCCACGCACCCTACGGAAGCGCCCACAAGCCCTCGGGCGTCGGCCAGGAGCTGGGCGCGGGCGGCCGGCGTGAGGTCGGCCGGGGCGAACCGGACCCGGTCGCACGCCTCCAGGATGGGCCGCAGCCGGTCGGCGTGTGGCGGGTCGGCGGCGAGCAACTCGGCGGTGGTGAGCCGGGTGGCCGGGACGGGGGTGGTCCGCTGCACGAACCGGCGAACAACCTCGCTCAGCCGGTGGGCGAACTCGACCGGCGGCGGGTCGGCGGTAGCCAGCAGGTCGAGCTGGCCGGCCGCCCACTCGGCCGGGGTCGGCCCCCGCCCCTTCAGCCGGCGGCGGGCCACGAACACGCCCACGCCGAGCAGTAAGCCGGCGGCGACCGCGGCGAGCACCCACGCCGACATCCGCGGGGAATCGGGCATGACCGGCGGTAGCTCCTCGATCCCGGTCGCCGGCCGGGCGGACTGCGGGGATGGGTCGGTCACGCCGGTCGTCACGGTCACGTTCATCGCCGCCGGTGTCAGTTCAGTCGGCGGGTCGGTGCCCGCTTGCACGCGGACCGGGGCGAACCCGAGCCGGACCGGGTCGCCGGGCTGGACCGGGTCGGCCCGGAACGCCCGTGCCCACCGCTGCCGGCCGCCCGGCAGGTCCGTCACCGCCGGTTCGCCGGCCGGCCGCACCCGCCACACCGCGGCCGACGGCTCGTCCAGCACGTCGTCGGGGAGCGTCACGGTCAGCGGCGCGGCCCCTTCGACGGTCAGCGTCACCCGCACGGGGTCCGAGAGGCGGACGGCGGTGCGGTCGACGGTGAAGGAAATGGTGGGGTCAGCGGCCCCCGCCGGGGCGGCAAGGAGCATCAGACAGAAAGCCCACCCGTGGCAACGGGTGGGCTTTGGCGCCCCCCTTCTCACGTCCCCCTCCGCCGGCGGTCCCGGAGCCGGAAGAACCGCATCAGGGCGTCGAAGTGGCCGCCCTCGGTGGTCACGTCGATCAGGTCCACCCGGGCAGCCCGGCAGAGCTTGGTGAACCCCGCCCGCCGGGCCGCCGCCCGGGAGGCGAACCCGGCCCGGAACCGCGGGTCGCTCGTGTCGATGAGCGCCTGCCGGCCGGTCTCCGCGTCCTCCAGGGTGACGAGGCCGGCGGCCGGCCAGTCGGCCTCCAGCGGGTCGGCGGTGCGGACGGCGATCAGGTCGTGGGCCTGGGCCGCCTTCTTGAACCGGGCCTCGAACCCGGCCGTCAGGAAGTCGCTGAACAGGAACACGATGGCCCGCCGGCGGTGGACCCGGGTCAGGTGGTCGAGGGCCGCCCCGGGGTCGGTGCCGGGGTACTCGGGGTCGTAGAACAGCACGTCCCGCAGCACCCGCAGGGCGTGCCGCGGCCCCTTGGCCGGCGGGACGAACCGCTCCACCCGGTCGGTGAACCCGACCAGCCCGACGCGATCGTTGTGAGCGACGGCGGTCAGGGCGAGTACCGCAGCCAGCTCGGCGGCAGCCGTCCGCTTGGTCACGCCCCGGGTGCCGAACCGCTGGCTGGCCGACAGGTCCACCACCAGCAACAGGGTCAGCTCCCGCTCCTCCGCGTACCGCTTCACAAAGGGGCGTCCGGCCCGGGCGGTGACGTTCCAGTCGATCTGCCGGACCTCATCCCCCGGCTGGTACTCGCGGACCTCCTCGAACGACAGCCCGGCCCCTTTGAACGCGCTGCGATACTCGCCGCCGAGCAGGGTGCGGACCGGCCGCTTGGCCCGCACCTGGAGGCGTCGGATCTGTCGCATCACCTCGGCCGGGAGCATCGGTGCCTCAGAGGGTGTCCGGGTCGAGGCCGAGTTCGCGGAGCTTGGCCCGCAGCTTGTCGTTGGCCGCCCGCTCGGCCGCGGCCCGCCGCCGCTCCTGGTCCGCCCGCCGCCGCTCGTCCTCGATCCGGTCGCGGAGTTCGGCCCGGGTCAGAAACCGCTCCCCGTCCGGCCGGTGGATGACCAGGTCCGGGCCGGTCAGGTCGAGCCGCACGCCAAGCCGCGGGCTGACCCAGGTGCCCCCGTCCCCGGCCGGCGGGGCGGCCAGGTGGGCGGCCACCTCCAGCGTCCGGTCGGCCCGGGTGTACACGGTCAGCCGCTTCCGGTCCGGGTCGTACAGGTAGTACTCCTCGGCCCCGTACCGGTCGTAGAAGGCGAGCTTCCGGCCCAGCTCCCCGGCCCGGTTGCCCGGGGAGCGGATCTCGAACACCACCTGCGGGAAGACGCCCCCCTCCTCCCATACCTTGTAGCTCCCTCGCCGACCCTTCGGCCGGCCGAACGCCACGTACACGTCCGGGGCCGTCCGCACCTTCGGGAACCCCTCCTTGGCGTAGATCAGGTGGTCCCCGGCGACGTACACGTCCGGCCGGTCGCGGAACAGGTCGTCCAGGTTCCCTTTGATGGTGGTCAGCCACTCGTACTGCAAGTCGTTGTCGGCCATCTGCCGTCCGTCCGAGTCCGGGTAGACGACCGGCGAGGCGGTCGGGGGGGCGCTCACGGCCGGGTCCTCCGCGGGTTGGTCCGTCGCCGAATTCGGGTCTATGTTACCCGGTATCGCCGTGTACGGGCTATCGCAGGAGATCCGGATGCGTTCGCTGCCGCTGCTGGCCGCCGTCGTCGGCCTGGCCGCCCCACTCCCCGCCGCCGACCCGCCCCCCCTGGCCCGGGAGTTCCGCGGGGTGTGGGTGGCGACCGTGTCCAACATCGACTGGCCGTCCAAGCCCGGGCTGCCGGCCGACGCCCAGAAGGCGGAGCTGGTCGCCATCCTGGACAAGTGCAAGGGGCTGAACCTGAACGCGGTCGTGTTCCAGGTCCGGCCGATGTGCGACGCCCTGTACGAGTCGAAGCTCGAACCGTGGTCGTCGTTCCTGACCGGCGAGCAGGGCCAGCACCCGGGGTACGACCCGCTGCGGTTTGCCGTCGACGAGGCCCACGCCCGGGGGCTGGAGCTGCACGCCTGGTTCAACCCGTACCGGGCCTGGTCCCCGTCCGCCAAGGGGGAGCCGGCGGCCAACCACCTGGTCAAGACCCGCCCGGACCTGGCCAAGAAGTACGGCAAGCACCACTGGCTGAACCCGACCAGCAAGGAGGTGCAGGACCACTCGCTGGCGGTCATGCTGGACGTGGTCCGGCGGTACGACGTGGATGGCGTCCACATGGACGACTACTTCTACCCGTACCCGGAGCAGGACGCGGACAAGAAGGAGGTGCCGTTCCCGGACGACGACACCTGGGCGGCGTACCAGGAGGCGGGCGGCCGGCTCGCCCGGGACGACTGGCGGCGGGCGGCGGTGGACGGGTTCGTCCAGCGGTTGTACGCCGAGGTCCACAAGGCGAAGCCGTGGGTGAAGGTGGGCATCTCCCCGTTCGGCATCTGGCGGCCCGGGCACCCGGCGGGGATCGCCGGGTTCGACCAGTACGCCAAGCTGTACGCCGACGCCCGCAAGTGGCTGCGGGAGGGGTGGGTGGACTACTTCACCCCGCAACTCTACTGGGCGATCGGCCAGGAGAAGCAGAGCTTCCCGAAGCTGCTCGGCTGGTGGGCCGGGGAGAACACCCAGAAGCGGCACCTGTGGCCGGGGCTGGGCACCTACCGGCACCCGGCGGCCGAGATCGACTCGCAGATCCAACTGATCCGCGAGTCCGGGGCGGCGACCGGGGAGACCCACTTCAGCATGAAGTCGCTGGCCGGGGAGAAGGAGGCGATGCTGGCCAAGCGGTACGCCGAGCCGGCGCTGGTGCCGGCGTCCCCGTGGCTAGGCGGGGACAAGCCGGCCGCCCCGGTGGTCAGCGGGTTCAGCCCGACGGGGTTCGGCACGGGGGTGACGTACCGGCCGCCGGCCGACGGGGTGCGGTGGGTCGTCGTGCGGACCCGGGTGAACGGCCAGTGGCGCACCGAAGTGGTGCCGGTCCGGCCGGGGTTCCCGGTGGCCGTCACCCGCCCCGCCAACGCCGACGGGTTCGTGGTGACGGCGGTGGACCGGGCCGGCCGGGAGAGCGACCCGAGCAGCCCGTGGCCCGGCCAGTGACTTTGGGTGTGCCACCCGGCCGCCGGGTGGTATGACGGAAGGGCCGCCAGGAGCCGACCGATGCCGACCGCCGCCAAGCGGAAGCCGTCCCGCCCCCGCACCCCGCCGCCGGTGCGGTTCGCCACCGCCGCCGACCTGATGGAGCGGCTCGGGGGCATCCCGCCGGAGCGGGTGCTGTTCGACCCGCTGCCGGGTACGGCGACCGAGGCGGATCTGGTCTGGCGGCACGACCGGAAGGAGCCTGGGCTGTTAGAGCTGATCGATGGCACCCTGGTGAGGAAACCGATGGGGTCACCCGAGTCGTACATCGCCTCCCGGCTGAACGCACGGCTCGATTTGTTCTTGGAAACCCACGACCTCGGGTTCCTGTACACCACGGACGCGCTGATCCGGGTACACCCGGGCCAGGTCCGCGGCCCGGATGTCAGTTTCACCGGGTGGGCCAAGCGGCCGGACAAGACGGTGCCACGGGAGCCGGTCACGGACATCGTTCCAGACCTGGCGGTCGAGATCCTCAGCCCGGGGAACACCCCGAAAGAGATCGCCCGCAAGATCGGCGAGTACTTCGCCGGCGGCTGCCGGCTGGTGTGGGTGATCGACCCGGACACCGAAGCGGCCGAGGCGTACACGTCGCCGACCGACCGGACCGCCGTCCCGCCGGCCGGCGCTCTGGACGGCGGCGATGTGTTGCCGGGGTTCCGGCTGCCGCTGGCCAAGCTGTTCGAACGGCTGGCCAAGCCCGCCCCCCAGAAGAAGCCGCCGGCCAAGAAGCCGCCCCGGAAGAAGAAGTGACCGCCCCGCTCGCCTTCCACAACGGCCGGTTCGTCCCGCCGGGCGAACTCACCTTGTCGTTCGCCGACGCCGGGTTCGTCTCGGCCGCCACCGTCACCGACTTCTGCCGCACGTATGACCGCCGGCTGTTCCGCTGGCCGGCCCACCTCGCCCGGCTCCGGCGGGACTGCGACGCCCTCGGGCTGGAGCTGCCGTACCCGGACGCCGAGCTGACCGCCGCCGCCGAGCGGTTGGTCGCCAGTGCCCCGGCCGGGGAGTTGGCCGTCGTGACCTTCGTCACCCCGGGGCCGCTCGGATACCTGCTCGGCGGGGACGGCAACGGCCCGCCGACGGTCGGCATGCACACCCTGTCGCTGCCGGCCGCCCGGTATCGGCGGTTCTTCGCCGACGGGGTGACGCTGGCCGTCGCCGGGGAGTTGCCGACCGGCCTGCCGCCCGGCGTGAAGCACCGCAGCCGGCTGCACTGGTGGCTGGCCGACCGGGCGGTGAGCCGCACCCACCCCGGGGCGGTCGCCGTGCTGACGGACGCCGCCGGCACGCCGGACACGGCGCTGGCCTCGGTGCTGGTCGTCACCGACGGGACGGTGGTCCGGCCGGTGGGGGACGTGCTGGGCGGGATCAGCGTCACCGTGGTTGAAGAACTGTGCGGCCAGCTCGGGTTGCCGTTCGTCGTCGGGCCGGTCGATGTCCGTGATTTGGGCGGGGTGAGCGAAGTACTGATTGCTGGCAGCGGGTTCGGTGTGGCCGGGGTGCGGCGGATGGTCGGCCCGGCCGGCGAGAAAACGTTCGCTTGGCCCGGTCCGGTATTCACCCGGCTGTTCGCGGCGTGGGCCGAGTTGGTCGGGCAGAAAGTCGAGCAGGTCACGTTTGCAGAGTAGAGCCGGTCGGTCTGGTGTAGGGCGGGTCAAGCCGGCTTTGCGGCGCCGACCCGCCGGCCCGGGCAAAGACCGCTTGCGACTCGCGGCGGGTCGGCACCGCAAAGCCGGCTTGACCCGCCCTACACAAATCCCGCCGGTTCGCTATCGTAATCGGTTCTGACACGCCAGGTCCGGCCGTGCCCCCCGGGGCCGGCGTCGAGTGACGGCGCCTCCTTCGCACCCGCGTGCCACACGCCGCACGCCCCACACGAGGACCGGCCATGCCGCTCGGACTGCTCGGGTACAAAGTCGGGATGACCCAGGTGTTCAACCCGGACGGGACCATCGAACCGGTGACGGTCATCGAGCTGGGGCCGTGCCCGGTGCTCCAGATCCGCACCAAGGAGAAGGACGGGTACTCGGCCGTCCAGCTCGGGTTCAAGGACAAGCCGCGGAAGAACGCCACCCGGCCGGAACAGGGGCACGTCGCCGCCAACCTGAAGTCGAAGCGGAAGGAGGCCCGGCAGAAGGCCGGCGTCCAGATCCCGCCGAAGGCGGACGTCGAGCCGCAGCGGTTCGTCCGCGAGTTCCGGGTGGACAGCCCGACCGTCACCGTCGGCCAGAAGTTGACCGTGGCCGATGTGTTCGCGGACACCAAGGCGGTGGACGTGATCGGCACCAGCAAGGGCCGCGGCTACCAGGGGGTGATGAAGCGGCACAACTTCGCGGGTCTGCCGGCCGCCCACGGGGCGAAGAAGGTCCACCGGCAGGCGGGTTCGACCTCGTCCCTGGCGAGCAACCGGGGGTCCGGCCGACCGAAGAAGGGGTTGAAGCGGGCCGGCCAGTACGGCAACACCCGGGTGACGATCCGCAACCTGGCGGTCGTCCGGACGGACGCCGACAACAACCTGATCCTGATCCGCGGGGCCGTCCCCGGGCACAACGGGGCGCTGGTCCTGGTCCGGCCGACGAACAAGTTCGGCAGCCGGCACGGCAAGGCGCCGGTCGAGCAGACCGGGAAGACCAAGATCGTCATCCAGAAGAAGGGCAAGTGACGCCGGGCCGACCGGCTCGGTGTGCCGCCCGTCCGTTGGGACGGGCGGCGTCGTTTCCGGGCGGGTGACGGGGTTCACCTCCGCCGTCCCTGTCTCCTCCAACTCCGTCGGGTCGAAGTCGGGCGGCAGCGGCGGGGCGAGCAGCGCCGACAGCTCGCGGACCAGCGATCGGTCGTTCTCGTCCAGTTGGTCCATCGCTGACCCGGTCGTCGGGCCGGCCGCGTTCCGGTCGAGTGGGACATCGGCCTCGCGGGCGTCGGTGCCGGCGACACCCCCGCCGATCTCGGCGAGCACCTCGTCGCCGCCGGGCTGGAGCCGGCCGAAACCGAGGTGGCGATGGCCGCCGACCTCTCCGCCGTCCCCCCGCCGCCGGCGTCGGCCCTGCAAATCGACCGGGCGACCACCCCGGAGCAGCTCCGGGCGTTCGCCGAGGTGAACGCCGCCAACTGGGTTCCGCCCGACCCGCACGTCGTGCGGTTCTACGAGCTGGCCACCCCGCTCCGGCTGGCCGCCGACTGCCCGCTGTGGCTGTACGTCGGCCGGGTGGGCGGGGAGGCGGTGGCGGCGGCCGGGCTGGTGGTCGGGGGCGGGGTGGCGGGGGTGTACGCCGTGTCCACCCGGGCGGCCCACCGGCGGCGGGGGTACGGCACCGCGATGATGGCCCGGCTGTTGGCCGACGCCCGCGCCGCCGGCTTGCCGGCCGCCGTCCTCCAGGCGTCCGCCGACGGGGTCGGGCTGTACGCCCGGGTCGGGTTCCGGCCGGTCGGGCAGTTCACCGAGTACAAGCCCCGGGTCGGCTGAGAACGGCTCGGCGGCGAACCAGTCGGCGACGAGGCCCGGCCGCAGGCGGATCAGCGTGCTGATGAACTGGACGGTCGCCTTGGCGGCGGACAGGGACGTGCGGCGGTCGTCGCTGGCCATGTCCTGCCGCAGCACGCTCAGGGCGTGAACGGCGAACTGCCACAGCACCTCGGCCGGCGGTTCGGACGTGACGGCGGGCATGGCGACACCGGATGTGAACTTGTGAACACTACATTGTCAATCACAATCGGGGAAAGTCAAGCTGATGGCCGGCGCCACCCTTTGGCTGTGGAGGTTCGGGCATTTAGCTTGCCAGCAAGCTCGGCGGCGGTTGATGGATGCTGGCCCGCCATGCGAGCTTGCGCCGGCGAATCTATTCAAGAGCACGGCAACCGAGGGTATCCGGGTGTTTGAGTTCCACGGCTGGGCAACTATCCGCGTCTCCGCCCCGGACATCGAGCGCCGCTGGGAATTGGAGGCGGTAGCCGTCGCCCGGCTCCGCGAGGCGATCGCGCGGGCTGACGACCAGTTCTCGCTGTTCGACGTGCGGCAGACCAGCAACGAGCTGATCGTCCTGTATGCCCACGGCCTGCGCAACCACCGGTTCGAGCCGGTCATCGACCTGTTCCGGTGGGTGGCAGCCGAGCTACCCGACTCGTACGGGCTGCTGTACGCCCACGACGATGAGGCCGAGGGTCAGGACAACGAGTTCCGGGTGTGGCGGCTGGCCCGCGGGCGGCTCGAGGAGCGGGCCGACCCGCTCCTGTCGCCGTACACCCCGACCGTCCAGCCGCCGTCCCCGTTCACCTGCGACGTGCTGTTCGCCTGGCTGTCGCTGCTCGACAACCTCCGCACTGCCTACCCGGAGGCCGTGCTGGAGGAGTTGGCCGATTGCGTGTCCCTAGAGCAGGCCGCCTTCCTGCGGCGGCTAGCGGATCGCGCCGCAGCGGCCCCAGACGCCGAGCCTAGCGATGCACCTGACCCGGCGGCATGATAGATATCTGGGAGTTCGAGCGTACCTGATGCCGCCGAGCAGGTGAGTGAGATCGTTCGATGGCCGACCCGGTGCTACGAGCGGCGAACCTGGCCGATGCGTCGGCGATCGCATCACTCATCGCGGCGTCGGCCCGGGGGCTGTGCGGGCGGGACTACACTTCTGCCCAGATCGAGGCGGCCCTCGGCACCGCCTGGGGGTGCGACACCGAGTTGATCCGCGACGGTACCTACTTCGTCGCCGAGACGGCCGCCGAACTCGTCGCCTGCGGCGGGTGGGGGAAGCGGCGGACGCTGTTCGGCGGGGGCGCCCGGCCGGGCCGGCAGTCGGAGCTGCTCGACCCGGCCCACGAGGCGGCCCGCATCCGGGCGTTCTTCGTCCATCCGGAGTGGGCCGGCAAGGGGCTGGCGGCGGCGCTGCTGGCCCGCAGCGAGGCGGAGGCCCGGCGGCACGGGTTCGCCGAAGCCGAGCTGGCCGCCATCCTGACCGGCGTGCCGTTCTACGCCAAGCACGGGTACACGGCCGGGCCGGCGTTCGACCACCCGCTGCCGTGCGGGCTGACCATCCGGCTGGTGCCGATGCGCCGCCGGCTCGGCCCATCGCCATTCGGCGCTTGACCAGACCGTCGCGATGAGGTCCGATGCGACAATGGGCGTGACCGCTGGTCGCCGGGGGCGAGCCGATGAGCGCGGAAGGCCGACGGGACGACGCGACCGCGGCCGGGCCGACGGACCCGGCCACCACCGCCGGCCGCCGGCCCGGGGGCGAGCCGGACGAGACCGGCCCCGCCGGCCCGGACCCGTCCGCCGGCCCGGCCGCCGGCCCGGCCATGATCGGCCGGTATCGGATCGACCGGGTGCTCGGCCGGGGCGGGATGGGGCTGGTCTACCTCGGCCACGACCCGGTCCTCGGCCGGCCGGTCGCGGTCAAGGTGATCCGCCCGCGGGACCCCCGGTGGGCGGACGGGACGTTCGCGTCCACCCGGCTGCGGGAGTCGTTCGCCGAGGAGGCCCGGATCGGCGCCCAGCTCAACCACCCGGCGATCGCCACCGTGTTCGACTACGGGTACCAGGGGGACGACCCGTACATCGTGTTCGAGTACGTCGGCGGCGAGACCCTGGACCAGACCCTGGCCCGCCGCGGCCGGGTGCCGCTGGACGAGGCCCGGCTGATCCTCGCCCCGCTGGCCCAGGCGCTGCACTTCGCCCACGCCCGGCACGTCGTCCACCGGGACCTGAAGCCGGCCAACATCCGGGCGACCGAGTACGGGCAGTACAAGATCCTCGACCTCGGGCTGGCCCGGGAGTTCCGGACCGAGCAGGACTGGCGGTTCGCCGGCACCCCCCGGTACGCCTCCCCGGAGCAGGCGGCCGGGTTGCCGTGCGACGGGCGGACGGACCAGTACGCGCTGGCCCTGATCGGGTACGAGCTGCTGACCGGCCGGCGGGCGTTCGACGCGGCCGACACCGGGGCGCTGCTGCGGGCCCACCGGGAGGATCCGCCGCCGCGGCTGCGGGACGCCCGGCCGGACGCCCCGGAGTCGGTCGAGGCGGCCCTCGTGCGGGCCATGGCCAAGGAGCCGAACGACCGGTTCCTGACGTGTGAGGCGTTCGCCGCCGCCCTCGGCTGCCAGTTCCTGACCGACGCCCCGGCGGTCGCCCTGGTCAAGGCCGGGTGGGCGTACCGGCCGACCGGCCGGTGGCGGACCCCGCGGCTCCAGATCCGGTTCACCCGGCGGGGCTGCGGGTGCCGGTGGTGCTCGCCGACGACGCCCTGTACGCCGAGTCGTACGGCCACCTCCGCACGCTGCCCCTGGCCGAGGTGACGGCCGTCGCCCGCCGCCGGCGGTGGGTCGAGCTGGCCACCGCCGGCCCGCCGCTGGCCGTCAAGTTCGGCTCCCGGGTGCAGGCCGAGGAGTGGGCCGGTGAGGTCCGCGCCGCCCTGGCCCGCCCCCCGGCCGCCCCGGCCCAGGCGTCCGACGCCGACCACGTGGTCCTGCTGCCGGCCGCCGACGGGGTGCGGTATCAGACCCTGGGCGGGGTGTCGTACACGGCCGCCGACCGGGGGGTGGCGGAGACGGCGGTCAAGGTGCAGGCCGCCCTGCTCGGGGCGGACGCCGTGATCCACGCGACGGAAACCCGGCTGCCGGGGTACAAGCCGCGGTGGCGGGCGGCCGGGACGGCCGTCCGGGCGGCGGACACGAACGGCCGCCGCGACCTGTACGCCCTGTGGTACGGGTCGCGGCTGGCGGCCGTCGGCGGCCAACTGTTGGTGTTGCTGGCCGTCTACCTGGCTCTCCGGCTGGCGTGTACCGGGTGCCTGTCACTGGTCCCGCTCGGGAGGATCGGGGCGCTACCCGGGCTGGTGGACGTACCGGCCGAGGTGGTCGGGGCCGGTCCGCGGATGGAATTCGTGGTCACGGCGGTGGCCGCCGCCGGGGCCGTCGAGCTGGTCGCGCTCGCCCTTCTGGTGTGGCTCCGGCGGGCCGCCCACCCGGACCTGCTCCGGCCGGCCCTGCTCGCGGCGGCCGTGATGCTGTACTGGCCGCCGGTGACGACGCTGGCGGAGTACGTCCGCGCCATGTGGCTGGCCCCGGCCGGCGGGGTGGGCGCAACGACCGCCCGCCACTCGCTCGTGCTGCTCTCCCTCGTCGACCCGGTCAACTGGGCGTTCTGGGTGGTCGGTGCGGTGCTCCTCCGCCGGGCCGCCCAGATCGGCCGGGAGGCCCGGCCCCGGCTGCGGGCCATGGACGGCCCGACCCGGGTCGGGTGGGTGTCGGTGGTCGGCTGGGGGGTGGCGGGCGTGTACGTGGCCGCCCGGGCGGCGGTGCTCGCCGACGCCCTCATCCTCGCCCCGGTGCCCGACCCGCCCGCCCCCCTCGTCACCCCCGACGACCGCCGCCCGGCGCACCCGGGGGACGACGCGCTGGCCCGCGGGGCGGACGCCCTGAACCGGGGGGCGGCGAAGATGGCGGCCGACCCGGCCGCCGCCCGCGAACTGTTCGTGGAATCGGCCCGGCGGTCGGAGTCCGTCCCCGCCTCCCACCCGCTGCACCCGCTCGCCCGGGTCAACCTGTTCACCGCCCGGGCGAACATCGGGCTGTGCGACGTGATGACCGGCCGGCCGGCCGCCGCCGGCGAGTCCCTGCAGTCCGCCCTCGCCCTGTTCGGCGGGCTGCCGGTCGAAGTGAAGCGCCAGCCGGAGGTGGTGACGACGGCCGCCGCGTGTCACACCTTCCTGGCCGTGGTCGCCCTCACCGACGGGAAGGCGGCCGGGGCGGAACCGGAGGCCCGGACCGCCCTGGCGCTGCTGGCCACCGTCCCCCAATCCGACCGGCGGGATCTGTTGCGGTCGGAGGCCCGGTTCCGGCTGGTGTTCGCGCTCGGCGACCTCGACCGGGTCCGGGAGGCCGGGACGGAGTGCCGCGCCGGGATCGAGGAGTTCGCCGCCGCCACGCCGGCCGTTCGGGCCAACCCGGAAACCCGGCGGCAGCACGCCCTGCTGCACGTCGTCCTCGGGCTGGCCCTGACGGCCGAGGGGAAGAAGGACACGGCGGCCGAGAAGGCCCGGGCGACCGGGGTCGAGCTGCTCGAGCGGCTGGCGGTGGAGCGGCCGACCGACCCGGACGTCCGGGCGGCGCTGGAGATGGCCCGCCAGCCGCTGCGGCCGGCCGACTGACCGCCGGGCGGTCAGAACTTCAGCCCCCAGGTGGCGAAGTAGGTCAGGTCGTTCCGCTTGGCGTTGCCCGGGTTGCTGTCGTACCGGTCCTGGGCGCCGAGCCGCAGGATCATCCCCATCTCCGGGTCCAGGACGTACTCGTAGGCGGCCCGCGCCCGCACCCGGAACTGGCCGAAGTCGTCCACCCGCGGGTAGAAGTCCAGGGTGGAGACGAACGAGCTGCGGTCGTTCCAGGCGTACCGGAAGTCGTACCCGAACACCAGCTCCGGCACCCACCGGCTGAGCGTCCCGTCCCGGCCGACCTGCCGCACCGCACCGGCCCCGGCCCGCAGCTTGAGCGTCAGGTCCTTCTCGTCCGCCACGATGTACCCGACCCCGGCGTACACCCCGATCAGGAACCGGTACGCCCGGAGCTGGTCGTACTCGATGTTGGTCGACCCGAACAGGGTCCACGGGCTGCCGGCGAACAGCACCTCGTCCCGGGCGTTGAACAGCCGCCTGGTCGGCCGTCGTCACCCCGTTCTGGGTGGCGTTGGTGTACAGGAAGTTGCTGGTGAAGACGTTGTCCGCCGTCTTGCGGACGGCCGTGTACCCGATCGTCAGGTTGAACAGCTCGGAGTTGCCGGTCGCCCCGTTCAGCCCGACGTCGGCCGTCCCGGACCAGATCTTCGGCGGCGACGGGAGCAGCCCGCCGTCAGCCCCCGCTCCGATGGCCGGCACCACCGGGGCCGGGGCGACGGACGGCGGGAACGCGGTGCCGGGGATGAACGCCTGGTCGGCCGGCGCCCCGAAGTACGCCTTCCCGCCGGTCGGCACCGTCTGGCCGTGGGCCACTCCGGCCGCCAGCACCGCCGCCGTCAACACCAGCCCGCGCATCCGCACGCCCTCCGGGACACCCGGCAACGGGCCGCGGTATACCGCCGGGCGGGGGGGAAACAAGCCGAGCTACTCGACCACGATCTCGCCGACGGCGACGCTGGCCGCCCCGGTCAGCCGCTGGTCGTCCTCGGTGGCAGTGAACCGGACCGCCCGCACCTTCTCCACCGGCTTGGTGAGCAGCAGGTCGAAGTCGGCGGCGCGACCGGCCGACGGCGGGCGGGCGGTGGCCAACACGGCCCCGTCGAAGTCGAGCAGCTCGATCCGCCCGCCGCGGACGGTGTACCCGGTCGGGTCGGCCGGGTCGCGGTTGCCGAGGACCGTCACCCGGGTCACCCGCACGTCTTCCGGGAACGTCACTTCGACCCAGTGGCCGCGGCCGACGTCCGGCTGGCTGCCCAGGCTGAACCAGGAGGTGGCCGGATCGCCGTCCGCCACCCGGGACGCCGGCCGGCCGGTCCACTCCGAGCTGGCGGTGACGACCACCCGGCCGCGGAACCGGTTGAGCACGGCGTTGGTGTTCGGGGTCAGCTCCCGCAGGGTCGGCGGCGGTGCGGGGTCGGCCGGCTTCGGGGCGGGGCCGGCCGCGGACGGCGGCGTCGGCATCGGGGCCGGGGCGTGCGCCCCGCACCCGACGACGGCGAACAACAGCGGCAGTAGGCGGGCGGAGGGGGTCATGGGGTCAGTGTACCCGGTCGCCGTGGGGAGGTGAACGACGCCCATCAGAGCGGCAGGAACACCACCCGGTCGGCCCACTCGTCCGCATCGGAGGCCGACCAGATCAACACCAGCGGCTCGGCCACCAGACGGGTCGGGGTTCGCTGGGCGGCGAGGAACACCCCAGCCACTCCGCGGCCGTCGGCGATCCGGGCGTCGGCCTCCGCTTTCAGCGTGTTGACGTCGTGCGACACGACGATCCAGCCGGCAGAGCGGGCGAACGCCAGCACGTCGGCGTCGGCCGCGCCGGACCGGCCCAGTTCGACTACGGAGGCGATCTCGACCGCCGGCTCCATCCGCCGGACGGCGAGGACGATCTCGAACCGCAGGTCTTCGTCCGCCAGGAAGCGTGGCCGGCTCACGGCCCGTCACCGGGGGCGACGGGCTGGCCGGCGGCCCGCACCCGCTGGATCAACGGCCCGTGTCTGGCGACAGACTCCTGCCGGAGCCGGTCCCACCGGGCGTCCTGCTCGGTCAGGTGCCGGTCGATAACGGCCCGGTGCCGCAGGTAGAAGGCGATCGCCCCGTGAACCTGCTCCAGCGACAGGGCCGGGAAGTCGGCGGCGATCGCCTCCGGCAGTTTGCCGTCCCAGTAGGCGTGGACGACGGAGTCGAGTGAGACGCGGGTGCCGGCGACCCGCCATCCGTCGGTGGCGGTGCGGACGACGTACTCGACGGGCGGCGTGGACATGTCGAAGACCTCCGATGCCATTCTACCGGCCCGGCCGCGGCGGCGGGGCGGCCTCGGGGGCGGTGGCCGCGTACAGGGCGCGGGCGTCGGCCCACCGCCGCCACCACCGCGCCCAGTCGGCCGGGGCGACCGCAATCACCGTGAGCGGGTGGCGGACCGGGGCCAGGTCCGGGGCGGTCAGCCACTCCCCCAGGGCGGCGTGGGTGGCGGCCGGCGCCGTCTCCCGCCGGGCCTGCCAGTAGGCCAGGTCGGCGGCAACCACTCCAGCGCTGGTGAACGAGCTGCGGCCGGTCATCCGCCGGCGGGGCGTCGGCGGCGTCCCCGGTGCCGCACCGGACGGCCAGGGCGGCGGCCTTCACCCGCAGCCGCTCCGGGCCGGTCGCCCAGTCCGGCCGGGCGGCCAGCGACCGGGTGAGCAGGTGCAGGGCGGCCATCGGCCGGCCGGCCCAGGCCAGGTGTTCGGCCACCATCCGGCAGTCGTCCGCGTCCGCGTCGTCGGGGCGGAACCGGTCGGCCGCGGCCAGGAGGGCGGTCGCCGCCCCGGCGGTGTCGCCGAGCTGCCCGCGGGCCGCCCCGAGCCAGAAGTGGCCGGCGGACAGGTCCGGGTTGTGGGCCAGGAACGCCCGGGCGGCTGCCTCCACCCCGGCCGCGTCCTTCTCCTCGTGCAACGCGGCGGCCAGCATGGTGAAGGCGAACACCGCCCCCGGGTCGAGGGCCAGCGCCTCCCGCCAGCAGGCGACCGCCGCGGCCGTCGCCCCGGCGTCGTGCAGACAGTACCCGAGCACCGTCCGGAAGTACCCACTGGCCGGCAGCAACACGGCGGCGGCGGCCGCGTGCCGGACCGCCTCCTGCCGCTGCGGCGGGCTGAGCTGACCGCACGCCTCCGCCAGATCGTGGTGCAACCAGGCGTCGGCCGGATACCGGGCGACCGCCCGCCGGAGCAGGGCGGCCCAGGCGTCGACCCGACCGGCCTCGTGCAACTGCCGGCCGACCGCGGCCAGCCCGACCGGGCCGAGGGCGAGCACGTCCGGGTCGGCGGCGAACGCCTCCAGCCCGGCCGGGGCGTCGATCACCGCCTGCCACCGGGCGAACGCCCCGCCGGCCGCCAGCCGGGCCGCCCGCAGGACGGCCGTCACCCCCGCGTCCTCGCCGGCCGGGGTCCACGCCTCCAGCTCGGCCAGGTAGCCGATCAGCCGGTCCCGCAGCCGGTCGGCGGCGACCGCCCGGCCGACCGCCTCCGCCCGGGCCGGGTCGGACGGGTCCAGGCCGAACGCCCGGAACGCCTCGGCCAGCCGCCGGCCGCTGCAGGCGTTCGCCTCACGGGCGGCGGCCCCGGTCCGCGGGTTGAGCCGCTCGGCGTGCTCGCGGATCACCCGGTCGGCCTCCGTCACCAGCCGGGCGTGCCGGGTCAGGTCGTCCACCGCCGCCCGGGTGCCGGCCAGGGCGGCGGCCAGGGCCGGGTCGAGCGGCGTCCCCTCGTCCACCGCGGCCGACCGCTCGGCGTCCTGGAGGGTGGCGACCACCAGGTCCGCCCCGGCCGCCAGCCGGCCCGGGTCGGCCTCCTCCGTCCACGCCTCGGCCGCCCGCTCCCGGGTCTCGTCCAGGGCGGCCGCCACCTCGGCCGCCACCCTCGCCCGGCGGGCGGCGGCGGCTACCGCCGTCGCGTTCTCCTGGTGGACGTAGGCCACCCAGACGGCGGTCGCCGCGGCCGACACGGCGAGTACCACCAGCCCGAGGGCCAGTTGCACCCGCCGCCGCTTCCGCTGCTCGACGGCGGTCGCCTCGGCCGCCGCCCGGCCGACCTCCGCCTGCCGCAGCCGGGCTTCCACCCCGGTCCGATGGGCGGCCACCGCCACCGCCACCTCACCGGCGTCGGCCGGCCGGCCGGCCGGGTCCGGGTCCAGACACCGGCCGGCCAGCCCCACCAGGTCCGGGTCGCCGCCGCACGCCGCCAACGCCTCCAGGGCGGGCTGCACCTTGCCGGCGGCGGCGGCGGCCAGTTGGGCGGCGGTCGCCCCGGCGTACACCGGCCGGCCGGTGAGCACCTCGCACAGCACCGCCCCGAGGGCGAACACGTCCGCCCGCCGGTCCACCCGGTCGATCTCGCCCCGGGCCTGCTCCGGCGGCATGTACGCCGGGGTGCCGAGTACGCTCCCGGCCCGGGTGTGCGAGTCCGCTTCCCGGCCCGCGGCGTCTTCCGGGTCGGGGTCCGCGGTCGGCTCCGCTTCGCCGCCCGCCCCCAGCACCTTGGCCAGCCCCCAGTCCATCACCTGGACCTCGTTGAACGGGCCGACCATCACGTTGCCCGGCTTCAAGTCCCGGTGGATGACCCCGTGGGCGTGAGCGGCGGCCAGGGTCTGGGCGATCTGCTCGAAGACGTGCAGGAACCGGGACAGGTCGGCGGACGGGTCGGGGCGGTCGGCCAGCAGGGCGGCCAGGGTGCGACCGCGGATCAGCTTCATCGCCAGGAACGGGGAGCCGTCCGGCAGGGCGCCAGGGCGTGGATCGGGGGGACGCCGGGGTGCTGGAGCCGGGCGGTGATGCGGGCCTCGGCGACGAACCGGCGGGCCAGGACGGGGTAGCCCCGCAGCTCCGGCCGGAGCACCTTGACCGCCACCTCCCGGTCCAGGTCGCGGTCGTGGGCGGCGTACACCACCCCCATCCCGCCGCGGGCGATCTCGGCCCCGAGGGGGAACCGGTCGGCCTGGCCGGACGGCCCGCCGGCCGGCGGACCAGCGTCGGCCGGCAGCGGCAGGGTGCCGGGGTCGCCGACCGCCTGTGCGGGCGGCGGGGCGAGGGAGACGGTGGGAACGGACGGGTCGGGCACGGCGGGCCTCCGGGATCGCCCGCCGATTTTACCGACTGCCGGCTACTTCTTCCCCTCCCCCTTGTACTTCTTGATCAGGTCGAGGATGAACTTCTTCTCCCCGTCCTCCTTGGCGACGGCCAGCGCCTTCTCGGCGAACTCGATCGCCTTCGCCTTGTCCCCGGTCTGGAACCGGGCGTCGGCCGCCCCGACCAGCGCGGCCGGACTCTTGTCCCCCTCGATGGCCAGCACCGCGTCCGCCGCCTTGACCGCCAGGTCCAGGTGCTTGCGGTCCGGGTTCACCTGGGCGTCGCTCCAGATCGCCCGCAGGTTGCCGAGCAGGTTGGCGTTCTTCTTCTCGGCCAGCTTCGGCAGCAGCGCCTCGGTCAGCGCCTTCGCCTCGTCCACCTTCTTCCCCTGGGCCAAGAGCAGCACCTTGGTCACCTGGAAGGCCGGCTGCTTGGCCTTGGCCGGGTACTTCTGCTCGAACGCGGCCAGGTCGGTGAGGGCGGCGGCCGGATCCTTTTCCGCCTTGTCGAAGATGGCCCCGAGGGCGTCCCGGGCGGCGGCGATCGCCTTCATGTCCTCGGCCCCCTTCCAGGTGCCGTCCACCACCTTCGGCAGCACGTCCTCCAGCTCCATCGGGTGGCCGATGTACGCCACCTTGCCGGCCTTGTCGACGACGAACGAGCACGGGATGCCGTCCTGCCCGGACGCCTCCATGTACGCCTTGTCGGTAGCCGGGGTGTCGCACACGGCGAACCGGTAGCCGAGCTTCGGCCCCCGGTCGGCGACGAACTTCTCCACCCGCTCGGCCGGGTTGCGGGGGTCGGCGGTGGTGACGCCGATGACCGTCAGCCCCTGGTCCTTGTACTCCTGCTGCAGCTCGGCCAGGTGCGGCATGGCGGCGATGCACGGCCCGCACCAGGTGGCCCAGAACTCGACCACGTACACCTTGCCCGGCTCGAACTTGTCGAGCGGGGAGCCGTTGAGCCACTTGGCCACGGTCAGCGGCGGGGCCGGGTCGCCGACCTTCAGGGTCGGGCCGGCCGGCTTCGCGGGCGTGTCCGACTTGTCTTTGCCGGCCTGTTTGTCGTCCGCCCGGGAGCAGGCGGTGAGGGTCGAGAGGAGGGCGGCGGCGAGCAGGGTTCGCATCAGCGGGTCCGGGAGGAATGGGACGAAACGGGGACGTTCAGACATGGTAGACGATACCGGGGATCGGCCAACCCCTTTCGGCGGCCGGGCGGCGGCGTACACCATGCTCATGACTCTGTTCCGCCGGTTCCTGGTGTTTCAAACCTTCCTGGTGTGGCAGGGCGGGTTCCTGTTCTACTCGGCCGTGGTGGTGCCGATCGGCACGGACGTGCTCGGGTCGCCGGCGTTGCAGGGGCAGATCACCCAGCGGGTGACGGTCTGGCTGAACCTGTTCGGGGCGGCGTGGGCGGGGGTGTACGCCTGGGACTTGCTCGCCGGCCGGGGCGGGCGGGGGCGGTGGCTGGCGTGGGCAGCCGCGGCCGGGCTGCTGCCGGTGCTGTGGGTGCTGCACGGCCAGATGGGCGTGCTCTTCGACTCGGACGCCGGCCGGGTGACGGACCGGGCCGCCTTCCGCCGGCTACACGTCGCCTACCTGTGGGCGAGCACCGCCCACTGGGTGCTGGGGCTGGGGCTGGCGTGGCTGACGCTGCGGGCGTGGCGGGCGGAGGATCAGGCGCGGGTGGGGGCGGTTGCCGGGACGTAACCCCTCCCCCCGGCCCCCTCCCCGAAGCGGAGAGGGGGAGCAAGTGCGAGGAAGCACCAGGGCGGGGCAACGCTCGCCGACCGGGTGACAGTTAATCCTGACCCCCGGCCAGCATCGCCTGGGTGGCGACAACGACAGCGGACGTCAGGGCGGCCAGGATGAGGCGGCGGAGCGGCGAGCAGGTCATTGAGGCATGCTTCGGCGGGGAAGGCACCGAAGCTAGGGTAAGCTGGGGGGCGAGGGGAATGGTCAGAAACTATGACCAAAATGGCCTTCGCCTCGCTCCAGCAACTTCCGTTCACTTAAGCGACCGCGTCCGGTCACGGATGAGTCGTGACCCATCCGAACCGCTCCTCCAAAAATGTGAGCATGGGTTCTGCTGCCTGAGTTGTTCCACGGAGCACCACATCGACCTGCTGAACCACGTCCTCGGAACCGAGGACGAACTCGGCGAAGAAATCCGGCCCTTCGTATTCGCCATTGTACTTCGCTGGGGATGATTCCAAGTGCTGCCGGATGATGTCGGGGAATACAACGCCCATTTTCGCGGCTTCTTGGATTTTCTCCGACCCGCTGGGCAATCGGCCGAAGACGATACCGGGGAAGGCGAGCGCCAGTGCTTCCTGGACTGATGCGAGTTTCCCGAGCGGCTGCCCGTCCGACCGCTTGATGGTCGCGTCGAGGCCCATCCTCGCCTCCCGTTTCCGTCAGCTGGAATGGCGGTTCAAAACTCGCTCCGCACGTCGTCGGGCGGGAACGGGGGCGGGGCGGCGGTGCCGTACACCTCGCGGATCCGCTGGATGAACGGCCGGCTGATCGCCTCGTAAGCCCGGAACGTCTCCCGGCCGACGGCGTACACCTCGGTCGGCTCGACCGCCACGATGCTGGCGTTCCGCGGCTCGTTCGTCACCAGCGCCCGGTCGCCGAAGAAGTCCTGCGGGCCGAGGGTGGCGACCGCCCGGCGGACCGCCCCGGCCTCCTGGTCCACCCGCACCCGGCCGCGGCGGATGAGGTAGAACTGGCTGGCGTCCGTCACCGGGTCGCCCTGGCGGATGATCTCCTGGCCGGGGGCGAACGCCTGCACCTTGCCGGCCGCCAGCCCCGGGTCGCCGGGCCGAACCGGCAGGTCCGGGTGGACGCCGACGCACATACCGTCGGCGATCGCCTGCTGCTGCTCCGGCAAGATGGCGGCGAAGAACCCGCACCGCCGCAGCCCCTCGGTGACGAACAGCCGCTCGGCCACCACCACGTTGCTGACGATCTTCCCCCGCTCCATGTGGACGATCCGGTCGGCCCGGTTCATGATCCGGGCGTCGTGGGTGACGATCAGGCTCGTCGCCCCCTTCTCCTTCGCCAGTTCGCCGACCATGGCCGCCTGCTCCGGGGTGAGCCGGCCGGTCTCGTCGTCCGCCTCGCCGGGCCGCTTCACCAGCCGGGCCAGGTCGGCCGGGTCGCGGTCCCGGGCCAGGTGCTGGAGCAGGGTGACGACGGCCAGCCCGGAGTTGGCGTCCAGGGCGGCGGTCGGCTCGTCGGCCAGGATCAGCTTCGGCCGGTTGACCAGCGCCCGGGCGACCGCCACCCGCTGCCGCTGGCCGCCGCTCAGTCCGGCCGGCTTGTACTCCAGCCGGTGGCCCAGACCGAGGTAGGTGAGCAGTGTTTCGATCTGCCGGCGGTCGTCCGGCCCGGCGGGGAACAGCTCCCGGGCCAGCCGGACGTTCTGCACCGCCCGGAGCGAGTCGAACAGGTTGTGCCGCTGGAAGATGAACCCGATCAGCCGGCGGACCTGGACCAGCCCGGCCTCGTCCAGCCCGCGGAGCTTGCGGTACCCGCCGAGGCGGCCGTCCCAGATGTCGATCTCCCCCTCCTGGATGCCCCGTAGCCCGCCAATAAGGGTGAGCAGGGTCGTCTTCCCAGACCCGGACGGGCCACTCATGATGACCAGCTCGCCGGGCATCACCTCCAGGGTGTTGTCGAACAGCACCTGGGTGCGGGCCTCGCCGGCGCCGAACGAGTGGTTCACCCCGCGGACCCGCAGCAGCGGCTCCCCGGGCGGCGGCAATCGGCGGGGCGGCGAGGAGGGCATGGGTTCGTCCATCGAGTAGGGTCCGCTGGGCGGACCGGATGCGCTCCCACCGGTCCGCACAGCGGACCCTACTAAAACACGTCCGCCGGGTCGGCCCGCAGCAGCCGCACCAGCGCGATCAGCGCCGACACCACGCACATGCCGACGGTCACGGCCAACACCTGCCCGGCCCGGCCGGCGGTCATCCGCAGCGGTAGCCCGGTGGCGTCGGTCAGCAGCAGGTACGCCGCCCAACTGATGGCCAGCCCGACCGCGTACCCGCACACCGCCAGCACCAGCGCCTCCTGGATCACTACCCACGCCAGGTAGCGGTTCGGGTAGCCGAACGCCTTCAGGGTGGCGTACTCCGGCAGGTGGTCGGCCACGTCCCCGGACAGGATCTGGTAGCAGATCACCAGCCCGACCGCGAACCCCATCACCATGCCGAAGTCGAACGCGAACCCGATCGGGGTGTTGGCCAGCCAGAACCGCTGCTCCCGGGCGACCAGCTCGGCCGGGGTGAGCACGTCCACGTCCGGCTCCGGCTCGCCGACCGCGAACGCCTCCTTCAGCGCCCGGCGGACCGCCTCCACGTCCGCGGCCGGGGCCAGCCGGACGATCCCGAAGTCCACGTCGGCCAGCGGCGCCCCGTAGGTGTACGGCCGGCGGAGCAGGTCGGCGAACGTCTGCTCGGACAGGACGATGCACCCCTCGCTGGTGAAGTCCGACCCGAGGGCGAAGCTGCCGACGAAGGTGACCCGCCGGCCGGCCAGCTCGGTCGTGGTGCCCTCGGCCAGCGGGCCGAACACCGTCTCCCCTTCTTTTTCACCGGGCCGGGTCAGCCGGTCGAACAGGGCGGTGCCGGGGACGGTCAGTTTGCTCCCCTGAAACCGTGGGTCAGTGGGGTCGAGTTCCGGCAGCGTCAGCAGGTGGGCGGCCGGGTCCAGGCCGATGATCCGGGCGGCCCGGCTCGGGAGGCGGGTCTGGGCGTCCGGCCGGGTGTCGCGGACGATGCCGAGGCCGTTGTCCACGAACAGCGGGAGGGCGGCCCGCACCCCGGGGACGGCCGCCGCCTGGGCCAGCCGGCGGCGGGGGAACGGCTCCCGCATCGGCACCGCCTGCCGGTTCGGGGAGACCAGCACCAGGTCGCCGTTCAGGTGCTCCGGGATGAGCGACTGGGCGTCCAGGAGCGCCCCGCGGAAGCCGAGCTGAACGAACATCAGCACGACCGCGAACACCACCCCCATCACGAACAGCAGGAACCGCACCCGGTCGTGGGTGAGGTTCTGCCAGGCCAGCGGGGTGCGGGGCATGGTTCTCCCGTAGGGCGGGTCAAGCCGGCTCTGCGGCGCCGACCCGCCGGGTGTGGCAACCGCTCCCCGTCCGCGGGTCGGGCCGGGGAGGGCGAGGCTCCTGCCGAGCCGCGGGGAGCTCACCGGTCCGAGCGCCTCATCCACGGGCGGAGATGTCACCCGGGAGGCAGCCCGGCTCGGCAGGAGCCTCGCCCTCCCCCGGCCCGGCCCGCCGACGGGGCTACCAGTCTGGGCCGCCCGGACCGGCGGGTCGGCGCCGCAAAGCCGGCTTGACCCGCCCTACTAAAACAAGTCCGCCGGGTCGGCCGTCCGCACCTTGCGGACGGCGTGTGGCCCGGACCCGACGCACATCCCGACGGTCAGCAGCAGCACGTACCCCAGCCGCTCCGGGGTCATCTCGATCGGGATTTTCGCCTGCTCCTTGGCCACCCGGTACAGCCCGAACGCGGCCGCCGCCCCGATCAGGTAGCCGGCCGCGGCCAGGAACACCGCCTGCCACACCACCACCAGGAACAAATAGCGGAACGGGTAGCCGACCGCCTTCAGCGTCGCGTACTCCGGCAGGTGCTTTTTGATGTCCGCCACCATCATCTGGTAGATGAAGATGGCCCCGACCACCAGGGCCAAAACCACCCCGCTCATGAACAGGGTGCCGACCGCCGTCTTGTTCACCCAGTAGTCGGTCTCCAGGAAGTTGATTTGCGGCCGGGTGAACACCTTCACGTCCGCCGGCAGGGCGGCCCGCAGCCGGCGGGCGGCGGCGTCCGGGTCTTCCCCGTCGGCCAGCTTGACCAGCCCGAACGTCGCCCGGTCGGCCGGCTGGCCGGACACGCTCTCGAACGTCTCCTCGCTGGCCAGCACCAGCCCGGAGTAGCTGAACCCGGTGCCCAGCTCGAAGTACCCGGCCAGGTCCACCCGTTGGCCGCTCAGCTCGGTACTGGTCTTCCCCGCCGGCATCCGGGCCGGGTCGCCGAAGTCCGGGCGGGACCGGCGGTCGAGCAGGACCGCCCCGCCGCGGGCCAGCTTGACCCGGGCGTCGGCGACGGCGGCCGGGGTGCCGAAAATGTTGGTCGCCCCCGCCCGGAACGCCCGGTCCAGCCGGCCGGGGTCGGTGCCGAGGACGGTGATCTGCCACCGCTTCCGCCCGCGGCTTTTGTCATCGGTCGGGTTCCGCCACAGCCCCTGCGAGACGGACAGCGGCACCACCGCCGCCACGGCCGGGTCGGTCCGCACCTGGGCCAGCCGGTCCCGGCGGACGGCCCCCGGGCGGGTGAAGTCGATGTACTCGCTGGACACCACCACCAGGTCGAACTCCAGCTTGTCGAACAGCATGGTGGCGGTCTTGACCACCGACCCGAGGAACCCGAGCTGCATGAACACCAGGATGACGGCGAACGTCGCCCCGGTGACCGACACCAGCGTCCGCCCGCGGTCGTGCAGCAGGTTGGTCAGGGCGAGGCGGAAAGACGACATGAGCGGAAGGATGAATTATGAGTGATGAATGATGAGTAGAGATCATGCGACCGAAACGCGGTGGGCGATACATGGTTTTCCGTTCATCATTCATCACTCATAATTCATCCTTACCGAGGCGGGTTGAACGTCACCCGCACCTGCAGGCCGATGAAGTCGGCCATCGCGGCGGCGGCAGCCGGGGTGAGCCGCACCTCCACCTCCACCACCCGGCGGTCGGCGTCCTCCCGCGGGCCGAGGGCGAACACCTGGTTCTTGGCGATCATCGGGGCCACCCCGGCCAGGGTCGCCGTCCCCTTGTGCGGGGCCGCGTCCAGCCCGCCGAGCACCCGGGCGTCGATGTCCACGTCCACCGGCCGGCCGCCGGTCTGCTTCAGCCAGTCCCGCAGTTGGGCGATCTGCGTCTCGTACACCTCGGCGATCACCGCCATCTGGTCGGTGTCGGCGATCTGCAGGACGGGCAAGGTGCTCAGGGTGTCCCCGGGGTGGGCGTTCAGCTTGACCACCCGGCCGGTCGCGGCGGCCCGCAGCTTGGCGTCGGCCAGCTTCAGCTCGGCGGCCGACAGTTGGGCCTTGAGCGAGTCCACCGGCACCTGGGCCAGCCCGCGGTCGGCCTCCGCCTGGACGCTCGCCTCCTTGGCCTTGGCCGCCGCCTCCGCCTTCTCCCGCTGGACGGCCGCGGCGGCCAGCCCCTTGCGGGCGGCGGCCAGCTCCTCGGCCGCCTGCTGGACCAGCGTCTCGGCGGCCAGCAGCTCCTGGGCGGAGATCGGGACGTTGTCCGCCTTCGCCTGCCGCAGCCGGTTCAGCTCGGTCTCGCCCCGCTTCCGCTGCAGCCCGGCCACGTTGATCTTGGCCTCGGCGGCGGCCACGTCCGCGTCCGCCTTGGCCCGGGCCTGCTCGACCTCGGCCCGCACCGCCTGGACGCCGGCCGCCCGGGTCGCCTCGATCGCCCGCTTCAGTTTGACCGCCTCGTTCAACTGGGCGGTCAGGGCGTCCACGGCCAGTTGCCGCTCGCGGTCCCCGGACAGCTCGCCGAGTTCCTCCCCCGCCTTGACCGGGGTGCCGAGGGCCAGCCCGTCCTTGAACCGGAGGACGCGGTCGCCCGGCGGGCCGAACACCGCGATCACCCCGCCGACCGGCTGCACCCGGCCGAGCGCCCCGATCGGCCCGGTGCCGGCGGTCGCGACGGGGACGGGCGGGGGCGGTTCGGAGCCGAGGGCCGGCAGCTTGTCCTTGAGCGGGGACGTGTACGCCACCCAGCCGATCAGCCCGAGGTTCGCCAGGACGCTCAGGACGAGCAGGGCGGACGCCCGGCCGGTCCGGTTGGGGCGGGCGGGCGGGCGGCGCGGCGGCACGGGTTCCTCCGGGGTGCGGTGGCGGACGGCCGGCGGGGCGGTACAATCCGGTATCCTGATCGGACTCCGGCCGGCGATCCATCAGAAAACGTCGGCAGTGTCGGACCGGCGCCCCCGGCGCCGGCCGCCGAACCGGCAGGGCTTACCATGCGGGTCCAGGTCGTGGCCGCGGGCGGCGGCGGGTTCCCGCTCAGCACTTACCTGGTCGACGACGCCCTGGCGGTGGACGCCGGGGCGCTCGGCTGGTGCGGCCCGCCGGGCCGGCTGGCGGCGGTCCGGGACATTCTGCTCACCCACCCGCACATCGACCACCTGGCCGGGCTGCCGATCTTCCTGGACACGGTGTACGGGCTGGCCCCGGACCCGCCGGGCGTCCACGCCCCGCCGCCCACCCTGGACGCCGTCCACGGGCACATCTTCAACGGCGTGCTGATGCCGGACTTCGTGGCCATGTCCCGGACGATGGCCCCGTTCCTGCGGCTCTGCCCGGTGCGGCCCGGGGAGCCGTTCCGGGTCGGCGGGTACACCGTCACCGCGCTCGACCTGGACCACACGGTGCCGACCGTCGGGTACGTGCTGGACGACGGGGCGGCGGCCGTCGCGGTGCTGACCGACACCGCCCCGGTGCCGGCGGTGATCGCCCGGGTGGCCGGCTGGCCGCGGCTGCGGGCGGTGTTCCTGGAGGCGTCCTTCCCGGACCACATGGCCGACCTGGCGGCCGTCAGCCGGCACCTGACCACGTCGCAATTCCTGGCCCACGCCCGGCAGCTTCCGGTGGACGTGCCGGTGTACGCGGTCCACCTGAAGCCGCGGTGGGCGGACGAGATCGCGGCGGCCATCCGAGCGGCCGGCTTGCCGCACGTGCGGGCGGCGGAACCGGGCGAGGTGGTGGAGGTCGGTTAGCCGCGAGGTGGAGGCTCTGCGGAGCCGAGCGCGGAACGAGTGTGCCAGGGCGGTGCGGTCGAGCGGGAAGGGGCCGATTCCGCGCTCGGCTCCGCAGAGCCTCCGCCTCGCGGCTAAACGGTCTACACGGTCATATCCTGACCCCATGAACACCGACCTGACCGACTGCCTGTCCGCCGCGATCGAGGCCGCCCGCCGCGGGGCCGCCGAACTGGAACGCTGGCGGGCCAAGTTCACCGTCCGCGAGAAGGCCCGCGCCGACCTCGTCACTGACGCCGATCTCGCCTCGCAAAAGGCGGTCAAGGAATACCTACTCGGTCAGTTCCCGGGGCACGGGTTCGTCGGCGAGGAGGACGCGGTCGGCCGCAAGATCGAGGACACCCGGCCGCCGGCCGACGCCCCGCCGACGTGGGTCGTGGACCCGCTCGACGGCACCTCCAACTACGTCCACGACGTGCCGGCGTACTGCGTGTCCATCGGGCTTTGGGCGGGCGGCCGGCCGGTCGTCGGGGTGATTTATGACCCCCGGCTGGACGAGCTGTTCGCCGCGGCGGCCGGCCACGGGGCGACCCGCAACGGCACCCCGATCCGGGTGAGCGAGACGGCCACCCTCGGCGGGTCACTGGTGTCCACCGGGTTCCCGGCCAACTACCAGGCCCAGTTGCGGAACCTGGACGCCTGGCGGAAGGTGTCGTTCCACACTCAGGCGCTGCGGCGGACCGGCTCGACGGCGCTCAACCTGGCCTACGTGGCGTGCGGCCGGTTCGACGGGTACTGGGCGTACGACAACTGGCCGTGGGACGTGCTGGCCGGGGCGTGCCTGATCCTGGAAGCGGGCGGCCGGCTGTCGGCCGCCGACGGGTCGGCGTTCGACCCGTTCCGCATGGACATCGCCGCCACCAACGGGCGGGTCCAGGACGAGCTGGTGGCGGTGCTGAACGCCCCCGGATGACCGCCATCCATCTCAGCGATCAGGACCAGGGGAGGGCGAGGCTCCTGCCGAGCCGCGCTCCCTGGGTCACTGGCTCCCGCTCTCGCCCGGTGGCTGGGGCCGGGTGTGGGTTGAAGCCGTTGCCACGCGCTCCCGGCACGGCAGGAGCCTCGCCCTCCCAGGTCGCGGACCTGCACCGGTCACTTGGCGAACAACTCCGGCACCCGCTGCAACACCTCCTCGGCCCGGGCGGCGGTCAGCTCGCCGGGGCGGAAGGCGAAGTTGGCCACCACCCGCTGCTTGACGAACAGCAGCACGGTCACGTCGGCGTCCCGGCTCAGGGTGTACGCCGGCGGCCCGTCGGCGTCCTCGAACGTCCCGACCGGGGCCGTCTTCAACCCCTGCTCCTGTGCCCACTTCGCCAGCCGGTCCAGGTCGGCGGTGTCGGCTAACTGTGTCAGCCACGCTTTGTACCCGCTGTCCGGTTTGCCCACCGCCGCCGCGTCCAGCTTCGCCACCAGTTGGCCGACGGCCGGGGTCAGGGTGCGTGCGAACACCACCGCCGTAGGCTTGTCCGCCTGCTCGCAGATGTAACAGGTCTGCTGGCCCCGCTGCGGGCCGGTGGCGACCAGGAAGCTGTACGGCCCCGGCCGCTTGCCGACCGGCACCCCGGACACGCACCCGGTCGCCGCCGGCTTCTCCTCGGCCGGGAACACCTTGATCCGGGCGTTGCGAATCTGGACCGGCTCGTTGTTCCGGCTCAAGTGCTGGAACCCGATGTGCCCTTTCCGCGGGCGGTCCTTGACCGGCGGGGCGTCGGTGTTGTCGTGCCGCTTCACCGGCTGGTCGTACTTCGACAGGTCAATGTCCTGGACCAGCTCGCCGTTGACGGTGCCCTTGAGCCGGGTGCCGCGGAGTTCGATGGTGACGCGGTTCCAGTCCAGCGGCTTGTACACCTGTTTCGTCGGGGCGATGGCCCGGTAGATGCCGGCAGTCAGTTCGGAGTCCTTGGCCTCGGGGTTGTACCGCAGGTCGGCCACCTGGAACTCCATCCCGTCGAACGCCGGGTCGCCCGTCATCGGGGCGCGGAGGGCGACCCCGCTGTTGCCCCGCTCGGTCAGCTTGATCTCGAACGCCAAGGCGAAGTCGGCGTACTCCTTGTCCGACACCAACCAGGTGCCGCGGACCTTGCCCGGCCGCAGGACGCCGTCGGTGACGGCCCATTCGGTGTCCGGGCCGGCCGGCTTGGCCAGGTCGTTCCAGGCGCGAACGGTCCACCCCTTCGGGGGCCCGTCGGCCGGGAACAGTGAGACGAACCCGTCGTCCGCGGCGACGACCGGGGTGGCCAGGGCCAGGGCGAGAAAGCAGGCGAGCAGGCGCGTCACGACAACATCTCCAGCCGAACTTGACCGATCACTCCAGCCTCAAGGTAAAGCGGGCTTTGTTCTTGTACCAGCGCTTCCGCCGCTTCCGCTTGTACCCCGGCGTTTCGTAGTGATCTCGCCGGAAGCGGTGCCACTTGGGTTTCGCGCAACGGAGCAACCAACGGAACCGCCAGATGGTTTCGGCCAGCGGCTCCCCCTCCCGAACAAGAACCTTCAGACCCATCGCTGGTGCGTCTTGACGGCTGACGCGGTGCCGGTGTCAAACAGGTGCCGGGCATGCGGCCGGGTATCGGCCGTCGCCCCCGTCAGTATCCGCCCCTTCGCCCCCGGTCGGCAAGCGGTTTCCGGCAGTCGGTCATTGATCGGCTCGGTGGGCGAGGCGGTCGCCCGGCCCCCCGGCGACTGGTTCGTGGGGACTTGGGGGGTGGGGTCACGACCGCAACCCGGTTCGGCGACTTCGGAACCACGCGACGGGTGGAAGACCTCCAACCCCCTCCCCGAAGCAGCGGGAGGGGGAGCAAAGCCAAAACAAACGAGCGGTTTCCCGGCCGCCGCCTGCGGTTCCGCAGCGCTCGGCCGTCCGCTATACTGATGCGAGTCCGATTCGCACCGGAGACACTCAGGCATGGCGGGGCACTCCCACTCGGCGAACATCGCCGTCCGCAAGGGCAAGCAGGACGCCGCACGCGCGAAGCTGTTCAGCAAGCTCAGCCGGTACATCATCATCGCCGCCCGGGCCGGCGGCGGCGACCCGGACACCAACCTCCGCCTGCGGTACGCCATCGACAAGGCCCGGGCCGTCTCGATGCCGAAAGACAACATCGAGCGGGCGGTCAAGAAGGGGACCGGCGAACTCGAAGGCGAGAACTACGAGGAGATCACCTACGAAGGGTACGGCCCCGGTGGCGTCGCCGTCATGGTGGAGACGCTGACCGAGAAGCGGACCCGGACGAACGGCGAGGTCCGGCTGGTGTTCGACAAGGCCAACGGGAACATGGGCACCCCCGGGTGCGTCGGCTACCTGTTCGAGCGGAAGGGGCTGTTCCTGGTCGACGCCAAGAAGTACCCGGACGAGGACGCGGTGATGACCGCCGCCCTGGAGGCCGCGGCCGACGACTTCCAGAAGGTCGGCGAGGTGTACGAGATCGTCTGCGAGCCGTCCAAGTTCGAGGCGGTGCAATCCGCCCTGACCGCCGCCGGGTACGAGACGCTGGAGGCCGAGGTGAAGAACCTGGCCAAGACGCTCGTCACGGTGGACGTGGAGACGGGCAAGAAGGTGATGAAGCTGATCGACGCCCTGGACGCCCTGGACGACGTGCAGAACGTGTACACCAACGCGGACATCACCGAGGAGTTGGTGGCGGAGTAGGGGCAAGGGGAGAGGGGCAAGGGGCAAGTCCGAACTCCTCCGTGTGTTTGCTCGCCCCTTGCCCCTCTCCCCTTGCCCCTTCCGAAGATGAACGACCTGCTCCAAGCGACCGGGTACGCGGCCCTCGTCTACCTGGCGTTCAACTACCTGGTCACGTTCGGCAGCGGCCGGCCGCTGGTCGAGTGGATCAACCCCGGGCGGAAGTACCTGCCGCTACTCGCCCTGGCCCTGTTCGGCGGGGCGTACACGTCCCTACGGTTCGCCGCCGCCAAGCACCACGAGACGCAGCTCGAGCTGCTGTACGACCTGATCGGCAAGGAGCGGGCCAAGACGGAGGTGGTCGGGGCGGTGTCGTTCCTGACGTTCGGGCTAGCCATCGTCATGACCTTCCTGTGGTGCTGGCTGTTCCTGCCCCGGGCGCCGCAGACCTTCTCCCCGAACCCGAAAGACCTGCTCGCCGAGTACCGGCGGGCGCTGCGGCACTACGTCCGGTGGGCCGGCGGGCTGGACTTCGCCATCCTCTGTCGGGTGACGGGGGACGAGCTGCGGGTGGTGGGCGAGGGGGCGGACGACAAATCGGTCCGCCGGGGGCTGGGCCGGCTGCCCGGGCTGGTGGCCATGGACAGCCACCCGCCGCCGGCCGCCGTCGAGGCCCAGAAGCAGGTGTGGCGGGAGCTGGCCGCCGACCTGTTCCGCAAGTGGCCGGACATCAGCAAGCTGCTCGCCCCGGCCCGGCAGGGCAAGAGCGTGGCCATCAGCTTCGACGTGCGGTACGGGGCGCTGTACACGGAGATGATCGAGGAGGAGACGGACCCGGTCACCGGCACCCCGGTCGGGGTGTTCCTGTTCGCCGCCAGCCTGAACGAGCACGAGGTGGCGACGCTGACCGCGGCCCGGCACTTCGCCATGCTCAGCCAGGCCATCCGGCACATCCGGACCGGGGTGGCGAAGGGGTAGACGGTTGACCGGTCGCCGTCAGCGGCGCGCCGGCTTGGCGTCGAGCGAGCTGCCGGCGTGCCGCAGGAACAGGGCGAACAGCGTCCCAGCGGCGGCGGTGGCCGCCAGCAGGCCGCCCAGCCACAGCCACCGCTCCCCGCCGTCGAAGGAGAAGGGGACGATGAACGTGGCCGTGGCGAGCGCCAGGCAAATGCAGCCGCACAACCCGATGAACAGAACCTTCCATGCCGGCATAAGTGCCTCCACTGCGGATATCGGGCGAGGCGGCCGACGGCAACCTGTTTTTATAGTCTAAAGATTTATAATTTTTTAATCCAACCTATTCCCGCTGCGTGGTTGGCCTGGTGTTCTGCCCCGGCGACCTTCTCTGACGACCTTCTCTTTTGCCAAGACCGTTGCCCGGCCGATACAATCCGATATCCCCCGCCGCCGCCCGGAGGCCGCCTCGAATGCACCGCCTGTTGGCCGTTCTGGCCGTCACAACCGCCCCCCTCCCCGCCGCCGAGCCGGCCGCCACGGCCAGGCCGGCCGTCGCCAAGCGGTACGACCTGACCTACGCCACCGTCGACGGGGTCAAGCTGCAACTCGACTACGCCGCCCCGGCGACCGGCGGGCCGCACCCGTGCGTCGTCTGCCTGCACGGCGGGGCGTGGAAGGCCGGCAGCCGCAAGGACCTGTCCCGCACTACCCCGCTCTGGAACGACTTCGGGACCGGGGACGGCAGCCTGATCGAGGCGCTGGCCGCCCGCGGGTTCGCCGCCGTCAGCGTCAGCTACCGGCTGGCCCCGAAGTGCAAGTTCCCCGGCCAGATCCAGGACGCCAAGACGGCCGTCCGCTACCTGCGGGAGAACGCCTCCCAACTGAACATCGACCCGGACCGGATCGCCGCGATGGGGTTCTCGGCCGGCGGGCACATCGCCGCCCTGCTCGGCACGGCCACCGACGTGCCGGAGTTCGAGGGGGAGATGTACAAGAACCGGTCGAGCAAGGTGGCGTGCGTGGTCAACTTCTTCGGCCCGGCCGACCTGTGCCTGTACTGCGACACCCCGGGGATCGAGGCCGGCTTCATGGTCCCGCTGCTCGGCTGCAAGTCGTGCGACGGCATCGCCCCGTACAAGAAGGCGTCCCCGATCGAACACGTGTCGGCGGACGACCCGCCGTTCCTGCACATCCACGGGACGGCCGACCCGATCGTCCCGGTCATCCACACCGAGCGGCTGCACGCCCGGATGAAGGCGGCCGGGGTGAAGACGGAGTTCATCCCGGTGCCGGGCAAGGGGCACGGGTGGTTCGGCCCGGAGGCGGTCGCCTCGACGGAGGCGGCGGTCAAGTTCCTGGCCGCCAACCTGAAGGGGAAGTGATGCCGGCCCCAGGAGCCGCGACCGAGGCGAGCCGGGGACGTCAGCCCCCGGGTGGTCCCCCGAGTCGCAGCCTGGACACCGGGGGCTGACGCCCCCGGCTCGCCTATTCCTGATCGCGGTCGCCGTCGCCCTGGTCGCCCACGGGTGCCACTCCGGCGACCACGACCTCGAGCCGTCCGCCCCGCCGGCCGCCCGAGAGCCGGCGGAATAAACTGCCCCCGGCCGCGTCACGTCAGCAGACGCCCCTCGGAGGCCGGCCATGCGGACACCCCTCGCCCTGCTCCTGCCCTTCCTCGCCCTGTTGCCTGGCCCACCGGCCCGCGGGTGCGCCATCGTCGCGCCGAAGGGCGGCCGGGCGGACGTGGCCGGCGAGACGGTGCTGATCGTCTGGGACGCCCAGGCCAAGGTGCAGCACTTCGTCCGGGCGGCCGAGTTCGTCACCGGCGGCACCGGGTCGGCCGACTTCGGGTTCCTGGTCCCGACCCCGACCAAGCCGGAGGTCGCGGCGGCCGACCCGGTTTTCCCCGGCCCGCTCGCCCGGATCACCGCCCCACGAGTGGAGACACGGACCCGGCCGGCCGAACTCGGGTGCGCCGGGTCCGGGCGGAAGGCCACCCCCGTCGCCACCCCGTTCGCCCCTGTCGCCGGGGCGGTGACGGTGGTCGAGCAGAAGGAGATCGGCGGGTACGACGTGGCCGTGCTGAAGGCGACGGACGCCGACCAACTCCGGGCCTGGTTGAGTAAGAATGGGTACGTCGCCCGGCCGGAGTTGCAGACCTGGCTCGGGTGGTACGTGGCCAACGGCTGGTACGTGACCGCGTTCAAGGTGGGCAATCGGCTCAGCCCGGCCGGGACGCCGCAGCCGCGGGGGGCATACTTTCCGGCCGCGTTCGGGGCCATCCGGCTGTCGTTCCCGACGGACCAGCCGTTCTACCCGTACCGGGAGCCGACCGACCAGTTTACCTCGCTGACGTGGTACCAGCGGACGCTGCGGGTGTACTTCCTGGCCGACGCCCGGTACGAGCCGCAGCTCGGCCGCGGCCCGACGCTGCCGGCCAACGGCGTCCAGACGGTGTGGAGCGGGCCGGCGTCCGGGCCGTTGCTGGATCAGGCGGTGACGGCAGCCGGGGTGCCGGGGGCGGCCGGGCGGACGTGGACGCTCACCGAGTTCGAGCAGACCACGCCGCGGCAGGGGATCGACGACCTGTGGTTCGTCCGCTCCCCGGACCAGTCGACCGTCGAGCGCCCGCCGACCTACGTTTACGTCGCGGAGATGTGGCCGTGGTACGCCGCCGGGGCGGGGCTGGCGGTCGGCGGGCCGTTGGTGCTGTTGCTGGCAGCGTGGCTGATCCGCCGGCTGGTGCGGCTGCTCCCCGGTGCGCCGCTGGACTGATGTAGGGTGCGTTGAGGCTCTGCGAAACGCACCGTTAGGACTGCCTGCCCCGGGTGCGGTCGCTGCGGGGCCGGTGCGTTCCGGTCGTCCAAGCCCTCCCTCCACGCACCCGACGACGATCCGGCTTTGTAGGGTGCGTGGAGGCTTTGCGAAACGCACCGCCGAGACTTCGCCCCTGGGACACTCTCGTTGCCGGGCCGGTGCGTTTCGTCGCAAAGCCTCCTCAACGCACCCTACGCAAGACCGGTCACTGCGCCCGGGGGATCTTGAGCGGGGTGACGTTGTCGAACAGCCGCTCCACCTTGAGCAGCCGCCCGCCCTGGTTGGCCGGCCGGTCCCACACCTCGAACTTCATTTCCTGGAGCAGCCGGCCCATGGCCACCAGGTCCGGGTCGTCGGCCGCGTCGTACTCGCCGACGCACACCAGGCTGCCGTTGCGGGTGTGCAGCACGTAGGACTCGATCGGCTTGACCGCGTACCCGATCCGGGCGGCCGCCTCCCGGGCCGGCCCGCTCATGCTCGGGTGCCGCAGCGACTCGGCCAGCGCCCGGCCCTGCTTGGCCGTCACCTCCAGGTACGAGGCGGCGTCCGTCCCGCCGAACAGCTTGGCGAACACCCCCCCCTCCTGGTCCTTCGACCGGACGTCCATCTGGACCGAGTACGCCTTCACCAGCAGGGTGTACGGCTTGCGGGTCTTGAGCAGGCTGAGCGGCTCCTCGCTGTTCAGCTTGGCCAGGGCCGGGTCGACCGCCGCCGCCCCGGCCGCCCGCCGAACCGCCGGGTTGTTGAACAGCATGGCGGTGGCGAACGGGTTGATGAACGCCTGCTCTTTGTTCACCGCCCGCACCTTGTCCCCCTGCTCCACCTGCTGGGCGGTGAACGCCATGTCCAGCAGGTGGGTCTTGTCCGGGGTCGGCCACCGCCGGACCACGTCCAGCGCCTTGCGGCCGGCGGCCTCGTCCTTGAACCCGCCGACCAGCACCGCCCACTGCTCCGGCACCTCCCGCTTGGGCACCTTGATCTTGAACCCGGACGGGACGAACTCGACCCCGGCGGCGGCCGCCTTCTTCTGCATCTCCGCCTGGATGCGGTTGTGCTCGGCCAGGAACGGGGCGTTCTCGGCCACCTCCCGCTGGCGGGCGGCGACCAGTTCCGCCTCCTCCTTGTGCCGCTGCTCGGCCGTCCACTCGAACAGCCAGGCGGCGGCGTTGTGCTTCTCCCGGATGAAGGTGGCCAGTTCCTCGGCCAGCTTGCGGGAGTCCTGGCCGGTGTAGCTCTTGACGCAGATGACGTACTCGCCGTGCTCCGGACGGACGGCCAGCGGGTGCGTCTGGGCGGCCGGGGTCGGAGCCGGGGCCGGCTGGCGAGCCTGGGCGCCGGTCGGTGCAGTGAATGCCGGGAGGGCGGCCGGCGGGGTCTGGGCGGGCTGCGGGGTGGCGGCCGGTTGGACCGGCGGGACGGCCGGCCGCTCACTGGCGAACTGGGCGCTCGCCCCGGTGTGTACGGCCAGCGTGCCGGCCAGCCCCAGCCCGAACATGACGCCCCGGCGCATGCCTCGCCCTCCGTCGAGAACCGTTCCTGCCGTGAACGGCCGCGGCCATACCATGACCCCCGGGCGGTCGCCAGCCGAAAACCGGGGCGAACCGGCCCGTCCGTCCCGGCGTAGGAAGGAACAGGGTGCCCCCGGACCGCCTGCCGCCGGACTCGGACGAGGCGCTGCTCGGCCGGCTGCGGGCCGGGGACCGGGAGGCGCTGGCGCCCCTGGTCCGCCGGTACGAGCGGGAACTGTACGGCTACCTGCGGCGGTACGTCGGGGACGCCGACCTGGCGGCCGACGTGTTCCAGAACACCTTCGTCCAGGTGTTCGTCAAGATCGCCCAGTACGAGCCGGGCCGCCCCGCCCGCCCGTGGCTGTACACGATCGCCACCCACCAGGCGATCGACGCCCTCCGCCGGCGGGGCCGGCGGGTGGACGCCAAGGCGGACACCGGGGCGGACGACCCGGACGCGGACGGCCGGGTGCGGTCGCTGTCCGAGGTGCTGCCGGACCCGAACGCCGGCCCGGCCGAGCGGGCGGAAGGGGCGGAAACCCGGGAGCAGGTGCGGGCGGCCGTGGACAAGCTGCCGGAGGGGTTGCGGCAGGTGGTCATCCTGGCGTACTTTCAGGGGCTGCGGTACCAGGAGATCGCGGACGCCCTGGACATCCCGCTCGGCACGGTGAAGTCCCGGCTGCGCGGCCATGCACCGGCTGGCGGACGAGTGGCCGGCAGAGGCGTAGGGCGGGTCAAGCCGGTCGCGCGACCCGCCGGCCCGGGCAAGGACCGTTGGCCACTCACGGCGGGTCGGCGCCGCAAAGGGCTTGACCGGCCCTACGCGAGACATCCCGGAAACGACCGTGGGGTGAGCCGATGGACGACCTTCACAGCGATCACGCCGCCGGTCGCCTCGACCCGCGGGAGGCCGCCGCCTACCGCGTGCTGGCCGCCGACGCCGCCCCGCCGGAGCCGCCGCCGGGGCTGGCAACGGCCGCCGTCGCCCGGGCGTTCGCCGCCCTGCCGACCCCGCCCCGGTTCAACCCCCGCCGGGCCGCCGACCTGGTGTTCCCGGACTGGCTGCGGCGGGCGGACACGCTGGTCGCCGCCGGCATCGGGTTCCTGGCCGTCGGGCTGGTGGTCGCCGGGGTCGGCAAGCTGCGGGCCGAGCGGGACGCGCTGGCCTGCCAGGACCGGCTGCGGCAGATGCATTACGCGCTGGCCGGGTACGGGGACACCCACGACGGCCGGTTCCCGCAGGTCGGCACCCCGACCGTGCCGGTGGCCGGGGCGTTTGCCGTCGAGCTGGCCCGGGCCGGCCAACTGCCGGCCGACCTGTCCGCCGCCTGTCCGACGGCCGAAGGGCCGGTCGCCGGGTACGCGTACACCCTGGGCTACCGCACCCCGACCGGCCGGCTGTTCGGCGTCCGCCAGGAGGACGCGGCCGACTGGGCGCCGGTGGCCGGCGACCAGCCGCTCGCCCCGGGCCACCCGCGGGGGCGGAGCGTCCTGTCCGTCAACGGGGCCGTCCGGTTCGCCACGGTGGCGACGGTCGGGGTGAACGGGGACGACATCTACCACAACGACGCCGGCCTGGTCCGGGCCGGGCTGCACAAGGACGACACCGCCCTCGGCGGGCCGACCGACTACCCGTGACGGGCCGGACTCGTCGGGCGGTGCCGAGTCTGCGAGGCCCGCCGGGATTGGCAGCAACCGCCGCCCCGGACGGCGGGCCTCGAAGTTCGGCACCGCCCGACGTCGATTCGCCTCAGCTTTGCGATCCCCTTTCGCCCAATCCGCCGGGCACGTTCGTTCGTCTATACCGAGCGGGCCTGTGGCCGCACCTGAGGAGTGCGTGGGAGCCGCGAATCGTCGCGGTCAGTCTCCCGACTATTCCGTGAACTCCGACGGTGCGGGACTGGTCAAATGTGTTAGAATTCCGCACCTGTACCGACCGCCCCGGTCGGCCGCGCGGCCGCCGGCCTCAAGGATTCGCCCGGTGAAACGGCTCATTCGACTCCGCGGGATCAGCGGCCCGAGCAAGGGCCGCGTGGGAGTCGGACAGCGTGCTCCGGGCCGGCCGGCTCACCTCCCTCGAAATCCCGCTGGACGACAGCTCGGTCAGCCGCCGGCACGCCGAGGTCCGGCTGACCGCGTCCGGGTGGACGGTCAAAGACCTGGAGAGCACCAACGGGACGTACGTGAACGGCACCCGGCTGGCGGCCGGGGCCGAGCACCCGCTCCGCCCCCGGGACGTGGTCCAGTTCGGCAAGGTGGCCATGCTGGTCGAGCTGGTGGACGTGTCCGCCGACGGGCCGCCGTCCGACCAGTTGGTCGTGGCCGCCGCCGCCCGGTCGACGTTCGAGGAGGGGCTGCGGCGGATCGCGTTCGACCGCAACCACATGCCCCGGGCCGGGGACCAGTTGCTCGCCCTGCTGCGGGCCGGCCACCACTTCGTCCACCTGGAGAGCGAGGACCAGCTCCTCGACTCCATCCTGAACGACGCGGTCAGCGTGCTGGACGCCCAGCGGGGGGCGATCGTGCTGGCCGAGGGGGACGGGCCGCACGCCAAGCTGAAGCTGCGGTCGCTGGCCGTCGGGTCCGGGGAGAGCAAGGGGCGGTTCCACTTCAGCAAGCGGCTGACCGCCGAGTGCTTCAACAAGGGCGAGTCGGTCCTGTTCCAGAACGTCCAGGACGACCAGGCGCTAATGACCCAGAGCGTGGCCGACGGGGCCATGTCGAGCGTCCTGTGCGTGCTCCTGCGGACCCCCCGGCGGAAGGTCGGGGTGCTCCACCTGGACCGCGGGTTCTTCCAGCAGCCGTTCACCGAGGACGACCTGCTGCTGGCCGACGCCCTGGCCGCCAACGTGTCCGCCGGGATCGAGTGCGCCAGCCTGCTGCGGAAGCAGAAGGAGCAGTTCCACAAGACGATCATGGCGCTCGCCCAGGCGGTCGAGCTGCGGGACAAGTACACCGGCGGGCACACCCAGCGGGTGACCACCTACGCCGTCATGCTGGCCGAGGAGATGGGCCTGAAGGACGACGACGTGGAGCTGCTGCGGCTGGGCACCCCGCTGCACGACATCGGCAAGATCGGCATCCCGGACGAGATCCTGCAGGCGCCCCGGCGGCTGACCCCGCTGGAGTTCGCCATCATGCAGGAGCACACCACCAAGGGGGCCGAGTTCCTGGCCGGCATCCCGGACCTGCACGCCATCATCCCGATCGTCCGCAGCCACCACGAGCGGTGGGACGGGACCGGGTACCCGGACCGGCTGGCCAAGGAGGACATCCCGCCGCTGGCCCGGATCGTGGCCGTGTGCGACGCGTTCGACGCGATGACCAGCCCCCGGCCGTACCACGACTCCGTCCGGTGGCGGCAGCCGGGGCCGGCGTTCGCCGAGGTCGAGCGGCAGGCCGGCCGGCAGTTCGACCCGAAGAGCGCGGCCGCCTTCCTGGCCATCCGGGACAAGGTCACCCGCGTCTGGCACGAGCTGATGCCGGACACGATGGCCGCGGTGCCGCCCACCCAGCACGGGACGGTGGCCACGGTCCGCCGGTCGGACGACACCCCGGTGCCGGTCGACGAGGCCCGGGTCCGGTGACCGCGGCCCGGGTCACCCCCCGCCCGCCCAGCTCCCGCTCGGCCACGTCCGGTCCTTCACCGCCGCCAACACCGCCTCCACTTCCCGCACCAGCCCGGCGTCCAGCGGCCGGCCCAGCGCCTTCAGGTTGGCCTCCAGCTCGCCCCGCCTGGCCGTGCCGGTGATGGTGCTGGCGATCCGCGGCTCGGCGTGGCAGAACCGCATCCCCAATTCGGCGATGTCCGCCCCCCGCGCCCGACACAGTTCGGCCGCCCGCCGGCACGCCGCCTTGATGTCGTCCCCGGCCGGGTGCCACGGCGGCGGCCCCTGGTTGGTCAGGAGGCCCATCGCCAGCGGGCTGGCGTTCAACACCCCGACCCCGTGCGCCTCCGCCGTCGGCAGCAGCTCGGTCACGAGCCGGGTGTTCTGCAGGTTGAAGTGGCAGTACGAGATGACCGCGTCCAGCCGGCACCGCTCGATCGCCCGTCGCAGCAGGCCGAGCGGGTAGCAGGACATGCCGACGGACCGGCACTTCCCCTCCCGCTTGAGGGCGTGCAGCACGTCGGCCGTGTCGGTGAACACCCGCTCGAAGTCGTCCGCGTACTCGATGTCGTGGGCGAGCAGGATGTCCACGTGATCGGTGCGGAGCCGCTTGAGCGACCCCTCGAAGCAGGCCCGCATCCCGGCCGGGGAGAAGTCGAACACGTCCCGGTCGAGCCGGCCAGCCTTGGTGCAGATCAGCACCTTCTCCCGCAGCCCGCCGGCCAACGCCTCGCCGAGCAGCGTCTCGGACACCCCCTTGCCGTAGTACGCGGAGGTGTCGATCAGGTTGACGCCGGCGTCGACGGCGGCGCGAACGGTGTCGCCCACCTCGGCGGCGGTGACGGGGCCGTACTGCTGGCCGACCGCCGCCCCGCCGAGGCTGACGGCGGACACGGACAGGCCGGTGCGGCCGAGCGGGCGGTAGTCCATCGGTGGTTCCTTGTAGGGCGGGTCGGCCGGCTCTGCGGCGCCGACCCGCCGGCCCGGGCAGGGGCGGAAAGACGTCTTCGGTGGGCTGGGGGGGTTGGGCGAGGCTCCGGCCGAGCCGGGGAGCGAGTCCGCAGCAGCTCAGTCTCGTTCCGGTGACAGCCGCGGGTGTGACTCGGACCCGTTGCCGCAGGCTGGCGGCTCGGCGGGAGCCTCGCCCTCCCCCGGCCGCAGTCTCCAGTACGGGCGGGAGCGATTGCCACTTCCGGCGGGTCGGCGCCGCAGAGCCGGCTTGACCCGCCCTACACCGGTTACAGCTTGACTACCGCCCCCCGGCGGATCGACTCCTCGGCCGCCTCGATCATCCGCTGGGCGGTGATCGCGTCCTGCAGGGTGGACAGCGGCGGCTCGCCCCGCCGCAGGCAGTGTTCGACGAAGTGCCGCACCTCGTTCGTGATGCTCCCCTGGTAGGCGGTGTACGTCTGCGAGTGGACCAGCCCCGGCTTGATCTCGACGTGGTCCCGGTAGCTGTACCGGGTGCTGCCGGCGGTGCCGATCACCTTGACCATGACCGTCCACGGGTCGCCGGCGTGGTCGTCGGCCGCGAAGCTGGCGCAGAAGTGGGCCAAGGCGCCGTTCGCCAGCCGCATCTGCACCATGGCAATGTCTTCCTCCGGGTACTCCTGGTAGTGCAGCGTCGCCTTCATGGCGCACAGCTCGACCGGCTTGCCGACCAGGTACAGCAGGATGTACGAGTGGTGCGTCAGGATCTGCCGCACGACCCCGGGATACCGCTTGGCCACCTCTTCGGGGTGGTGGATGTTGTACATCACGTAGGTGGACACGATCCGGCCGAGTTCGCCGGCCTCGACCAGCTCCTTGGTGCGGTTCATCCCGGCTTCGTAGATGTAGTTGTGCCCCGGCATGCATACCAACCCCTTGGCCGTGGCCAGCCGGTCCATCTCCTCGATCTCGGCGACGCTCACCCCGACCGGCTTCTCGACCAGCACGTGCTTGCCGTGTTCGAGCGCGAGCTTGGTGTATTCGAGGTGGGACTCCAAGTTGGTCAGCACGAACACGGCGTCGACGGCCGGGTCTTTGACCAGCGCCTCCGGGGACGGGTACGCCTGGCAGCCGAACTCGGCGGCCCGCTGCTGGGCGCGATCCTGGCTGCGGTTCCACAACCCGACCAGCTTGGCCCCGTGGGCCTTGACCACCGCCCGGGCGTGCAGGACGGCGATGTCCCCCGCCCCGAGGAACCCGATGCCGAGGGTGGGCTTGGTCAGTGGCGTCACGGTGCGGAACTCCGGGGAGGGTGGTCCGCCCGGTTTTAGCGGGAACCGGGTGCGGACGCAAGCGGCGAGAACCGACGGGTCTTTCTCCCCTCCCTGCTTCTTGGGGAGGGGGCCGGGGTGGGGTCACGGCCCGCCACCCGTCGCCGAGACGCTGGACTCTCAGAGACGGGTCGCTGTCGTGACCCCTCCTCGGCCCCCTCCCCGAAGCGGAGAGGGGGAGAAAAGTCAGTGGGTAGCGGCACTTGCCCTCCGGCGGTAGAACGGCAGTGTATGCCCTTCGACCTGCCGCCACTGCCGTCCGGCTGGCCGCCGCGTGGGCGGAGGTCCGGCAGTTCGCCGCTGCCGTCCGGTTCGACCGGACCGGCCTGCTGTGGCTGTCGCTCGTCCCGGCGGGGCTGGCGGTCGCCGGGTTCGTCGCCGGGCGGAGGCGGCGGGGCCGCCGCCTCGCGCTGCTCGGCCGGCCGGCCGCCGTGTTCGGGCTGCTGACCGGCCCGCGGCGGGACGGGTGGCGGGGGCGGGCGGCCCTGTTCGCCGCCTGGACCCTGCTGGTCGTCGGGGCGGCCGGGCCGCGATGGGGGAAGGGGCCGGACGACGGGGTGGCGGTCGGCCGGGACGTGGTGCTTGTCCTCGACCTGAGCCGGAGCATGCTGGCCGACGACACGGCCGGCGGCCGCGGCCGGTGGCAGACGGCCGTCCGCGGGGCGGTGGATTTGATGGACGCCCTCCGCGGCCGGGGCGGGCACCGATTGGCGCTCGTCGTGTTCGCCGCCAAGCCGAAGTTGGTCGTCCCGCTCACCACCGACGCCGACCACCTGACGGCCCAGCTGCTGGAACTGGACGCCGCCACCCCGCCGCCGGACGTCCGGCCGGACGAGGACAGCCCGTCCGGCACCCGCATCGGGGCGGCCTTGGCCGCCGCCGTGGACGCCCACGACCCCCGCTTCCCCGGCGCCCAGGACATCATCCTCGTCAGCGACGGCGACGACCCGGCGGACGACCGCGAGTGGGCGGCCGGGGTGTCCGCGGCCCGGCGGGCGGGCATCCCGGTGTACGTCGTCGGCGTCGGCAACCCGGCTAGCCCCTCCCCGATCCGGGTGGACGGCCAGCCGCTGTTGGCCCCGGAGCCAGTCGAAACCCGGCTTCACGAAGACGTACTGCGGGCGATCGCGGCCGAGGGGCACGGCTCGTACCTGCCGGCCCGGCAGGAGGTGCCGCGGCTGGCCGAGTTCTTCCGGACCGTCATCGAGCCGACCTCGACCCGGGAGCTGGCCGACGACGCCCTGCCCAGCCTGCGGGACCGGTCCGCCTGGTTCCTAGGCGGCGGGCTGGTGCTGCTTCTGGTAGGCTGGTGGCGGGAGCGATGAGGAAAGTAAAAAGTGAAAAGTAAAAAGGCAAAAGTGCAGAGGCCGCCCATCCCCTTTCGGGGTTTCCCTTTTGCCTTTTTCCTTTTCACTTTTGGCTTGGTTGCTGCCGCTCCGACCCGGGACGCGGACCCCGACGAACTGACCCGAACGGCGAGCGCGGCGTTCCAGCGCGGCAACCTGACCGAGGCCGACCGGCTGTACCAGTTGGCCGGCGAGCGGACCCGCGACCCCGGGCTGGTGGCGTTCAACCGGGCGGCGGTGTTCGTCGCCAGAGGGGAGCTGTGGGAGGCCGAGCGGCACTACCTGCGGGCGCTGGACGACTGCGAGGCGCCGACGGAGCGGCGGGCGAAGGCGAGCTACAACCGCGGGGTGTGTTTACTGGGCAGAGGCGGGCCGGCGGCGGTGTACCGGTCGGCGATCGCGGCGTTCGAGCAGGCACTGGACCTGCTCCCAGGGGATGACCCGCTGGACGCCGACGCCCGGCACAACCTCGAATTGGCGAAGCTGCTCTGGCTGAAGGCCCGGGAGAAGGAGAAGGCCCGGCCGCGGCCGAGCGACCTGCCGCCGGACCTGTTCCCCGAGCCGCCGCGGTTGCCGGAGACGGGCGGGTCCGAAGACCCGGGCGGGACGGAGGCGTCGGTCGGCGGCCCGGACCCGGGCGGGACGGCCGCCGGGCAGGCCGGGGCCGGGCGGAAGACGCCGGGGGCCGGCAACCTGCCGGTACTCCAGGACGGCGACCAGCCACAACCGCTCTCCCCGCCGGCCGCCCGGGCGCACCTGCGGGGGCTGGCCGACCGGCTGGCGTCCGATCGACACAAGACCGCCCGCCTGCTCGTCGGCCCGGAGCGCCCGAATGTCCGCGACTGGTAAGGGGAGGCTCGGCAACCTAACCCCCCGGCCCCCTTCCCTACGAGGGAAGGGGGAGCACGCGGCGCGCTCCCACCGCCCACGCACGAAGCCGCTGTCGGGATCAGTCTCCCACCTGCTCCCCTCTCCGCTTCGGGGGGGGCCGGGCCGGGGGGGCGAAGCCTTCGTCCCGCTCCCAGAACCTCCGAAGTCGCCGAGGCGGGTCGGCGGCTTCACCCCTCCCGGCCCTCCCCGAAGCGGAGAGGGGAGCAAGTGGGGCGCTCACCCTACCTACGACTGAAGCCACACCCCGGGCTCGCCTCCCCCTTGCTCCCCCTTCCCTCTCAGGGAAGGGGGCCGGGGGGTTAGGTTGCCTCCTCGCCCTCCTCCTCACCCCGGCCTTCGCCCAGGACCGCCGGCCGTCGCTGGCCGACGTGCCTCCGGTGGACCGGGCGCGGGAGCACTTCTACGACGCCGTCGCCGCCGGCGAGGTGCGGGTGAGCTGGTCCGCCGACCCGACCGCCGTCCCGCAAGGGGGCGACGTTACGCTCACACTCATCGTCCGCGGGGCGGCCAACCCGGCCGAGTTGCGTAAGCCCGACCTCCGCAAGCTGCCCAAGTACGGCGAGCGGTTCCAGGTCATCGACCGCACCGACCCGCCGCCCAAGTCGGACGCCGCCGAGGTGCGGTTCACTTACACCCTGCGGCCGCGGCAGACCAGCCCGGTCGAGGTGCCGGCCCTGCGGTACGCCTACTACCGGCCCGGGCTGCCCGAGGGGCGGCGGTTCCAGACCGCCTATGCCGACCCGCTCACACTGACCGTCACCGCTCCGCCCTCGGCCGCGGCCCCGCCGCCGGTCCCGCTCGACGGCCCGGAGAAGTTCTTCCACCTGGCCACCGACCGCGGCAAACCGGTCGTCCCCCGGTGGGCGTGGGCGGTGCCGCCGCTGCTGGTCCCCGTTACGGTCGGCGGGTGGGTGCTGGGCTGGCGGTGGCTGTTCCCGGACGCGGCCCGGCGGGCCAAACTGCGGCGGACCCGTGCGGTCCGGATCGCCCTCGATCGGCTGAAGCGGGCGGGAACCGCCCCGGACCCCGCGGCCGAGGCGGCGGCGACGGTTCACGGCTACCTGGCCGGCCGGTTCAGCCTGCCGCCCGCCGCCCAGACGCCGACCGAGATCGCGGTCGCTTTGCGGGAAGCGGGCCAGCCAGAATCATTAGCCGAGGCCGCGGCCGGGTTCCTGACCGCGTGCGACACCGCCCGGTTCGCCCCGGCCGGTGACGGCGGGCTGCCACTGGTCGAACAGGCCGAGCGGTTCGTCACGGCAATGGAGGGACAGGCGGCATGAGCCGATCCGTTGTCGCCGGTCTGCTGGCCCTCTACGCCACGACTGCCCTAGCGGCAGACTCGAAGTACGACCGCGGGACGGCGGCACTAGAGCGGGCCGGGCACCAGTTCGACCGCGCGGTCTCGTTTCGGGAGGACGCCGCGTCGGCCCGCAAGAGCTTCGAGTCGGCGGCGTATAGCTACCGCGACGCCTGGGCGTCCCCCGCGATCCGCACCCCCGCGGTGGCGGTGAACCAAGGCCGGGCGTGGTTCCTGGCCGGGCACCCGCAGATGGCGATCCGGGCCTTCCACGACGGCCTCGCCGTCTACCCCGCGGACTCTGACCTGCAACACGGCCTGGCCGTCGCCCGGGCGGCGGTCCGCTACCCGGACGAAACCGACCCCGCCCAGCGAATCCGCCCGGACCCGCCCACCGGCCTGCGACACCGGCTCTCACCCGCCCACCTGCTGCTCGGGTCGGCCGTGGCGTCGCTGCTTTTGACCGCCGGGTTGGCCGCCCGGCTGACCACCCGGCCGGGGTGGGCGGTGCCGGTCGCTGCCGTCGGGCTGCTGGGAATAGCCGCGGCCGGGGCCGCCTGGTGGCTGATCGAGCGGGAGACGGCCGCAGACCGGGCGCGGCCCGTTTTGGTGCTGCACCACGAAGCCCCGCTCCGCACCGGCAACGGCACCAGCTACCCGCTCCGGCTCGACGCCCCGTTGCCGAGCGGTGCGGAGGTGCGGCGAATGCACACCCGCGGCGGGTGGGTGCAGGTGGAGACGGCCGGCGGAGCGGTCGGCTGGCTGCCGGAGACGGCGGCAATGCCTTCAAATGACGAATGACCCACCCATGACCCACCAATGACGAGGGGAAACCCAAGCCGCCGGAGCTTCGGTCTTTCCTTCGTCAGTGGTGGGTCATGGGTGGGTCATTCGTCATTTTCACGGGTAACATGGTCTCATGTCGCTGTCCGACTACTTCCTGTCCGCCAACCCGGCCGAGCCGTGGAACCTGTCCGCGGTCGGCTGGCCGGCCCTGGCCGCCGTCGCCGCCGGGCTGATCGCCCTCACCCTCTGGACGTACCGCGGCCTGCCGTTCGCCGGCCGCCGGGTCGGGCTGGTGTTGGCGCTCCGGCTGGGGGCACTGGCTGTCGCGGTGCTGACCGCCGTCCGGCCGAGCGTCGGGGTGCAGGAAGACCCGAAGCTGCCTAGCGCCCTGATCGTCGGCATCGACCTGTCCGAGAGCATGACCGTCCCGGACGAGCTGAACAACCAGCCCCGCATCGCTGCCGTCCGTAAAGTGCTGGAGCGGTGCGAGCCGACGCTGGCCAAGCTGCGGGACGAGCAGAACGTCGAGGTGGCGCTGTACGGGTTCGGCAGCCCGGACTTCACCGACGCCAGCCGGTACGACCCGAACGCCCCGGCCAACATCCCCCGGTCGGACTACGGCACCTTCCTGGGCAAGACGTTCGACCGCTGGCAGGCCGAGCGGTTCGTCCGCGGGTGCCTGGTCGTCGGCGACGGGCAGGACAACGGCACCCGCACCAGCGCCGACGCCGAGGCGGCCCGGTGGCGGCGGGCCGGCCGGGCGGTCCACACGTTCGCCGTCGGCACCACTACCATCGACAACGGCGCGAAGGACGTGGCCCTCAAGTCGGCGGCCGTCACGACCGGCAACCCGGACGGGTCTGTGTACGTGAAGACCAAGTTCACCCTGAAGGTGGTAATCGACGCTCCCGGGTTCGAGGGCGCCACCCCCCGGCTGATCGCCTCCATCGACGAGGGGAACGGATACAAGGCCGTGGAAACCCAGCGGCCCCGGCTGGAGAAGACCCGCGGCAACGAGTTCGATCTGACGATCCAGGCGCCGGACCGGCCGGGCGAGTACAAGCTCAAGGTCGAGGTGCCGGTCGAGGACGTGGTCGGCGACGTGGCCCCGTCGAACAACGTGATCGAGACGTACCTGACCGTCACCAAGGAGGGGATGCGGGTGCTGCTGGTCGGCCGGGCCAGCTTCGAGCTGGCCGGCATCCGCCGGGCGCTGGAGTCGGACCGCCGCATCGACCTGTTCCCGGTGATCCGCCAGACGGACGACCCGCCGGCCCCGGACGTGCGGGAGGACTTCGACTTCGACAAGCAGGGGTACGATGTCATCGTCCTGGCGAACGTGTCCGGCCGGCAGATCCAAACGATCGACCCGGCCCTGCCGCAGAAGCTGGCCGACCAGGTGTTGAAGCGGGGCACCGGCCTGCTGCTCACCGGCGGGCACGCGGCCTTCCCCGAGGGGGCGCCCGTCACCCCGGACGCGACCGGGTGGGCCGGGGTGAGGCCGATCGAGGACATCCTGCCGGTGGACCTGCGGGGGCCGACCACAGGTTTCGGCCCCGCGTTCACCGATGCGAACGCCCGTCTCCAGTACCTGCCGACGCCCCGGGCCGCCGACCACTACCTGAACCGGCTCGGCGACACCCGGGAGGCGTCGCTCGCCCAGTGGCGGCGGCTGAACAGCCCGCCGGACCCGGGCCGGTTCGCCCGGCTCAGCCGGTTCACCGGGCTGAGCCGGGTCGGCAGTCCGAAGGGGACGGCCACGGTGTTCGCGGTGGCGTCGGCGGACCGGGTGTTAGTCCCGGATGATCAGGCCGACCCCGCCCGCCTGCCGCCGGCCCTGGTCGGCCACCAACCCGGCGGCACCGGGAGTCGCGGCCGGGTGCTGGTGCTGGCCGTGCAGGACACGCTCAACTGGACCCGGCTCGGCCAGCCGAAGGCAAGCGACGGCCTGCAACTCCACGCCCGGTACTGGCGGCAGTTGGTGCGGTGGCTGGCCCACCAGGAGGAGGACGAGGGGGCGGCGTTCGCCAGGCCGGACTGGCGGCGCGGACCGGTCGGGACCAAGCAGGGCATCCGGGTCGGGCTGCGAGCGCCGGGCGGGGTGCCGGTGCCGAACCCGAAGTTCACCGTGAAGGTCGTCGCCCCGGGGGAGACGCCGGAGATGGCCCGTCAGTACCAGCCGGTGACGGACGCGGACGGCGGGTACCGGGTGCCGTATGACCCGGCCGCCCCCGGCGAGTACACCGTCACCCTGTCCGCGTCCGGAACCGACGCCGCCGGCAAGGAGGTGAAGGGGGACGCGACCGCCCGGTTCCTGGTGTACGCCGAGGCGTCCGACGAGCTGCTGCGGAAGGCGGCCGACCACGACGCCCTGCGGCGGATCGCCACCGCCGGCGGCGGGAAGTTCCACCGGCTGGAAGACCTGCCCCGGTTCCTGCAAGAGCTGGCGGCCCAGCCGCTCGACACGATGCGGCCGAAGCCGAAGTACCTGCCGGACTGGCGGCGGGACCACAGCGGCGGGTTCCTGCCGGCGTGGCTGGTGCTGTTCGCCGCCCTGCTCGGGGCCGAGTGGGGGCTGCGGCGGGTGTGGGGGCTGGTGTACCTGCTCCCCACTCCCTGCGCGGGGAGGGGTTGGGGGGTGGGGTCACGCCCGCCACCCGTTCCCGCGACACGGTGAACCCCGGTACGGGTTGCGTTTCAACCCCACCCCCCAACCCCCTCCCCGAAGCAGGGAGGGGGAGCAGAACCAAAGACCTCGGGCTTGCTTCCCCATCGTCTGGATGTCACCTTAAGTCCGTCCCCTCGCACTTCCAGGTGCCCACCTCCCCATGTCGTTCCTCGACCGCCTGTTCCGCGTGTTCGGCCGGCTCCGGCTGTGGCAACAGTTCGCCCTGCTCGGGCTGTTCATGGTCACGTTCCCGATCGGGCTGACCGCCCGGTCGTTCCTGAAGGACGGCAGCCGCATCCTGACCGAGCACGAGATCATCGACCTGGCGGACGAGGCCAACCTGCGGGTGACGGAGTTCCGCGACGAGGTGGACGCGGTCAGCCAGCGGATGGCCCGGACCGGGCGGGAGGTGTCCCGGCAGTTGACCGGGGCCGGGCCGCGGCCGGACCCGCTCACCCCGGCCGTCGCCACCGCCGCCCTGACCGGGGTCGTCCACCAGTGGTCGGCCGCCCCGCTCCCGGCCGGCCAGCCGGCGAACTCGGTCGCCCAACTCCGGCACCGGTACTTCGCCGACGCCTTGGAACTGGCAGTCGCCGTCCGAGTCGCCCCGGGGCAGCCGGCGAGCGTGACCGCGGCGGTCGTCCCACCGGGCCGGGCGGCGGCGGACGCCCGACCGGACGGCGGGGCGGCGGTCCGGGCCACGCTGGACGACCTGGCCGCCCGTGTCACCCGGGAGGACGCCGGGTACGTGTCGAAGCTGGTGCCGGAGCCGGGCGGGGACGGGAAGCCGCCGCGGTGCCTGGTGGCGGTCGGCCGGCCGGCCCGGTGGGAGGCCGGCAAGCCGACCGACGTGCTGGCCGTGGTGCTCGACTTCGGCCGGTATCTGGAGGCCCGCAGCCGGGTGTCGCCCCGCCACCAGTTCCTGGTCGCCGACCCGGCCGGCAACCTGCTCTTCCACCCGAACCCGGGGACGACCGCCGCCGGCGGGCCGGTGGCCGGCGTCGCCGGGTGGGAATTCCCGTCCGACGCCTGGGCCGCCCCCGGGGAGCCGCCGGCCGACCGGGACCGGCGGGCGGCCGCGGTTCTCCAGCAGGGCGGGCTGCGGCTGGACGGGAAGCCCGCCCCCGCCCTCCGCTTCTTCTACCGCAAGGGGGAGTTCGACGGCTCCCCGGGGAAGCGAATGGAGGGCGTTCTGAAGGACGCGGCGGCGAAGGCGGCCGAGCTGAACGCCCTGCTGGCCGAGGAGGCCCGGGCGGCCGGCGGGCTGGTCTTTCGGTACGGCGAGGTCCAGCCGTCCAGCCCGTACATCGAGATCAGCCACCGGGACGAGAAGGAGCTGGCCCGGATCGGCAAGCGGGTGGACGACTGGTGGCGGGCGGCCGGCGGCCGGGAGGTGAGCTGGTCGGCCCCGCTCGAGTGCAAGACGTTTCAGGGGCAGTTGACGTACCTGCGGCTGGACGGCGGGGCGGACGACGAGCCGGCCCGGCTGATCACCGCCGCCGCCCTGGAGGAGCTGCGGGAGGACATCGAGACCCAGTTCTGGCTGAACGTCTGGCGGGTGGTGCTGCCGACCGTCCTGGTCGCGTCGTTGCTCACCAGCCTGGTGGTGCTGGTGCTGACCGGCAGCCTGCGGCGGCTGGCCGCGTCCGCCCAGAAGGCGGCCGACCCGGCCGCCCCGGTGGTGCTGCACGGCGGCGGGTGCCTGGAGGTGACGCTGCTGGCCAAGGCGCTGCGGGAGATGGCCAACCGGCTGCGGACCGACGCCGCCCGGTACTCGGCCATCCTGCGGGCGGCCGGCGAGGGGATCGTGGTCGCCTCCGGGGAGGGGGCGATCGAGGAGGCCAACCGGGCGGCGGCCAAGATGTTCGGCTACCCGAAGCCGGAGGACCTGGTCGGCAAACGGGTCGGGTCGCTCATCATCGAGAACCTGCCCGGCGGGACCGGGGCCGCCCTGGCCGCCTACGCGGCCGAGCAGGAGGGGACGTCCGGCGGGGTCAGCCGGGCCACCCCGTTCGGGGACGCGGTCCGCGGCCGGCGGGCGGACGGCACCACCTTCTGGCTGGAAGTCACCCTCCGCCCGGTCAACCTGAAGGACCGCCAGCTCGTCACCTGCGTGTTCCGGGACGTCAGCCAGCGGAAGCAGGCGGAGGAGGACATCCGCCGGATGAACGAGGAGCTGGACACCCGGGTGAAGGTCCGCACGGCCGAGCTGGCGGAGGCGAACACCAAGCTGGAGGTGGCCCTCCGGCACGCCGAGGCGGCGGCCAAGGCGAAGGACGCATTCGTCGCCAACATGAGCCACGAGCTGCGGCAGCCGCTGCACATCATCATCGGGTTCACCGAGGCACTGAAAGAGGAGGCGGAGGACACCGGCACCGCGTCCGTCGTCCCGGACCTGAACAAGATCCTGACCGCCGCCAAGCACCTGCTCGACCTGATCAACGACATCCTCGACCTGGCCAAGATCGCCGCCGGCAAGATGGAGCTGGCCGTCGGCCCGTGCGACGTCAACCGGCTGGTGGACGACGTCCGGCTGCTGGTCGGCCCGCTGGCCGAGAAGAACGCCAACGCGTTCGTGGTGGACGCCCCGGCCGGGCTGGGCCAGATGGTGACGGACGACCGGCGGGTCAAGCAGATGCTCATCAACCTGCTGTCCAACGCCTTCAAGTTCACCACCGGCGGGACCGTCCGGCTGGTCGTCCGGCGGGCCACCGAGGGGGGCCGCGGGTGGGTCCGGTTCGCGGTCGCGGACAACGGCAAGGGGATGACCCCGGAGCAGGTGAAGCAGCTCGGCAAGCAGTTCTACCAGGCGGACGCCAGCACCACCCGGGACCAGGGCGGGACCGGGCTGGGGCTGAGCATCTGCCAGGCGTTCAACGACCTGCTCGGCGGCCGGCCGATGCGAGTGACCAGCACCCCGGGTCAGGGGTCCGAGTTCGTCCTGGTGCTGCCGGCCGACACCACCGCCCCGGCGGACGGCGGCCGGATTCCCCCGCCGTCCGCCGAGGCGGTCCGGTCGTGGGTGACGGCCGGGGTGCCGGACGGGGGCACCGCCTCCACCTGGACGTGGTCCCCGGACAAGTCCGCCGGGACGGCCCCGCGGGGGACGGTGCTGGTGATCGACGACGACCCGATGGTCCGGGAGCTGATGGCCCGGTTCCTGACCAAGGAGGGGTTCCGGGTGCGGACGGCCGACTCCGGCCCGGTCGGGCTGGCCCTGGCCCGGGCGGAGAAGCCGGCGGCCATCACCCTGGACGTGATGATGCCCGGGACCGACGGCTGGCAGGTGCTGGCCGACCTGAAGGCCGACCCGGCCACCTGCGACATCCCGGTGGTCATGCTGACCATCGTGGACGACCGCGGCCGGGGGTACGCCCTCGGGGCGGCCGACTACCTGACCAAGCCGATTGACTGGCCCCGGCTGGGGGCTATCCTGCGGAGGTATCAGCCGCCCGGCGGGCCCAAGCCGGTGCTGGTGGTGGACGACGACCCGCACTGCCGGGAGTTGGTCCGCCGGCACCTGGAAAGCGCCGGGTACCGCGTCACCGAGGCGGCCGACGGGGAGCAGGGGTTGCGGGAGGCGGCCCGGGAGGCGCCGGCCCTCATCCTGCTCGACCTGATGATGCCGAACGTGGACGGGTTCGCCTTCCTGGACGAGTTCCCGAAGCGGTTCCCCGGCGTCCGGGTGCCGGTCCTGGTGCTGACCGCCAAGGATCTGACCGCCGCCGACCACGACCGGCTGAGCGGCCGGGTGGCTAGCATTCTGGAGAAGGGCGACCTGTCCCGGCTGGACGACCTGGTCGGCCTGATCCGCCGGCTGGCCAAACGGGCGACTGCCCCGACCGGGTAGGGTCCGCTGTGCGGACCGTGGGAGCGCAACGGTCCGCACAGCGGACCCTACACCAAAGGCCGGTCATGCCCAAGTTGCTGATCGTGGACGACGAGCCGGAGAACATCGAGCTGCTCACCCGCCGGCTCACCCGCCGGGGGTTCGCGGTGGTGTCCGCCCTGTCCGCCGAGGACGGGCTGGCGAAGGCCGCCGCGGAAGCCCCGGACGTGGTGCTCATGGACATCAAGATGCCGGCCGTGGACGGGTTCGAGGCCACCCGCCGGCTGCGGGCCGACCCGCGGACGGCGGCCATCCCGGTCATCGCCCTGACCGCCCACGCCATGCAGGAAGACAAGGACCGGGCGCTGGCCGCCGGGGCGAACGAGTACGAATCGAAACCAGTGGACCTGGACCGGCTGTTGCAGAAGATCCAGGCGCTGCTCCCCCGCTGACGCGAGAACCTGTGGGGTGCGTTGAGGAGGCTCGGCGACGAAACGCACCGGCCCCGCAACGACGGCCCCCGAGGACGGCGGACTGCATCCAGGGGAGGGCGAGGCTCCTGCCGAGCCGGGGAGCGCGCGGGCAGACGTTATTACCCGCATCGGTGACGACCGCCGGGCGGGGACGGGAGCCGGCGACTCGGGCTGACGGCTCGGCAGGAGCCTCGCCCTCCCCCAATGAGCCCACCGACGATCGCCATGCGTCTTGAGGCGTGAAGTCCAAGCGGTGCGTTTCGCACAGCCTCAACGCACCCTACGCCGAGGCCACCCGCGGTGTCCGACCCGCCCGACCCCGCCCCGACCCCGCCGCCGGCCCGGCTGTCCCGCCGGGCGTGGGAGGCGTACCTGCGGCAGGAGCTGACCGCCCCGGCCGCCGCCCTGGCCGAATACGCCCGGGAGCTGGCCCAACAGGCGGACGCGGCCGGCCCGGACCTGGCCGCCCGGGCCGGCCGCATCCGCGACCGGGCCGACCACCTCCGGGCCGCCATCCAGACGCTGACCGACGCCGGGGCCGAGCCGGCCGGCCCGGACCCGGAGCACGACCGGGCGGTCCGGCACGACCTGCGGGCGGCCGCCGCCTACGTGGTGTCCGCGTGCGAGGACATCGCCGAGGACGACGCCCCGGCCGCCGCCCCGCTCAAGCCGACCGTCGCCCGCACCCTGGCCGCCGCCCGGACGGTCATCGCCTCCATCGAGGCCGTCGTCCGCAACCGCCAGCACGCCGACCCGCCGTCCCAACTGGCCAGCGACATCCGCCGGATGCTGGCCGAGCTGGGCAAGACGACCGCCGACCGGCGGACGGCCGTCGGCCGGGTGCTGGTGGTGGACGACAACGAGTACGGCCGCGACCTGATCGCCCGCATGCTCGCCCAGCAGGGGCACACGGTCGAGGCGGCCGGCGGCGGGGCCGAGGCGCTGGCCCGGCTGGCCGACCCGGCCGCCCCGCCGGTCGACCTGCTGCTCGTCGACGTGATGATGCCCGGGATGACCGGCCCGGAGCTGCTCGGCAAGCTGAAGACGGACGCCCGGCTGTGGCACCTGCCGGTCATCATGGTGTCCGCCCTGGGGGACGAGGCCGGGGTGCTGGCGTGCATCGCCGCCGGGGCCGAGGACTACCTCACCCGGCCGGTCCAGCCGGAGCTGCTCCGGGCGCGGATCGCCGGCTGCCTGGAGAAGAAGCGGCTCCGCGACCGGGAGGCCGAGTACCAGGCCCGGATCGACGGGCTGGTCCGGGCCATCTTCCCGCCGGCCGTGGTCAAGGAGTGGGAGGAGCACGGGGCCATCCGTCCCCGGCTGCACCCGCGGGTCGGGGTGCTGTTCCTGGACGTGGTCGGGTTCACCGCCGTGTGCGAGCGCTTGCGGGACACGCCGGACCGCGTGATCGCCCTGCTCCAGACCCAGGTGGAGAAGTTCGAGGCGACGGCCGCCCGGCACGGGGTGCAGAAGATCAAGACGATCGGCGACGCCTTCCTCGGGGTGGCCGGGCTGCCGGACCCGGACCCGAACCCGGCGTTGACGCTGCTCAAGTGCGGCCTGGACCTGATCGCCGACACGGCCGGCCACCCGGCCGGCTGGCGGGTGCGGGTGGGCATCGACGTCGGCCCGGTGGTGAGCGGGGTGTTGGGCAAGGCCCAGTTCGGGTTCGACGTGTGGGGGCACACGGTGAACGCGGCCGCCCGGATCGAGGGGAACGGCCGGCCCGGCCGGGTGACGCTCAGCGACGACGCCTGGCGGATGCTCGACGGGGCGGCGGTCGGGGAGGAGCGGCAGATCGTCGCCCGCGGGATCGGGGTGATGACCGTCTGGGACTTCGAGCGGTGGGCGGACGCCCCGCCGGCGTGACGCGACCAGCCCCCCGATGCTCCGTGGCCCGCCGGCCGCCGGGTTGGCGAGCAGCCGGGCGAGGGCGGCCACGACACCGGCGGACAGCGCCCGGCCCGTGTCGGGCAACGGCTCCGCGTCCGCCTCGGCGGCGAGCGGTCCCAACGGGGTCAGTGGGACGAGCGGGGTACAGTCGCCGAGGTCGTGCGACCGGTCGGGCGCCGTCCGCCGAACCACGTCGGCCAGCTTGCCCGCCGCCCGGACCCGGGTGGCCGGGTCGGCGAGATCAGCTCGCAGCGCGACGACCGCGTCGAACACGGCGTCGGCCCAGGCGTCCCGGTGGTGAGCAGCGGCAGGCATGGCGACACAGGATATGAACAAAAGATCACTTACAGTATCAATCACGAATTGCGGAAGTCAAGCCGACGAGCGGCGCGCGGTTTGGCGGATCGCGTTCGGCCGGTTAGCCTGGCCGGCGAAACGCGGCGACGACTGACCGGGGTTGCCACCCGAGTTGGGCTGAGAGATTGCTAGCCGGACACTGGTGCGGCGAGCGGAGACCCGATGCGGCGGAGGGCGTGGCGATGGCGCAAGCACGGCGGTTCGTGTGCGACAAGTGCGGCCACGCGGTTGTGGCATGGTCGGACGGCAACCCGTACTACTTGGACGAGGCCGGGGCCAAGCAGTACGCCTACCACCCCCACCACGAGCGCCTCGCCCGGTGCATTGGCAACGACTCCCCGCACCACTGCCTGGGATGCGGGGCCGGGTTCAAGGTGGATTCCCGCGCCCCGGTCGGAGCGTGCCCGGTGTGCGGGGCCAGCGAGATCGTCGCCTCGTACCATCTCGGGGGGTGCCGGTGCCCGCACTGCAAGGCCGGTACGTTCGCCGCCGACCCGACGTTTTTCTGTATCTCGTAGGCCGCAGGCGCCGGGCCATCCGCGGCAGCCGACCGGGCCGTATATAGGCTGTCGGACTTTATTGCTCCCCGACCGGCCCGAACTGCTGAACTGGGTCATTCGGCGGCGAGGCTTCTTCCCCAGAGTTAGCCGGGGTAAGATCAGTCGGGAGGGTTGCTGATGACGCCGTTACTCCAGCGGGCGATCACCGCCGTCGCCGCCCTGCCGGCTGCCGAACAAGATGCGGTCGCCGCCCGGCTGCTGGCCGAGTTGGCGGCCGAGGACGAGTTCGACCGTGCCCTGGCGGCCACCGGCGGGCGGTTGGCGGGCCTGGCCGCCGCCGCCCTGGCCGAACACCGGGCCGGTGAGACTGCTGCTCTCGACCCCGACCGGCTGTGACCTCCCGTACCACCCGCCGGTTCCGGGAACTGCTCGCCGCCCTCCCGGCTCCGGTTCGGCAGCAGGCCCGAGAGGCGTACCGGCTGTTCCGGGCCGACCCGTCCCACCCGAGTCTGCGGTTCAAGCAGGTTCACCACCCGCCGCCCACGTACTCGGTCCGGGTGGGGATCGCGTACCGGGCGGTAGGCGTGCTGGACGGCGGTACGGTCGTGTGGTTCTGGATCGGCAGCCACGCGGACTACGACCGGCTCTTGGACACGATGTAGTACGGCAGGTGCCTCATGATGCCGGACGGCCGGATCACCGTTAACCCGCTCCAGTGTGGCGGCCGTGCGTACGGGGCATGCGTATCCGGGTGAGCGACGTGCTCGGCCTGCTGGCGGACGGGCTGTCGGCCGAACAAGCGGTGGCCGAGTTGCCGGACCTGGAGGCGGCTGACGTGACTGCCTGCTTGCGGTACGCCAGTCGGCGGGCGGCCGAGCCGGAGCCGGTGGGGTGACTATGTGGTCGCACGCAGTAGGCAGTAGACGGCCGCAGGTGAGCGGGGGCCATTCGGCTTCGGAGGGCGACGGCGGATGACGGTCCACCACCTGAATTGCGGGCTTCTCCACGCGCCGCCGAACCCGCCGGCCGCGTGCCACTGCCTGCTGCTCGAAGGCGACGGCCGCCTCGCGCTCGTCGACACCGGCATCGGCCTGCGGGACGTCGCCCGGCCGGACGAGCGGGTCGGCCGGGCGGCCATCGACGCGGCCGGGTTCCAGTTCCACGACCGGCTGACGGCCGCCCGCCAGGTCGAGCGGCTCGGGTTCCGGGCCGCGGACGTGACCGACATCGTTCTCACCCACGCCGACCCCGACCACGCCGGCGGCCTGGCCGACTTCCCGGCCGCGACGGTCCACGTGTCGGCGGAGGAGCTGGCGCAGCTCCGGGCCAGCCACGGGCGGTACTCGCCGGCCCAGTTCGCCCACGGCCCGCGGTGGGTCGCGCATCCGGCGTCGGCCGACCGCTGGTTCGGGCTGGAGGCCCGCCCGCTGGCGCTGGCGTGCGGGGTCGAGGCGGTCCTGGTCCCGCTGTTCGGCCACACCCGGGGGCACTGCGGGGTGGCCGTCCGGGACGGCGGCCGGTGGCTGCTGCACGTCGGCGACGCCTACTACCTGCGGGTTGAGCTAGCGACCGACGACCACCCGGTGTCGGCGCTGGCCACCCTGCGGGCGGACGACGACGCGGCCCGGCGGGACAGCCTGGCCGCGCTGCGTCGGCTAGCCCGGGACCACGCGGCGGAGGTCGAGCTGTTCGGGTATCACGACTTCACCGAGTTCCCGCCCGGCAGCCTGCCGGCACTCGACCCGACGAACTAGCCGGTGTTGCCGGCCGACTGCTGACCGCCCCACCGCAGGCACACCTGTGGACTCGGACGCAGCCGGCCGCGGAGTCGGTTGACCCGTCCGCCGCACCAGTCGGGTACACTGGCGGTATGGTGTTCCTGATCGACGGGTACAACCTGTTGCACGCGGTCGGCTGGCTCACCGCCCGCCGGCGGGCGGACGGCCGCCTCCTGGCCGCCCGGACCCGTCTCCTCGACTGGCTGGCCGACCGCCCCGGGGTGGCAACCCGCGGGCACAAGCTGTGGGTGGTGTTCGACGCCCTGCACGGCCCGGACGACCGTAACCCGGAGACGAGCCACCGCGGGGTGAAAGTCCGGTTCGCCCACCGGCAGACGGCCGACGACTGCATCGAGGAGCTGATCGCCGCCGACCGCCACCCGGACCGGCTGACGGTGGTGTCGAACGACGGCCGGCTGCAGACGGCGGCGGACCGGGCCGGCGGCCGGGGGTGGAAGGTGCAGCGGTTCCTGGACTGGCTGGCCGACGCGGAGGCCCGGGCCGCCGACCCGGCCACGGCCGAGCCGCCGGAAAAGCCGGAGGGGCCACCGCCCCCGGCCGAGGCGGCGGCACTGCTCCAGGTGTTCGACGTGCCGCAGCCGAAGCGGACCCGGCCGCTCAAGTAGGCCGGCCGGGTGGCGTTGGGCGCGGCCGATTCATCAAGGTATAATTCCCGACGGGGTAAAATCGGCGGCCCACCGGAACCACGAGCGAGTCCCCATGACCACCCGTTTCCGGCCTCTCTGCCTGGACCCGTTCGAGGACCGGGCCGTCCCGTCCCGCGGGCATTTCGCCCTCGTCCCGCCGGAGTCGTCGTTCGTGGCCGCCCACCGGGCCGACCTGCCGGCCCCGGCCGACGATCGGTACGAACCGGGCGAGGACGGCCCAGGACGCGGCCGGGGGCGGGGATCGGACGAGCGCGGGCCGCAGTTAACCGCCCCCGGCCGAAGCGAGTTCGCGGCGAGCCGGTTCCTGGTCGCCGTCGTCGTGCCGCCGCGGGCCGACGGGCCGGCCCCCGCCGCCCGCCCGGCCTCCGTGACACCCGCCCCGCCGCCCGTCGCCGACCGGGCCGCGGGAGCCATCCCCGATCGGCCGGCCGCCCGGGCCTACGAAACGGAAGCCGTCGCCGCGTCACCCGCACCCCGGGCCGAGCCGCCGGCCGTCGGACAGACGGCGGGCGCCGTCGCCCGGCCGGTCGGCCAGCCGCTGACGGCGGCGGTCCACGAGGCGGTTCGGGCGGCGGTCCTCGGCGCGGCTTGGCCGCACGCCTCCACAACAGCCTCCGTTGTCGCCACGCCCGGCAGCACCGGCCCTGCGCCGGCCGCCGTGCCCGTTGTGGCGGCGGACTCGCCCGGTCCGGACGCCACCCAGGGGCAGCCGGTCCCATCCGGGGTGACGGCCGCGCCGGTGGCCGCGGACCCGGCCGCCGGAGTGCCGGAAGCCGTCGTGAGCGCCCCGTCGGCCGCGGCGCCGGCCCCGGCGGCCGAGACCGCCCCGGCCCCGTCCCTGGTCGGGCGGGTGATCGAGGCGGTGTTCCCGGCCGGCGGGCCGCTCGGCGGGGTGCTGCCGGTCGACCTGATCGCCGTCGAGGCGGACGCGGCCGGGCTGCTCGCCGGGCTGGCCGACCTCGGCGACGCGGTGGCGGACGGGTGGGCCGGGCCGGAGCGGTGGGCCTGGCTGACGGCCGCCGCCCTGACCGCCGGCGGGGTCGGGTACGTGGCCGTGGGGGACGCCCGCGGCCGGCGGCGGGCCGGGCCGGCGGCCGTCGCCACCGACTCCGCCCTGGCCCGGTGGGAGGAGCGGAATGGCGACCGGACCGGTTGACGACCTGCTCGCCCGGCTGGACCGCGGCGACGTCGAGGCGGCCGACGAGCTGGTCCGGGCGTACACCCCGTACCTGCGGGCGGTCGTCCGCCGGCAGTTGTCCGACCGGCTGCGGGCCAAGTTCGACTCGGCCGACGTGGTCCAGTCGGTGTGGGTGCAGGTGGTCCGCCAGCTCGGCCGGGACGGCTGGCGGGTGGGCAGCGAGCCGGAACTCCGCGGGCTGCTGGCCACCATCGCCCGCCGCCGGCTCATCAGCCGGGTCCGCAAGCACGCCGGCAAGGATGCGGACGACGTCTCCCCGGCCGACGGGCACGGCGTCGACGCCGCCGACCGGCAGGCCCGGCCGAGCGAACATGCCCAGGCCGGGGACGTCTGGGAAGCCCTCCTCCGCCTCTGCCCGCCCGAGCACCGGCCGGTCCTGTTCCTGAAGCGGGAGGGGCTGTCGTCGGCCGAGATCGCGGCCCGCACCGGGCTGCACGAGGGGAGCGTCCGCCGCATCCTCCGCCAACTCGCCCGCGGGCTGGCCGTCCGGCAACACCCGCTGTCCGCCGACCCATGACCCCGACGCTCTGTTGAAACCTCGGCGAGACTAGCGAGGCGGGGCTCGAAACCTAACCCCCCGGCCCCCTTCCCTAAGAGGGAAGGGGGAGCAAGTGGGGCGCGCGTCCGGGGGTGGATATTGGCCCCCCCCAGCGGGGGGTGTGCCCTCTCCCCCTTCCCTCTTAGGGAAGGGGGCCGGGGGTTAGGTTAAGTCCGCCACCCGGTGCCCGGACGCGCCTCGTACTTGCTCCCCCTTCCCTCTTAGGGAAGGGGGCCGGGGGTTAGGTGGTGGCTTCTTCACCCAGTCAACCTCTCCGGTGTTTCGACAGAGCATGACCCCGACGCAGGTCGAACCGGTCGCCGCGGCCGTCGAGCGGGCGGCCGAGGAGCTGGCCGCCCGGTGGCGGGCCGGCGACCGCCCCTTGGCCGACGAGTACCTGTCGCTTCACCCGGACCTCGCCGCGCACCCGGACGCGGCCCTCGAACTGATCGCCGAGGAGTTGGCCCTCCGGGACGAGTACGGGGAGCCGACGACCGCGGACGAGCTGGCCGCCCGGTTCCCCCGGTGGGCGGCCCAGGTGCGGGCGCTGGTCGAGTGCCAGCAGGCGGCTCGGCGGCCGGCTCGCCCCACCGGCGTTCCCGGAGCCGGGGAGCGGCTCGGCGAGTTCGACCTGCGGGCCGAACTCGGCCGGGGCGGGCACGGGCGGGTGTACCTGGCCACCCAGCCGGCCCTCGGCCACCGGCCGGTGGTGCTGAAGGTGGCCCCGGACGCGGGGTGGGAACACCTGTCACTCGCCCGCCTGCAACACACCCACATCGTCCCGCTCTACTCCGCCCACGAGTTCCCCGACCGCCGGCTGCGAGCGCTGTGCCTGCCGTACTTCGCCGGGGCAACGCTGGCCGAGGTGGCGGCCCGGGTGGCGGCGGTCGAGCGACCGGCCGGCCGGGACTTGCTCGCCGCCTCGGCCGGCGGGCCGCCCAAGTTCGCCCCGGCGTCGCAGGAGGGGCCGGCCTGGGGGTTCTTGCACCGGGCCACCCTGGCGGACGCCGTCTGCTGGGTCGGCGCCTGCCTGGCGGACGCCCTCCAGTACGCCCACGACCGCGGGCTGCTGCACCTCGACCTGAAGCCGTCGAACGTGCTGCTGGCGGCGGACGGGGTGCCGATGCTGCTCGACTTCCACCTGGCCCGGCCGCCGCTGGCCGCCGGCGAGCCGTCGCCCGGGTGGCTGGGCGGGACGCCGGGGTTCATGGCCCCGGAGCAGGCGGCGGCGGTGGAAGCGGTGCGGGCCGGCCGGCCGGTGCCGGCGGCGGTGGGCGCCCGGGCGGACGTGTACGCCCTGGGCGTCCTGCTCCAGCGGTTCGCAGCCGAGACCCGGTGCGGGCTGTCCCGCGGGGCGGCGGACATCCTGGCCCGCTGCACCGCCGCCGACCCGGCCGCCCGTTACCCGGCCGCCGGGGACGTGGCCGCCGACCTCCGCCGGCACCTGTCCGACCGGCCGCTCAAGGGCGTGGGCAATCGGAGCCTGCGGGAGCGGTGGCGGAAGTGGCGGCGGCGGCACCCGTATGCCCTGCCCCTCGGGAGCGTGCTGGCCACGCTGGCGGCCGTCGCCCTCGGTCTTGCGGCCCACGCCGACCGGTTGGCCGACCGCGGGCGGGCCGCCCTCCGCGACGGCCGGGCGCACCTGGCCGACGGCCGGTACACGGAGGCGGCCGAAGTACTGCGGGCCGGGGAGGCGGTGGCCGCCGGGCTGCCCTTCCGTGCGGGCCTGCGGGCCGAACTGCGGGCGGCCCGGGCGGCGGCCGAGCGGGCGGTGGCGGCGGACGACCTGCACGCCTTCGCCGAGCGGGTGCGGTGGCTGGCCGCGGCCGAGCACCTGCCCCCCGCCGAGGCCGCCGCGGTCGGCCGGAAGTGCCGGGAGGTGTGGACGAGCCGGGAACCGCTGGTCGCCAAGCTGACCGGCCAGCCGGTCGCCGAACGAGAGGAGCGGTGGCGAGCGGACCTATTGGATGTCGCCGTGCTGGCCGCCGGGCTGGGCGTCCGGTCGGCCGACCTGGCGGGCCGCCCGGACGCCCACAGGGGCGCGCTCGACACGCTCGCTCAGGCGGAACAACTGCTCGGGCCGACTGCCGTCATCGAGCTGGAGCGCGGCCGACACCTCCGCGCCCTCGGCCAGTCGCAGGCGGCGGCCGACGCCGAACGGCGGGCGGTTCCACCCAGGACGGCATGGGGGCATCTGGTGGCCGGCCGGTCGTACCTGGAGGCCGGCGACCTGACCCGCGCGGCGGCCGAGTTCGATGCGGCGGTCGCGCTCGACCCCCGGCCGGTGTGGGCGAACCACTACCGCGGGGTGGTGAACCTGAAACTCGGCCGGCCGACGGAGGCGGTGGCCGCGTTCGCCGCGTGCGTGGCGGTCGCCCCGGACGCCGCCTGGTGCGTGGGCAACCGCGGGCTGGCCTACGCCGCCGCCGGGCGGCCGGACGCGGCGCTGGCGGACTTCGACCGGGCGCTCGTCCTCGACCCGTCTCTCGTGGATGCTTACCTCGGCCGGGCGGCGGTGCGGCACTCTCAGGGGCGTCACGCCGAGGCGCTGGCCGACCTGCAAGCCGCCGCCGACCGCGGGGCGCCGCCGGCCGAGGTCCACTACCGGCGGGCGGTGGTGCAGCTCGCCAAGGGGGACCGGGCCGGGGCCGCGGACAGCCTGCGGGCCTGCCTGGCCGCTCGGCCGAATCACCCCGACGCCGCGGGCTTGCTCAAGCGGCTGACGGGCGGGTAGCGGGTCGGCCTGTCAAGTTCTTGGCGAGCCGGGGCGTCAGCCCCCGGGTGAAGCGTCTGCGACTTCACCCGGGGCTGACGCCCCGGCTCGCCAGGTTGCCCATCACATGCGCCAGTCTTTTTCGCGCCCGGCCCGCCCGCCCGCCCGCGATTAGCGGAGGGCGGCCCGTCTCGCCGTGTCGCCCGTCCCTCGCTCGCTTTCCACCCAGGGGCCAAACCGTGACCCGCAAGTTCAGCCTGCACCGCGCGCCCGCCTGACCGTCACCGCGATGGAGGACCGGGTGACGCCGTCGTCCTCGTCCGGGCTGACCGCGTTCGCCGGGGTGTTCGCCGTCGGCGCCCAGGTCGGCCAGACCGGCACGGCCACGGTGTACAACTCGGACCGCACCGTCGCGTACAGCGTCACCCCGTTCGGGGCCGACTACACCGGCGGGGTGCGGGTCGCCCTGGCCGACGTGACCGGGGACGGGACGCCGGACCTGATCGCCGCCGCCGGGCCGGGCGGCGGGTCACAGGTGGCGGTGTACGACGGGGCCGGCACCCACGCCCAGGTCGGGACGTTCGACGCCTACGAGGCCGGGTACACCGGCGGGGTGTACGTGGCCGCCGCCGACCTGACCGGGGACGGCAAGGCGGAGATCGTCACCGGGGCGGACGAGGGGGGCGGGCCGCGGGTCCGGGTGTTCGACGGGGCCACCGTCTCTGGCACCGCCGCCCCGACCGCGCTGGCCGACTTCCTGGCCATCGACGACGCCAACTTCCGTGGCGGGGTGCGGCTGTCCCTCGGGGACATCTCCGGAGACGGGGTCGCCGACCTGGTCGTCGGGGCCGGGTTCCGGGGCGGGCCGCGGGTGGCCGTGTTCGACGGGGCGTCCCTGGCGGCCGGCCAGCAGGTGCGGCTGACCCCGGACTTCTTCGCCTTCGAGCCGGGCCTGCGGAACGGGGTGTTCGCGTCCGTCGGCGACCTGAACGGGGACGGCCGGGGCGACCTGATCTTCGGGGCCGGGCCGGGCGGCGCCCCGCGGGTCCGGGCCTTGGACGGCAAGGCCGCCCTGGGCGGCCGGCTGACCGAGCTGGCCAACTTCTTCGCCGGCGACACGAGCAGCCGGCAGGGGGTCCAGGTCGGGACCGTGACCGACGACACCGGGACGGCCACCATCGCCTGCACCGACCAGGCGACCAACGCCGCCGCCGCGTTCGGGGCGAACGGCAAGAAGGACCACGACCTGCCGGGCGGCGGCCGCGGGACGTTCGTCGGCGGACTGCCGTTCGACGACTCCACCTTCACCGGCACCGGCGGGACGACGACCGACCCGTCCACGTCGACGGCCGCCACCGCCGTCGTCGGTAAGTACACCGGGTCCGGCAGCGGCACGCTGGCCGTCGTCCCGGCGGCCGGCAGCAAGGGCAGCGTGACCACATCCACCGCCGACGTGACCGTCAGCCTGGACGTCACCTCGGCGACCCCGATCACCCAGGGCAACGGCCGCCACGCCGTCCGCGGGCTGACCCTGGCCGGCACCATGACCGTCACCGTGGACGGCGGCAGCACCGTCACCCTGCCGTTCACCGGCACCCTGCGGCTGACCGACGCGTCGACGGCCAACGGGGTGAGCGGCCGGCTGCGGATCACCACCGACCGGACCGGCGGGACGATCCCCACCGGGCAGGGGTTCACCCTGGACGGCAAGCTGGCGGACGGGAAGCTGACGGTCGGCTGGCTGGTGGCGGCCGACCACGTGGCCGGCTCGACGAGCAACTACGTGTTCCAGTCCCCGGCGTCGGCCAAGGCGGACAAGCTCGTCCTCACCCGGCAGGCGTAACCGCCGCGAGCGTGGGTTGGGGGCGGTTGGCGCTGTGTTGAAATCCTGGCGAGCGGGGGGCGTAAGCCCCCTGTTGGGGCGTCTGGCGGGGCGCTCGAACAGGGGACTTACGTCCCCCGCTCGCCGTACGTCCGAGGAGTTCAACGTCTCGGGCTGTCGGAGCGCGGGTCAGCCGACCTGGGCCGGCTCCTGCGGGGTGCCGGCGGCCCGGTTCTTCCGGGCGGCCAGCGGGTGGGCGGACAGCGGGGTGTGGGCGTCCAGCCCGATCACCTTCAGCTGCTTGCCGCCCTCGGCGAACTCCCGTTCCAGCTCGTGCAGCTTCTCCATCACGCTGTGGTCCACCAGCCGGGTGTGGGACAGGTCGATGACCACCTCGTCCCGGCCGGCCGCCTGCTTCAGGACGGCCGCCCGGACGCCCAGCCAGTTGCTGAACACGGCCGCCCGCTTGACCACCAGCACCACCAGCCTGTCCCCCTCCGGCACCACCTCCACGTCCGACTTGAGCAGCCCGGTGACGGGCACCCCGTGCCACAGGTGGAACAGCACCTTCAGGGCGATCCCGGCGGCGATCCCGATCAGCAGGTCGGTGGCCAGGGTGACGACGATGGTGCCGACGAACACCACGAACTGCTCGCTCCCCACCTTGTAGGTGCGGACGAACTCCTTCGGGCTGGCCAGCCGGAACCCGGTGTACACCAGCATCGCCCCGAGGGCGGCCAGCGGGATGCGGTGGATCAGGTTGGGGAAGAGCAGGACGAACGCCAGCAGGCACGCCCCGTGGACGAAGTTGGCCGCCCGGGTCCTGGCCCCGTTGTCGATGTTCGCCTTGCTGCGGACGATCTCGGAGATCATCGGCAGCGCCCCGACGGCCGACGCCAGGGTGTTGGCCAGGCCGGTGGCCAGCAGGTCGCGGTCGAAGTTGGTCTTCCGCCGCCACGGGTCGAGCAGCTCGATCGCCTTGGCGCTGAGCAGCGACTCCAGGCTGCCGATCAGGGCGAACAGGACCACGTACTTCAGCCCGGTGGCGGTCGCCACCCCGCGGAAGTCCGGCAGGGCGAACGCGGCGGACGCGTCCCGGAGCACCTCCGGCATGTCCACCAGGAACCGCGGCCCGACCTCGTACTCGGCCCGGTGGTTGGTGTCGAAGAAGCTGTCCGGGAACAGGTACGTGTGCTTGTGCTCCAGGTCGAACGCCACCCCCAGGCCGACGGCCACCAGCAGCACGACGAGCTGGGCCGGCACCTTCCTCACCCACCCCAGCCGGACGAACGGCAGGCCGAACAGGATGGCCAGCCCGGTCAGCCCGATGATCGCGATCTCCGGGTTCAGCCCCCGGAGGGCGGCCGGGAGGTTGGCGATCAGTTGGAGCGGCCCGGCCCCCTTCTCCGGGGTCGCCCCGAGCACCTCGTAGACCTGCTTGACGATGATGATGAGGCCGATGCTGGCCAGCATCCCGTGGACCGGGGTGAGCGGGAAGAAGTCGACCAGCCGGCCGGCCCGGACCAGCCCGAACAGGATCTGGATCACCCCGGCCGTCACCCCGATGCCCAGGGCCAGCTTGTACCCGAGCATGGCCCGGTCCGCTTCGGCCAGTTCGCCGCCGAACTCGGCCCCCAGCTCGGACACGGCCCCGTACACGATCACGATCAGCCCGGCCGCCGGCCCCTTGATGGTCAGCTCCGAGTTGCTGATGAGGGAGCACAGGAACCCGCCGATGACGGCCGTCCAGATGCCGGCGATCGGCGGGTAGCCGCTGGCCCGGGCGATGGCCAGGCAGAGGGGCATGGCGATCAGGAACACCAGGAAGCCGGCGACCGCGTCGAACCGCAGGTTGCCGAACACCCCGGGCGCGAGCGGGGGCGCAGCGGGGGCGGAGGACTGGTGGTCGGCCACGGACGGCCCTCGGGATGGCGGGTGCGTTACCTCGACGGGCCGACGCAATTCCGGTGCCGGATGCCAAACCGCGGCAGATCGAACCGGCCGGCCGTCCCACGGAGAGCCGGCCTGGCGCGTTACGAGTCACCCTGGTCGTCGTCCGACCACACCTCCCGGCTGATGCTGATGCCCAGCGCCCGGATTTTGGTCCGCAGGCTGCCCCGGGTGATGCCCAGGATCTTGGCCGCCTGGAGTTGGTTCCCGCCGGTGTGCCGGAGCACCCGCACCAGCACCTCCCGCTCCATCTTCTCGAGGCTCTCGGCGTACAGGTCTTCCGTCCCGGCGGCGATCCGGTCGGTGACGAACCGGTCCCAGTCGAACCCGCCGGCCGCCGGGGCGGGCGGCTCGGGCTGGCCGGTGGCCCCGGCGATGCCGGCCGGCAGGTCGTCCAGCAGCAGGGCCGTCCCCGGCATCTGGAGCAGCGCCTGCTTGAGTACGCTCTGCAGCTCCCGCACGTTCCCCGGCCACGGGTACGCCCGCAGGGCCGCCAGCACCTCCGGGGCGATCGCCTGGACCGGCTTGCCCAGCTCCTGCCCGTACCGGCGGACGTAGTGGTCGATGAGCAGCGGCAGGTCGTCCCCCCGGTCCCGCAGCGGGGGCAGCTTGATGGCGAACACGTTCAGCCGGAAGAACAGGTCCTTGCGGAACCGCCCGTCGTCGGCCAGCTTCTCCAGGTCGGCGTTGGTGGCGGCGATCAGCCGCACGTCGGTCGTCACCGTCTCGTCCCCGCCGACCCGCTCGAACCGCTGCTCCTGGAGCAGCCGCAGCACCTTCGCCTGGGTGAGCGGGGCCATCTCCCCGACCTCGTCCAGGAAGATGGTCCCGCCGGACGCCTGCTCGAACTTGCCGATCCGCTTGCGGTCGGCCCCGGTGAAGGCGCCCTTCTCGTGGCCGAACAGCTCGCTCTCCAGCAACTGCTCCGGGATGGCCGCGCAGTTGATCGCCAGGAACGGCTTGTCCGCCCGGGCCGAGTGCTGGTAAACGGCCCGGGCGACCAGCTCCTTGCCGGTCCCGGACTCGCCGGTGATGAGGACGGTCACGTCCTGGCGGGCGACCCGGCCGATGGCCTTGTACACCTCCTGCATGGCCGGGCACCGGCCGACCATCAGGTCGCCGGAGGCGGGGGCCGGCTCGACCTCCGGCATGGCGGCCGGCACCCGCATCAGCCGGCTGGACCGGACGGCCCGGTCGATCAGCCCCCGCAGGTCGGCCAGCTCGACCGGCTTGAGCAGGTACTCGAACGCCCCCTCCTTCATCGCCTCGATGGCCAGGTCGGCGGTGCCGTGGCCGGTCACCAGGATGACCGGCACCCGGGCGTCGACGGCCCGCAGCCGGTGGTACGTCTCCAGCCCGGTGGCGTCCGGCAGGCGGACGTCCAGCACCACCACGTCCGGCCGGTCGTGGCGGAAGGCGGCGACCGCCTCGGCGGCGGTGCCCGCATGCCGGAGGACCAGGTCCGGCTCCCGGAACGCCCGGCGGAAGGCGTGCTGGATGGCCGGCTCGTCGTCAACTACCAGTACCACCGGCATCGGCTCCCCCCGTCGGTAGGGTGACGAAGAAACACGCGCCGCCGTCCGGCCGGTTGGCCGCGTTGATCGCCCCGCCGTGATCTTCGACGATCCGCTTGGAGATGACCAGCCCCAGCCCCAGCCCGGTGTCCTTGGTGCTGGCGAACGGCTCGAACAGCCGGGGCATCATCCCCCGCGCCACGCCGGGGCCGGTGTCCGCCACCTCCACCTCCACCCGGCCCGGCGGCCGCGGGCGGACGTGCAGGGTCAGGGTGCCGCCGGTCGGCATGGCGTCCAGGGCGTTCAGGCACAGGTTGAGGAACACCTGCCGCAACTGCTCGGCGTCGGCCGTCACCGTCACCCCGGCGGCCGGCAGGTCATGCCGGACCTCCACCCGCTGCTTCTCCGCCCGCCCGCGGATCAGGTCGGCCACCCCGCGGACGACGCCGGCCAGGTCGGTCGGCCGCCGCTCCATCTTCGGCGGGCGGGCGAAGTCCAGGAACGTCTGCAGGGACCGCTCCATCCGCCGGACCTCGGCCTCGATCACCCGCAGGTCGTCGGCGGTCAGCCGGTCGCCCCCGGCCTCCAGCCCGGCCTGGGCGAGCATCTTGATGGACGCCAGCGGGTTGCGGATCTCGTGGGCCACCCCGGCAGCCAGTTGGCCGACGGCCGCCAACTGCTCGGCCCGGAGCACCTCCCGCTCCCGCTGCTGGAGGGTGTCCACCACCTCCCCGATCCGCTCGGTCAGCCGGTCCACCTCGGCGTGCAGCCCGGGGAAGTCGCCCTCCTCGGTGAGCACGATCTCCGGCAGATCGTCCTGGCCGAGCTTCCCGGCGGCGGTCCGGATCTGGACCCGCAACCGGCGGATCGACCGGGCCAGCCCGAGGGCCACCCCGTACCCGAGCACCAGCCCGGCCACCCCGCCGAGCGCCCCCACCCCGGCCATCCCCCAGGCGAGCTGCCGCAGCACCCGCTCGTGGGACTCGGCCGACACCTCGATCCGCCGGGCGTTGTACGTCTTGAACTCCTGGCACGGGGGCAGCACCTCGGCCTCCAGCGCCTGGGTGGCCGCCCGCCGGGCCGGCTCGTGCTCCGGCCGGCCGGACTGGGGGACGGCCGCCCACCGGGCCAGGTAGGCGTCGAACGCCCGGCTCATCCGGGCGTGCATCTGCCGCTCCTCCGGCTGGTCGGCCGCCGCCCGCACCCCGTCCAGCAGCACCCGCACCCGGTCGTGCATGACCGCCACCGACTCCACCCGGTCGTTCTCCAGGGCGATCAGGTCGGTCAGGCACTCCTCCAGCTCGACGGCCACCCGCCGGCTCTCGACGTTCTCCCGGAGGACGCGGGTGATGCCGGCCTGCTGGCGGAACAGGGACAGGGCGGTGAACGCGCACAGGGTGACGAGGCACAGGGTGATGAGCACCACCGGCCCGAGGAACTTCAGCCGGAACGCGGTCATGGTCGGGCCACCGGGGGGCCGGGCGTCGGCCCGGTCCCGTTGTTCTACCGGCCGCGGGGCGAACGGGCGCCGGCCGCCGGGCTACGGCTTGTCGAACGTGCCCGGGGGCAGGCCGGCGGACCGCTTGAAGTCGGTCAGCTCGGTCTCCAGGAACAACTTGCCGTCGTGGTACGTCTTGGTCCGGGCGGGCATCTTCACCCCGTCGAACTCCTTGTGCCCCTCGTACACCAGCTCGACCACCTTCGGCCGGCCGGCGGCGGCGGCCGGGTCGGTCATCACCGACCGGGCGACCAGCCCGGAGTCCGGGTCGAAGTACACGTCCAGCGGCGGGAACCCGGGGCGGACCGCCCGCACCCCGGCGACCGTCTTGCCGTTCACCACGGCCGCCGGCACCCGGGCCAGGGCGACGTCCTTCTCCAGCAGCGGCAGCAGGGTGGTGGTCGCCTGCTTGTGCCAGAAGCTGGTCCGCACCCCGGCCAGCTCGTCGGCGGACATCGGCCGGGCCTTCTCCCCCTCGACCACCCACCCGCGGTCGCCGTCGACGATCCGCGAGTACCGGACCGGCCGGCCGTCGATCTGGCGGGTGCTGTCGATCCGGAACTTGCCCGGCAGCTCCCCCTTGAACTCGGCCCGGGACGGGTTCCCGCGGACCGTCCCGTTGGTCGCCCACACCCCGGCCTTCATGGCGTCCAGCTTGCCCTTGCCGCCGATCCCGGCCAGCGCCCGCTCGACCAGTTGGCGGGCGGCCGGGTCGGTGGGCGGCGGGTCGGCGGGGAACCCGGCGGCGAACACGATCGCGAGGACTGCGGACATGGCGACATCCCGTGTCGGAGGTTGAACGGCCGGCCTGGAATCGGGCCGGGCGTCCGGTTTTGTAGGGTGCGTGGAGGCTCGGCGAAACGCACCGCGAGACTTCACCCTGCAGTTACGGTCGTTGCGGGGCCGGTGCGTTTCGTCGCAAGCCTCCTCAACGCACCCTACAAAACCGCCCTGATAATTAATAGTCCCCGAGCACCTCACCACCATTCCGGGAGCCGAGGTTCGACCAGGTGACCGGGTCGACCGAGTTGGCCACGAACCGCACCCCGCCGTCCGCCCGCAGCAGGTTGACCCCGGTGGAGTGCTTGCTCCGGGCCGCCTTCCAGTTGGCCGCCGTGCTGATGCAGTCCATGGTCGGGGAGTTGGGCGGCAGCCCGTGGTCGTACAGCGTCTCGTAGGCGTCCCCGTCCGCCCACCGGGTGTTCTTGTCGAACTTGTACTGCGGGGCGGAGGTGGCCGGCCCGCAGTTGGCCGCGGTGAATGCCGTCTGGGACTGGAACCAGCGGTACGCCCGCTCCTGGGTCGGCTGGTCGGTCGGGGCGGCGGACGCCGGGGCGGCGTTGGTGCCGATCAGCGTCTCCGCCACCATGGCCGTGTTCGAGGTGCCGTCCGCGATCTCCGTCATCTTCACCTTCGACCCGTTGTAGAACAGGCCGTCCGGGGTGAGCGGGGTGGCGGCGGTGACCGTCCGCCCGCCGCCGTTCTGGCCGCTGCCGACGCAGAACACGTAGTTGGTCGGGCCGAACAGCGGGTCCGGCTTCTGCCCGCTGAGCGGGTCGGTCGGGCAGAGCAGGATCGGCACCTGCAACTGGACGGCCACCCGGTTGCTCTTGCTGTTGGTCACCGACCCGTCGTTCTGGTACAGGGAGTTGTCCAGGTCGCAGGCGTTGTAGATCGCCGTCTGCTCCAGATACGGGGTCAGCCGGGCGATGACCGACCAGCGGAACCGGAACGGGGCGGCGGCCAGGGTCGGGTCGAGGCCGACCTTCTGCTCGTACCCGGGCGGGAAGTACCCGAGGGCGGACTCGTGGTTGTGCAGGGCCAGGCCGAGCTGCTTCAGGTTGTTCTGACACTTCATCCGGGCGGCCGCCTCCCGCACCTTCTGGACGGCCGGCAGCAGCAGGCCGATCAGGATGGCGATGATGGCGATCACCACCAGCAACTCGATCAGCGTGAACCCGGACGGACGGGCCCGTAGCGACATACAACACCTCGATGACCGGTAAACGTAGGGGCGTGGAAGATTACGGAATCGACAGGTTTAGCAAGCCGGGTGCCAGTTTTTTTCGTGGCAGGGTTACGGCATTTGCGACCTATGACGGGATCGAACGAGGGATCCCTGGCAGTCGGGCGACCAGAGTGGCAGCTATGCGGTCATGGGTCCTGCCCGAATGACCACCACGGTCCGGTGAAATCTCGGTTCTGGCCGACTTGCGTCGTTGGCATGCGTCGTGCGAGGATATCGTCTCCGCAATTCACTCCGTGAGGGCATCGGTGGCGATTTCCGAGCCGACGGTAGATCCATCGGGCACCTCCTCCGTCACCCGCCTCCGGCACGCGATCGACCACGCCGCCCACCTGCTCCCCGCCCAGGGGCCGATCACCGTCTTCATCCATCACAACACCCTGCACGCGTTCGAGGACCGGCCGTTCGAGGAGGCGGTCCGCCGCGGCGGGGAGATCTTCGGCTGCGAGCCGTACCTGTCCGAGGACCGCTACCGGGCGGAACTCGGCAAGGGCCGCATCCGGGTGCGGAACCTGCGGGCGGTGCTGGCCGACGACCTGGGCGGCCGGGCGGTCGACCTGGTAGACGGGCTGGGAACCCGGCTAGATCTGCGGCTGGCCATGCTCCAGTACCCGGTGTGGTCCGGGCCGGCGGCCGAGCTGGACTTCTACATGGCCGAGACGGACGCCCTGCGGCGGGTCCGGCCGGACGTGTCCGCGGCCACCCGCGGGCGGCTGGTGGCGGAGACCCGGCGGTGGGTGATGCGGGACCTCCGCGGGCGGTCCGGCCCCGGGGCGCCGGCGTGGGCGGCCGACCTGTTCGCCCGGTACGGGGTGAAGGACATCGAGACGTGGGACGCGGCCGCCTGGGAGGGGTTCGCCCTGGAGGCGGTGTGGCGGGAGTGCCTGGCCGGGGTCGGGCGGGTGCCGCCGACCGACCCGCCGGCCCCGCCGGCCGCCCGCCCCCGCGACCTGCTGCTGCGGGCCACCGGGGCGGACGCCGACCGGCCAGTGAACGACCTGCTGGTTCGGTTCTGCGCCGCGTTCCTGGACCAGGGGGTGTCCCACTGGCCGCTGCCGAACCGGGACCGCGGCCTGTTCCAGTCGTTCCTCACCCTGTACCGCCGCCCCTACGGGCCGCCGGACGAGTGGCTGCACGGGCTGGCGGCCGAGGCCGCCCGGCTGCAGGACGCCGGGGTCGGCCCGCTGGAGTCGGCGGCCGAGTCGCTGGGCTTAATGGGTGTGGCGGAAGGCGAGTGGGACGAGTTCCTGTCGGCCACCCTGCTGCCCCTCCGCGGGTGGGGCGGGATGATCCGCGAGGTGGAGCAGCGGGGGGACCGGGTGCCGCGGCCGATCCCGGCCGGCAGCCTGGTCGAGTTCGTGGCCGTCCGGCTGCTGCTGGACCGCCTCGCGGTGGCCCACCTGGCCGCGCGGGAGTTGGGGTACACCGGGCCGCTGGCCGGCCTGCGGGACCACCTGCGAACGCGGCTGCCCCGCCCGGCCCCGCCGACTGCCGCCCAGCGGGCGTTCCCGGTGTTCCAACTGGCCCAGGTGCTCGGTTGGTCGCCAGAGGAGCTGCACCGGCTGACCCAGGCCGAGTGGGAGACGCTGGTCGGCGAGGTGGAGGGGTTCACCGGGGTGGAGCGGCGGCGGGTGTTCCACCTGGCCTACGAGCGGCGGTTCCGCACCCAGTCCCTGGACGCCATCGCCCTGCACCCGCGGCACCGGTTCCCGCCCGGCACCCGGCCGCGGTTCCAGGTGTCCACCTGCCTGGACGAGCGGGAGGAGTCGTTCCGCCGGCACCTGGAGGAGATCGCCCCGGACTGCGAGACGTTCGCCGCCGCCGGGTTCTACGGGGTGGCGATGTACTACCGCGGGGCGGCCGCCGCCCACTTCGTCCCGCTGTGCCCGATCGTCCTCACCCCGCAGCACTGGGTCGAGGAGCGGGTGACGGACGAACACGCCCACACCCACCGGCAGCGGGCCAAGGCCCGCAAGGCGATCGGGGCGGCGTCTCACCAGTTCACCGTCGGCACCCGGTCGGCGGCGGCCGGGGCGGTGCTGACCGGCGGGCTGGGGGTGCTGGCCTCGGTCCCGCTGGTCGCCCGCATCCTGTTCCCCCGGCTGGCCGCCCGGGTGACGGCCGCCGTCGGCACCTTCGTCCGCACCCCGCCGGCCACCCGGCTGAAGCTGGAGCGGACCGCCCCGGCCGCCGGCCCGGCCCCGGACAACCAGGGGTACACGGTGGACGAGATGGCGGCCACGGCCGAGCGGCTGCTCCGGGACATCGGGCTGATCGACGGGTTCGCCCGGCTGGTGGTCCTGCTCGGCCACGGGTCGGACAGCCTGAACAACCCGCACAAGTCGGCCTACGACTGCGGGGCGTGCGGCGGCAGCCCGGGGGCGCCGAACGGCCGGGCGCTGGCCCAGATGCTCAACGACCCGCGGGTCCGGCAGCGGATGGCCGCCCGCGGGCTGGCCGTCCCGGCCGACACCTGGTTCGTCGGCGGGTTCCACAACACCTGTGACGACTCGGTCACGCTGTTCGACGCCGACCGGGTGCCGGACTCCCACCGGGCGGAGCTGGCCCGGGTGGAGGGGGAGTTCGCCCGGACCTGCGAGCGGAACGCCCACGAGCGGTGCCGGCGGTTCATGTCCGCCCCGCTCGACCAGACCCCGGCGGACGCCAAGCGGCACGTCGAGGGCCGCAGCGCCGACCTGGCCCAGACCCGGCCGGAACTGGGGCACGCGACCAACGCCCTGTGCGTGGTCGCCCGGCGGGAGCGGACCCGCGGCCTGTACTTCGACCGGCGGGCGTTCCTCACCTCGTACAACCCGGCCCAGGACGACGCCGACGGGTCCACCCTGATGCGGCTGCTGTCGGCCGCCGTGCCGGTGTGCGCCGGGATCAACCTGGAGTACTACTTCAGCCACGTGGACAGCCAGGGGTACGGGTGCGGGACCAAGCTGCCGCACAACGTGTCCAGCCTGCTCGGGGTGATGGACGGGGCGGCCAGCGACCTGCGGACCGGCCTGCCCTGGCAGATGGTCGAGATCCACGAGCCGGTCCGGCTGCTGTTCGTGGTGGAGACGACCCCGGCGGTCATGCTCGGGCTGATGGCCCGCAACCCGGTGATCGGCACCCACGTCCGCAACGGGTGGGTGCAACTGGCCGTCCTGGACCCGGACTCGAACGCCATCCAGGTGTACAAGGACGGGGCGTTCGAGCCGTACACCCCGCAGGCCGACCGGCTGCCGGCCGCCCCGACCTCGGCCGACTGGTACCGCGGGTGGCGGGACCACCTGGAGTTCGCGGAGATCACCGGAAGGAGCAATGATGACTGATGAGGGATGAATGATGAACGCAAGCCGTAACCAACACCCGGCTTGCATTCATCATTCATCCCTCATCAGTCATCCTTTCGCAATGGACCTACAGACCCTGTTCGGCACCGTCGTCGTGCTGGCCCCGGCCGTGCTGGTGGCCGTGCTCGGCGGCGCGTCCCTGATCGACCGCCCGCTGACCGAGCGGGCGACCGCCCGGGCGGTGTACCTGGCCACCGGGGTCGGGCTGCTGGCCGCCCTCGGGGTGCTCGCCCTGATGCTCGCCTCCGGCACCCGGCACGTGGTCATCGGGTTCGGCGACTGGGTGCACATCGGGCAGGCCGGGCCGGACCCGCACTACCACTTCTCGGTCAAGTTCGTGTTCGACCGGCTGTCCGTCCCGTTCGTCGCCCTGGCCCTGGCCCTGTGCGGGACGATCGGGGCGTTCGCCAACCGGTACATGCACCGGGAGCGGGGGTACAACCGGTTCTTCGTCCTGTACTCGGTGTTCCTGCTCGGCATGGCGGTCACCGGGCTGGCCGGGACGATCGAGACGCTGTTCCTCGGGTGGGAGCTGGTCGGGCTGTCCAGCGCCCTGCTGGTCGGGTTCTTCCAGGAGCGGCCGGCCCCGGTGCGGAACGCCCTGCGGGTGTGGGCGGTGTACCGGGTGTCGGACGCCGCCCTGCTGCTGGCCGCGCTGGCCCTGCACCACATGAGCGGGGAGGGCGACCTGGACCGGGTGACCGGGTACCGGGAGGTGGCCGGGGCAGAGGACGCGGTCTCCTGGCCGTTCGGGGTGTGCTCGCTGACCGCCGCCGAGGCGCTGCTGGTCGGCGGGCTGCTGCTGGTGGCGGCGGCCGGCAAGTCCGCCCTGGTGCCGTTCTCCGGCTGGCTGCCCCGGGCGATGGAAGGCCCGACCCCGAGCAGCGCGGTGTTCTACGGGGCGCTGTCCGTCCACCTCGGGGCGTACCTGCTGCTGCGGGTCGGCCCGCTGCTGGACGCCTCCCCGCCGCTGGCCGCGGCGGTGGTCGTGCTGGGGCTAGCGACCGCCGGGTACGCCGCCCTGGCCGGGCGGGCGCAGACGGACATCAAGTCCATCCTGTCGTTCGCGTCCGTCACCCAGGTCGGGCTGATCGTGGCCGAGATCGGGCTGGGGTGGCGGTTCGTCCCGCTCGTCCACCTGCTCGGCCACGCCTGCCTGCGGACCCTGCAGTTCGTCCGCGCCCCGACCTTCCTCCAGGACCGCCGGCAGTTGGAGGACGCGCTCGGCGACCGGGTGCCGGCCCCGGCCGGGGCGGCCAGCCGGTGGCTGTACCGGTTCGCCCTGGAGCGGGGATACCTGGACGCCCTGCTGGACCGGTTCGTGGCCGGCCCGTTCGTCCGGCTGTTCCGCTGGCTGGACGCCAAGGAGCGGGCGGCCGTCGCCGCCCTGGCCGGGCCGGCCCCGGACCGCCCGCAGCCCGCCCCGGCCCGGAAGGTGGAGCAACCGGTATGACCTGGCAGTCCCTCCCCTGGGCCGAGCTGACGGTCCTCGTCCCGCTGGTCGGGGCGGTGGCCGTCGGGCTGCTGCGGAACCCGGCCGCGGCCGGCCGGCTCACCCTGGGCGTCACCCTGGCCGCCCTCGGCTGCTCGCTCATGCCGTGGGCGGCGCTGGCGGCCGGCGGGGCGGCCGACCGGGTGGCCCTGCTCAACCCGTCCACCGGCCGGCCGCTGCTCGCCGTGGACGGGCTGTCCGCCCCGCTCCTGCCGCTGGTCGCCCTGCTGCACGTGCTGACCGTGCTATCGACCGCCCGGGTGAAACTGAACCGGATGTCCCTGACCGGCCACCTGGTCGGGGAGGGGGTGCGGCTGGCCACGTTCGCCTGTGTCGACCCGTGGCCGCTGGTCGTCCTGCTGGCCCTGGGCACCGTGCCGCCGTTCGTCGAGCTGGTCCAGCGGGGCAAGCCGACCCGGGTGTACGTGCTGCACATGGCCCTGTTCGTCGGCCTGCTGGCGGCCGGGTGGGCGGGGACGGAGGCCGGGTTCGGGTGGGGGCCGGTGGCCCTGCTGGCGGCGGTGCTGGTGCGGAGCGGGACGGTGCCCGCCCACCTGTGGGTGGCCGACCTGTTCGAGCACGCCACGTTCGGCACCGCCCTGCTGTTCGCCACCCCGCTGGCCGGGGTGTACGCCGCCCTGCGGCTGGTGGTGCCGGTCGCCCCGGACTGGGTGCTGACCAGCATCGGGGCGGTCTCCCTGGTGACGGCGGTGTACGCGGCCGGGCTGGCGGTGGTCCAGCGGGAGGCCCGGCGGTTCTTCGCCTACCTGTTCCTCAGCCACGCCTCCCTGGTGCTGGTCGGGCTGGAGCTGCACACCGCCATCAGCCTGACCGGGGCGCTGTGCCTGTGGGTGTCGGTGGCCCTGTCCCTGGGCGGGCTGGGGATCACCCTGCGGGCGCTGGAGGCCCGGTTCGGCCGGCTGGCCCTGGACCGGTACAGGGGGCTGTACGACCAGTCCCCGGCCCTGGCCGTCGGGTTCCTGCTGACTGGGCTGGGGAGCGTCGGGTTCCCGGGGACGCTCGGGTTCGTGGCCGCCGAGCTGCTGATGGACGGGGCGATCGCCGCCAACCCGGCCGTCGGGGTCGGGCTGATCCTGGCGGCGGCGGTGAACGGGATCGCGGTGGTGCGGGTGTACCTGCTGTTGTTCACCGGCGGCCGGCACGTCTCCCCGGTGCCGCTCGGGATCACCCCGCGGGAGCGGTTCGCGGTGCTCACCCTGGCCGGGCTGATCCTGGGCGGCGGGCTGGTCCCCCAGCCGGGGGTGGCCGACCGGCACGCGGCGGTGGCCGAGCTGCGGGCCGCCCGGGCGACCACCCACCCGGACGAGCCGGCTACCGGCCACTGACCCGGGCGGCGACCGCCGCCGCCTGCCGGGCCGCCTCCTCCCGCACCACCGGGTGCGCCCCGGTCCGGGCCAACTCCGCCAGCATGGCCGCCGCCGCCGGCCCGCCCACCTTGCCGAGCAGCTCGATCGCCGTCAGCACGGTCGGCCCGTCGTCGGCGGTCAGCAGCGGCAGCAGGGCGGCCTCGGCCGGCGGACCGCCGATGGCCGCCAGCGCCCGCTCGGCCAGCCCGCCGTCCCGCCGGTCGGCCAGCCGGTCGGCCACCGCCGCCGCCATCTCCGCGTCCTTCCACCGGCCGGCCAGCCCCAGCCCGGCCCGCCGGGCGGCCGGGTCGTCCGACCGGACGGCCGCCAGCACCGCGTCCCGGGCCGCGTCCGGCTGCCACGTCGCCAGCGCCGTCAGGGCCGCCGCCCGCACCCCGGGCCGCGGGTCCGGGTGGGCCGGGTCGCACAGCCTCGCCAGCACCCCCGCCACGGCCGCCCGGTCGGCCGGGGACGCGTCGGCCGCCGACTCCGGCCGGGCGAACTCGGCGAGCGCCCGGCGGCCGGCGTCCGGCCGGCCGTCGGCCAGGGCCGTGCGGAGCCGGTCGGCTGCGCTGACCGCCGGCAGCGGGAGCGGTCTGGACGGCACCGAGGCGGCCGGGCGGGTGGCGGCGTACAGCCCGGCGAACACCGCCCCGGCCAGCGCGAACCCGGCGAGCAGCGGGACGACCGTCGGCATCGGTCGGGGGCGGCGACCGACGGTCACAGGGGGCGGCGTCATCGCGGGCGGCGACGGGGCGGGGGCGGTGCTCACGACCGTCGGCGGCGGCTCACTCGGCCGGGGCGGGGCGGGGGCCGGCGGGGCCGGACGAGCGGGGGGCGGGTCCGCGTCCACCAGCGGGCCGCCGAGCACGTCCTCCGGGTCGACGGCCGGCTCCGGGTGCGGCACCCGCAGCGCGTTGAAGCACTTCGGGCAGCGGACCCGCCGGCCGGCCATGTCCGGCGATGCGTGCAACTTCTGCGGGCAGTGCGGGCACGGGTACTCGAACAGCGGGCCGGCCACGGGTCAGTCCCCGTGCAGCCGGCGGAGCCGGGGGGACAGCCGCAGGACGTATTGCACCCGCTCCACCTCCCGCAGCCAGTCGGCCACGATCCCGGCCAGGAAGTCGCCGCCGGCGATCCCGGTCCCGCACGCCTCCCCGCTCACCTGCCCGACCATCTTGCGGTACGCGGTCAGGGTGCGTTCGCCGTACCGGGCCACCTCCAGCCCGTCCTCGCTGAAGAACACCGCCACCGGCACCCGGTTGCCGCCGTTGATCTGGAGTTCCTTCTGGGCGTCCGGGTGGGCGTCCCGGTCCAAGTAGCGGACCTTCAGCACCGGGGCGGCGGCCGCAAACGCCTCGAAGATCGGGCAGTTGCCGGCGCAGTCCCCGCACCACGCCCCGGCCAGCAGCAGCACGTTGGTCGTGCGGGTGAACGACTGGAGCAGGGCGGTCTGCTCGTCGGTCAGCCGGACGGCCGCCCGGGTCCGGTCCCACCGGGCCTGGTCGGCCGGGGTGCCGTGGGCGGCGAAAAAGTCGGCATACGACAGGGCTTTGTCGAAGAACGCGAACGGGAGCATCGGCAACACCTCGGGGGCGGTGCCGTTAGTGTACGCGGCCAACCCTCCGATGCCCCGGCCCGTCACCCGAGTTCCAGGCTGGTCACTCCGTACACCTCCCGTACCGGCACTGCCGGCGGCTCACCGGCGTACATCCGGGCGGTCCGGAACACTTCCGCCCACCCGTGCCGGGCCACCAGTTCCGCCGCGTCCGGGTTGGCCGCCGCCTCGGGCACGTCCACACACACCGCCGCCCCCGGCACCCGGGCCAGCAAACTCCGGAACACCGCGTCGGCCACCTTCCGGTCGGCGGCGAACAGTGGTCCGATCTTGAACCCGCCGGAGCTCGGCCGAATCACCCCGTACCCTACCAGCCGCCCGCCCGACACCACCCCCAGCGCGGTCGCCCCGGTCAGTCCCACCCACGCCCGCAGGAACGCCGACCGGTCCGCCCCGAACATCCGGGCGTCGTACAACGCCAGATCGGCGAACGGGACGGCCGACACGTCCGTCACCCCGGCCGCCGGCACCCCGCCGCCGGCCCCTTGGTAGCGGACGTGGTGGTGGGCCAGCCGGAACCCGGACCGCTCGTAGTTCGCCTGCTGGGCCAACACCCCGTCCAGCCCGACCGTCCGCCCGGCCAGGTGCCGCATCCCCTCCTGCCAGATCCGCAGCCCGTACCCCCGGCCGCGGAACCCGGGCCGGACGATGTACTGGCCGAGAAACCCGTACCGGTCCCCGTACCGGACGCACGACACGCACCCGACTGGCTCCCCGTCCCGCTCGCCGAGGAAGAACCCGTCCGGGTCGGCGGCGTGGAACGCCCCGGCGTCGTGCAAGCCGGGGTTCCACCCCTCGGCGTCGGCCCATTGTCGGATCAGGTCGAGGTCCGCCCGGGCCATCCGGCGGACGCGGAACTCGGGGTCAGCGGGCGCGGACATGGGGCCGGCTCCGTGAGAGGTGGGCCGAGCTTACCCCGGCCGACCGCCTGGGGCCAGCCGGCGCGCAAAAAACCCCGGGCGACCGCCCGGGGTTCGTTGCTCCTGCCGGCGGTGCGGGGCCCTCAAGGCAGTTACTTCCGCACCATGCTGGCCGGGATGTCGGCCAGTTCGACCGGGACCGGGGCGTAGTGGCTGAACTCCATCGAGAAGCTGGCCGTCCCCTGGGTGGCGCTCCGCAGGTCGCTGGTGTACCCGAACAGGTTGGCCAGCGGGATCTTGGCCATCACCTGGCTGACCCCCTTCTCCTCGCTCGTCTCCTCGATCACCCCCCGCCGCCGGCTGACGTCCCCGGTGATCGGCCCCTGGTACTGCTTCGGGGAGACGACCACCACCTTCATGATCGGCTCCAGCAGGATGATCCCGCACGACTGCTCGGCGTCCCGGAACGCCTCCAGCGCACACAGGTAGAAGGCGTCCTGGGACGAGTCCACGTCGTGGTACTTGCCGAAGTGCAGGTCGAACTCCAGGTCGACGAACGGGAACGGGTACTTGAACCCCTTCTTCGCCGCCTCCCGCAGCCCCTCCTCCACGCTCGGGATGTACTCCTTCGGGATCGACCCCTGGCTGATGCTGTTGGTGAAGTAGACGTTGTTCGGGTCCGGCTTGATCTTCGGGTTGTTCAGCTCCTCGATCTCCCGCACCTTCTCGGCCACGTCCTCCGGGGTGAGCGGCTTGTACTTCACGTTGATGACGGCGTACTTGCCCCGGCCGCCGGTCTGCTTCTTGAAGCTGTACTCCAGGTCTTTCATCCGGGCGAACGACTGGCGGTACGCCACCCGCGGCTTGCCCAGGGTGATCAGGTCGGTGTTCTCCTGCGGCACCCCGATGGCCCGCTTCAGCTTCTCGATGGAGATCTCCAGGTGCAGCTCGCCCATCCCGCTGAGGATCGTCTCCTTGGTCTCCTCGTCGGTGTGGGTCTTGAGCGTCGGGTCGTCCCGGACCAGCCGGTTGAGCGCCTCGCCCACCTTGCCGCTGTCCAGCGTCTTGCTGAACGACAGCGCCTGGCCGATGACCGGCTTCGGGAAGCTGATGGCCTCCAGGGCGACCGGGTTGTCCGAGTCGCTCAGGGTGTTCCCGGTGTACGTCTCCTTCAGCCCGATGCCGGCGACGATGTCGCCGGGGCCGGCCTTCTCCAGCTCGATCCGCTTGTCGCCCATCATCCGGTAGAACCGGGCGATCCGCTCCCGCTTGCCGTTGGTGGTGTTCAGGTACGTCTCGCCCGGCTTCATCTCGCCGGAGTACACGCGGATGTACACCAGGTCACCGGTCGACTCGGCCACCGTCTTGAACGCCAGGGCGCTCATCGGCTCGGACGCCTCCGGCTTCCGCTGGACGACGTCCTTGGTCTTCGGCTGGATGCCGTCCACCGGCGGCCGGTCGAGCGGGCTGGGCAGGCAGTCGACCACCAGGTCGAGCAGTTGCTGGACGCCGTGGAAGTTCTTCGAGCTGCCGCAGTGGACCGGGGTGAACAGGCCGTCCAGCGTCCCCTTGCGGAGCGCCTTGAGGATCTGCTGCTCGGTCACCTCTTTGCCTTCGAGGACGGCCTCCATGATCTCGTCGGACGCGGCGGAGACGGCGTCGAGCATCTGCTCCCGCCGCTTCTCGGCCTCGGCCTTGTACTTGTCCGGGATGTCGGACACGAAGAACTTGCGGTTCGTCTTGTCCGTCAGGTCGCGGGTGACCAGCTTCATCCGGATCAGGTCGATCACCCCCTCCAGGGCGGAGTCCTGGCCGGCCGGGATGGTGACCACGCACGGGGTGGCCTGGAGCTTGGTCTTCATCTGCTCGACGCAGCCCCAGAAGTCGGCCCCCATGCGGTCCAGCTTGTTGACGTAGGCGATCCGGGGCACCTTGTACTTGGTGGCCTGCCGCCAGACGGTCTCGCTCTGGACCTCGACCCCGCCCTTGGCGCAGAACACCCCGACCGCCCCGTCCAGGACGCGGAGGGACCGCTCCACCTCGGCGGTGAAGTCGACGTGGCCGGGGGTGTCGATGATGTTGATGGCGATGTCGTTGCCGTCGTGGTCCTGCCAGTCGATGGACACGGCGGCGCTGTTGATGGTGATGCCTTTTTGCCGCTCGAGCGGGTCGAAGTCGGTGGTGGTGTCCCCGTCGTCGACGTCGCCGACCTTGTGCTTGGTGCCGCTGTAGTAGAGGATCCGCTCGGTGGTCGTGGTCTTCCCGGCGTCCACGTGGGCCATGATCCCGATATTCCGAACTTTGTCGAGCATCGCTGTCGGCCGGCGGCGGTTGCGCCGGCTCCTTGCAAGAGGAAGAATGCCGCCGCCCGGCAGGTGCCGGGGCGGGGCGACCACCGTCCCATGAACGGAAGACCGCCCGGAGTGCGGGCGGGTTCGACGGCCCGCCGGCGGGTGCGGGCCAATGGTATATCGTACCGACCCGGGCGAGATCGTCCAGTTGGGCCGGGCCAGAGAGTAGAGGGCGGACCCCGGCCTTTGGTTTCCGGGACCGCCCCCCTGGGGCTGGAAACCCAAGAAACGAATGGCGAGCGGGGGGGGCGTAAGCCCCCTGTTGGCTCGCCCGGTCAACGACCACACGCAGCAACAGGGGGCTTACGCCCCCCGCTCGCCCGGGATTACCGCCCCTCGCCGGTCAGGTGGGCGAGCACCTCCCGCATGGCCGGGAAGGCGTAGGCGGCGGCCCCGACGTGGGTGGCGTCGTACCAGACGATCTTCGGCTTGCCGGTCGCCTCCCACAGCCGCTTCATCGCCACCGGCGGGACCACGTCGTCCCGGCTGGCGGCGATCAACAGCAGGCTCTTGCCCTTCAGCCGGTCGGCGTAGGTGATCGGGTCGGCCGGGGCGATGGCCGCCTTCAGCTCGTCCTTGCCGATCCCGACCAGCCGCAACACGGACAGCACCGGGCCGGCCTTCGGGTGGTCGTAGAAGGCGTCCACCAGGCCGCCGCCGCCGAGCAGCAGGCAGGCGGCCGTCACCCGCGGCTCGGCCGCCGCCACCAGCCCGCCGATGAAGCTTCCCAGGCTGGTGCCGACCACCCCGATGCGGCCCGCGTCCACCTCCGGGCGGGCGGCCAGCCAGGCGGCGGCCCGGCGGCAGTCGAGGACCGCCTGGCGGACGTTGGCCACGCTGGCCGGCACGTCCGGGGAGAGCAGCCGGGTGCGGCTGCCGGCCGGCCGGCGGGGGCCGTAGTACGGCAGGGTGACGGCCAGGGCCGGCACCCCGTGGGCGGCCAGCCAGACCGCCTCCCCGCGGGACACCACCCCCTGGCCGTCCAGGATGTCCAGGACGATCACCGCCGGCCGGCCCGTCACCCCGACCGGGGCGAAGAACTCGGCGTGGACGGTGTTGTTCTCCGGGTGCGGGGTGGCCACCGCGGACGGGAAGGAGACGGCGTACACGTCCACCCCGGAGTGGGGCAGCCGACGGGTGAGCCGGTGCTCGGCCCGGAACGAGTGGGCGGCCAGCCGGTAGTGCGGCGGGACGCCGGCCGCGTCCTCGTCCCCGGCGAACCGGACCTCGCCGGCGGCCGGGGCGGGGTCCGGGGCGGCCGGGTCGGCGGCCAGCAAGGAGGCGGTGAGCACCAGGAAGGCGGACGAGTCCATCGGCGGCTCCGGGGGTAGCATCCCCCATTCTACCCGCCTGTCACGCCGGGGGGAGCGACGGGAATTATGGTGGGTGCGTGGAGGGAGGCTCTGCGACCGGAACGCACCAGAAACGGCAACGGCCCCAACCGCGGTCGGTGGCTCGGGCTGGGGGAGGGCGAGGCTCCTGCCGAGCCGGGAGCGCGTGGGCAAACGGAGTGGGCTGCCCCGGTGGCTGTCACCGGACATGGGACATTGTGACTGGGGCAGACTGGCGGCTCGGCAGAAGCCTCGCCCTCCCCCTTGGGGTCGTCCGAATCGGGTACGCGGTCCCGCGGTACGCTCCGCAAAGTTCCACCCACCCTACAGCCGCGGCGTCCCGTGGATGTAATGGTCATGCTGCTCGGCGAAGTCGGCCGGCATGTCCAATCGGCCCTCATTCGGCGGGTGTCCGGGACACCGACACCCATTCTACCCGTCGAGTTCGATCGCCCCCTTGGGCATCCGGGCCAGGAACCCGGCGAACTCCTCCTCGGTGTACGCCCTCAGCAGGTTGGCCCGGACGTACCCCTGCTTGCCCAGGTACGTGACCAGGGCCAGGATGCTCTCCTCGTCCTCGCTCGACAGGGTGACGACGGCGTCGAACTGGCCCAGCGTCCAGTACACGTCCTCGACCGTCACCCCGACTTCGGCCGCCGCCTGACGGAACTCGGCCGCCCGCTTCACCGTGTTCTGGATCTGGGAGATGCCGATCTCGGTGAACGTCACCAGCATCTTGTAGCGGTAGAGCACGGGTGTCCCTCCGGAAGAACGCCCACCCGTTGCAACGGGTGGGCTTGATGGGCGTTCACAGGGCCACGGTCACGGTCTTCACCTCGGTGTACAGTTGCAGGGCGTACTCCCCCAGCTCCCGGCCGATGCCGCTCTGCTTGAACCCGCCGAACGGGGCGGCCGCGTCGAACACGTCGAAGCAGTTCACCCACACCGTCCCGGCCCGCAGCCCGTTGCTGACCCGCAGCGCCTTCTTGAGGTCCTTCGTCCACACCGCCGCCGCCAGCCCGGCCCAGGTGCGGTTGCCGCGGGCGATCACCTCGTCCGCGTCCTTGAAGCTCAGCACGCTCATCACCGGCCCGAAGATCTCCTCCTGGGCGATGGTCATCCCGTCGTCCACCCGGTCGAAGATGGTCGGCTGGATGAAGTACCCGCGGTCGTTCGCCCGGCCGCCGCCGGTGAGCAGGTTCGCCCCCTGTTTCTTGCCGGCGTCGATGTACCCCATCACCCGGTCGAACTGCTCCGCCGAGACTTGCGGCCCCTGGGTGGTGGCCGGGTCGAACGGGTCGCCGACCCGCTGGGCCTTGGCCTTGGCGACCAGCCGTTTGACGAACTCCGCGTGGACCTTCTCCTCGACGAACAGCCGGCTACCGGCGCAGCAGCACTGCCCCTGGTTGAAGAACAGCCCGAAGTACGCCCCCTCGACCGCCGCCTCCAGGTCGGCATCGGCGAACACCACGTTCGGCGACTTGCCGCCGAGTTCCAGCGACACCCGCTTCATGTTGCTGTGGGCGGCGGCGGCCATGACCAGCTTGCCGACCTCTCCGGACCCGGTGAACGCCACCTTGTCCACGTCCATGTGTTTGGCGAGGGCGGCCCCGGCGGTCGGCCCGAACCCGGGGACGACGTTCAGCACCCCGTCCGGGATGCCGGCTTCTTGCGCCAGCTCCGCGACCCGGAGCGCCGACAGCGGTGTCTGCTCGGCCGGCTTCAGCACGACGGTGCAGCCGGTGGCGAGGGCCGGCCCCCACTTCCACGCCTGCATGAGCAGCGGGAAGTTCCACGGGATGATCTGCCCGACCACCCCGACCGGCTCGTGCCGGGTGTAGCAGAAGTAGTCGCCGTCGATGGGGATGGTCTTGCCGTGGTACTTGTCCGCCCACCCGGCGTAGTACCGGTAGCACTTGACGGTGAGCGGCAGGTCGGCGGCCCGGGCGACGTGGACCGGCTTGCCGTTGTCCAGCGCCTCCAGGGCGGCCAACTCGTCGGCGTTCGCTTCGATCAGGTCGGCCAGCTTGTTCAGCAGTCGGCCGCGGTCGGAGGCGTTCATCTTCGCCCACGGCCCGGACTCGAACGCCTTGCGGGCCGCCTTCACCGCCAGGTCGATGTCGGCGGCGTCGCCCTCGGCCACCTGGCAGACGGCCTCCTCGGTGGCCGGGTTGATGGTCGTGAACGTCTTGCCGGACGCGGCCGGCTGCCACTTACCACCGATGAGCAACTGGCGGTCCTTGACCTTCGGACGGGCGGCGGGGCGGGAGAGGGTGGCGGCGGACATGTGCGGAATCCTCCGGGGAGAACGGGTGGCCGCATCGTCCGGCGGCTGGATGGGCATGTCAAGAATTTGGCGGAAATCTGTTGATCGAGTCGAAGTATTAGCTTACTGTACCTATGGTCAAGATAGCTATACTGTGCATTCTACCCATTCCTCCCAATCCAGGGCTGGAGCGACCAATGCCCACGTTCGTTGCCCGTGCGGTCGGTAGGCTCTATACCACGCAGAGCAGTGTGCTTGCGTTGGAGCGAGGGGCCGGTAGCGCGCCCTTTGTCGCAACTGATCGCGTGCGGCTGAGTGTCAATCTCACTGGCGGTCTTGTCGCGACTTGGCAGAGTAATACAGACCTCATCCCCTACGATGACACGGCTAACGGCCGGTTGGCGATTGTAACCTTCCCCACACCGATAAGCGGCCCTCCAGGGCCTGGGCCAGCGGGAGTAGTAGGTGCCGCTGACACACCCAACGTGGTAGCTGCGGTAACTATCACCGACCGCCTCGGAGTGGAATCGTCGCCCACTACTGTGGAGGTCAGCCTCTACGACTAGTTAATTTCGCACCCATCGCGGAGCGCTCGCAGTACGTTGGGCGAGTGCTCTGGTAGTCATGGTCGCTTCTTCGCATCGAACCCATCGTTCTTTGCCTTCTCAAGAAGATTGCCCATGGCCGCTTTGTAAACGGAATTCTCGGGATCGATTTCGGTCGCCTTCTCGTAGGACTTCCATCCCCGGTAGTAATACACCTCAGCCACTTTTCGGTCTGTCGCAACAGAGATTGCGGCCAGTCCCGCCCACGCCGCCCCGAGGTCGGCACGGTATGATGCATCCGACAGACTGGCTCGGGCCAGTGATTCCAGCAAGTCGGTCGCCTCTTTGAAGTCGACCGCGGCCGGTTTCCGGTTCGTCGGCTCTGCGCTTGCCCACGCCTGACCCCGGACGGTCAGCCCGACGGCCAGATAGTGTCGATACATCGGTAGCCGACGGTTCTCCCGATCCAACTTCCGCCAACCGTCCACCGCTTCGTTCAGGTCGGCCAGGACGCTCGCCGGCGGCTCGGTGGTCAGCAACCGGGTCCGGGCCTGCTCGATCACGGCCCGGTAAAGGTTGTGCATCACGTCCGGGTTCGGATCGCGGGACGCTATGTCTCGGAGCGCTTTCACGGCCGCGGCGTGTGCGACCAGGGCCGCTCGGTGGTCCTTGCCGCCGGCGGCCTGCTCCTTTTCTCGGCGGGCTTTGGCCGCGCTCGTCCGGGCCATCCCCCCAAACACGGGATCGAGGAAGTGGGCGGCATTGGGCGGACTGCTGGCCAAGCCGGCGAACAGGTCGGCCGCGCGGTCCCCGGTCGCGATGGCTTTATCCCATTTCCCAAGCCAGTATTCGGTCGACGCCCTCTCGGTCAGCACCAACCCGAGCACTCGGCGAGCGTCCGGCCGAGCTGCGTCAGCCGAGTCCAACCCGTCGATCAAGGAATTAGCATTGTGGAGACGGTTCAGGCCAACGGTTAGCTGGCCAACATTGACAGCATGTGTGGCATAGTCCTGTAGCGTCAGCGCCAGATTCAGTCGGCGGTCTTGGTCGCCGGGCATCCGCTGGTGCAGTTGCTCTTGTAACCGGACCGAGCGGGCCAGGGACCGCTCGGCAGTCTGCATGGCATTTGTCCGTCCCGCTAACCGTCCGGCAAATCGTAACAACATGGCGGTGCGGGCCATCAGGTCGGGGTCGTCCGGCCGGGCTTCCAACAACTTTTCAACCGCATCGACGGCATTTGTCAACAACTTCGCTTGTTCGGCCGGGTCCAGTCGTCGGCCCACACGGCCTGTTTCGTTCTGAATGACCAGATCAGTCACGTTCGAGGTCAGTCCCCAGGCGACCGCGTAGTTCTGCTCGGCTCGCTCTTTCTCCTGCTCTGCTACTCCCAGCGCCACTTCCGCAGCCTGCTTCTGCTTGGCCGTTTCTTCCTTCTCCTGCCAGATCAGCCCGGCCGCGACCGCCGACCCGGCGGCCGTCAGCACCAGCGCGACGGCCGCCGCCGTCGCCCCGGTCCGGTGCCGTCGCGCCCACCGGGCGACGCGGGTCGGCCACGGCTCCGGGTACGCCGTCACCGGCTCGTCCGCCAGCCACCGCCGCACGTCGTCGGCCAGGGCCGTCGCCGACGGGTAGCGGTCGGCCGGCTTCGGAGCCAGCGCCTTCCGCGCGATCGCCTCCAGGGCCGGCGGGGCAGTCGGGTTGAGCGCCCGTGGCGCCGGGATCGAGACGCCGTCGGTCAGCTTGCTCAGCACCTCCTGCGGCGTCGTCCCCTCGACCGGCGGGTGGCCGGTCAGGATGTGGTACAGCACCGCCCCCAGCCCGTAGACGTCGGACGCCGTCGTCGCCGGCTGCTTGGCCGCCACCTCCGGGGCCATGTACTCCGGGGTGCCGAGCACCGCCCCGGTCCGGGTCTGCGGCTCGTCCAGGGCCGGGGACAGGGGGGTCGGGTCGCCCGGCCGGTCCGGCTCGCCGATCTTCTTGACCAGCCCCCAGTCGAGCACGAACACCTCGTGGAAGTCCCCGAGGATGATGTTCGACCCCTTCAGGTCGCGGTGCAGGTAGCCGCGGTCGTGGGCGAACGCGATCGCGTGGCACACCCCCAGGAACCGGTCGAGCAGATCCCGCAGGGTGGGCCGGCCGGCCGGCCCCGGCTTCAAGCTCCCGTGGAACTCCTGGGCCGCCTCGGACAGCGTCCGCCCGCGGACGAACCGCATGACGTAGTGCGGCTCCCCTTCCCGCTCGCCGAGGTCGTACACCGGCACGATCCCGGGGTGCTCGAGCTGGCCCGTCACCTTGGCCTCGCGGGCGAACCGCTTGACCAGGTTGTCGCTGCCGGTCCGGTCCGGGCGGATGGTCTTGAGGGCGACGGTCCGCTCGGCGAGCGTGTCCCACGCCAGCCACACCTGGCCCAGCCCGCCGCGCTTGTGCGGGCCGACCACCTGATAGCGGCCGCTGGCGTCATCTGGCGACCGCCCCGCCCCATTGGCGGCCGGCGGCCCCAGCGGCGGGGTGGCCGAGTTCGCCGGCGGCGTCCGGTCGGGGTCGTAAGTGCCGGTCCGGTCCGGCCCGGCGGTCGAGGGCAGGTCGCCGGCCGTCCGCGTGGCCGGGTCGGAGGGGTTCGGGCCGTTCATCGGGCGATCCTCTGGCACACCCCGGAACGATCCCAGTGTAACCGGAACGGTCAGACCGCCGCTTGCAGAAAATCGCCGGCCGCTGCTAACTTCCGCTCACACCGCGGGCCGGGCGGGCGTTCCGGGCGTCGCTTGATTCGCCGAATCAGCGGCCCTAGAATCCCTCAGCTTCCGGCCCCCTCTAACCCCCCGTCGGCCCCCGCCCCACTCCGGTTGGTGCGACTCCGCCCGGGGCCATAAGATAAGCCGGGACGGTCCGCGGGACCGGCAGACCCGAGTTTGCCCCCGAACCACGGCCCGGGCGTTTCGATCCCCCGCCGGAGACGGCCGAACATGTACGAACGCTTTACCGACCGCGCCCGGAAGGTGATGCAGCTCGCCAACCAGGAGGCGCAGCGGTTCAACCACGAGTACATCGGCACCGAGCACATCCTGCTCGGGCTGGTGAAGGAGGGGTCCGGGGTCGCGGCCAACGTGCTGAAGAACCTGGACGTGGACCTCCGCAAGATCCGCCTGGAAGTCGAGCGGATCGTCCAGCCCGGGGCCGGCGGCGACCAGGTGGTCATGGGCCGCCTGCCGCACACCCCCCGGGCCAAGAAGGTGATCGAGTACTCCATCGAGGAGGCTCGGAACCTGAACCACAATTACGTCGGCACCGAACACCTGCTGCTCGGACTCCTCCGGGAGCAGGAAGGGGTCGCGGCCCAGGTGCTGATGAACCTCGGGCTGAAGCTGGAAGACGTCCGCGAAGAAGTGCTGAACCTCCTGGGGCACAACCCGATGCCGAACGAGAACGAACCGGGCGGCGGGACCGGCGGGTCCGGTGGCGAGGGCCGCACCTCCTCCGGCCGGCAGAAGTCCAAGACGCCCGCGCTGGATAGCTTCGGCCGCGACCTGACCGAGCTGGCCCGCCAGTCCAAGCTCGACCCGGTGATCGGCCGGGCGAACGAGATCGAGCGGGTCATCCAGGTCCTGTCCCGGCGGACCAAGAACAACCCCGTCCTCCTCGGCGAGGCCGGGGTGGGCAAGACGGCCATCGTCGAGGGGCTGGCCCAGCTCATCGTCGACAGCAACGTGCCGGAGCTGCTCCGCGACAAGCGGCTGGTGGTGCTCGACCTGGCGATGATGGTCGCCGGGACCAAGTACCGCGGCCAGTTCGAGGAGCGGATCAAGGCGGTCATGAACGAGGTCCGCCGGGCCAAGAACACCATCCTGTTCATCGACGAGCTGCACACCCTGGTCGGGGCCGGCGGCGCCGAGGGGGCAATAGACGCTAGCAACGTGCTGAAGCCGGCCCTGGCCCGGGGCGAGATCCAGTGCATCGGGGCGACCACCCTCGACGAGTACCGCAAGTACATCGAGAAGGACGCCGCCCTGGCCCGCCGGTTCCAGGAGATCATCGTCAACCCGCCGTCCAAGGACGAGGCGGTCGAGATCCTGAAGGGGCTGCGGGACCGGTACGAGGCGCACCACCGGGTGCAGATCACCGACGGCGCCCTTAAGTCCGCCGTCGAACTGAGTGAGCGGTACATCAGCGGCCGGTGCCTGCCGGACAAGGCGATCGACGTGATCGACGAGGCCGGCGCCCGAATTCGTCTCAAGGCCATGACCCGGCCGCCGGACCTGAAGGACATCGACGAGCAGATCGAGAAGCTGAACCAGGAGAAGGAGTCCGCCGTCGCCGAGCAGGACTTCGAGAAGGCGGCCAGCCTCCGCGACCAGGCGGACAAGCTGAAGAAGAAGAAGGACCAGGTCACCAAGGAGTGGCGGGAGAAGGCCAAGGAGACGGACGGCGTCGTCGACGACGAGGTGATCGCCGAGGTCGTCTCCAAGATGACCGGCGTCCCGCTCAAGAAGGTCGGGGCGGACGAGACCTCGCGCCTCCTCAAGATGGAGGACGAACTGCACGGCACGGTCGTCAGCCAGGACGAGGCGATCAAGGCGATCGCCAAGGCGGTCCGGAAGAGCCGGGCCGGGCTGAAGGACCCCCGCCGGCCGATCGGCAGCTTCATCTTCGCCGGCCCGACCGGGGTCGGGAAGACGCTGCTGGCCAAGGCGCTGGCCAAGTTCCAGTTCGGGGACGAGAACGCCATCGTCCAACTGGACATGTCCGAGTACATGGAGAAGCACAACGTCTCCCGGCTGGTCGGGGCGCCGCCCGGCTACATCGGGTACGAGGAGGGCGGCCAGCTCACCGAGAAGATCCGGCGGAAGCCGTACTCGGTGGTGCTCCTGGACGAGATCGAGAAGGCCCACCCGGACGTGTGGAACATGCTCCTCCAGATCATGGAGGAGGGCCGGCTGACCGACAATGTGGGGCGGGTGGTGGACTTCAAGAACACCATCCTGATCATGACCACGAACGTCGGGGCGGAGACGATCGTCACCCCGGACGACCTGTCCAGCGTGCTCACCAAGCACGTCAAGAAGGACGCCGAGGTGAGCTACCAGGACATGAAGAAGAAGCTCCTGGAGCAGATGTCCAAGGTGTTCCGGCCGGAGTTCCTGAACCGGCTGGACGACATCATCGTGTTCCGGTCGCTGACCAAGGACAACCTGAAGCAGATCGTCGAGATGGAGCTGACGAAGGTGGGCAAGCGGCTGAAGGAGAAGAGCCTGACGCTGGTGGTGACGGACGCCGCCAAGGACTTCCTGATCGAGAAGGGGTCGAGCACCGAGTACGGCGCCCGGCCGCTGCGGCGGGCGGTCGAGCAGCACCTCGAGGACACCATGTCCGAGGCGCTGCTGAAGGGCGAGTTCGACGGCAAGGAGACGGTGACGGTGACGGTCGGAGAGGTGGACGGGGAGAAGAAGCTGGTGTTCGAGGCGACCGGCACCGCCCCCGCCCCGGCGGAGCCGGCCGCGGCCGCCGCCAAGTGACCGCAGTAACAGTGTGACGCACGACGGGCCGCCCGAAAGGGCGGCCCGTTCGCGTTGTAACCGCAACCAGCCCGACGCGCCAGCGAGGGTCTTGAAAGTCACCCTCGCTGGCGCGTCGGGCTGGTAACGGCTGCACTACCGCCCAGTCACACCACGCCCAGCGCCCGTAACACCACGGCCGCCGTCAGGCCGGCGAGCAGGGCCGGGCTGACCCGCCTGAGCAGCTCCCCCGGCTTCGCCCCGGTCAGCGTCCCGCACATCAGCACCACCGCCGCCACCGGGGACATGGTCCGCCCGGCCGCCGCCCCGACCGACACCATCGCCCCGACCGCCAGCGGGTCCGCCCCGGTCGCCACCGCCGGGCCGTGGAAGAACCCGTACAGGCTCTGGGTGCTGGCCATCCCGGACCCGCACACCCAGGCGAACGCGCACGGCACGAAACCGGCCAGCGGGTGCAACAACGCCGGCTCGGCGGCGATCAGCCGGCCCAGGTGGTCGGCCAGCCTCACCAGCTCGATCCCCTTGCCGAAACAGTTGGCGACCACGATCAGGCTGACGATGTGGGTGAACCCGTACCCGGCCCCCTCGAAGAACGAGGTCATGCACCCGCCGGCCTTCCGCGGGGCGACGACCGCCGCCGCCGCCACCCCGACCAGCATGGCCAAGGCGATCAGCCGGCTGGTGGCGAGCTTGGCCGTCTCCTCGGTCGCCAGCCACCTGAGCGGCACCTCGAACAGGCTGAGCGGCGGGCCGGACAGGAACAGCAGGGCAAGCGGGACCAGCGGGACGACGGCTTTGAACGGGTTGAGGGGTTCGTCCTGCGGGCCGGGGGCTGACGCCCCCGGGTGGGGGCTTCAGCCGCGGGCGTCAGCCCCCGGCCCGCCTTCTCGGTGCGGGAGATCGTCACCCACAGTACCAGCGTCGAGACGACCAGCACCGGCAGCACCAGGGGAAGCACCACCGGCACCATCTCGCGGGTGTCCACCCCGGTCTTGTCCTTCACCGTTAACAGCTCCGGCGCCCCCGGGTTGAGCAACTCGCCGCCGACCGACGCGCCGAGCAGCAACGCCGCCCCGGTGGCCGCCGGGCCGAACCCGGCCGCCCGCATCACCGGCACCACCACCGCCCCCAGGCACACCGCCGTGCTCGTCTGGCTGATGACCGGGACGTTCACCACGAACCCGGCCAGCACCACCCCGGGGACGGTCAGGAACCGCACCCGCCGGACCGGCTCGACCAGCACCCGGACCAAATGCCGGTCGCAGCCGGTGTGCCGCAGGACGTAGGCGAACCCCATCGCCGAGCAGATCGGGACGACGAACTTCTCGTTGCTGAACGTGTCCAGGAAGGTGCGGACGACCGGGGCCGGGTCGCCGGCCAGCCCGCCCAGAGCCAGTGCGGCGGCCAGCAGCACTAGCCGCACGTCCCACCCCCGCAGCACCCCCAGGACGGCCGCCGCGATCAAGAGGAGGGCGGCCGCGTCGGTCGGTCCCATCGGGTACGCTCCGGGTGTAGTCCGCGCCGCTCCGCGAGCGGTCCGAGACAGCACGCCCGGGTGGAGATGTCTGCCCGGGCGTGCTGTCTCGGACCGCCCGCGGAGCGAGCGGACTACACTCTCCGGCCGGCCGGCCGCCGCCGCAAGCCCGGTGTGCTACAGTTCCGCGTCGCCCCCGCCCACGAGCCTCGCCGATGCCGCGCGACTGGTTCCCCTGGCCGGCGTTCGTCGCCGCCGTCCTCGCCGTGGTGGCGTATGACATCGCCCCGCAGATCGGCCCGAACCCGCATGGGTTCCTGTTCGGCGACTCCGGGCTGTACGCCGCCGCCGCCGACTCGCTGCTGAGGGACGGCGACCTGGACCTGTTGAACCAGTGCTTCCCCGGCAAGGCGACCCTGGCGGACGCCCTGCCGGAGCTGGAGGCGAAGGAGAGGGCCGGCGAGTTCGGGCTGACCGCCGACGGCCGGCTGACCATCAAGCAGTCGCCGGTGCTGGCCGCCGCCGCCGTGCCGTTCTACGCGGCGTTCGGCGCCACCGGGTTCCTGCTGTTCAACGTTCTGGTACTAGTGCTGCTGCTGACGGGGACGGCGGCCCTCGGCGGGGGGACGCCGGCCGCCCGGCTGGTGGTTCTGGCCGGGCTGGTGCTCACCCCCCTCTGGCGGTTCGGCTTCAACTACTCTCCGGACCTGTTCCTGTGTGCCCTGTTGGTCGGGTCGTTGCTGGCCGCCCGGGGCCGCCGGCCGGTGCTCGCTGGGGTGCTGGCCGGGCTCGCGGTCAGCACCAAGGTGTACGTCGTCGTCCTCGCCGCCCCGGTGGTGCTCGTGGCGTGGACCGCGGCCGATTGCAAGCCGACCGCGGTCGGCAAGCTCGTCCTCGGCGGGCTGATCGGCCTCGCCCCCGGGTTGCTGTTCAACACGTGGCTCTTCGGCGCCCCCTGGGTGACGGGGTACGAGCGGCAACTGGCCGTCGCCGGCGGGGTGGTCGGGCTGGCCGACCACTCCTCCCGGTTCACCGTCCCATTGGGGGCCGGGCTGCGTGCCCTGCTGCTCGCCGACGACCCCGCCCACCCCGGGTTCCTCCGCACCTGCCCGATCGTGCTGGTGTTCCCCGTGGCCGCCGCGTGGCTGCTCCTGCGGCCGACGCCCGGCGGGCGGGCGTGGGTGACGGCGTGCGTCCTGTTGGCCGCCGCCAACCTCGGCCTGTTCGCCGTGTACGACGGGGCGATGGACGGCTGGCGGATGGCCAACCGCTACCTGTTCCCCGCCCTGATCGCCGGACTGGCCGTCACCGCGGCGGCCGTCGGGCAAGTCGGGCAAGCTGTTGGGAGTTTGCGGCCGGATCGCGCCGTCCCGGATGTACAGGAGGAGCCGGCCGCGGTTTGAGCCGACCCGCCGGATTCGCTCAAGTCTTACTGACAGGCCGGCCCGAATCGGTCACTCTTCTCGTATTCCATGCGGGGGAGTGGGCGATGCCGAACGACGCGAAGCTCGGTCTGCTCGCCGGCGTGGCCGCCACGCTGGTGGTGGCGGTGGTGTACTTTCACAAGCCGGCGCTGACGGCCGGGCCGCCGGCCAAGGTGGCGGTCGCCGGGGTCGGGAACGTCCCGCCGGCGGTGACGCCGGCGGCGGTCAAGGTGCCGGCCCGGTCGGGCGGTCCCGGTCGGGGGTGGGAGGAGGAGTGACCGGCGGGGGTCAGAAGTCGAACGCCAGCCGGGTGCCGAAGGCGTGGATCGCCCCCTTGACCAGCGGGTTGGCCGACTCGTCCCGGTACGCGTAGTCGTAGTTGAACTGCATCTTGGTGTTCGGGGTCATGTACCAGTTCAGCCCGAGCGTCACGTTGTTCAGCCGGCCGCCGGTGATCCCCCGGACGGTGGCGTCCAGGTAGGTGTACCGGGCGGCCAGTTCCCACGCCCCCCAGCCGCCGCACCAGCGGCCGTCCTCGAACCCGAAGTTCCGCTTCGGGATCACCCGGTTGAACGTGGCCGTCTTGGGGTTCCAGGTCCGGCTCTCCCCGGTCAGGAAGACCATGCCCTCGACGTAGAACGCCTGGAACGGGATCGTCCCCAGGCTCGGCCCGGCGGCCGTCTGCCGGACGTCGCTCAGGACGATCGTCTGGTACTCCCCCTGGAACGTCACCGGCCCGTACACCGCGGCCGACTCGACGTTGTACATGGTGACCGAGTCGGTGTTCAGCACGCCGGTGTCGGCGATCAGGTTGAGCAGCGGGAGCGGGGCGTTGCGGACGGTGTCCCGGACGCGGAGCCGGTACTGGCCGTCCACCGGGTCGCGGTGGCTCATCGCCCCGCCGACGTGCAGGAAGTACTGCTGGTCCGGGCAGTAGACCGGTAGCCACGTCACCCGCCCGGTGACGGCGTACTGGCCGTCCCCGAGGCCGAACCCGCCGACGTCGCTGGTCGTGTTCTTGTACACCCCGATGCCGGTGAAGAACCGGTCGTCCGCCCAGGTGCGGAACGCGCTGATCCCCGGGCTGAACCCGTTGTTGAACGCGGTCAGCGACTGGTCGAACAGGTACGACCGCTCCATGAACTCCAGATACCGGTAGCTGTTCAGGTGCTCCAGGCTGAACCACTCCTTCTGGCTGCCGATCCGCACGTTGCCCAGGACCGGGACGTTCTTGACCGTCACCCAGGCGTCGGTCGGGCCGAGGTTGTTGACCACCGTGGCGAACCCGGGCGGGACGGTCAGCCCGGCCGGGTAGAAGCCGTTGAAGAACTCCAGCTCGAACAGGAAGTCGTAATCCTTGTACATCGACCCCTCGGCCCGGAGCCGGCCGCGGCGGATGTTGAACCCGTCCTGGAACCGGCCGACCCCGCCGGGGAAGTACTGGAGGGCGTCCGACCCGGTGTACCAGGCGGCGTCGTAGTGGACGGACCCGCCGATGTGGTAGACGAAGTCCTTGCCCTTGGTCTGGTTGAACAGCCCGTTGTTCCAGACGGTGTCGAATTTCGGGGCGTCATCAGCGGCCCCGCTGGGAACGGTGTTCGACGGGGTCGGGCCGCCGGGTGCGGAGTTCGCCCCCTGGGTGCCGGAGCCGGCCGGCGAGGCGGCGACCGACGGCACTGTGGGTGCCCACGGGGCCGTCGTCGACGCGGGGACTGGGGCGATCGATGGCGGCGTCTGCACCACCGGGTACGTCACCACCGGGGCGGCCGGCATCACGGGCGGGGTGCCGGGGTACGGGGCCGGCTGCTGGGCGACGGCCCCGGTTGCCACCCCGAGCGCGCAACCGATCGCCGCTGCCGCCCGCCACCACACGCGCGCCGACATCCGGTCCCCTCCCGCGACTCCCCCGACTCGGGGCGGGACATAGCCCGCCCGGATGGGGCGAGCAATCCCAACCGCCCCGTCCCATATAATCCCCTCCCACCCGTGTCCGCCCCCCGGAGCGCCCCCGTATGCGGTGGCCCGTCGTCCGTTTGATCGCCGGCAAGGAGTTCCGCGACCTGCTCCGGGACCGCCGGACGGTGATGCTCATCGTCGTCATGCCGATGATCCTGTACCCGGTGTTCGGGCTGGCCGGGACGCTGTTCGTCACCGCCCTGTTGGGCAAGCCGGCGGTGCTGGTGGTGGCCGGGGCCGAGCACCTGCCGGCGGCCGGGTCCGGGGTGCCGCCCCTGCTGACCGACGGCCGGCTGGCGGACGGGCTGGACGCCGCCGACGAGGAGGGGGGCCGGCTGGCGTTGGCGGCCGTCCCCGGCGGCGACCCGGGCGACCTACTGCGGACCAAACAGGCGGACGTGGTGCTGGTCGTCCCGCCGGGGTTCGCCGCCGCCCTGGCCGACCCGGGCCAGCGGCCGACCGTCCGCATCCTCGGCCGGGACGGGGACGAGAAGTCCAAGCTGGCCGTCCGCCGGCTGGCCGGGGTGGTCGAGAAGTGGCAGCAGCGGCTGCGGGCCGAGCGGTTCAAGGCGAAGGGGCTGCCGGCCGACTTCGACCGGGTGCTGACGGTCGAGAACCCGCAGACCGACAAGCCGAAGGGGAAGAAGGCGGCGGACGAGCTGCGGGACTCGTTCGCCCGCGTGTTCCCGTTCATCCTGATGATGTGGCTGGTGGCCGGGGCGATCCAGCCGGCGGTGGACATGACCGCCGGGGAGAAGGAGCGGGGGACGATGGAGACCCTGCTCATCAGCCCGGCCGAGCGGGGCGAGATCGTGGCCGGCAAGTTCCTGGCCACCACCGGGTTCGCGTTCGCCTCGGTGGTGTGGAACGTGCTCTGGATCACCGGCGGGGTGCTGGCCCTGCAGTGGTTCGTGTTCCACCACCCGGTGGTGTCCCTGCCGGGGCTGGCCGCGTGCGTGGTGCTCGGGCTGCCGCTGGCCATGTTCTTCAGCGCGGTGTGCCTGTCCCTGGGGGTGTTCGCCAAGAGCACCAAGGAGGGGCAATACTACCTGATGCCGCTGATCCTGCTCACCATGCCGCTGGCGTTCTGGGGGATGGTGCCGGGGGCGGAGCTGACGGCCGGCAACTGCTGGGTGCCGGTGACCGGGGCGATGCTGCTGCAGGCCCGCCTCTTGAGCGTGTCGGCCGCCCCGCCGGAGTGGTGGGTGTACCCGGCGGTGCTCGGGTCGCTGGGCGTGTGGGTGGCGGCGGCGCTCGGGTTCGCGGTCTGGCAGTTCCGGCGGGAGGGCGTCCTGTTCCGGGAGGCGGCCCCGGCCGGCGGGCTGGGCAAGTGGTTCAAGCGGGCGGGGTAGAATGACAGGCCGGCGATCCGCTCTGTGTAGGGCGGGTCCGGCCGGCTCTGCGCGCCGACCCGCCGGCCCGGGCAACCGCTCAGCGCCCCAACGGCGGGCCTCGAAGACTCGGCACCGCCCTACGGACGGCGGCATTTCGTAGGGCGGTGCCGACGCTTTGGGAGGCCCGCCGGGGGTGGCAAACGCTTCACGACCATTCCGGCGGGTCGGCGCGCGGCGCCGGCTGGACCCGCCCTACGAAAGACAATGACCCTGTTCATGACCGAGCTGGCGGTCGCCGACTTCGCCGCGTCGCTGGCGTGGTATTGGGACCGGCTCGGGCTGCGGGTCGAGGTGCGGGACGAGCCGCGGCGGTTCGCCCTGCTGGCCGCCCCGGACGGCGGGCGGCTCGCCCTCAAGGGCGGGGAGCCGACGCCCGGCGGGGTGACGGTCCACTTCCAGGTAGCCGACCTCGCCGCCGCGCTCGCCCGGCTGGCGGCGGCCGGTGTCAGCCCGGTGTCACCGGTGCGGGAGGACACCGAGGGGTATCGCCGGGCGGTGCTCGCCGACCCGGACGGGTATCGGGTGGTGGTGTTCGAGTGGGTCGCCGGTTCGGGGTAGGGCCCGCTGTGCGGACCGCTGCGCGCGCCCGGTCCGCACAGCGGACCTACCCCGCCGGCAGCACGACCCTGGCCACGTCGCCGATGTACGCCCTCAACCCCTTCTTCAACTGCGGCCCCTGGTCGGTGGTGAACTGCACCGCGATCGCTGTCTTGTGCTTCGGGAAGTACTCGACTTCGGTGCGGTAGCCGGGGTACCAGCCGCCGTGGCCGTAGCTCGGCCCCCACGGCGACTCCCGGATCATCACCCCGAGGCCGTACTGGCTCCCCTTCGCCCCGCCCCGGCCGCCCGCCGAGTCGACGCCGGTCAGCAGCAGCGTCAGCGTCTCCGGCTTCCGGAACGCCTTGCCCTCGTACACCGCCTTCGCCCACCGGGCCAGGTCCGTCGGGGTGGACGCCAGCCCGCCGCCGGCCCACTCGAACTGCGGGTTGGTCAGCAGCTTCCCGCCGACGATGGTCCGCCCGGCGGGGCCGAGTGGGTTCCTTGGTCCGGCGTACCCGACGGCCAGATCGGGGATCACCCGCCGGTCGGACGGCACCGTCCGGTCTAACTTCAGTGGCTCGACCAGCCGGCGGACGACCTCGGCGAACAGCGGTTTCCCGGTCGCCTTCTCGGCGACCATGCCGACGAGGATGTAGTTGGTGTCCGCGTAGGCCCAGCCCTTGCCGGCGGCGAACAACGGCTTCACGTCCAGCACGTAGGCGAGCAGTTCGGCCGGCTTCCACTCGCGGTCCGGGTCGGCCTTGATCGCCGTCTCGAACCCCTTCCCCTCGAAGTACTCGGGCAGACCGGTGGCGTGGTGCAGGCAGTGCCGGACGGTGAGATCCCCGCCGTTCGGCAGCCGGGCGAACCACGCTTCCTCGCCGAGCCACTTCGACAGCTTGTCGTCCAGCCCGACCTTCCCCTCTTCCACCAGTTGCAGCAGCACGGCCGAGACGAACGTCTTGCCGACGCTGCCGGCCAGGATGCGGTCGGCCGGCGTGAGCGGCGTCTTGGCGTCCGGGTCGGCGAACCCGGTGGTGGCGGCGAGCGTGCGGCCGTCGGCGAAGGCGACGGCGACGCTCGCCCCGGGGAAGCCGTTCTCGGCCCGGAGGGCGTCGAGCTTGGTCTGGACCTTCTCCCGGAGCGGGGCGAGGTCCGGCGGCTCGGCCGCGAGCGGCGAGACGAGGAGCAGCAGAAGGGCGGCAGCGCGAGTCATGGGTGTTCGGTCCGGAAGGGGAACGATGGTGGCCGGAGCCGGGGGGTCCGAAACCTAACCCCACCGTCCCCCTTCCCTAAGAGGGAAGGGGGAGCAAGGGGGTTGCAGGTCTGGGCCAGTACATTCGGTTCCGAACGGTGGGAGCGCCCCACTCGCTCCCCCTTCCCTTTTAGGGAAGGGGGGCGGGGGGTTAGGTTTCGGGGCCTTCACCCCGCCCGTGCCCGGTTCCACCGCCCGGACGCGCCTCCCACTTGCTCCCCCTTCCCTCGTAGGGAAGGGGGCCGGGGGGTTAGGTTGCTTTACTGCTGCGGCGGGGCCGCCTCCCGGATGGTGGCCCCGTGGGTGTCGCTGAGCACCAGCACCGCGTACCGCTGCGGCGGCACCCGCTCCGGGGTGCTGACGCTGGCGTAGTCGAACCGCCCGCGGTGGTCGGTGTACCCGTCCTTGTGGAACTTCACCCGCCCGTCCGCCCCGCGGACGTAGGTCTTCACGTACACCTTGGCCAGCGGCCGGCCCGTGGCCGCGTCCGTCGCCTTCACCTGCCCGTAGCTCTCGGTCAGCTTCACGTCCATCGCGGTGGCGTAGTAGGCCACCGCCCGAGTCTTGCCGGCGGCGGTGATCTCCACCATCACGTTCCGCCGGACCAGTTCCTCCGGTAGCGGGATGCTGACCTTCGTCTGGCCGGCCGGCAGCTTCACCTCCTGCGTCCGGTTCGGCCGGATGTACGCGAACTGCCCGCCGGCCTGCTGGACGAACGGGCTGGTGCTGAACAGCAGCTCCACGTCCATCAGGTAATAGTTCACTCGGACCGAGTCCACGTTTTGCCAGGTGAGGGCGACCGCCTTCCCCTCCACCGCCGCGTCGAAGCTCGGCTCGCTGGCGGCGATCTTCGCCTGCCGCTGGTCGCGGTCGTCCGGGTCGGCCGTCTTGGCCCCTTTGCCCTCGGCCTCGTCCAGGTGGTTGGCGACCGACTCGAACAGCTTCCGCCAACGGTCCACCGGGTGGTTGGCGTGCTTGCCGGCGATCGCCCGGGCGCGGTGCGGGTCGTCGTCGAACATGGCGAGATACGCGGCACAGTAGTCGTACTGCACCCGGGTCGGGACGGCGTCCGGGTTGACCTCGGCGAACGCCGCCAGCGCCTCCTCGATCCGGTCCTGCAGGAGCAGGTAGTACGCCGTGGTCAGCCGGTCCTCGTCGGTCGGGGCCGGCTTGTACGTGAGCAGCTTGAGGAACCGGTGGTACTGGGCGTGCAGGCGGTCGTTGACGATCTGCCGGCGGTGCCCCAGGGCGTGCGCCCGGGCGTTCACCAGCGGTTTGTACTCCAGGTGCTCATACGTGAACCGGTCCACCGGGTTGACCGTCAGCAGCGGGCTGGACAGCGGCCCGCCGGTCTCGTTGGCCAGTTGGTCGTTGTGCAGCAGGTACTGCCGGGCGACGGCGGCGTCGTTGTGCAGGAGGGCGTAGGACCAGAGGGTCGGGCTGTAGGCGTGCCGGGCGGCCAGCAGCGCCGTCACCTTCTCGAAGAACCCGCGGTCCTTGAGCCGGAAGGCGATCCGGTCCAGGTTCAGGGCGTGGACGTTCTCCCGGTCCAGGAACGCTAGCACTTCTTCCGACGTGCCGTTCTGGGACACGTAGTCCCAGGAGCCGGTGTCCAGCTTGCTCGGCGTCGCCACCACCTCGAACGTCGCCGGGTTGGCCGCCGCGACAAGCGTCTCGTTCTTCGCCACGTGGGCCGGGAACTGGGCGAACCGGCCTGGCTTGGGGAAGTAGAACAGGGTGTCGACGGTCTGCGTCTGGTACGGGTTGAGCGACAGCAGGACGCTGCGGGTCGGCTGGCCGCCGGCCACCGGCACCGCCCCCGTCGGGATCTGGATCAGCACGGACAGCCGCTGCGGGGACGGCCCCGGGTTGGTGACCACCACCTGCGACCCGTACACCGTCTGGACGACGAACTCGTCGGTCACGAACTTGTCCAGCCGCTCGCCGTTCTCGTCCCGGTAGCGGTCGCCGTGCTTGTACACGTTCTGGCTGACCAGCACCGGCAGCTTGCCGCCCGGGGCGCCGCTCGGCCGGACCTCCTCGACGAACGCGACCGTCGGCCCCTTCGGGGTATAGGTCATCTTGCCGGCGTCGAACGCCATCTCCGCCTTGGCCGCCTCGAACGGCAGGTCCAGCACCGCCAGGGCGAGCATCATCTCGGTGAAGTTGCGGCTGGCCGCGGCGACGTGGGTCGAGAGGAACGGCCCCTGGCCGTCGTGGTTGGCGTAGTCCAGCCAGAACGGGCTGACCGTCACCAGGTCGGCCGTCTGCTGGGTGATGAGGAGCTTGTAATAGTTGTTCTCCGCCCACTCCTGGGTCGGGTCCACCTTGCGGAACAGCGGGATCGGTATGTTGCCGGCGTCCCGCCGGTAGAAGAAGTCGGCCCGGTCGCCGGCCGCCTTCCGTTTGGCGTCGTCGGAGAGTTCACCGAGTTTGTCGAACTCCTCGACCGACTTGGCCTCCGCGTCCTTCTTCGCGGCCCCGTCCCGCTGGAGGGACTCCCGCTCCCTACGGGCCTCGCCCTTCGGCGCCCCCGGCCGTCCGCCGCGACCGGCCCCGAACCCGCCGGCCCCGAACCCGCCGCCCCCGGCCGGCCCGCCGGCGCCGGGCGGCCCGCCGGGGGCCGGCATCGCCCCCAGCCCCGCGGCCGATCCCTCCGCGGCCATCGGCATCCCGGGCTTCTCGGCCGCGTTCATCGCCTTCATCCGCAGCATCGACTTGCCCAACTCGTCGCTGGCGTCCAGCCCGCGGCCGAGGATGCTCGTCTCGAACAGCGTCCGCTCCCGGTCCGGGTTCGGCGGCAGCAGCTTGAGCAGGTCGCCCAGGTGCCGGGCGGTCTTCGGCCCCTCGCCGGGCAGCCGGCGGGACAGCATCACCCGCTCGGCCGTGTTCAGCCGGCCGTACCGCCACGGCTCGGCGTACCCCTCCACCCCGTCCCCGATCAGCCAGCGGTCGACGAACGTCTTGTCCTTCTTGTTCGCCAGGTACGGCTTGACCACCGACTCGAAGAACGGCGGGTCTTTCTTCATCAGGAAGACGTTCAGCTCGTGGCAGGCGTACTTGCTGTACAGCTCCCGCTTCAACTCCGGCTTCAGCGTCGGCCACGTCAGGACGAAGCCGAACTCGGTCAGCTTCGGGTCGTTCGACAGGGTGCGGAACAGGCCGTACACCCGGGCCAGGCTGTCGTACGCCTCGAACCGCCCGCCGGCGGCGTCGGCCAGGACGAACGGCTGCCCGGTCGGCAGGACGCTCACCCGCTTCTGCTGGGTGAAGTGCCCCTTCGGGTCGAGGCCGGCCATCAGCCGTAGGTCGTCGAACTTGCCCGCCGGCTCCGGCAGGGCGAGGGTGCGGGTGGTGGTGTGCAGCGGGTCCACGGCGAACACCTGGACGAACCCGTGCGCCCCGAGTTGCTTGCGGTCGACGGTGACGACGCCGTCGGCGTTCGGCACCAGGTTGTCGAGGACGACGGCCGGCTCGCCGAGGAAGTCGAGGAAGGCGAACGCCGTCGGGTCGGCATCCGGCCGACCGCTCTGGGACTTCGGGTCCATCGCGGGCGACGCGGGGGACGCGGCCGGCGGGACCGCCCCGCCGACACCGCCGAACTGGCCGCCCTCCGCCGCCAGCTGTTCGCCGGTTTCGGTGGTCCGCACCGCCCACGGGTTGAGCAGCAGTTGCGGACGGTCGAGCATGTTCCCGGGGAACTTCCGCGCCCCCTTGCGGTCCAGCACGTACCGGTACTCGTCGCCGATGTTCCGGCCGGTCAGGTACACCGACGGGGCGAACCCGGGGTAGAACGCGGTCAGCTCCGCGTCCCGAACCCGGGATAGCCGGTCGAACGGCCCGTACGCCGGCACGTACCGCGTGGCGATCACATGCACCCGGGCGAACTTGGAGGCGTCCTTCAGCCGAACGGTGACGGCCGCGTCGTCGGCGGTGACGGACGCGATCCGCACCGGCTTGAGCTTCGGCAGCTCCAGGTGGCGGACCGCCCCGAGGGCGAACCCGTCCGCCTCCGGCCCGTCCACCACCCGCACCCGGATCCGCTCGTTGGCCCGCTTCAGGTACAGGTCGTAGTCGCCCGGAGTCAGGCCGCGGAGTTCGAGTTGCCCGTCGGCGACGGCCACCGCCTCGAACCGGTCGGCGGTGATCGTCCCGCCCGGGACGACCCGCGTCTCCATGTGCCCGTCCGGCCGCTGCACGGCGACGGTCATGAGCGCCCGGGTCAGCTCGCCGACCACCTCGAACAGCGCCACCTCGTCCCGGGTCGCCTTGTCCCCGGTCGCCGGGTACGGGATGACGACCGGCTTGCCGGGCCGGGCGTTCACCGTCCGCCGGTAGGTGGACTGGTCGCGGGGCAGGGTCCAGGTGTGGGCCGTCCCCTCGGGGCCGGTCGCGGTCACGCTGACGATGTCCGCGAGTTGGCCGAGGGCCACCCGGCCGCGGGCGTCGGTCTTGAGGGTGGCGTGGACCGGCTGCTTGAAGTCCCGGTGCTTGACACTCACCTGCACCGCCCGGTCCGGCTTCGGCTCCCCGGTCCGGCCGAGCAGCTCGACGACGTACTCACTGCCGAACTTGGCCAGGTGCAGGTCTTCGATCTTGTCCGTCTTGACCATGCCGTTCAGGCCGAACGAGTCGCCGGCGGCGAGTTCGACCGGCTGGCCGGTGGTCAGGCTCTTGACCTTGGCCCGGAGCAGCACGTCCAGCCGGGCCAGCCGCGGCGGCACCCGCACCTCGTGCGTCGTCTCCCGGTCCTCGAACAGCCGGACGTTCGGCACCTCGGTCGTCGTCTGGATGCCGTCGATGTCGGTGGCCGTGATGCGGAGGGCCGGCTCCTCCAGGAGCCGCACACTGGTCGGCCGGCCGTTCAGGTACACCCCCGGGCGGATCAGCACCTTGGCCACCCGCTGGGACAGTAGTGCCTCCCGCGGGACGTGGATGCCGGCGACGAGTGAGTAGTTCTCCGGCTGGTGGTCGAGGGAGTCGAGGCTGGCGAACTCGCCCCGCTTCAGCACCACTGGCTGCCGGCCGGGGCTGGTGCTGAACGGCACCAGGATGCGGCCGTCCTTGTCCGGCGTGTACTCCTTGCCGCCGAACAGCAGGGTGGCGTCCGGCACCGGCCTGTTCTGCTCGTCCACCACGACCACCGACTGGCCGTTCGGGGTGGTGGTGACCAGCGGCCGCAGCCGGCCCTTGCGGACCAGCGCCCGGCTGCTCCGCCCGGCCCCGATGAAGTCGATCACGTACACGCCCGGCTTGGTGAGCTGCGGGAAGTCGAACCGCCGGGCCACCCGCCGCAGCGGGTCGCCGACGAGCGTGTGCGTCTGCTCGGAGTTGGCCACCAGTCCGTCGAGCGGGATGTCGGTGTCTACCTCCCGCTGCCGGTCCCGGTAGAAGTTGACCGTGTTGACCTCGTACACCTTCACCAGGAGCGACGGCACGTTCTTGACGAACAGGTCGAGCCGCACCGGCTGGTCCACGCCGTACCGGGCCGGGTTGGTCGGGGCGAAGTCGATGTCGATCCGCTCCCGCAGCGCCTTGAAGTCCTCCGGCGGCAGGTCGGACGCCCACCGCTCCGGCTCGCCCAGGCCCAGCTCGATCTTGGTCTCGGCGAACAGCCGCTTCAGGTACTCGCTGTCGATCAGCGGGGTGTACGCCTTGGGCGAGTCGGCGGCGGCCAGGAAGTGCTTCAGGTAGTCCCGGACCAGCGGCTCGTCGTTGCCGACCGGCGGGAGCAGGGTGAAGTCGACGTACTGGGCGTTGCGGTCGTGCGGGTCGGCCGGGTGTTCGCGGAAGTACGGCGACCCGGGGACCGACCGGGTGACGTACTCCTGCCGCCGGGGCACCTCCAGGTACTCGCGGAACAGGGCTTCGTCGTACTTCCCTTCCGACCGGTCGAGCACCAGCTTGTGGTACAGGACGTGGGCCTTGAGCGAATTGTGGGTGCCGTTGAGCCGGCGGGCGAAGGCGAGCAGCCGGTCCAGGTAGGCGCGGGTGCGGGCCGGGTCGTGCCGCCAGTCCTCGTCCGCCCCGGGGTGCAGCTTCGGCAGGTACGTCTGGACGAACCGGGACTGGTTGAGCAGCTCCGGCCGCAGCTTCAGCAGCTCCTCCAGTTGCACGAGGGTGAGCAGGCGGTGGACGGTGAACGCCCCGAACCCCGGGTGGTTGCCGACCGCCAGGTCGTCGGCGATCAGCTTCGGCAGGCCGGGGACGTCCGGCCGGGTGAGCCGGGTGAGGACCAGCCGGATGCGGGTGCTGTCCGGTTTCTCCGCCGCCAGCCAGTCGAGGGCCGAGTCCTCGAAGTTGTCCTCGGTAGTCGGCCGGCGGAGGCTGTCGGCCAGCAGGGCGGCCCGGGTGATGCGGGCGTTGTCGAACCGGGTGGGCAGGTCCGGGGCGGCCCCGAGCACCTCCCGCTGGTGGTCGAACCGCAGCCCCAGCTTGGCCTTCAGGTACTCCAGCGACTTCTTCGGGTCGCGGTTGTAGGTGAGCAGGGCGAACCGGGTCTGGACCTCGGTCAGCCGGGCCGTCTGGCCGAACCGGACGAGCCACGGTTTGGTGATTTCCTCGGCCTTGTCCCACTGCTCGGTGTTGAGGTAGTGGAGGGCGTGGTAGTAGTAGTAGTCCTCGGTCCCGGGGATGAGCTGGCGGAGGGCGGCCGGCCGGTCCTTCGCCAGGGCGAAGTCCTCGACGAACCCGATGTCCCCGCCGATAGCGTCCGCGGCCGCAAGTCCGACGGCAGTCACGGCCAGCACCCCTGCGAGCGTTCGGGACATGTGTCACCCCTCTGTGTACGGACCGGCCCCGCCATGATGCGGGGCCGGCCGGGTCCGGGCAACGGAAACCCGGACCGGTCGTTACACCGGTGTGACGAACCGGACGGGGAAACGTTGGCGGGGAAACCGGCCGGACCGGTGCGTACCGGCCTGGCTCCTCGCAAAGTCGTCGTTCGCCCGCTGGTCTGGGGGCAGGAGGGGAGACTACCGGTGGTCAGCGCCGCCCAGCGGACCGCGCCGGCCCGCGGGAAGTCGCGTGCCCCCGGGGCCGTGGTGTGAACCTCGTACCGGGTCTTAGCCCACCGGTCGTCACCTCCCCGAGTGACGGAGCACTTGGCCGGCCAGCACGTCCGGCTGGTGCTTCCCGTCGGCGACGACGGCCCGGCCGTTGACGAACACCCACTTCACCCCGGCCGCATACTGGTGTGGCTTGTCGTAGGTGGCGGTGTCCCGGTACGCCTTCGGGTCGAACACCACCACGTCCGCCCGCATCCCCGGCTTCAGGTAGCCGCGGTCGGCCAGCTTCAGGATGTCGGCCGGCAGCCCGGTGCCGCTGCGGACCGCCTGCTCCAAGGGGATCACCCCGTCCTCGATGGCGTACCGGCCGACCTTCCGCGGGAAGGTGCCGTAGCTCCGCGGATGCGGCACCGTGTCGCCGGGCGTCTGCACCCCGCCGTCGCTGGCCGTCGCCACCCACGGCTGCTTCATGAACACCCGCACGTCCTCCTCGCTCATCCCGAAGTTGACCACCTGCGCCCCGCCGTTCTTCTCGATTTCCAGCACGATGTCCACCGGCTCTTTCCCCTCCGCCTTGGCGATGTCCGCGACCGACTTGCCTTGCCACTTCGGGTTCTTGCTGTACCGGGCGATGCGGACGGCCGACCCGCCGTCCCGGCTGGCTAGCGCGCGCGTCAGGTCGGCCCGCAACTTCGGGTCGTCCAGACGCGCGACGTACTCCTTCGACGTGCCTTCGCGGTAGCGGGTCGGGACGACGGTCGCCTTCAGGCTGGTGCTGCTGGCGGTGTACGGGTACTGGTCGGCGGTGACGGTCTGCCCCTTCGCCCGGGCCGCCGCGATGACGGCCACCGCCCGCGCCGACGTACCCCACGCCGACTTGCCGCTCGCCTTGATGTGCGAGACATGCACCGGGCACCCGCCCTCGGCCCCGATCCGGATGGCCTCCTCGATGGAAGTCAGCAGCCCGCCCCCCTCGTCCCGGATGTGGCTGGCGTACAGCCCGCCGTGCTTGCCCGCCGCCTTGGCCAGCCCGATGATCTCCTCCGTCTTGGCGTAGGTGCCGGGGTTGTAGATCAGCCCGGTGCTCAGCCCCCAGGCGCCGTCGGCCATCGCCTTGTCCACCAGCTCTTCCATCTTCGCCTGCTCGTCGGCGGTCGGCCGGCGGTTGGCGTTGCCCATCACCCGCTCGCGGATGTTGTTGTGCGTCGCCAGGTGGATGACGTTGGTGCCGATTCCGCCCTTCTCCAGCTTGGCGAAATACGCCGCCACGTCGACCGGCCCGGACCCGCAGTTGCCGGTGACGACGGTGGTACACCCCTGGGTGACGTAGTTCTTGTTCTCCTTGCCGGCGGACGATTGCAACCCGGAGTCGCAGTGGGTGTGCAGGTCGATGAATCCGGGGCAGACGACCAGCCCGGCCCCGTCGATGATCAGGGCGTCCGGCCCGGGGTCCGCCTTGCCGACCGCCTCGATCCAGCCGTCCCGAAGCACCACATCAGCGACGAACCCGGGCTTGCCGGTGCCGTCATAAACGGTCGCGCCGCGGATACAGACGGACTTCGGGTCGGCGGCGGCCAGCGGCGAGGCGAAGCCGACCGCGACGGCGGCGAGCAGTTGCAGTGAGCGGGGCATCACAAGACCTCGGGTCAGACGAGCGGCACGACTGTGATGGACGACGCGAACCGGGTGAAGTCGGCGACGTTGTGGGTGAGCAGGTTCGGGATCTCGTAGGCGAGCATGGTGGCGACGATGTTCGCGTCGTACACCTGGCGTCCGCCGCACGGGACGGCCAGCAGCAGGGCTTCCAGGTGTTGCGTCACCGCCGCCCCGTCTTCCGCGATCCGGAACCGTTGCTGGAACGCCCGCACGTCGGACACCAGGTCGGGGAGCGGGATCGGCGGGGCCGTCGCACCCGGTCTGGTCAGCCCGGCGAGGTACTCGCGGAGCATCTGTCGGCCGATCCAGAGCGGCACGCCGGCGGTTTCCAAGGTGTGCAACCGAGCGACTGCCGGGGCGTGGAAAGGCGAGCCGGCCGACCGGGCGTAGATCAGGACGTTGGTGTCGACGAAGATCGGGTCAACGGCCGTCGTCACCGTACAAGTCCTCCCGCCGGAAGGTGTTGGCCGGATCGACGAGCGTGACCTGGTGAGCCGGCCACTTGGGCCACGACGGGGCCGGGGATGTGACGGGCGGCGCCTCGACCACGACCACCACCTTGCACGCCCCGGCCGGGATGTCCGCCGGCACGGTCAGGGTCATGGTGTGGTCGGCCGAGACCACGGCCGTCGTTTCGATCGTCCGCATGGGGCACCCGGGGGGCATAACGCACGGCCGGATTATACCAAAACGCCGGAAGCCCGCCCCGAACGGGACGGGCTTCCAGGGGCACCATCCCGGCGGTCACTCGTCCGCGGTCGGCTCGATCTTGACGTTTTTGCCGGCCGACTCGGGCACCACGAACTCCTTGGTCGTGGCGCCGGCCGGCACCGTGTCCTTCAGCTCGACCGGGTTGAAGATCTGCTTGCCCTGCGGCCAGAACTTCACCCCCTTGCCGTCGAACCCGGCGATCCGCACCACGCACGGGCCGGGGAAGATGCCGGGGGTCGGCTCCTTGGACGAGTCGAACGCCCCGTTGCGGATCTGCACCACCCGCACCTGCCCCTTGCCGCCGGCCGCCACCTCCGGGGTGAACGAGATGTACCCGGCCGGCACCGGCTCGCCCTTGAACTTGACCGTCCCGGACAACTGGGCCAGGGGCGGCTCGGACGAGCAGCCGACGGCCAGCCCGACGAACGCCGCCACCCCGGCCAACCGACACACCGCACGCCGCATGACGCCTCCGCGAGCAACGGGTCCGCCGGGCGGACCGGGAGAGGGATGGGACGACCCGCCGGTTACCACTCGGCCCCGAGCACCTCGCCGCCGCTGGCCGTCCCCACCCCCTGCAGGGTGAGGGCGCTGATCGACGAGGTGATGGACCGGACGCTGCCGTCCGCCAGCCCGGCGATCATCACCCCGCTGTGCTGGGCCTGCAGCCGGCGGTAGTCGCAGTACCGCGGCCGGGCGTTCGCCTGGATCCCGCCCGGGTTCGGCACCCCGCCGTTCCAGTTCTGGCGGAAGTTCGGGTCGGTCCGCGGGCCGGGGCCGTTGGTCAGGGTGGCGTTCCGGTACGGCTGGTTGAACGCCGGGTTGTCCCACCAGGTGTACCCCTCCGGGGCGGCCAGGTTGCTGGCCGCCGGCGGCAGGGTGGTGATCCCCGGCGCCCCGTCCACCCACGCGCTGTGCGTCGTCTGCCGCGGGCCGCGGGCCCAGATGCTGTACGTGAACGACCCGGTGCCCAGGTTCGGCGTCGCCCCCGGGGTCGGGTAGTCCGGCCCCATGCACCAGGCCATCCGCTCGCCGAACAGCAGGGTGTTGCTGGTCCCGTCCGAGATGCCGATCAGCGTCCGCCCGCCGCGGGAGATGTGCCCGTTCGTCTGCGCCCCGATCGCCACCTCCCCGTTCATCGCGTAGGTGGTCGCCCCGTACGCCTGGCCGTTGACCGAGATCCGGTTGGTGTTCTGGGCCACCGCGTCCCCGGAGAACACCCCGTTCGTGATGGTCGGGTCGGTCGGGCAGGCGAACGCCTTCACCGGCACCGTCCGGACGTTGAACGAGATCCCGTTGGCCTGCCGGTACACGTTCTCCTGCTCGATGTACGGGAGCAGGAAGAAGTGGCCCGACCCGGCCTCGGTCGCGGTCATCATCGACCACGGCGGCAGCACCGAGTTGGCGCTCTCGTAGTTGTGGCAGGCCAGGGCCAGTTGCTTGACGTTGTTGCTGCAGGTCGTCCGGGCGGCGGCCTCCCGCACCTTCTGCACGGCCGGCAGGAGCAGCCCGATCAGGATGGCGATGATGGCGATCACCACCAACAGCTCGATCAGCGTGAACCCGGCCCGGCGGCGGGCACGACACAGGTGAGGCATGACAGAACCCTGAGGGAGAGTAATCAGGTCGGTCGGAGGACGATTGTCGGCCCGGGGGCGTCCCCCGGTCAACTGCATTCGTAGAGAATCCGTTATTCTGTCCGCTGCGGGACTGGGTGCCGGCCGTGGTCCCCGCCGCCACCCAGCTCCCCCACAGATGCCCGACCGCCGCCTGCCCCCGCCGACCGCCCCCGCCCCGCTCCTGGCGTGGCTGGTCGAGGCGTTGCGGCCGATGAGTCGGACCAAGGCGAAAGAACTGCTGGCGAGCGGCCGGGTGGCGGTGAATGGCACCCCGACCACCCGGTTCGACCACCCGCTGACGCCCGCCGACCGGGTGACGGTCGCCGACCGGCCGTCCCGCCCCGCGGTTCCGTTCCCCGTCGTGTTCGCGGACGCCGCGGTCCTCGTCATCGACAAGCCGGCCGGCCTGCTGACCGTGGCCACCGACGCGGAGAAGCACGGCACCGCGTTCGCCCGGCTGGCCTCGGCGGGGGAGCGACCCGTGGTCGTCCACCGGCTCGACCGGGACACGTCCGGGCTGCTGCTGTTCGCCCGCACGCCGTCCGTCCGGGATGCGCTCCAAACCCACTGGGACGACGTGGCCAAGACGTATCTGGCCGTGGTCGAGGGGGTGCCGCGGGTGCGGGACGGGGTGATCGACACCTTCCTTGCCGAAGGCCGTGACCTGCGTGTGCGGGCCGTGCCGCCGGACCGGCCCGGGGCGAAACGGGCAATCAGCCGTTACCGGGTGGTGCGGGAGCGGGGCGGCCGGTCGCTCGTCGAGGTGGCGCTCGTCACCGGGCGGAAGCACCAGATCCGCGTCCACCTGGCCGGCCTCGGCTGCCCGGTGGTCGGCGACCGGGTGTACGGCGCGGCCACCGACCCGGCCGGCCGGCTCGGGCTGCACGCCTGGCGGCTCGGGTTCGCCCACCCAGTCAGCGGCGGGCGGGTCGAGCTGGAGGCGCCGCTGCCGGACAAGCTGCGGCGGCTGGTGTGAGACGCGCCAGCACGGGCTGACACCCCCGCTCGTCGTAGTCCGAGAGGTTCGTCCGAGCAACCCACCCCTGAAGGGCCGCCCCAGCAGCATGCGGCGGAGGCAGTGACGCTCTACCGATCGCAATTACCTTGCGGCATGACTCTAGGACGGATAATCTCCAAGATGTGTGAGTACCTGGCCGGTCGGCTCGACCGGCACCCGTCCGACAGCCTGCGGGGAGAACCTCGATGCGGCACCAGGTGTGTCCTTACGGGCTGGTTGCGGTCGCGTGTGCCCTGCTCTCGGCCGGCGACGCGACGGCCGGCCTGGTCCTGATCACCCGGGGGGACCGGGTCGTTCACCTCGGGGACGTGTCGCCGCAGATGCGGGCCGAGTACAAGGTGAGCAGGGTCGGCTACAAGTACAGCTACGTCGGGGTCTTCTGGGTCGACCTGTGGACGTTCGAGGGGACGTACTGCGTCTACGACGCGGACCGGTACGGCCCGATCGAGCCGGCCGCCGCCGCGTTCCTCCTGGGCCGGTCGGACGACGTGCCGGCCCGCCCGTTCTTCTACCTGTGCCCGCTCGGGTGGCTGATCCTCGGCCCGGTCGCCGGGGTGTGGGCCGCCGTGGCCGTGCGGGACCGCCGCCGCGAGCGGGCGTTCGCCCGTCTGTCCCAGGATCCCGAGTATCAGACGGCGCTCCGGGTGCTGGACGCGGAGTACGCGAAACAGCCGGCGGAGGGGGCGTCGGCCGCCACCCCCGAGGCGCGATACCGGACCGCGCTGGACGCCGCCGTCCACCACCTGGTGGCCGCGGGGGTCGGGCGGGACGAGGCGGAGCGGAACCTGACGGCGATGGTCCGGGCGGTGTGCCAATCCGCCCCGCGGGTGGAGGGCTACCCGCTCCCGTGCGGCTGTGGGGCGACGCTGGTGGTCCCGGCCGCGGCGGCCGGGTCGGCCGTCACCTGCCGGTGCGGGCGGACGGTCCCGGTCCCCTCCCTCAGCGAGCTGAATGGGCCGGGGGGGCCGGGCGGACCCGCGGCGGCGGGCTGACCCGGTGCGGCGGGCTGACCCGGTGCGGCGGCCGCGGGCCTACTCGCCCGACTCCCGGCCGAGGGACAGCGTGTCGAACGAGGCCGAGGCCAGACCGGGGCGGCCGACCAGCAGGGGGTCGACCGGGCCGATCCGCTTGGTGTCCCGCGGCCGGTAGGGGAGCCGGTGCAGGACGTACCGCATGGCGTTGAGGCGGGCCCGCTTCTTGCAGTCGGACTTGATCACCGTCCACGGGGCGTCGGGCGTGTCGGTGTGCAGGAACATGGCCTCCTTCGCCTCGGTGTACTCTCGCCACTTGTCCAGCGAGGCCAGGTCGACCGGGCTGAGCTTCCACTGCTTGAGCGGGTGGACCTGCCGCTCCTTGAACCGGCGGCGCTGCTCGTCGCGGCTGACCGAGAACCAGAACTTGAACAACTGGACGCCGCTCCGCACGAGCTGCCGCTCGACCTCCGGCACCTGGCGGAGGAACTCCTGGTACTCGGCGTCCGTGCAGAAGCCCATCGCCCGCTCGACCCCCGACCGGTTGTACCAGCTGCGGTTGAACAGGACGATCTCGCCGCCGGTCGGCAGGTGCTGGATGTACCGCTGGAAGTACCACTGTCCCCGCTCGGTCTCGGTCGGCTTGCTGAGCGCGACCACCCGCGCGCCGCGGGGGTTGAGGTGCTCCATGAACCGCTTGATGGCGCCCCCCTTGCCGGCCGCGTCCCGACCCTCGAACAGGATGACCACCCGCTGGCCGGTCTCCTTCACCCAGGCCTGGAGCTTGAGCAGCTCCACCTGCAGGTAGTATTTCTGCCGCTCGTAGGCCTTGCGGCTCATCAGGTTCTTGTACGGGTAGCCGCCCTCCCGCCAGTTCCGGGCCAGCTCCCGGTCCGGGTCGTGCCCCTCGTCCGGGTCGGCGTCAGCCGGCGCCCAGAGCAGCTTCTTGAGCGCCTTCCGCTCGTCCGGCGAGGCCCCGTCGAGCAACGCCCGCACGGCGGCGATGATCTCCCCGCCCGGCTCGCCGCTGGCGTGGCGGGCCAGGGTGTCGCGGAGGGTCAGCTCGGTGCCGGTCTGGGTCCGCAGGGTGCCGCGGTCGATGGCGTCGCGCTCGGCGGCGGCGCGGGTCATCTGGCCGAGGGTGTCGCCCGCGCCGACCGGGCGGGGCGGCGGGGTTCCGCCCGGGGACCCGTTGCCAGGGGCGTGCTGGACGGACATGGTTGCCTCGATCGCACGGGGGGCATGATGTGCGGGGGCGGCCGGCCCGCCGCCCCTGGGGCAAGGCGCCGGGCTGTCGTCCACGACCCGCGAACACTCGATAAGGGAACCGCTTTTATTCTATCGATTCGCCGGCGCAAGCGAGGTCGAACCGCTCCCCCGGTCGGCGGGCCGGACCCGTCCTTCCGCCGCCTCGCTGCGGGACGAGGTTAGACCTGCGACAGCAAGGGCACCGGGTAGGCTCCCACGGCCGGGTCCACCGTAGCCACGGTCAGCCCGTGCTGGAGAGCCTGGGCGACCAGCATGCGGTCGAAGGGGTCGCGGTGGAGTGGCGGCAGTCCGGCCAGGTGGGTATGGCCCCCTCGTCCACCGGCAGCGGGGCGATGCCGTGTGCGGCCCGCTGGTGGGGCAGGTATGCGGCCGGCGGTGCGGGCAGCGGCAGCTTGCCCAGGGCGTGCTTGACGACCGCCTCCCAGACCGAGGCGTCGCTCAGGTACACCTCGTTCGCCGGTTCGCGGATGGCGGTCAGAAAAGCGGCCGGCAGACACGGGTCGGCGGTGATGTACCAGAGGAAGACGTGGGTGTCGAGCAGCAGCCTCATCGCCCCTCGAACCCCCGCAGCAGGTCATCGGGCAGCGGGGCGTCGAAGGCGACCGGGACGGTGAACGCCCCCGCCGCCAGGCCGACCGGCCGCAGGCCGCCGGCCGGCGGGGCGAGCGGGCGGAGTTCGGCCACCGGGCGGCCGTCCCGGGTGACGACCAGGTGTTCCCCGGCCGCCACCCGGTCGAGCAGGGTGGGGTCGCGGGCCAGGTCTTGCAGGGTGACGGTGCTCATGCGGCTATTGTACCCGACGGCCGCCGGTCACTCGGCCCCGGGGCGGGTCATCGACTCCGGGCGGACGATGGCGTCGAACCGGTCCCCGGTCAGCGGCCCGGACCCGTCCTTGAGCGGTGGGGCCAGGTTCACCGCCTCCTCCCGCAGCGTCGTCCCGGCGTGGTGGGCCGCCTTGGCGATCTTCGCCGCCGCGTCGTACCCGATGTGCCGGTTAAGCGCCGTCACCAGCATCAGCGAGTTGTTCAGGAACGCCCCGATCTGCTTCTCGTTCGCCGCGATCCCCGGCCGGACCGCCCCGCCGGCCTTCGGCTTCAGCCGCGCCTGGTCCACCTCCACCATGCCCGTCTCCGGGTTGGCGAAGTAGTCCAGCGCCTGGTAGTCGGTCTCCGGCAGGTCGGCGGCGCAGTGCTCGCGGAAGCTCCGGCAGGCGTCCGCCAAGAGGCGAACGCTGTGCAGGAAGTTGTGGATGATGACCGGCTTGAACACGTTTAGCTCGAAGTTCCCCTGGCTGGCGGCGAACCCGATGGCGGCGTCGTTCCCCATCACCTGGACGCACACCATCGTCATCGCCTCGGACTGCGTCGGGTTCACCTTGCCCGGCATGATCGAGCTGCCCGGCTCGTTCTCCGGGATGGTCAGCTCGCCGAGGCCGCACCGCGGGCCGGACGCCAGCCACCGCACGTCGTTGGCGATCTTCATGAGGGCGGCGGCCAAGGTCTTGAGCGCCCCGCTGGCGAACACCAGCGGTTCGTGCCCGGCCAGCGCCTGGAACTTGTTCGGGGCGGTGACGAACGGCAGCCCGGTCAGCTCGGCGATCTTGGCCGCCGCCCGGCGGGCGAACTCCGGGTGGGCGTTCAGCCCGGTGCCCACCGCCGTCCCGCCGAGGGCCAGCTCGTACAGCATCGGCAGCGTCTGGTTGACGGCGGCGAGGCCGTAGTCGAGCTGGGCGACGTACCCGCTGAACTCCTGGCCGAGCGTCAGCGGCACCGCGTCCATCAGGTGCGTCCGGCCGATCTTGACGATCGCCTCGAACTGCTTGGCCTTGCCGGCCAGGGTGTCCCGCAGGGCGGCGACGCTCGGCACCAGCCGGCGGACCACCTCCTCGGCGGCGGCGACGTGCATGGCCGTCGGGAAGGTGTCGTTGGACGACTGCGACATGTTCACGTCGTCGTTCGGGTGGACGGCGTTCTTGTCCCCCCGTGGCTGGCCGGCGATCTCGGCCGCCCGGTTGGCGATCACCTCGTTGGCGTTCATGTTCGTCTGGGTGCCGCTGCCGGTCTGCCAGACGCGCAAGGGGAAGTGGTCGTCCAGCTTGCCGGCGATCACCTCGTCGGCGGCGGCGACGACGGCCTTCACCTTGGCGTCGACGCTGACCTTGTCCGAAGCTTTCGGCTTGAACAGGCCGAGGTCGTGGTTGACCAGACACGCGGCCTTTTTGAGGGTGCCGAACGCCCGGATGACGGGCCGGGGCATGGTGTCGGTGCCGACGGCGAAGTGGACGAGGCTGCGGGCGGTCTGGGCGCCGTAGTACCGGTCGGCCGGCACCCGGATCGGCCCCATGCTGTCGGACTCGGTGCGGTATTCGGCCATGGGAGTGGGTCGGTTTGGGTCTGGGTTGAGGCGGGTAAACCGTTTACTGTATACACAGTGTAGCGACGCTGCCGATCCGCCCGACCGAGCGTGACCCGACGTGACCCCGACTATCCGACCAGAAACGGCATTGTTGCGGACCGATCCGGACGGGACGATCCGGGTCGGCGGTACGCGGCTGATTGTCGACTTGGTGCTGAGAGCCTATCGCCGGGGAGAGTCGGCGGAGGCCATCGCCGAAGGATTCCCGCCGATTACCGTCGCCGAGGTGGAGTCGGTCTTGGGGTACTACCACGCCCACAAGGAGGAGTTGGACGCCTACCTCGCTGAGCGTCAGCGACAGGCCGACACCCTTCGTCGGGAGATTGAAGACCGACATGGGACGGGGCCGGGGTATCGGGACCGACTGCTCCATCGCCTCCGCGAGCGGTCCGGCGGATGAGATCTCGTCAGGCAACCGGCCGGGGTATTACCAGGGAGTCCGACCGACCCTCGTAACTTCGGTGCCCCGGCAGCATGCCCAGATTCCTCTGCGACAACGACTTCCACGACGCGATCCGGCTAGCCCTCATCGACCGAAACCCGACTTGGGATGTGGTCGCCGCCCGCCAAGTCGGGCTGAGGGAGACCCCGGACCCGGACCTTCTCGCGTGGGCCGCGGGCCAGGGACGAATGATCCTCACCCACGACCGCAATACGATGACGGCCGCGGCCAGCGAGCGGTGGGGCCGCGGCGAGTCGATGACGGGCGTTATCGTGGTGGATGACGACGCCCCGAGTTCTCTCGTCTTGCACCGCATCGAACTGCTGGCCGCGTTCAACCCGGCTGACTGGGATTATTGGGTGGCGTTCGTGCCGATCCGCTGACCGGTCACACGATCACCCGCCGGACCTCCGTCTGAAGCGGGCCGCCGGTGACGTGGACGCCGCCGGACCCGTCGATGTACACGTTCACCTCGCTCCGCACCCCGAACTCGCCCGGCAGGTAGATGCCCGGCTCGATGCTGAAGCACGTCCGCCGCATCACCAGCCGCTCCTCGCGGGTCTCCAGCCCGTCCATGTGGCAGCCGTTGCCGTGCGTCTCCTGGCCGATGTTGTGCCCGGTCCGGTGGTTGAAGAACTTGCCGTACCCGGCCCTCTCGATCACCTCCCGGGCGGCCCCGTCCACCTGCCAGCCGTGCAGCGGCACCCCGGCGGCGAACGCCCGCCGCACCCGGTCGATGGCCGCGTCCCGGGCGTCCCGGACGACGTGGAACACCTGGTTGATTTTCGCCGGCACGTCCTCCCCGACGTACCCCACCCGGGTCAGGTCGCTGTACACCGCCCGCGGCTTGGCCATCTTGGCCCACAGGTCGATCAGCACGTAGCTGCCGGGGGCGATCCGCCGGTCGATCTCCGGGGCCGGCTCGAAGTGCGGGTCGGCCGAGTGCGGCCCCTCGCCGACGATCGGCGGGCTGTACGTGGTCATCCCGGTGTCGGCGAAGTGCTGCATGATCCGGGCCTGCACGGCGGTCTCCACCGTGTACCCGTGCGTGCGGATCTGGTCGGCGATGAACGCCCAGGCCACCCCGTAGGCGGCGTCGGTCCGCTCCGCGGCTTCCAGGTGCAAGGCCCACTGCTCGTCGTCCCAGGTGGCCTCGAACTGCTGGATCAGGTCGCCGGACGGCACCACCTCCACCCCGAACGACCGGACCAGCTCGACGGTGCCGGCGTCCACCCGGGAGATGTACATGTTGCCGTTGCGGGGGCTGTACTCCATCGCCACCCGCTTCGCCCCCTGCACCAGATGCCCGATGCCGGCCTCGAACTGCTGCCAGCTCAGGTAGACGGTCGTGTCGTCCCCCGGCAGGGCGTCGAGGGCGGCCGGCTCGATGGCGTGGACCAGCTTCTTCGGCTGGCCGGTTGCCGGGACGTAGTACGCCCACCGGCGGGACCGCTTGGCGTCGGCCATGCCGAGCACCCGGGCGGCGAGCACGTTCAGCCCGCGGAAGTCGTACAGCAGCCAGCCGTCCAAGCCCTGGTCGCGGACGGCGGCCTGGACCGCGGTGAGGTCGAACATCGGGAGCTCTCCGACGGGGTGAGGGGTGGAATTGTTGTAGCAGGCGGGGCGAAACCTAACCCCCCGGCCCCCTTCCCTCCGAGGGAAGGGGGAGCAAGTGATCGGCAGGTCCGGGCGATGGCTCCGGCCACAAGCGGTACGAGGGCGCCGCATGCTCCCCCTCTCCGCTTCGGGGAGGGGTCACGACCGCGACCCGGATCAGCGACTTCGGAATCCCCGCGACGGATCGGGGCTGTAACCCCTCCCCCCCGGCCCCCTCTCCGAAGCGGAGAGGGGGAGCAAGAAGGCGACAGGTTCAGACATTGGGTCCGGTCGCGGACGGTGACTGTGTTGCACTTGCTCCCCCTTCCCTCGGAGGGAAGGGGGCCGGGGGGTTAGGTTGCCTTCCGACGCGCCATCGCCCATAATCGGCCTTCCCCGCCGGAGCCGCCGCATGTCCCCTGCCTGGTCGGTCGCCCTCCTCGCCGCCCTGCCCCTCCCCGCCGTCGCCCAAGAGAAGATCACCCGGGCCGACCTGAAACCCGGGCTGGTGTTCACCGCGACCGACGTCGTCGGCCGGGATAACCCGGCGTCCGTCTCCCGCATCGAGCCGACGGTCGGGCTGACCCTTGCTGCCAACGAAACCCCGCACCCCCGCCTCGTCAACGGCGCCTCAATGCAGTGGCAGGGGTACGTCAACGTCCTCACACCGGGGACGTACCGGTTCGCCGCCACCCTGTACGGTACGGTCACGGTCACGGTCGGCGGAACGACGGCTTTGCAAGCGTTCGCCGACGCCCCGGCCGGCACGCGGGTCGCTGGGCCGGAGGTGACGCTGGCCGCCGGGTTCCAGCCGCTAACGGTGTCGTTCAGCCGCCGGTCGGACGCCGTCGCCGCCCGGCTCGACCTGTTCTGGCAGGGGCCGGGGTTCCGGTCCGAGCCGCTCCCGCCCCACCTGCTCGGTCACTCGCCGAAGCAGCGTCCCGCCACGTTCGCCGCCGACCGAGAGCGGGACCACGGCCGGTTCCTGTTTGAAGAACTGAGTTGCGGCCGGTGTCACAAGGCGAACGACAAAACGCTGATCGACCGCGGCGGTCCGTCACTCACGGACATCGCCCGGCGGGCGTACCCCGGGTGGCTGGACGCCTGGCTGGCCGACCCGCACGCGCTGCGGCCGGACACCACCATGCCGAAGCTGTTCGCCGACGACGCCGCGGGGAAGGCCGAGCGGTACGCGGTGGTGGCGTACCTGATGTCGCTCGGCGGGTCGGTGCCGGAGCAACGTCGGGAGACCGTCGGCGAGGCCGGGCGGTCGGTGGCCGCCGGGAAGAAGCTGTACCTGACCGCCGGGTGCGCCGTCTGCCACGGGGAGCAACTTACCCAGCGGACGCAGCGGAAGGCGAAGGACGACGAGGACGACAAGCCGCCGCTCGACCCGGCCGATTCGGCATACAGCCTCGGCACGACCGGCCCGGCCTCGCAATACCTGCTCGGGGCGCTCGGCAGCAAAACGTCGCCGGTGGCGCTGGCCCGGTATCTCCGCGACCCGCTGGCCGTCAACCCGCACGGGCGGATGCCGAACATGGTGCTGAAGGACGACGAGGCCCGCCACCTGGCCCGCTACCTGTGCCAGCAGACCGACGACAAGCTGTCGAAGGCAATGCCTTCGGAGCCGGACATGAAGCTGCTCGCCTCGCTCGTCGATCGGGTGCGGGCGGCTGGCCGGCCGAAGGCCGAGCAATGGGCGGCGGTCGGCAAACACTTGTTCGAGGCGAAAGGGTGCGTCAACTGCCATGTGGCCGACAAGCAACAGGGGCCGGTGTTCAACTTCCGGGCGGACTGGGTGACGCTAAAAGCTCGGCCCACGTCCGGCTGTGTCGGCGAGCGTCCGGACGTGACTAAGGTGCCGGTCTACAACCTGGGCGCGGGTCAGCGGGCCGCGCTGGCCGCCTTCCTCACGTCCGCCACGACGGACACCGGCTCGGCGGCCCCGGTGTATCAGGCGAAAGTCGCGTTGCGGCGGTTCAACTGCCTCGCCTGCCACCAGCGGGACGGCGAGGGCGGCATTCCGGACGACCTCGCCGCCAAGATGAAGCTGCTCGAATCGGCCGAGAACGCGGACGACGTGGCCCCGCCGCGGCTCACTGGCGTCGGCCACAAGCTGCGGTCGTCGTGGGCCAAGAAGGTGCTGACCGAAGCGGCCCGCGGGCGGCCGTGGATGTCCCTGCGGATGCCGCAGTACGGGCCGGCAAACGTCGGCTTCCTGACCGACGCACTGCCGAAGCTGGAGGGGGCGGTCCCGGACGACACGGTGGCGAAACTGCCGCTAACCGCGACGAAGGTGGAGACGGGGCGGCTCCTCGCCGGGAAGGCGGGGCACGGGTGCGTGGCGTGTCACGACATCAGCGGGGTGGTCGGCGGCGGCACCCGCGGCCCGGACTTGGCCCGCACCCACGAGCGGGTGCGGGCCGACTGGTACACCCGCTGGATGCACCAGCCGCAGCGGCTCGCCCCCGGCACCAAGATGCCGACCTACTTCGAGAACGGCAAGGCGATGCTCCGGACCGTCGCCGACGGGGACGCGGACGCCCACGTCGACGCGCTGTGGGCGTACTTCACCCTCGGCCCCGGGCTGCCACTGCCGGCCGGCATGGACCCGCCCCGCGGGCTGGTCGTCGGCGTCGGGGCTAAGCCGACGGTGCTGCGGACGTTCATGCCGGACGGGGCCGGGACGAAGCCGATCGCGGTCGGCTACCCGGGCGGGGTGAACCTGGTGTTCGACGCCGCCCGGTGCCGGGTGAACGAGGCGTGGACGGGCAACTTCCTGGACGCCTCGCCGGTGTGGAACAACCGCGGCGGCAACCCGGCGAAGCTGCTCGGGCCGGTGTTCCTGACCCCGCCGTCGGGGTTCCCGTGGGCCGTCACGGCCGGCGACGAGCCGCCCGACTTCGCCAAGCAGGCGGACGACCCGGCGTTCGGCCGGCAGCTGCCGAACGACGCCTACTACGGCGGGCCGAAGCGGGTGCGGTTCGACGGGTACGAGCTGGACGCGGCCGGCTTCCCAACCTTCCGCTACGGGCTGACCGACGCCGCAGGGAAGCGGGTGTTGACGGTGAGCGACCGGCCGGAGCCGCGACCCGTGGGGGCGGCGGCCGGGCTGGGTCGGACGTTTACGCTGGAGCGGCCGGCCGGAGGTACTGCATGGCTGCTGATCGCCGAGGGGACCAAGGAGCCGCGGACGGTCGGCGGCAAGCTGGTGGTGCCGCACGGCGAGACGGCGACGGCGGTGCAGGCGTCGGCCGGCGACTGGCGGACGGTGCCGAAGGCGGGCGGCTGGTTCGTGCTGCTGCGGCTGTCGTCGGGTGTCGGGCGGGTGACGGTGACGACATGGGGCTTGCCGCGGGACGACGACGCGCTGGTGAATGGGTTGAGGTGATTTCGTAGGGTGCGTGGAGGCTTTGCGGAACGCACCGCGGTGACTTCAACGGTCGGTGCGATTGTGCCCGGTCGATGGTCGTCACCAGGGGAGGGCGAGGCTCCTGCCGAGCCGGGGAGCGCGTGGGCGGGCGCAATGTCCCCTATCCGGTGGTTGTTGCGGGTGTGGCTTCCGCCCGTTGCCACGCGCTCCCCGGCTCGGCAGGAGCCTCGCCCTCCCCTCGGGCTGCCGCGAGGATGACCGGGGCGGCTTGCCTCGGAAAGTCGGGCGGTGCGTTCCGCAAAGCCTCCACGCACCCTACACAGAGGCGCGTCACCGCTTGTACTGCCCCCGCAGTTGCCGCATCGCCTCGTCCACCAGCATCTCCCCACTGCCGGCGGCCACCCGGGCGCTGATCACCTCGTAGTTCCCCTGCGGGTACGCCGGCCGGTCCGGCACGTACCCGACGCTGCCGTTGGCCAGGCTGGCGACCATCGTCTGCCGGAACGGGGAGCCGTGCTTCACCGCCAACCCCAGGGCGGTGAAAATCTCCCCCGGCAGGCCGACCCAGGCCAGGTCGTCGCCGAGCGAGATCACCTGCACCTCGGCCGGGAACGGCCGGCCCAGCCGGTCGGACACGTCCCGCACCTGGAACGCCTTCACCTGATCCAGAAACGCCGGGACCGGCTTCACCTCGCCGACCACCTTGGCGATCACCTCCCGGGCCGCCGGCAGCTCGTCCGGGCTGACCGGGGCGGCCGGCAGCTCCAGGGCGGCGGTCGTCGCCCGCAGCGGGCCGTCGCTCGCTGGCTCCAGGTGGTCGAACGCCCGCAGCACCGCCGCCGCCAGCCGGGTGCCGATCCGGGCCGCCTCGACGGACCCCTTCTGCGGCATAGTGGAGTTCACGTTCAGGTGGTTCACGTCCCCGGAGCAGCCCATCGTGAACACTGTCACCAGCCCGTCGCCGACGGCGGCCTCCAGGCACTTGCCCAGCCAGTACGGGTAGTCGGCCGAGAAGTACAGCCCGCCGACCGTGTCCAGGTGCATGCTGAAGTTCACATAACAGGCGATCGGCTTCTTGCCGTCCGCCGTCTGCACCAGCACCACCGGCACCGACGGGTCCACCGGGCCGGCCGGGCGGACGGTCTTCGGGTTCCGCTTGCCCGGGTTCCAGCCGACGGTGCCGTCGATCATGTGGAACCGGCGGTTGAAGGCGAGGCCGTCCTCCCGGCCGACCGCACGCAGCACCCGGGCCGGCACCCGGGCCTTGTCCGCGGCGGCGACGGCGTCGGCGATCTTCGCTGGCAGCCCTTTCATGAAGTTGACCGCCAGCTCGTTCTGGCCGCCGAAGGCGTCGTCCCGCGGCTTGCCGCTGGTCAGCACCGGGCCGGTGTGGGAGTGGGTGGCGGAGATCATGACGTGGGCGGCCGGGATGCCGGTCCGTTTCTCCACCAGCCCGCGGGCTTCGGCCACCGACCCGGCGGTGGTGGCGATCAGGTCGAGGGCGACGAGGGCCACCCGGGTGCCGTCCTGCTCGAACACCACCGCCTTGGCGTGCAGCGGGTCGTGGGTGCCCTCGGCCCCGCGGGTGGCGTAGTACCCGGCCATCGGGGTGCCCGGCGGCGGGGTGATGTCCGCCTTCGCCGCCCCGGCAGTCAGCGGGCCGGCGAGCAGCGGCAGCGGCAGGGCGAGGAGGGCGGCGAGCGAAAGGGGAAGGCGCATGGGTTGACACCGGCGGGGAGGAGGGCCGGTGCGAGTGTACCGCATCCGCCGGCCGGGGGAAGGCTACAGCACGTAGTGCCGGGTGCCCTTCACCCAGGCGGTCAGGTCGGGCCGGAAGTCCGGGTGGCTGATGCCGATCAAGAGGGCCGCCCGCTCCCGCAGGGTGCGGCCGTGCAGGTTCACCGCCCCGTACTCGGTGGCCACCCAGTGGACGTGCCCGCGGGTCGTCACCACCCCCGCCCCGGGGGCCAGCTCCGGCACGATCCGGGAGACGGTCCCGCCCTTGGCCGTGCTCGGCAGGGCGATGATCGCCTTCCCGCCGCGGGACAGCGCGGCCCCGCGGATGAAGTCCATCTGCCCGCCGATCCCGCTGTACACCCGGTGGCCGAACGAGTCCGCGCACACCTGCCCGGTCAGGTCGATCTGGATGGCCGAGTTGATGGCCGTCACCTGGTCGTTCTTGCGGATCAGGGCGGTGTCGTTCGTCCGGTCGGCCGGGTGGAACTCGACCACCGGGTTGTCGTGGACGAAGTCAAACACCTTGCGGGTGCCGTTCACGAAGCTGGTGACGATCCGCCCGGGGTGGACCGCCTTGTGCCGGTTGGTGACCGCCCCGGACGCGTACAGGTCGACGATCCCGTCGGAGAACATCTCGGTGTGGACGCCCAGGTCGAGCTTGCCGGTCAGTCGGGCGAGCACCGCGTCCGGGATGGCCCCGATGCCCATCTGCAGGCACGCCCCGTCCGGCACCAGGTCGGCCACCAGCTCGCCGATCCGGGCGATCTCTGGGGTGGCCGGGTCGGCGGCGTGGTCCGGCAGCGGGCGGTCGGTCCGGCAGAACGCGGCCACCCGGTCCAGCCGGACGGCCGTGTGCCCGTGGGTGCGGGGCATCCGCTCGTTGATCTCGGCCAGGATCACCGCGGCCGAGTCGGCCGCCGCCCGGGCGGCGTCGCAGGAAGTGCCGAGTGTGCACAGGCCGTGGCGGTCCGGCGGGGAGAGCTGCAGGACGGCCACGTCCAGCTTGAACGGGCCGGCGGTGAACAGACGGGGGACGTCGGACAGGAAGACGGGGACGAAGTCGGCCCGTCCCTCGGCCACCGCCTGCCGGAGCGGCCCGCCGGTGAACAGGGACACCGCCCGGAACTCGGCCTCCCGGCCGGGGGCGACGTAGGGGGCCGCCCCCTCGGTGTGCAGGTGGACCACCCGCACCCCGGCCAGGTCGCGGCGGCCGCTGAACGCCTCGACCAGCGGCAGCGGGGTGGCCGCCGCCCCATGAACGAACACCGTCGTCCCGCTCTGCAGGCGGGACACCACTTCGGCCGGGCTGACCGCCCGGGACTGCCAGTCGGACATCGGAACGGCTCCGCGGGACGAAAACGCCCGCCGGATCGCGGCGGGCGTCACGCGGTCATGATACGGGCCGGCCGGTCAGTCCCCGATCACCACGTACACCTTGATCTCCGGCGGGCCGTCGAGCAGGTCGCCCATCGCGGCCAACAGCTTGGTGGTGTGGGCCGCTTTCAGGTGCGACGCCAGGGCGTCCGCGCTCTTCCACCGCTCGAACAGCAGGTACTGCTCCGGGTGGTCGGCGTCCCGGTTCAGGTCGTAGGACTTGCACCCCGGCTCCTTCCGGGTGGCCTTCTGGCACTCGGCGAAGGCGGCCTCGAACTTCGCCTCCATCCCCGCTTTCACCTTCACGTTCACCACCGTGGTGAACGGCTTGTCCGGGTGCTTCAGCTTGGCCTTGATGGACGTGAGGATCGGGTTCTCCGGCGGCTGGGCCGGCAGCAGGGCGAGGGACAGCGACAGGGCCAGGGCGGTCAGCATCGGTCGGCTCCGTGGAGGGAAGACTGCCCACCTGTTATACCGGGCGGGTGTTACACGGTCGCGTCCCGGGCGAGCCGGGGCGTCAGCCCCCGGGTGGAGTGGCAATCGCTGCCCGGACACCGGGGGCTGACGCCCCCGGCTCGCCCGGACCGCCGCGATGCGCACTGGCGTTACTCCTTGGCCAGCGAGAAGCAGGCGATCTCCTTGTCGTTGCGGACGAACACGCACTTGTCGGCGAACGCCGGGTGGCTCCACACGACCTTCCGGCCGAACGCCTCGTTCGTCCGGTCCACCAGGTGTGCCCGGCTGATCTCCTCATATCCCTGCGGGGTCAGCTTGGCGATGATCAGGTCGCCGGTCTCGGCGAACAGGAAGTACCGGTCGCCGTTCTTCACCAGGAAGGCGGTGCCGGACCCGGCCCCGCGGAAGTCGTCCTCCTTGTCCTCGCCGACGACCGGCTTGAACGTGCTCCACAGCCGCTTGCCGGTGGCCAACTCGACCGCCCGCAGTTGGCCCGGCTGGTCCACCCCGTAGATCACCCCGTTGTCGACGAGCGGGGTGGCGTTCACCGGGTAGACGCCGGTCTTCTTGTCCCCCCGCCACAGCACGGCCGGGGCGCTGCCGGCCAGCTTGATCGCCACCGCCTGGTTGCCGATCCCGCCGGCGAACAGGGTGTCCCCCTCCTGCCGGGGGGCGGCGATGCTCATGGCGTAGCTCGGCTCCAGCGGGACGGACCACAGTCGTTTGCCGGTGGCCGGGTCCAGCCCGTTGATCGACTTGGCGTGCCAGATCACCACCTGCGGCTTGCCGCCCACCTCGATCAGGGTCGGCGGGCAGTACCCCGGCTCCGGGGCGGACAGCGCCTTCCACGCCTCCTTGCCGGTGTCCTTGTCGAACGCCACCGCCACCGACCCGTCCCCGCCGACCAGGCAGATGAGCAGGTTGCGGTACACCAGCGGGTGGCCGCTGAACCCCCAGATCGGAGTCTTCGCCCCGTAGTCCGCCTTGAAGTCCTTCTTCCATGCCAGAGACCCGTTGTCGGCGTCCAGGCAGACCAGGTCGCCCATCGCCCCGAGGGCATACACCTTGCCGCCGCTGACCGTCGGGGTGCACCGCGGGCCGGCCGGGTAGCTCACCTTGTACGGGCAATCGTACTCGTGCTTCCAGAGTTCCTTGCCGGTCTTGGCGTCCAGGCAGAGCACCCGCTCCTTGCCGGTGGACTCGGCCGCCTTGGCCGGGTTGTTGCCGGCGTCCCCGGCGGCGCGGGCGTAGTCGGTGACGTACACCTTGCCGGCGGCGACGGCCGGCCCGCTGTACCCGCCGTGGACCGGCACGCTCCACAGCTTCTTCGGCCCGCCGGCCGGGAAGGCGTCCAGGATGCCGGTCTCCGCCCACACCCCGTCGCGGTTCGGCCCCATCCACTGGGGCCAGTCGGCGGCGGTCGCCGGGGCGGAGAGCAGGAGCAGCGCGGGGAGCAAGGGGGCACGCACGGCAAAGCCTCCGGGGGTGACGGGGTGTCTGTGCGGGATACCGCCCGCCGGGGATTGGCTTACGCCGTATGTGGCGGGCGGACAACGACTCACCAGCCCGACGCGCGAGCGAGGAGGCTTGAATCCTCGCTCGCGCGTCGGGCTGGTGAGTTATCCGCTACCTGGAATCCGGCCCAGGATCGCGGTCAGCACGTCGGCGTCGCTCGGCAGGCTGGTCGGCAGGAGCACCCGCAGCGGGATCGGCACCTCGTCCATCCGGTACGCGGTGCCCGGCCGGTGGACCCCGTACACGGCCGTGGTGAACCGCACCGTGGCCGGCACCGGCGGCTCGGCCCCGGGCGGGTCCAGGGCGATCACCGGGATGCGACGCAGGTGGTCCAGGGCGGCCGGTGGGAAGTCGGCCACGGTGCCGCTGCCGACCAGCAGGCAGCAATCGGCTTCGCCCCGGCTCAGCATCTCCGGGCCGGTGAACTCGCCGGGGTTGTACCGCGGGTAGCCGCGGGCCAGGTTGACCCCGAACGGGTAGCCGGTCTGCCAGGCGAGGACCGAGTCCGCCCCGGCCACGTCCCCGTACCGCCGCATCCGCCGGGCGTAGAACCGGGTGTGCCGGCTCAGGTCGGTGACCAGTTGCAGCAGGGCTTCGATGGTGCGGTGGGCGTGCGGCCCCTTCACCAGCCCGCCGCCGAAGAAGATGACGCCGAACCGGCAGGCTTTCATGCGGGCGGCCAGCTCGCGGAGAGCGGGGAGGCGCCCTTCGTCCCAGACCTGCTGAAGGAGACCAGCAGGCGCGTTCTCGGCGCTGTCGATGCCGTTCGAGCAGGGTGAAGGCGAAGCCCTGCCCAGCCCGCCCCGCCGAGAAGGCTGTTCGGCGCTCCATTGCGCCCGGGCTTGGAACGCCATTGCCGTGCTCGCCCGCTCACCACCATCGGAGAAGAGCCGAAAGTTCGGACCTGCACCTCCGCCGCTCGACGTTTGCATAGCCGACATCCGCCCAGCAACACATGCAGGAAGGCCGAAGTCCAGGTCCACCGCCGGCGTGCCGTCGCGGGCTCCAGGTCCCACCAGGAGGTCCACCCGGACGAACCGGTCGGCCACCTTCGCCGTCTCCGTCTCGGCCACGTCCACGACGACCACGTGCCGGCCGGCCCGTCCCTCCGGCACGAACCGCCCGACCGGGTCGGCCGAGTACCGCTCCAGGTGCCGCGGGTGGGTGACGACCGGGTCGCTGCCCCAGAAGATGACCAGGTCCGCCCGGTTCGCCACCTCGCCGAGCGTACACGTCGATTCGCCGACCTGTTGCAGCGCCAGGATGGACGGGGCGTGGCCGGTGCTGGCGGTGGTGTCGATGGTCGCCCCGAGCCTGTCGGCCAAGGCCGTCGCCGCACGTTGCCCCTCGGTGGTGCTGCGACTCAGCCCGTAGATCAGCGGGTTCCGCGCCGCCGACAGCAACTCGGCCGCCCGGCTCACCGCGTCATCAAACGCCGCCGACGCCGGTTGTCCGGCACTCTGCCCGAGAAACCACGGCTCGGCCAGCCGGCACGCCCGCTCCGACCGGACCACCCGGCCGGCGTCCACGGTGACGGTCAGGTCATCGCACACGCACCCGCACACGGTACAGGCGACGTCGGTGAAGACTTCAATCATGGCACGCGGATGACGCGGATTTCACCGCGGATAAGAACCGGATCGGAACCCATTTTTGAATCTTATCCGCGTGAATCCGCGCTCTCATCCGCGTCGTCCGCGTTCTATTCCGACTCTTGGGCGATCTGCCGGTACATGCCGAGCGCCTTCTGGAAGGTGGCCTCGGCCTCGGCCCGCTCGGCGACGGCGATCCCCTTCCCCCGCACCCGCCACAATTGCTCGATCACCCCGACGCACCACTTCGCGCTGTCCTTGCTGGCCCGGATCGGCTTGCCGCCGACCAGCACGTTCACCGGGTTGGTGTGCAGTTGCGGGAACTGCCGCAGCGCCACCCAGCTACTCTTGGCGACGGGGACGGTGAACGTGAGGTCGTGCGGCTGGTCGTCGGCCGGGACTTCCTTCGTCGCGGCCACCTGGCCGTTGACGATCAGCTCGACGGTCCGGGTGTTCCCGGGGGTCAGCCGGCCGCCGATGGCGGTGCCGAGCGGCACGTCCTTGGCGAACGCCACCGTCGCCTTCACTTCGACATTGCCGGCCGCCTCCTTCTTCACCTCGCCGAACCCCGGGGCGACGCCGTCCACGGTGAAGCTCAGGGCGTGGGCGTACCCGTCGGACACGTAGCTCTTGCCCTTCGCGACCCCGTCACACCAGGCGGCGAAGTCCACCTTATCGACCTTGCTGAGCTGGACGTACACGCGCCCCTGGCCGACCCGCCCGCCGCTGACGCACGGGAAGTCGGTCTCGCCGGACACCTTGAGTGGGAAGCCGCAGTTCAGGATGTGATACCAGCAGTTCCACTCCGGCACCCGGTCGGTGTCCATCGCGCTGATGAAGTCGCACACCCCCATCGCCGACGTGACGCAAATCTCCTGTGCGCCGATCCCGTTCATCTCCGGGACGCACAGATTCGGCAGCTTGGTCGCGGCACGGTCGGTGCCCTGCCGCAACTCGACCTCCGTCACCTTGCCGTCGCCGTCGGCGTCGAGCTGGGCGAACGCCTGCGGCAACGGCAGCGGGCCGGCCGCGGCATCCTCCGGGGTGATGTGCCCCTTGGTCCCCCGGTCGAGGGCGGTGAACAGCCGGCGGGTGGACTTCTCCCGGTCGATGCCCAGGCCGTTGGCCGAGTGGGCGTACCCGGTGACGGCCCCCTGGTTCTTGGCCCACCGCATGAGCGGCGTCGTCCACGTCGGCCAGCCCTTCGTCTTGGTGCCGGCCGACCCGGGGTAGGTCTGGTCCCGCAGGTTGAGCAGGCAGACGTGGCCGAGCGCCTGGCTGCCGAACCCGCTCACCTCCACGTCGTACTTGATGACCGTCAGCGGCTCGCTCAGCGGGTTCGGCCCCGGGTCGAAGTACTGCCGCTGGAACTCGTAGCACGGCCCCCAGGTGAGGCAGCAGCCGACGTTCAGCCCCTCCCCTTTGACGTGCAGGAACATGTCCTCCGGGGCGACCCCCTCGGTCGGGCTGGTGTAGTGGGCGCACCCGGCCGAGTGAATGTGGTGGTCGCCGCTGTACCAGCCCAGCTTCGCCGGGTCGATCCACCGCTTCAGTTGCACCGCGAACTCGGCCGGCCCCGTCTCCGGCACCCGGAACTTCTGGGCGACCAGCCGGTACTCCGGCCCGCGGCCGTGGACGACGACGAACTCGCCCGGCGGCAGCAGGACCGTCCCGCCGTCCGGCCGGTACACCTGCGACTGGAAGAAGAAGTCCGGGGCGAGTCGCTTGGCCTGCGGCGGGTAGACGTGCCCGGCGGCGTCGGTGAAGGTGAACCGGCCGACCGTCGGCTTGCCGTCCGCGTCCGTCACCCGCAGCTTCACCGGCACGGCCGGCCTCACATCGAACAGCACCGGCACTTCGCCCCGGAACCCCAGGTCCTGGTTCCCCTGCCCCACGTCGAACCCGATGGTCGCCTCCCGCTTGCCGGCCTCGGTGCTGGACAGCAGCAGGATGGCGTACTCGGCCTTCAGCCCGCTGAGTTCCTTGGTCATCGGCGGGCTGGTGAACAGCTCGGCGGTGAGGAACCGGTCGACGGCCTTCGGGTCGGCGTTCGGGTCGCGGTTGTTCCGGCCCGGTCCGCCGTACCGCGGCCCGGCCTGCGGGCTGAGTACCCGCAGCGGCTTCGTCACCGTGCTGTCGTTCACCACCTTCACCAGCACCGGCACGTACCCGGCCTGCTGGATGGTCGCCGACCCCGGCCCGCGGGCCACCTTCACCCGGCTTTCGGGGTTGATGCTGACAACAAAGAGAACCCGCGGGTCGAGCAGTTCCTGCACCTTGCGGGCATCCCGGGCGTCGACGGCGGCGGTGAGGGCGGCGGCCGTGTCGGCCGGGAGCGGGGCGCCGAGGAAGGCCAGCGCGTCCGCCAGCCGCTTGGCGTTGGCGGCGAGCGGCTGGCCGTCCACGTCCGGCACGACCGGCACCGGGTCGGCGGCCGGGGACAGCGAAGCGAGTAGCAGGGAGCGCGGCGAGGGGGCGCATGGGGAGGGTCTCCGGCGGGGTGACTTGCTCCCCTCTCCCCTTGGGGAGAGGGGGCTGTGAGGGGTCACGACCACCCGTCGGAAGTCGCTGGAGCGGGTGGCCGTCCCGACCCCTCACCCGGCCCGCAGAGCCGGGCCACCCTCTCCCCAAGGGGAGAGGGCAAAGACGGTTGCCCCCGTGGTACACCACCCGTTCCGCGTCCGCCACGAGAATCCGTCGCCGGTCCGCTATAATCCAACTTTCGGACCCCCGCTGCCGAGCGACCGCCGATGAAGATCGTCAACTACCCGCACCCCGCCCTCCGGACGAAGACCTGGCCGGTCACGTCCATCGACAGCACGGTGCGGGCGGCGGCCGGGCAGATGTTGGAGCTGATGTACAAGCACGAAGGCCTCGGCCTGGCCGCCCCGCAGGTCGCCCTCGACTACCAACTGCTCGTCATCAACTTCAAAGGCGACCCGGCCGAGAAGGACCACGAGGTCGTCGCCCTCAACCCGGTGATCGTCGAGAGCAAAGGCGCGATCAAAGACCGCGAGGGGTGCCTCAGCTTCCCACAGTTGTTCCAGGACATCCGCCGGGCCAAAACGGTGAAGGTGCAGTACTACACGCTCGACGGCGCCCTCAAGGAGATGACCTGCTCCGACCTGCCGGCCCGGGTGTGGCAGCACGAGATCGACCACCTGAACGGGGTGCTGTTCATCGACAAGATGGGGCCGCTCGCCCGGATGAGTAGCCGCAAGACCTCGACCTGTTCATCGCCGAGTTCGAGGAGGGGTCAAGAAGGGACCATCCCGCCGGGCACCGAGATGAAACTGTAGCAATGGCCCGCTGATGACGCGGATTTCAACGCAGATGAAATCCGGATCGAATACATGTTTAGTTCTTATCCGGATTTCATCTGCGTTGTCCGCGTCATCAGCGGGCCGATGCGGGTCGTGATGATGGGCACCGGGACGTTCGCCGAGCCGACGTTCGAGTCGCTGCTGGCCGCCGGTGAGAATGTCGTCGGGCTGGTGACGCAGCCGGAGCGGGATACCGGCCGCAAGGGCGGGTCCACCGGCAGACCGGCCGTGGCATGGCGACCATTGCCGCCGAGGCGGGCGTGCCGGTGATCCAGCCGGCGAGCATCAACAGCCCGGAGGGGCTGGCGCGCTGGCCAAGCGTTCGCCCCGGACGTGCTGGTGGTGGCGGCCTACGGACAGATTCTGTCGAAGGCGGTGATCCGCACGCCGACCGTGGCCGCCGTCAACGTCCATGCGTCGCTGCTGCCGAAGTACCGCGGGGCGTCGCCGATCGCCCACGCCATCCTGAACGGCGAGACGCGAACCGGCGTGACTATCCTCCGCATCGAGCCGGCCCGGACGCCGGCGAGATGCTGGCCAAGGAGGAGGCCGAGATTCGCCCGGACGAGACGACCGGCGAGTTGGAGGCCCGGCCGCCCCTCGAGACGCGGCTGTGCGTGGACGTGGTGCGGCATCTGAAGGCCGGGCCGGTGAGCGGCGAGAAGCAGAGCCGGCGCTTGTCACCAAGGCGCCGAAGCTGACGAAGGAGATGGGGCTGATCGACTGGTCGCAGCCGGCCGAGCGGATCGTCAACCACGTCCGGGCGATGCAGCCGTGGCCGACCGCGTACACGTTCTTGCACCGACCTGGTAAAGAGCCTGTGCGGCTCATCATCAACCGTGTCGGCTCACCCAGCACCGACCGCTTTCGACCCTGGTCCGGAGCCGGGAACCATCTGTAGTGGCGACGGGGCAATCGCCGAATGTGGCATGTCACCGGGTCGAAACCGGCCCGCAAATTCTCGAACTCCAGCCGGCCGGGAAGAAGCGGATGACGGCGGCCGAGTTCCTCCGCGGCTACCCGCTCACCGACGGCCATCGGTTCGGCCCGGAACACCTGCATGACCCCGGCCCGCGGCGTCGCCGTCGATGTCCTGTTCGCCGCCCGCACGGCCAACGCCTGGGCCGGCGAGCTGGTCGATGATGCCCTCTCCCGGTCCGATCTGTCGCCGCCGGACCGGCGGTTCGTCACGCAACTGGTGTTCGGCGTCATCCGCCGCAAGGGACGCTCGACGCCTTACTGAAGCCGTTCATCACCCGGCCGTTTCCACCGTCGAGCCGGCGGTGGTGGACGTGCTGCGGGTCGGGGCGTACCAACTCGCGTTCCTGACGCACGTTCCGAAGCACGCGGCGGTGAACGAAACCGTGGACCTGGCCCGGCACGTCGGCAGCCCGATGGCCCGGGGTTCGTCAACGGGGTGCTGCGGCGGGTGGCCGAGGCGGTGATGGACGAGTTCGTTGAATCGCCCGCCTGATGCAGTACCAATGGACACCCAAAGCCCACCCCGCTGGGGTGGGCTTCGCCCGCACGCGCTACCGCAAACTCGCTCGCCCGCTACTCCCAATCCAGAAGAACAGCCCGCCGCCTACCTGGCTGCCGCGTTCAGTTGGCCCCGCTGGCTGGCCGACCGGCGGCTCGCCCGGCACGACTTCGCCGAGTGCGGCCGGCTCGTCCCTGGTTCAACAGCCTGCCGCCGCTCTGGCTGCGGGTGAACAAGCGGAAGCTCGACCGCGAGGCGTACCGGCTGGTTCTCGCGCGCAAGGCATCGACGCCGAGCCGGGCGACCACCCGCAGTCGCTGCGGATCGTGGGCGGGGCGAGCGTCCGCGACCTGCCGGGGTTCGCGGCCGGCGAGTTCACCGTGCAGGACGTGTCGGCGATGGCGGTAGCGTCGACGGTCGCCCCGCAGCCGGGGTGGAAGATACCTCGACCTGTGCGCGCCCCCGGCGGGAAGACGACGCACCTCGCGGAGTTGATGGACGACCGCGGCCAGATCACCGCCTGCGACGTGGACCCGAAGCGGTTGGACACGGTGACGGCGTAGCCAAACGACTCGGGCTGAGCTGCATCCAACCGCACCTGCTGGACAAGCAGTTCGGGGAGCCGCCGGCCGGGCCGTTCGACGCGGCGCTGGTGGACGTGCCGTGCAGCAACACCGGGGTGCTGGGTCGCCGGCCCGAGGTCCGCTGGCGACTGCGACCGGCCGAGTTCGAGGAACTGATCCGGCTGCAAACCCGGCTGCTGTTCAACGCCCTGGACCGGGTGAAGCCAGGCGGGGTGGTCGTCTACTCCACGTGCAGCATCGAGCCGGACGAGAACGGCGGCGTGGTGAAGGGGGTTTGCCAGGCGATCCGCGGGCTGACGCTGGAAGCGGAGTCGGTCGCCGTCCCCGGCCGCCCGGCCGACGGCGGGTACTGGGCGCGTCTGCGGAAGCCGGGCTGACTTCTCCATCCGACCGACGGGTACAATCGGTGCATTCCTGCGGAGGCGACGCATGAGCACGGCCGCGGCCAGGCGGCTCACCCCGGACGACCTGCTCCGCCTGCCGGACGACGGCAAGGTGTACGAGCTGATCGACGGCGACCTGAAGGAGAAGCCGGTGAGCAAGGCGTCGAGCCGGATCGGGGTGCGGTTCGCCCGCTTCCTGGACGTGTTCTGCGACGCCCACAACGCCGGCTGGGTGTACGGCCCGGACAACGGCTTCCGCTGCTTCCCGGACGACCCGGGCCGAGTGCGGAAGCCGGACGTGGCGTTCGTCTCGGTCGCCCGGATGCCGGTCGGGACCTACGAGGACGAGGGGTTCTGTACCACGGCACCGGATTTGGTCGTGGAGGTCGTTTCGCCGAACGACCTGGCGTCCGAGGTGGAGGAGAAGCGGGACGAGTGGCTGGCCGCCGGGGTGCGGGCCGTGTGGATCGTCCACCCGGAGACGCGGACCGTTCACGCCCACACGTCGGCCGGCGGGTATGCTTTCCTCCGCGAGTCTGACACCCTGACCGCCCAGGACCTGTTGCCCGGGTTTGCCGTGCCGGTCGCCGACCTGTTCCGCCGACCGACGGGCCAACCGCCGGCCTGACACCTCACTCCGGCAGCGGCAGCAGGTCCGGCTCGACGAACCGCGCCCGCGCCTCGGCCGACTCTAGCCGGTCCCGCGAGTAATGCCGTAGCAGCGGCGGCCGGTGACGGTCGAGCAAATCCGGGTTGCGTTCGAGAAACGCGCCTAACCCCTCGCCTGCTGTCAGCCGCGACGCGATCAGCCGGACGAACGCCACCGTCACCGTGTCGTGGTAGCCGGTTTGGTTCCCCTGGGCCGCGTTGTACGCCCGAATGCCGACCCTCGCCTTCTGCACCGCCTGCTCGACCGTCAACCGGGTCAGGTACAGCCAGGCCATGCGGACATGAGCCTGATGGGTCCACGCCGGCTTGGGGAGCGTCCCCGTCTCGAACGCGGCCAGGAACTCGTCGTCGGTCATCGGGCGATCTCCAGGAACCGTGACCGACAGACGCCCGCCGCCGCCGGCGGGTTCGCCCGGCCTTTGCCCGCCCGCCCCGTCCCGATATCCTGCATCAGACAACCCGACCCCTCGGCCCCGTTGATAACGGATCCCCGACCCATGACCCCGTCCGCGCAGAAAGTCTACATCGAGACCGTCGGCTGCCAGATGAACGTGCTGGACAGCGAGCTGGTCGTCGCCGCCCTGAAGAAGCAGGGGTACGCCCTCACCGACACGCCGGCCGACGCCGACGTGATCCTGTTCAACACCTGCTCCGTCCGCGAACATGCCGAGGAGAAGACGTACTCGGCCATCGGCCGGGCGCTCCCCCGCAAGCGGGCCAACCCGGACACCGTCGTCGGCGTCATCGGGTGCATGGCCCAGAAGGACCAGCACAAGGTCCGCCACCGGGCGCCGCTCGTCGACCTGGTCGTGGGGACCGGGCAACTAGCGAAGATTCCGGAACTCGTCGCCGAGGTGCGGCGGTCCGGCCAGCCGCAGTACGCGCTCAGTCTGGGGCGGACGGCCGGCGGCCGGCAGGAGGTGGAGGCCAGTTTCGAGAGCTACGACCCAGCCCGCGACCCGCAGATGCGGCCGACCCCGTTCCAGGCGTTCGTCCGCATCCAGATCGGGTGCGACAAGTTCTGCACCTACTGCGTCGTGCCGAGCACCCGCGGGCCGGAGCAGAGTCGGCCGCCCGAGCACATCCTGGCCGAAGTTCGCACCCTGGTCGCCCAGGGTTGCAAGGAGGTGACGCTGCTCGGCCAGACAGTGAACAGCTACCGGTTCACCCACGGCGACGGCCGCACCACCCGGCTGAGCGACTTGCTCAGTGCGATGCACGACACCCCGGGGTTGGAGCGGATCAAGTTCGTCACCAGCTTCCCGAAGGACATGACCGACGACCTGCTCGACACGGTGCGGGAACTGCCGAAGGTGTGCAAGTACCTGCACGTCCCGGCCCAGAGCGGGTGCGACGAGGTGCTCAAGCGGATGAAGCGGCTGTACACGGTGGCCGAGTACCGGGAGATGCTGGCCCGCATCCGGGAGCGGGTGCCGGGGGCGGCGGTGTCCAGCGACTTCATCGTCGGCTTCTGCGGCGAGACGGAGGAGAGCTTCCAGAAGACGATGCGGCTGGTCGAGGAGGCCCGGTTCAAGAACAGCTTCATCTTCAAGTACAGCGAGCGGCCGGGGACGAAGGCGATGGGCCGCTATCCGGACGACATCCCGGAGGCCGTCAAGAAGCGGCGAAACAACGACCTGCTGGCGGTGCAGAACGCGAACAGCCTGGCCGACCACCGGACCTGGGTCGGGCGTTCGGTGGAGGTGTTGGTGGAAGGCCCGAGCCGGCACGGCCAGCGGGCGACCGGGCCGGTCGGGCAGCTCACCGGGCGGACGATGACGGACCACATCTGCGTGTTCGACGGCCCGGCCCGGCTGGTCGGCCGGACGGTGACGGTGGACGTGGCCGATGCCAGCGCGTTCACCCTGTACGGCGACGTGCGGGTGGGCGAAGCGGTTAGCCGCGAGGCGGAGCCTTCGGAGCCGAGTGTGACGACTTCGCCCCACACCGGCCGGCGGATCGGTCTAGAGTTGGTGTGAACCGAAGGTTGACGGGTAGAATGCAGATGCGTTACAGTCTCGCGGTCGCCCGGGATTGACCGTGAAGCTGTACCGCACGATGAAGGTTGCCCCGGCCGGAGGGCCACTGGTCGGACAACGCCGCAGCATGTTGGGTGTTCGCCCGACGGACCCGACCAACGCAACGCCTGGGCGGCGGGCGGACGTGTCGGCGGTCACAGACACCGACCCGGTGAAGCCGAAATCTGACGAGGGGCTGTCGGTGTACACCGACCCGGCCATGCTCAAGCTGGGCAGGGGAGAGGTGGTCTGGGTAATCGACACGGACGATCTACCGCCAACCCTGGCGTACACACCGGATCACGAGCCGCACGGGCTAATCACCCCGGCTGTACCCATGACCCTCGGGCAGTTCCAGGCCGAATTGGCCGCCACGGCTGACTTGTGGGAAGTACCGGCCGCGGAGGACGACGCATCATGACGCTTGACGCGGTGCGTGCTGCCATCCTTTCGGACCAACCGTGGGCACGGCTGGACGAGTTGGTTCGGGCTGAACTGACTGCCGGCCGGCTCACCCATCAGATCGGTGACGAGTTGCAAGGGATGCTTGATGAATTGCAGGAGACGCCGGGCCTTTCCGAGAATGGCGACGACGCCTTGATGGAAACGCTCGAATCGCTCTTCCAGATGGGCCCGCGGAAGTACTGGTACGAGAACCCGCCGGTACTCCCTAACGAGACAGAGGTCAGCAGACTGCCACGATGGGCGCAAGTGGCGTTCGCGGCAAGGTGCGCACGTCGGGCACTCCCGATACTCCGACGAGCGGCCCCTCAACTGCCCGACAGCCATCATAGCCGTATCATTCGTAGAATTGACGAAGTAGATCGCGCCGGGAGTCTCGCAGATGCGTCTTTAGTTACTACTGTTGTGATGCCCAACACGTCAGGTGCTACAGACGATCAGCCATTGTACTACGCCCAGCATGTGTTCGCATCTGTTGACAAAACTGCGCTGCTGGTTGCGACAAGTGGCCTCAAATGGGCTAAAGAGGCAATCTGGGATGCTGCCTGTGCTATCTCTATGGTGCTACCACTCTCTGCCGCCGTTGTTCGACAAGATTACGACCACATCGCCCGGCTTGCCAAGTGGCGGCACTGGACCGACGAGACCCCGGTTCCGTCTGAAGTGTTCGGTCCCCTTTGGCCGGAGGGGCCGCCGCCCGGGTGGCCGGCCGACCAAGAGTTGCCGCAGCGCACGGAACTGTCGCTCGATCTACTGGCTCTGGAGCAGGTGACGACAACCGTACTGGCCGACGAGGCGGCCTTCTTGTTCAGCGCTCTGAACCGTTACTACATCGCCCGGACCGGTGATCGGCTGACGCTCGAAGGCGATGTTCACACATTGCTGTCGGCCCTTGTCCCCGCAGGGGTGTGACGTGGCCGACAACCCTGACCGCAAGCTCACTTTTAACCTTGTCCCGGCCAGTAGCGTGGCCGACCCGCAGGTGCTCGACGACCTCATCCGGCTTGTCCGGCAAGGGCTGGCGCTACCAGTCACGGGCACGCCTGCGGTCGCGACCGACACCCCGTTCCGCTCGCCCGACCAGTCCGAGGCCCGGTCCCTGTCCGAAGTCGAGGCCAGGGTCAAGCACCGCATTGAGCAGGCTAGTCGTGACAGCCAAGCGGACGTGGACCAACGGGCCGAGTTGGCGAAACAGCCGGACGCCTCCGACAAGCTGGCCGAGGAATCCCGGCGGGCGGCCGAGCTAGTCGTGTCGGCCGTCCAGCGGCTGATGCTTCACGGCATCCGCCCGGCGGTGCCGGGCGAACCCGAGTCCGCTCCGTCCCTACAGGACCCCGCCTGACTCCCACGGTCTACTGCATCACGCCCTATTCCGCCGGGCAATCATGACCGACCTCAGCCGGTGATGCCGGTCGGGTACAATCCCCTTCATGCCTCCCGCCGCCGACCTGCCGTTCCTCCGCGACCCGGGCCGCGGGCGGCGGAACCTGGACGCCCTCGCCGCCCACCTCGGGGCCGACCGGTTCGCCGCCTTCTCGCCGCCGCTCACCCGCCTGCTGCCAGGCGCCGCCGACCCGGACATGGCCCTGAACAACCTGGAACGCCTGCTCGCCCAGCCGGCCGCCCGGGACGCCTTGCCGGGGCTGCTTGAAGGGCGGGCACGGGGGCTGGACGCGGTCCTGCACCTGCTGGCCACGTCGCAGTTCTTCGCCGACACCCTGGCCGCCTCCCCGGACGCGCTGGACAGCGTCCGCACCCCGCCGCGGCGGACCCCGACCACCGCCGAACTCACCGCCCAACTGCGGGCCGACGTGGACGCCGCCCCGGACGACCCCGCCGTGCTGCGGGCGTTCCGCCGGTTCCGGCACCTGCAGATGCTGCGGGTCGGGGCGAACGACGTCATCCGCGACCGCCCGCTGGACGAAGTCACCCGGGAGCTGAGCCGGCTGGCCGACGCCAGCCTGGAGGTCGCCCTCGGCACCGCCGTCCGCACCCTGGCCAAGAAGTTCGGCCGGCCGACCGGCCCGGACGGCGAACCCGCCAGGCTCGCGTGCCTGGCGTTCGGCAAGCTCGGCGGGGACGAGCTGAACTACTCGTCCGACATCGACCTGATGTTCGTCTACGACCACGACGGGGAGACGGCCGGCAAGCGGGCCGCCCTCAGCAACGCCGAGTTCTTCGCCAAGGCGGTGTCCGAGGTGGTCCGGCTGCTCGGCAGCACCACCGACCACGGGTTCGCCTACCGGGTGGACCTGCGGCTGCGGCCGGGCGGCCAGCGGGCGCCGCTCGCCCGCACCCTGGCCGGCACCCTCTCGTACTACGACGCCATCGGCCGCACCTGGGAGCGGCAGGCGCTCATCAAAGTCCGCCCGGCGGCCGGGGACATCGCCCTCGGCCGGGAGTTCGTCGCCGCCGTCGAGCCGTTCGTCTACCGCAAGTATTTCAGCTTCTCCGAGATCAACGAGGTGAAAGCCCTCAAGCGGCAGATGGAACACCGCACCACCCGGGCCGGGGCCGACGACACCGACGTGAAGACCGGCCGCGGTGGCATCCGGGACATCGAGTACACGGTGCAGTTTCTTCAGTTGCTCAACGGCGGAGACCTGCCGGCGGTCCGACAGCGGAACACCCTGCTCGCCCTGGAAGCCCTGGAGATCGCCGGCTGCCTGACCCCGCAAGAGACGTACATCCTGGCCGACGCCTACCGGTTCCTGCGGAAGACCGAGCACCGGCTGCAACTGCTGTTCGACTGGCAGACGCACAAGCTGCCGGCGACGACGGACGAGCTGACCAAACTGGCGAGGCGGATGGGGTATGCGGAGCCGGCCGAAGACAACCCCTCCCCCCGTCCCCCTCCCCGAAGCGGAGAGGGGGAGCAAGCGGGGCACTCGTCCGGGCTGACACCGGCGTCCCCGACCGATGACATCACCCCACTCGCTCCCCCTCTCCGCTTCGGGGAGGGGGACGGGGGGAGGGGTTCCGCGCTCGCGCCCCAAAAGCGATCCCCCCTGGACGAGTCCCCCGCGCCCACCCTGGACACCCGCGACCTGCTGGTCGAGCCGCTCGACCGCTTCCTGAAGGACTACCACGACAAGACCCGCCTCGACCGGGCCATTCTGGACCACCTGCTGCACCAGACGTTCGCCGACGCGGACGGCAACTCGGAGCCGGAGAGCGACCTGGTGCTGGTCCAAGACCCGGACGAGGCGACCGTCCGGGAGGTGCTCGGCCGCTACCCGTTCAAGGACGTCCCGGCGGCGTACCAGAACCTGTCCAAGCTGGCCCAGGAGGAGGTGCCGTTCCTCAGCCACCGCCGCTGCCGGCACTTCCTGGCCAGCATCGCCCCGCAACTGCTGCGGGCGGTCGCCGACGCCCCGGACCCGGACCTGGCCCTGAACAACCTGGAGCGGGTAACGGCGTCCCTCGGGGCCAAGGCGGTGTTGTACGAGCTGTTCAGCTTCAACCCGGCGAGCCTGAAGCTGTACGTGGACATCTGCGCGACCAGCCCGTACCTGTCCGGCATCCTGGTGAACAACCCGGGGATGATCGACGAGCTGCTGGACAGCCTGGTACTCGACCAGCCGCGGACGGCCGACGACCTGCGGGCCGAGCTGGCCGAACTGCTCCGCGGGGCCAGCGACCCGGACCCGATCCTGCACAGCTTCCAGGACAAAGAGCTGCTGCGGATCGGCGTCCGCGACCTGCTCGGCAAGGACGACGTTCGGCGGACGACAGCGGCGCTCAGCGACCTGGCCGACACGGTGCTGAACGCGGCGTTCGACCTGGCCGAGCCGGAGGTGGCGGAACGGTACGGGGTGCCGACTGTCATCCTCCCCTCCCCCCTTGGGGGAGAGGGGCCGGGGGTGAAGGGTCATGACCCCACCCCAGAGGAGATGTCTTTAGCCCTGGCGGGCAGCGCCGACCCTCACTCGGCCCCTCTCCCCCAAGGGGAGAGGGGAGAAAAACCCGCCTGTCGGTACGTCGTCCTCGGCCTGGGCAAGCTTGGCGGCCGGGAGATCAGCTACCACAGCGACCTCGACTTGCTGCTCGTGTACGAGGCGGACGGGCAGACCACCGGCGGGACGACCAACTTCCACTACTTCACAGGCTTGGCCCAGAAGGCGATCAAGCTGCTCGCCCAGCCGGGGCCGCTCGGCCGGCTGTACGCGGTGGACATGCGGCTGCGACCGGCCGGCCAGTCCGGCAGCCTGGTCGTCCCGCTGGCCGAGCTGGCCCGGTACTTCGAGGGCGGCGGCGGGGCGCTGTGGGAGCGGCAGGCGCTGTCCCGGGCGCGGGCGGTCCGCGGCGACCCGGCGTTCGCGGCGGAGGTGATGGCGGCGGTGCGGGCGGCGGTAGTCGGCCGGCCGTGGCACCCGGCGGTGGTGGACGAGGTGCGGGCGATGCGGGACAAGCTGGAAGCCGCCGCCACCCCGCGGAACCTGAAGCGCGGCCCCGGCGGGCTGACCGACGTCGAGTTCCTGGTGCAACTGCTCCAGCTCAAGTACGGCCCGGCCGACCCGGCGCTGCTCACCCCGAACGTGTGGGACGCCCTGGACGCCCTGGAGGCGGCCGACCGTCTGCCGGCGGACGACGCGGCGGCGCTGCGGGCCGGGTACTCGTTCCTGCGGGCGGTGGAGGCCCGGCTGCGGGTCGTCACCGACCGCCCGCTGGTCGAGCTGCCGGACGCCCCGGCCGGCCGGTTGAAGCTGGCCCGCCGGCTCGGGTTCCCGACGGCCGAGGCGTTCGCCGCCGAGTTCGCCCGGGTGACGGCCGACGTCCGCCGGCGGTTCCGGGCGGCGTGCGACCGGGAGCGGGCGGCCGGCCAACTCGGGTAATCCGTCAAGTCCGCCGCGCCCGCCGGCCGATCCTTGCCGACGTGTCTCGCTCCGCGGTGCTGCTGGCGGTCGCCCTGACCTCGGCCGGGTGTGCCGAGTCCCGGCTGTGTCACGCCCCGCCGCCGACCCTGCCGCTCGACGCCGACTACCGGCTCGGCTGCGGGGACGTGCTCGACCTCACTTTCGCCGACCGCCCCGGGTGGGACGCGGTCGCCTCCGTGGGCATCGATGGCCGGCTGCCGCTCGGCCCGCTCGGGGCGGTGCCGGCCGAGGGGTACACGTTGGCCGAGGTGCGGGCCGGGGCCGCCGCCGCCGCTCACCTGGACCCGGCGCAGGTGGCCGTCACCCTGGCCGACGCCCGGGCCGGGCGGGTGTACCTGGCCGGGCCGGAGAACGACCAGTTCCGGACGGTCCCGTACCAGGGGCCGGAGCCGGTGGTCGGGTTCCTGTGGCGGGTCGGGGCGGTGGCCCCCGGGTGCACCGACCTGCGGGCCGTCACCGTCACCCGGCCGAACGTGGCGGCCGGCATCCCGCCGGAGGTGTTCGCGGTGGACGTGGCGGCGGTGGTGCGGGCCGGCGACCACCCGTCGAACGTCCGGCTGCGGCCGGGAGACACGGTGGTGGTCGGGGAGACGTGGCGGTCCCGCCTGACCCGCCGGCTGCCGGACTGGGTCGAGCCGATCTACCGGGCCGTGACCGGCCTCGCCCCGTGCCATAGGCTAACCCCCGGAGGGGAGCCGGTCCCCCCCGGGGGTTAGGCCGGCATACCATACGGCAGGCTGGCCCGGGGATCGGATACTACGGAGGGCGGTCGTGGCCAACTTGCGGGTGCTGGTGGCGGCGTCGGAGGTGGTCGGGTTCGCCAAGACCGGCGGGCTGGCCGACGTGGCCGGGGCGCTCCCCCGGGCGCTGGCCGACCGCGGCCACCAGGTCGCGGTCGTCATGCCCTTCTACCGGACCGTCCGCACCGGCAAACACCACGTCGAACGCACCGGGGCGGTCATCCCGGTGAAGGTCGGCACCCGGACGCTGGCCTGCCGGCTGTTCCGCGGCACCCTGCCGAACTCGGCCGTGCCGATCTACTTCGTCGAAGCCCCGGAGTACTTCGACCGGGACGACCCGGCCGCCGGCAAGGGGCTGTACCAGCAGGCCATGCCCGGCGGGTACAAGGCCGACTACCCGGACAACGCCGAGCGGTTCGCCTTCTTCAGCCGGGCGGTGCTGGAGGCCATCCCGCACCTCGGGTTCCTGCCGGACGTGGTCCACGCCAACGACTGGCAGACCGGGCTGGTGCCGGTGTACCTGGCCGAGGAGTTCCGCCCCCGGCCCGGGTACGGGCACATGCGGAGCGTGTTCACCGTCCACAACATCGCCTACCAGGGGATGTTCTCCCGGGACGTGATGGCCGTCACCGGGCTGCCCGGGTGGCTGTACAACCCGGCCCAGCTCGAGTACCACGGCCACCTGAACTACCTGAAAGCGGGGATCGTGTTCGCCGACGCGGTGAACACCGTCAGCCCGACCTACGCCCGGGAGGTGCAGACGGCCGAGTTCGGGTGCGGGCTGGAGGGGCTGCTCCAGGAGACGGCGGCCAAGCTGAGCGGGATCGTCAACGGGGTGGACTACGGGGTGTGGGATCCGGCCGCCGACCCGCACATCCCGGCCCGGTACGACGCGGCCACCGTGTTCGACCGCAAGCCGGCCAGCAAGGCCGCCCTGCAGGAGCGGTTCGGGCTGCCGGCCGACCCGACCAAGCCGGTGCTCGGCATGGTCGCCCGGCTGGTCAGCCAGAAAGGGGTTGACCTGGTGCTCAGCGCCGCCCCGGGGTTCCTGGACCTCGGCTGCCAGTTGGTGTTCCTGGGCGAGGGCGACCCGGAGTACCACTCCGAGCTGCAGCAGTTCCACGCCCGGCACGCGGACAAGGTCGGGCTGTACCTCGGGTTCAGCGAGGCGCTGGCCCACCTGGTCGAAGCGGGCAGCGACCTGTTCCTGATGCCCAGCCGGTACGAGCCGAGCGGGCTGAACCAGCTTTACTCGCTCAAGTACGGCACCCCGCCGGTGGTGCGGGCGACCGGCGGGCTGGCGGACACCATCGTCGGGGCGACGGAGGAGACGCTGGCGGCCGGGACGGCGACCGGGTTCTCGTTCGGCGCGTACACCGCCCACGCCCTGTACGAGACGGTCAAGTGGGCGGTGACGCTGTACCGGGACCGGCCGGCGGACTTCCGGAAGGTGGTACGGACGGCGATGGCCCAGGACTGGGGCTGGGACCGTAGTGCGGCCGAGTACGAGCGGCTGTACCGCAAGGTGCTCTCGACGGGGTGAGCCGCCGGCGTTACCGTAGACCGACCCGCACGGGGCCAGCCGATGACCGTCTCGACCGCCACGCCGCCCCTCCCGACCGTCCGCCAAGGGCTGCCGCCCGACTTCCGCCGGAGGGCAGCGCCCGTGTACGCCATCGCCTTCGACATGGACATCGAGGCTCTGCGGACCCACTACGGCGACCCGTACAACAACGCCTACGTCGAGATCCGCCGGGCGCTCCAGCGGCACGGGTTCACCTGGCAACAGGGGAGTGTGTACTTCGGCGGGGAGGCGATCACCGCCGTGACGTGTGTGCTGGCGGCACAGGATTTGGCCCGGTCGCTGCCGTGGTTCGCGGCGTCGGTCCGGGACATCCGGATGCTGCGGATCGAGGAGCTGAACGACCTGATGCCGGCGGTCCAACAGGTCGCCGGCGGGTGAGCGGTCCCGGGGAGCGGGTTTGAACCCGCCCCCTCTTGGACGGTCACTTCTTCCGGGTGGTCTGGTCCAACTGCTTCTCCAGCCGTTGAAGCAGCGCCGTCAGGTGGTCCCGCTCGTCCCGCATCCGCCGCATCTCGGCGGTCAGGTCGGCCACCTGCTTGGCCAGCACATCCGCCCGCTGCTGGCTCGCCATCAAATCCTGTCGGAGCACGATCAGAGCCATCTGTTCGGCGGTCGGGTCGGCCGGGCGAGGCGTCGTGACGGCCGGCCCCGGCAGCGGGTCCGGAGCGCGGCTCGGGACGGCCGCGGGCGGCAGGGAGCGCGGCATGCTGCGGTCCAGCCGCCGCTTCGCGTGGGTGATCCGCAGTTCGTGCTCCCGCAACTCCGCCTTGCGGATCATCATCTGGGCCTCGGCCGACGCCAGCTCGGCCTCGGCGCCCTCTACAGTTCCCTGCGGGGCAGAGCCGGTCTTGACCATGTCCCGGGCAGTCCCCACCTTCCGGGCCGCCTGCCTGATCGCCGATTCGGCCTGCATCACGCCCGCCCGCTTGATATCCAGTTGCACCGTCAGTAGCTCGGCCTCCTCCTTCAGCCGCTCGATCTCCTCGGCCGGGGCCGCGGTGAAAGTAGCGGTCGCACCTCCTCGCCCCGGCTCGGATCGACGGACCTGTTGCCGGGCTTTCGCCGCTTCCAGCCGGGCGGCGGCGGCGTCCAGTTCGAGCTTGGCCACCCGGGCTTGCTCGGCCGCGGCGAACCCCTTCTTCACCAACTGCTCGGCGTGGGCCAGGTTTTCCCGGGCGACCGCCAGGGCGGCTTCGGCGGCCTTCACCTCGGCTTCGTGGTCGGCCTGCCGGGCGGTCAGCCGTAGCCCCAAGACCGCCCGAGGCTCACCCCCGGGCAGTTCGACACTCGGCGGCGATGCCACCGGTTTCAGCGGGTCGTCGGCCAGGGTCACGCCCCACGGCAGCAGCCCGACGGCCGCCGCCAGCACCAGCACCCGGGCCGCCGGGCCGAGCCGCGGGGCCGGCCGGTTGGTCAGGATCATCGTCACCCTCCGGTTGAGTTCGCCCAGCCCGGCCGCCCCGCCGGACGCCAGCGGGACCGACGGCCGGCCGGACAGCACCGCCACCGCTTCCACCAGCGCGTCCGCGTACCCCGCCGCCCGGGCCGGGTCGCCGCCGACCGCCCAGGCGTCGCAGCACAGTTCCTCCGCCCGGCGAAGCTGCCGCACCGCCAGCCACGCCGTCGGCAGCCACCAGTACAGCCCGAGTACCAACACTTCCAGTCGGCGGACCCAGTGGTCGCCGCGGGCCAGGTGGGCGAGTTCGTGGGCGAGGACCGCGTCCCGCTGGTCGGCGGACAGGACGGCCCACAAGCGAGTGGGGAACACCAGCACCGGCCGGCCGACCCCGACCCACACCAGCGGTGACACCGGGACATCGACGAGTACGGCCGCCGGCGGTCGCAGCCCGCACCGGCTCGCCACGACCGCCACCGCCGCCGTCAACTCGTTCGAGGATGAGCCGGCGGCCCGCAGCACCTGACGGAAGCGGACGACGCGCATCGCCACGACCGCCCACCAGCCGACCGCCCCGCCGGCCCACACGGCGAGCAGCGTCGGCCGCACCCAGGCGAACGCGGGAGCCGGCGTCGGGTCCGGGGTGGGAGCGGGTTCGGGCGGCGGTTCGACTGCGGTCGGCCGGACGGTCAACGCCTCGACCGCCGGGGCCGGGACGGTCGTCAGGACCGGAAGCTCGGTCGGCTCGTCGGACAGAGGCACGGGCGCGGACACGGCCGGAGGCGGTGCCGAGTCCGCGGCCGTGACCGTCGGTGCCGGGGTCGCGGCCCAGCCGACGCTCAGCCCGAGGGCCGGCGGCGTCACCAGCTTCAACAGCACCAGCAGCCACGCCCGGTTGGCCACCGCCGGCCGGCGGACCAGCCCGCACACCCCGGCGACGAGCGCCGCCGCCACGGTGGCCAGCACCGCGTTCGCCACCACCACCGCGACGACGGCGTCCATCGGCGGCCTCACTCGGTCGGGGGGTGCTTGCTCAGCCGACGGACCAGTGCCCGCAGCTCGGCCAGCTCGGCCGCGGACACCGGGCCGGCGTCCACCAGGTTCATCAGCAGCGGGGCCACCGACCCGTCGCACAGGGCGTCCGCCACCGCCCTCAGCCGCCGGCGGATCAGGTCGTCCCGGCCGACCGTGGCCGTGAACGCCCGCACCCCGTCGGCCACCTCGGACCGCACCAGCCCCTTCGCCTCCAGCCGTTCGAGCAGCTTCTGGACGGTGGTGTAGTGGGCCGGGCCGCCGCCGGGGTACAGGGCGTCGGTGATCTGCCGGCGGGTGGCGGTGCCGTGGCCCCACAGGTGTCGCAGGGCGGCCAGCTCGGCGTCGGACGGGTCGCGGGGGTCGTCGGGCATCGGCCGGGTCACTCTTAGACACGATGACTAGCCGCCATCATAGACGGGACGCCTAAGAGGTCAAGCGGAATCCCGCCTGGCCGCGGTGCTGGGCAGGGCGGCGGCCGTCGATACGACAACCCCGCCCGCTCCCCCACAGGAGGATGACGACGTGTACGACATGAGCCAGATGAAGAAGCTGAAGCGGTTCGGCGACCTCGCCCCGGCCGCGTGGAAGGCGTTTCAGGCGTTCGACGCCGCCGCCCTGGCGGACGGGGCGATCCCGGCCAAGTACAAGGAACTGATGGCGGTCGCGGTGGCGATGACGACGCAGTGCCCGTACTGCATCGAGATCCACGCCAAGAAGGCGAAGGCGGCCGGCTGCTCCGAGGCGGAGTTGGCCGAGGCGGTCATGGTCGCCGCGGCGTTGCGGGCCGGGGCGGCCGTCACCCACGGCACCCACTGCCTGGACTGACCGGCCGCCGGCGGGCGGGTCAGCGGCACCCGGCCCGCCGCCAGCTCCACCGGGCGCGGACGTCGGCGGCCACCGGGGCGGCGATGAACAGCACCGTCTGCAGCGGCTCGCCCGGGGTCGGCGTCCCGTTCAGCAGGACGTGGGCCAGGCGGATGGCCGGCGGGCCGGCGTTCCCGACCGCCAACAGGGCCGGGGTGTCGATGAAGCTCATCACCGCCAGCGCCCCCTGGAGGGCCAGCGGCAGCACCCGGGCGAGCGGCCGGCTGTTGTACACCCCCGGCAGGACGTACCCCGGCCGGTTCAGGATCGGCACCGCCGGCTGGGCGAACGCCGCCAGCCGCGGGTAGCGGGGCGGGGGCAGGTACTGGGTCGCCTGGGACGGGGAGGTGAGCGGCCGGCGGAACTGGGCGGCGGCCGGGTCGGCGGCGAGCAGGAGCAACAGTCCGGCGAACACAGCTCGGCGCATCAGCGGCCTCGGTTCCGGGTTGGCAACAGGGCATCCCGCACATGCCCACTCTAGTCGCCCCTGCTTCCCCAGACCACCCGCCCGACCGATTCCCCGCTGTTCCTTTGTTGTCCCGAAATTCCGCAAACCGGCACAGCCGTCGTCACTGGCCCCGCGCCAGCCCGCCAGTCCGTATAAATCGAATCAGGGCGGCCGACCGGGCGTTCCACCACACGCCCGGCCGACCGCCCCGGTTGGACTCATCTGCCTGCCTTCAGTCGACTAACTTCAGCAGGGCGAACAGGGTCAGGGACGGGCCATTTGATTTCACATTCTTGGCCTTCAGTCCGGCCCGCACCCCGCCCTTGTGGACGGTGAACGGGACCACCGGCAGCGGGTCGTCGTCCTCGTCCTTGGCGGCCACCGCCCCGTCCGCCTCCAGCACGTACAGGTCCACGTCCCGGCCGACCGTGTCCCCGGCCCCGACCGCCACGTACTCGCCGGCCGGCAGCCGCACCCCGGTGACGGACAGCGTCTCCCCCGGCGGCAGCACCGACCCGAACAGGCACCACTGGTTGTCCCCGTCGTGGAAGTACACCTTCTTGTTCGTCTTCCGGTCCACCTCGGCGGCCCGGGTCGCCACCCCGCCGAGCGCCTTGGACAGGTTCTCGGCCGGCACCGCGTACCCGCCCTTCCGCATCACCACGGCGGCGCAGAACGCCCCGGCCTTCGGGTTGCCGGCCCCGACCAGGGTGAGCCGGAACGAGTACGTGCCGGTCGTCTTGGGGGTGAACCGGACGACCGGGGCCGGGTCGTCGTCGGTGTCCGCGGCCACCTTCTTCCCGGCCGCGTCGAACACCTCCAGGTCGACGTCCCGGGCGTTGTCGTCCCCGCCGCCGAGCAGCATGTACGACTGGCCGGCGGTGAACGTCCGGTTGAACCCGACCGACTTGCCCACCTGGACGAACCCGGCGCACGTACACACGTCCCGGTCGAACCCGAAGGCGGTGGTGTCGCTGGCCTTCATCCCGGCCCCGAGCAGGCGGGCCATGGCCTCGTTCATCCGCTTGCCCGGCACCCAGTCGGCGGCGGCCGTCCCGCCGGCGACCAGGGCCGCCACACACGCCGCCGTCAGCCGGGTGCCGAACATGGGACGCTCCAGTTGCGCGCGACCGCCGGGCGAGGCCGGGGCCGCCTGTCGTGAGGGGGGTCAGTGGTGTCCGTTGGTCGACCGGGCGAGTCGCCCGACGGAGGGGAGAGCGGACGGGGCGGGACGGACCGGACAGGGAAAAATGAAGCGCCCGGGCTGGAGTCGCCCAGGGCTTACGCCCTGGGCTAGATTCACCCGCCCCGTTGGGGCGAAGGCCGGGTTTCGGCCCCGACGGGGCCGCGGAATATAGCCCAGGGCGTAAGCCCTGGGCGACTTATTGAGCGACCTCCGCGGGCCGGCGGTAGACGTGGCCGGTGTCCACCTCCTCGAACCCGAGGCCGCGGCACAGCCCCAGCCCGGCCGTGTTGGACGCCACCACCTGGAGTTCGGCGACCGCGAAGAACTGGTCCTGGAGGAACCGCAGGGCGTGGGACAGGAGCAGCTTGCCCAGCCCGCTCTGGCGGAGGTCCGGCCGCACCTGCACGTCCAGCACCCCGGCCGACGGGTGTCCCCACTTCCAGCTGAACCCCCAGTTCCCACACCACCGCCCGGGCGGCCGGCAGCCCGGTCAGCTTGTCCGTCATCCGCAGCTCGACCGGCTCCAGGCTGCCCCACACGCAGTCCTGCCACCACGACCCGACGGACGCCGCCCGCAGCACCTGGGCGTCGTACCGCCGGCGGAGCGGCCCGAACCGGGTGTCGGCGAGGGCGAGCGGCACGTCCAGCCGCCGCTGCAGGACCAGCACCGGGTCGGTCGGGACGAACCCCAGCTTCTCCAGGAACGGCCCGGCGTCCGGCTCGCTGGCCAGGACGCCCGGCGAGTTGCTGCCGCCGTACAGCCCGAACAAGTACGGGTTGGCCGGCCACTGGCCGCCGACCACCACCCGGCCCGCCCCCCGCTCCCGCAGGTGCGCCTCGGCCCGGGTCAGCAGCTCCCGGCCGATCCCCCGCCGGCGGTACTCCGGCCGGACCAGCACGGCGCACACCACCCCCAGGTCGGACAGCCCGGTCAGCTCGGCGTTCGGCCCGAACCCGGCCAGGGCCAGCCCGACCGGCTTGTTGCCGGCGTCCGGGTCGCGGGCCAGGATCAGGTCGTCCGGGCGGAAGTACGGCTTGCTGAACAGCCACCGCTCGAGCAGCCCGGGGGTGCGGAGGGGGAACGACCCGGCCGCGGCCAGTGACGGCGTCGTTCCACACCTCGACCACGGCCGGCGGGTCGGTGTTCTTGGAGTAGTGGTAAGCGATCACGGCGGGGTCCTGGCGGTCGGCGACGGGTCAGACCCCGCGGCGGCGCGTGACGGTGCGTCCACTAATATAACCGCCGACCCGGCCCGGTGTAGGGTGCGTGGAGGCTTTACGGAACGCACCGGCGGGACGTCGCCCCACTGGTGAAGTCGTTGCGGGGCCGGTGCGTTGCGGTCGCAGAGCCTCCCTCCACGCACCCGACACCGGGCCGCCCGAGGACAGCCATGCGAGTCCTATTCGCCACCCTGGTCCTGGCCGTACCCGCCGCCGACTGGCCGAACCAGCACGGTCCCGGCCGAGACAACCGGTCCGCCGAAACGGGGCTGAACTGGAACTGGGGGAAGGACGGCCCGCCGGTGGCGTGGCGGAAGCCGGTCGGCCGCGGCTTCGCCGGGGTGGCGGTCGCCGGCAGCACGGTGTTCCTGTTCCACCGGGTCGGGGGCGACGAGGTGTTGGCCGCCCTCGACCCGGCCACCGGCAAGGAACTGTGGGCGACCGCTGAGCGGACCCGGTACGTGGACGACTTCGGGTTCGACGACGGCCCACGGTGCGTGCCGGTAGTCGGCGGCGGGCGGGTGATCGTGCTGGGGGCGAACGGCGACCTGCGGTCCCACGACGCGGCCACCGGGGCGAAGAGATGGGCGCGGAACGTCCTGAAGGATTACGCCGCCCCGAAGGGGTATTTCGGGGTCGGGGCCGGGCCGATCCTGGCCGGCGGCCGGGTGCTGGTGAACGTCGGCGGCAAAGGGGCCGGCGTCGTCGCCTTCGACCCGGCGACCGGGGCCGAGGCGTGGAAGGCGACCGACGACCCGCCCGGGTACTCGTCCCCGACCCCGGTGACGGTCGGCGGCAAGGAGCACGTCGCGTTCCTGACCCGCAGCGGGCTGGTGGTGCTCGACCCGGCGGTCGGCAAGGTGCGGACGACGATGCCGTGGCGATCCCGGCTGGACGCCTCGGTGAACGCGGCCGCCCCCGTGGTGAAAGGCGAAGAGGTGTTCCTGAGCGCGTCCTACGGCACCGGGGCGACGGTGGTGAAGCTGGGCGGGGCGGAGCCGGAGGAACTGTGGGCGAACGACCGTAGCCTGTCGTGCCACTACAACACGCCGGTCCTGGTCGGGGACTACCTTTACGGCGTCCACGGCCGACAGGAAGGCGGCGGGGCCGAGCTGCGGTGCGTCGTGTGGAAGACCGGCGAGGTGAAGTGGAGCGAGCCGCGGTTCGGGTGCGCCAGCCTGATCGGGGTGGACGGCGGCTTACTGGCCGTCACCGAGGGCGGCCGGCTGGTGCGGTTCGCCGCCGACCCGACCGGGTTCAAGAAACAGGCGGAGGCGCAGGTGTTGGACGGCGTGGTGCGGGCGGCACCCGCGCTGAGCGACGGCCGGCTGTACCTGCGGAACGAGACGGAGTTGGTGTGCGTGAAGTTGAAGTAGGGCGGTGCCGAGTCTTCGAGGCCCGCCGTCTGGGGCTGCGGTCGTTGCCGGTCCCGGCGGGCCTCCCAAAGCCTCGGCACCGCCCTACGAGTCCCGCTTTCGCGTGCTGTCCCGGTCCAGCCCGTTGAGCGTCGCCGACGTGTGCCGGCCGAAGTCGTCGGCCACCTCGGCCGCCCCCTCCGGGTTCTCGGCCAGCGCCTGCTTGGCCGCCCGCCGACGGTGCTTGGTGCCCCGCTTCTTGACCGCCCGCTTCAGCTCGCGGAGCTTCCGTTTGTCCGGGTCCGGCGGCATACAACACCCCGCATGGCCGAGTCGCCCAAACGCATCCTGATCGCCACCGACGCCTGGCACCCGCAGGTGAACGGCGTCGTCCGCACCCTGGACACCACGGTCCGGCAGCTGCAAGCCCTGGGCCACACGGTCGAGGTGCTGGAGCCGTCCGGGTTCCCGCAGGCGGCGGTGCCGTTCTACCCCGAGATCCGCGTCGGCCTGCCGCAGCCGGGGCAGGTGGACGACCGCGTCCGCCGGTTCCGACCGGACCACGTCCATATCAGTACGGAGGGGCCGCTCGGCCTGCTGGTTCGCCGGTTTTGCAAGCTCCGGGGGTGGCGGTTCAGCACATCGTACCACACCAAGTTCCCCGAATACCTGCACACCCTGGCCGGGGTGCCGGAGGGGGCGACGTTCCGGTTCCTGCGGTGGTTCCACAACGGCGGGTCGTCGCTCATGGTGGCGACGCCGAGCCTGGAAAAAGACCTGCTCGCCCGCGGGTTCCGGGGGCCGGTCTGCCGCTGGAGCCGGGGCGTGGACCTGACGCTGTTCCGCCCGCGACCGAAGGCCGACCCCGGCTACCCGCGGCCGGTGCTGCTGTACGCCGGCCGGGTGTCCGCCGAGAAGGGGATCGAGGACTTCCTGCGGCTGGACACGCCCGGCACCAAGGTCGTCGTCGGGGACGGGCCGGCCCGGGCGGACCTGGAGAAGCGATACCCGGCGGCGAGGTTCCTCGGCTACCGCAAGGGGGAGGCGCTGGCCGAGTGCTACAGCCAGGCCGACCTGTTCGTCTTCCCGAGCAAGACGGACACGTTCGGGCTGGTGATGATCGAGGCGCTGGCCAGCGGACTGCCGGTGGCCGCCTACCCGGTGACGGGGCCGGTGGACATCGTGACCCGGCCGGAGCTGGGGGCGCTGGCCGACGACCTGGGCGAGGCCATCAGGCGGGCGCTGGCCACCGGCGACCCGGCGGCGTGCGTGGCCGAGGGGCGGACGTACACCTGGGACGCCTGCACCCGGCAGTTCCTGGCGAACCTGGTGCCGGTCCGCTGATCGACAGCCGGCCGGCCGGCCGGTATCTTCGACCGTATGACCCTCTCTGCCCGCACACTGCTGGCCGGCCTGGCCCTGGCGTTTGCCGCCGGAACGGCCGGCTGGTACTTCCTGTGGCCGTCCCCCCCGCCCGAGCAGCCGACGGCCCCGCCGCCCCCGCCCCGCGACCCGCCGCCGCCGGACCCGCGGCTCACCTTCGCCACCCCGTACCGGAACGTCCGGCCGGAGGTGAAGTACATCGGGGACGCGGCCTGCGCCGGCTGCCACGCGGACATCGACGCCCGCTACCACGCCCACCCGATGGGTCGGTCGGCCGAGCGGACGGCGAAGGCGTCCCCGCTGGAGCGGTACGGCCCGGAGGCCAACAACCCGGCCCACGTGGACGGGTACACGCTGGCCGTCGAGCGGCGGCCGGACGGCACGCCCGTCCACCGGCTGACCGCCCCGGCCGCCGCCGGCCCGGTCCCCCCGTACCTGACCACCGCCGACGTGGCCATCGGGTCCGGCACCCGCGGCCGGTCGTACCTGTGCGTGGACGGCGGGGCCGCCTGGCAGTCCCCGGTCAGTTGGTTCACCGACCTGGGCAAGTGGGACAAGTCGCCCGGGTACCAGCTCGACCTGGGCAGCCGCCGGCGGGTGACGGTCGACTGCCTGTTCTGCCACGTCGACCGGGTGGACGCCGTCCCCGGGTCGGAGAACCGGTACGTCGGGCCGGTCCCGGTCGGCCAGCCGAACGTCGGCTGCGAGCGGTGCCACGGGCCGGGCGAGCTGCACGCCCGGGAGCGGGCCGACGACCTGCCGCTGGCCGGCCAGTTCGACACCAGCATCGTCAACCCGGCCCGGCTCGACCCGTTCCTGCGGGAGGACGTGTGCCGCCAGTGCCACCTGCAGGGGAAGGCGACCGTCGCCCGCCGCGGCCGGACCCAGTTCGAGTTCCGCCCCGGGCTGCCGCTCGGGCTGTTCGCCGCCAAGTTCGTCCGCCACCCGGACGTGGCCGACTACCACCGGTCGGTCGGCCAGTTCGAGCAGATGGAGGTGAGCAAGTGCTACACCGGGTCGGCCGGCAAGCTCGGGTGCATCTCCTGCCACGACCCGCACGTCAAGCCGGCCGCCGCCCAGACGGCCGGGTACTTCCGGGGCAAGTGCCTGACCTGCCACGACCCGGCGAAGGGGTCGGCCGGGTGCACCGCCCCGCCCCCGGACCGGGCGGCCAAGGCGGACAGTTGCGTCGCCTGCCACATGCCCCGGGGGGACAGCTCGAGCATCGCCCACGCGTCCGTCACCGACCACCGCATCCCGCGGCGGCCGATCCCCCGGCCGGCCGACCCGAAGCGGCTGCCGGCCGGCGGGCTGCCGATCCTCCCGTACCGGGCCGGCCCGCACCCGCCGCCGGCGGACGAGCGGGAGCGGGACTACGGGATCGCCCTGGCCCGGGCGCTGGCCTCGCTGGCCGCCGGCCCGGCCGAGCGGCGGACGGTGGCGTCGGAGGCCGAGGCCCGGCTGACCGCTGCCGTCCGCCGGTGGCCGGGGGACACCGAGGCGTGGGTGACTCTGGCCGGGCTGTACCAGACGGAGAAGGACTACCGGCGGATGTACGACGCCGCCCGCCGGGCGGCCGACCTGGCCCCGGACACGGACACCGCCCGGGCGGTGCTGCTGGTGGCCGCCGCCCGGACCGGCCGGCACGACGTGGCCGACGCGGTCGGCAAGGCGCTGGTAACGGCCAGCCCGGGGGACATGGACTACCGGGTCGGGCGGATCGAGGCGCTGGTGCTGGCCAAGGACTGGACCGGGGTGGAGGCCGAGGCCCGGGCCGCCCTGGCGGTGGTGCCTACGCACCCGGTGGCGCGGGTGTGCCTGGCCGCCGCCCTCGCCCGCCGGGGCGACCCGACCGCCCGGGCCGAGCTGGACGCCGCCCTCGGGCTGGTGGTCGACCCGGCGGACAAGCTGCAGTTCGACGCCCTGTACCGCCAGCTCACCCGCTGACCCGGCCGGGGTCGGCCGGCGGCCCGCCGTGGGCGGCGATGACGATCCGGGCGCACGCCTCGGCGTCCGACCCGGCGTCGTGGTGGACCAGCCCGATCCCCAGCCGCCGGCAGACGGACGGCAGGTCGTTCGGCCGCAGCCCCCACCGCCGGCGGGCGAGCTGGACAGTGCAGACGAACGGGGCGGCCGGCACCGGCAGCCCGGCGGCCGCGCAGCAGGCGGTCAGCACCCGGCGGTCGAACGGGGCGTTGTGAGCCGCCAGGAAGTCGGCCCCAGCGACCAGCGGGGCGAGGGCCGGCCACACCTCGGCGAACGTCCCGGCCCCGGCCACCATGTCCCAGGTGATGCCGTGCACGTAGGTGAACCGGATGTGCGGCCGGGGCGGGCGGATGAGGACCGTCTGCCGGGCGACCACCCGCAGCCCCTCCACCCGGACCAGCCCGACCGCACAGGCGCTGTCCGGCCCGTGGTCGGCGGTCTCGAAGTCGATGGCCACGAACGCCCGGTCGGCCGGCGGCAGGGCGGGCGGGGGGAACGGGCGGGGCATGGGTCGGCGGGTGGTGGTTGGACCGGCCGCCGGCGGGCGGTAGAATGGCGACCCGGGCGGTCAGCCTACCGGGCCTGTAGCTCAACGGTCAGAGCAGGGGACTCATAATCCCTTGGTTCTCGGTTCGAATCCGAGCAGGCCCACTTGCCACAGTGGCCTTACATATCAGGACTTCCAGCCGGACTGGGGGGAGGGAACTTCAACCAGTCCGGTCACGCCCGCCACACAAATGGCTACACGGGGGGCGAAGGGCGGGCTGGAGTGAGACGGTTCGGCGTCGTAAGCCGGCTGCGGGGCAGTTCGCCGACTTGCTGCCGTAGCCCGGCCGGCCGTACAACAGCCCCATGACACCCGCCGACGCCCCCGCCGACCCGGCCCGCCGCCGGGCCATGCTGATCGTCTTCCTCGTCGTCGTCATCGACCTGCTCGGGTTCGGGATCGTCCTCCCGCTCGCCCCGCGGTACGCCGACGACTATCTGGCCGGCACCTCGGACCTCGCCAAGGGGCTGGTCATCGGGGCCATCTACAGCTGCTTCTCGCTCATGCAGTTCGTGTTCAGCCCGGTCTGGGGCCGGGTGTCGGACCGGTACGGGCGGCGGCCGGTGCTGCTCGTCAGCCTGGCCGGATCGGCCCTGTTCTACGGCCTGTTCGGGCTGGCCTCGACCCTGCCGCCGGAGTCCGGGACGCTGGCCCTGGCCCTGATCCTGCTCAGCCGGATCGGGGCCGGGGTCGCCGGGGCGAGCGTCAGCACCGCCGCCGCCGTCATCGCCGACTGCACCCCGCCGGAGCGGCGGGCCAAGGGGATGGCGCTCATCGGGGCGGCGTTCGGCCTGGGGTTCACCTTCGGCCCGCTCATCGCCTACGCCGGGCTGGAGGTGTTCCAGGCCGCCCACTGGGCGCCGGGGGCGGTGGCCGGCGGGCTGTCCGCCCTGGCCCTGGCCCTGGCCGTCGCCCTCATGCCGGAGACGGTCAAGCGGGGCGAGCCGCGGCCGGGGCGGGAGCTGTTCAGCGTGAGCCGGTCGCTGGAGGTGTTGCGGCAGCCGGCCGTCGGCCCGCTCGTCCTGCTGTACTTCCTGGTCATCTTCGCGTTCGCCAACTTCGAGGGGACGCTCGCCCTGTTCACCAAGGAGGCGTTCCGGCTGAACGACCAGGACAACTTCCTGGTGTTCGCCTACGTCGGGCTGGTGCTGATGGTCGCCCAGGGCGGGGTGTACCGGCCGCTGGCCGGCCGGCGGACCGAGTTCGAGCTGATGGCCCTCGGGGTGGCGATGCTGCTGATCGGCCTGGGCGGGCTGGCGGCGGTGGCCGTCGGCGGCTGGCTGCTCGCCCCGTCCGGCGGGGCGGCCGGGCTGAAGCCGCTGTTCTACCTGGGCATGACGGCGGCGGTGGTCGGGTTCGCGTTCGTCAACCCGTCGGTGTCCGCCCTGATCTCCCGGCGGGCCGACCCGACCCGGCAGGGGGAGGTGCTGGGGGTGAACCAGTCGTTCGCCGCCCTCGGCCGGATCCTCGGGCCGTTCCTCGGGTCGGTGGTGTTCTGGCAGCACCCCAGCCGGGTGCTGCCGTACGCTCTGGCGGTCGTCCTGCTGGTCGGGGTGGTCGGGCTGCTGCCGAAGGCGCGGGCCACCGGCTCGGCACCGACGGATGTCGGGGGGAGGACAAAGGGTTAGATCGCGGGGCCGCGACCAGCCCGACGCGCCAGCGAGGGCTGATAAGACACCCTCGCTGGCGCGTCGGGCTAGTAGCGGCCCGGGGGTCAGGTGACGGGCATCGGGTCGGCGTGGTACAGGTGGTGCGGCCGGCCCTCGGCGTCCGTCCAGGCGGCGGTCTTCGGCAGCCCCAGGGCGGAGTAGATGGTGGCGGCGAAGTTCTCCGGCGTCTGTGGGTCGGTGGACGGCCGGCCGCCGTGCCGGTCGGACGACCCAACGGCCCGCCCGCCCTTCACCCCGCCGCCGGCCAGGAACACGCTCTGCACCGCCCCCCAGTGGTCCCGGCCCGGCCCCTTGTAGTGCGGCGGTAGGGTGCTGATCCGCGGGGTGCGGCCGAACTCCCCGGCCATGACGATCAGGGTGGACGCCAGCAGCCCGCGGTCGGCCAGGTCGTCGAGCAGGGCCGACACCCCCCGGTCGGTCGGCGGCAGCAGCTTGTCCTTCAGGTGCGGGAAGGCGTTCCCGTGCGTGTCCCACGTCTCGTTGTTGCCCAGGTTCACCTGCACCAGATTCACCCCCGCCTCGACCAGCCGGGCGGCCAGCAGCAGGGACGAGCCGAAGGCGTTCCGGCCGTACCGGTCCAGGTCGCGGGGCGGGGCGGCCGACAGGTCGAACGCCCGCCGCACCCGCGGGTCGGTGAGCAACGAGACGGCGTCCTCCCGGACCCGGCCGAACGCCCCGGCGGACGTGGCCGCGTCTAGCGCCCGCCGCTGGGCGTCGATCCCGGCCAGCAGCCCGAGTCGGCCGCCGAACCGGGCCGGGTCCACCCCTTCCGGCAGGCTCAGGTCGGGGACGGCCAGCCCCCGCCGCTTCGGGGTGAACGGCCGGTCTTGATGGTCGAACTCGTACTCCGGGTACGCCCCGTAGGCCCGCGGCTCGAACGCCGACGCCTCCAGGAACCACGGGTCGCGGCCGCGGCCCATGACCCCGGCGAACTGGCCCGGCAGCACCCGGCCGGAGTTGTGGACCAGCCGCTCCGGCAGGACGATGGCCGGCGGCAGGTTGTTCCGCGGGGCCGTCACCGCCCCGGCGACGGCCGCCAGGCTCGGGTGGTCGGTCGGCTGCGGGGCGTTCGGGGTGAACCCGGGCGGGGCGGCCGACCGGCCGGTCAGCATGATGTGATGGGCCAGCGAGTGGTCGTTCGACGGGTGGGTGAGCGACCGCACCACCGCCCACCGGTCGGACCGGGCGGCCAGCAGCGGCAGGTGCTCGCAGACGCGGACGCCAGGGGTGCGGGTGGGGATCGAGCCGAACTCCCCGCGGATCACGTCCGGGGCGTCAGGCTTCGGGTCGAAGCTCTCGTGCTGGCTCAGCCCGCCGGACAGGAAGATGTAGATGACCGCCTTGGCGGGCGGGGCGATCGGCCCGCCCGCTCGTAGCGCCGTCAACTCGCCGAGACCGAGGTCGAGCAGCCCGACCGCCCCCGCTTGCAGGGCGGTGCGGCGGGTGAACACGGGGTGAGCGAGTGATGGCACGTGGGGCACCCCTGGCGAGTCCGGGAGCAGCGACTCAGCTTGGGTCTGGTGGGGCAGGCAGTTCTGCCTGCCCGTCCACGAATCGGGCAGGCAGAAATGCCTGCCCCACCAACCTGAGGCACCACTGGCCCGGCGGGACGCTTGACTATCGCCGATCCGCCCCACGGGTGCAACCGCTCTGCCTGCCGGGCGGCCGGTACAATGCCCTGGCCCCCCGACGGCCGCCCTGGGAACCCGACCCGATGCTCGTGCCGGACGCGCCCGCATTGATCCTGGCCCCGATGGAAGGGGTGACGGACGCCCCGATGCGGGCCGTTCAGGGGGCGGCCGGGGCGTTCACCTTCGCCGTCTCCGAATTCCTGCGGATCAGCCAGGCGGTCCCGGGTGAGCACGTTTTTTACCGCCACGTCCCCGAACTCCGCACCGGGGCGCGGACCCGGACCGGGCTGCCGGTCCAGGTGCAACTGCTCGGCGGGCACCCGGGCCGGCTGGCCGAGGCGGCGGTCGTCGCCCACAAGGCCGGGGCCACGGCCGTCGACCTGAACTTCGGCTGCCCGGCCCCGACCGTCAACCGGCACGACGGCGGGGCCACCCTGCTCAAGTACCCGGCCCGCATCCGGGAGATCGTCCGGGCGGTGCGGGACGCCCTGCCCGCCGCGGTGCCGGTGTCGGCCAAGCTGCGGCTGGGCTGGGACTGCGTGGATGCCATCCACGAGAACGCGGCGATGGCGGCCGAGGGCGGGGCGAGCTGGCTGACCGTCCACGCCCGCACCCGTACCCAGGGGTACGCCCCGCCGGTGTACTGGCCGCTCATTGGCCGGGTACGGGAGCAACTCGGCATCCCCGTGGTGGCGAACGGGGACATCCGGACGATGGCCGACTTCCGCCGCTGCCGGGAGGAGACCGGGTGCCGGCACTTCATGCTCGGCCGCGGGGCGCTGGCCGACCCGGGGTTCGCCCGGCGGGTGGCGGCCGAACTCGGCATCGCCCGTGACGAGCCGGACCGTGTGACGGACTGGGCGTTGCAACTGCGGCACCTGGCCGAGTGGACGGCCGGGTTCCCGGACCAGGGGTCGGGCCGGATTCTCGCCCGGATGAAGCAGTGGCTACGGATGGCGGCCACGTTCGGCGACTTCGCCCGGTTCGACGCGGTCAAGCGGGCGCGGACGGTGGACGAGCTGTTCGCCGCCCTGGCGGGCTGACGCGGCGTTTCGTAGGGCGGGTCAAGCCGGCTTTCCGGCGCCGACCCCGCCGTGAACGGCAACCGCTCGCAGCTCGGGCCGGCCGGTCGGCGCGCAAAGCCGGCTTGACCCGCCCTACGAAAGATCGGGCGCGCGGTTCCGGGGCAGCGGGTGCCAGCGTCGGAGGCGGTGATCACCAACGATCTCGGATTTCGACAGGCCGGCTCCCACCGCTTCCTGTCGTTCCAATCACCTATAATTTCCGGCATTTCCTCACCCGCCGCCGTCGGATTGGCACGGCCGCTGCATTTGCCCGTCGCGTCGATCCGGAACCGGACCGGGTCGCCCGTGCGGAGGGGAGAGGCCACACGGGCGGGCGGTCCGCTCCGGCTCGATTTAAGAACCACCCGGACTCCGGCCGTTTGGGAGAGGCGGCCGGCCTACGGGTGGTTCTTTTCATTCCTCTCGGGCCATTCGAGGCGGTGCCGACGTGATGGGAGCGGTCGTGAAGCACGGATACCTGATCGACATGGACGGGGTGCTGTACCGCGGGTCGGAGCTGATCCCCGGGGCCGACCAGTTCATCCGCGGGCTGCGGGACCGGGACATCCTGTTCCGGTTCCTGACCAACAACAGCCAGCGGACCCGCCGGGACGTGGTCGCCAAACTGGCCCGCATGGGGATCGACGTCGAGGAGCAGCACGTCTACACCTGTGCGATGGCCACCGCCCGTTATCTCGCGTCCCAGACGCCGGGCGGGACGGCGTTCGTCATCGGCGAGGGCGGGCTGCTGAACGCCCTGCACGCCAGCGGGTACGCGGTGGTCGACCACGCCCCGGACTACGTGGTCGTCGGGGAGGGGCGGACGTTCAACCTGGAACTGGTGGAGGCGGCCACCCGGATGGTGCTGAACGGGGCCAAGCTGATCGCCACCAACCTGGACCCGAGTTGCCCGACCGACCGCGGCCCCCGGCCCGGGTGCGGGGCGCTGGTGGCGCTGTTGGAGGCGGCCACCGGTGTGAAGGCGTTCAGCGTCGGCAAGCCGAGTCCGGTGATGATGCGGGCGGCCCGCAAGGAGCTTGGCCTGACGACCGACGAGACGACCATGATCGGGGACACGATGGAGACGGACATTCTCGGCGGGGTGCAGCTCGGGTTCCGGACGGTGCTGGTGTTGACCGGCGGCACCCGGCGGGAAGACCTGGACCGGTACGCCTACCGGCCGGACCTGGTGGTGTCGTCGCTGGCCGAGTTCGCGGAGCTGCTGGCCGACGCCGACTGGCGGTCCCCGTGGCGGCCGGCGGGGAGCGGCCGGCCCGGGGCGCGAACCCGGTCGCTGGTGCCGGCGGCGGTGTAGCCCGGCGGGTGCGGTCCGTACACTACCCCTTTGACCCGTGTGCCGAAGGGGACGGACCGACTCATGCCGCGCGTGCTGATCGCCGACAAGCTGGAACCCGCCGGGCTGGACCTGCTGGCCAAGGCCGGGGTCGAGGTGGACAACCGCCCCGGCCTCAAGGGGGACGACCTCAAGGCCGCTCTCCAACAGGCGGACGCGGTCATCTGCCGGTCGCAGCCGAAGATCACCGCCGACCTGCTGGAGAACCCCGGCAAGCTGAAGGCGATCGCCCGGGCCGGGGTGGGCGTGGACACCATCGACGTGCCGGCGGCCACCCGCAAGGGCGTCGTGGTGATGAACACGCCCGGCGGGAACACCGTCTCCGCCGCCGAGCACACCGTCGCCCTGATGATGGCCCTGGCGCGGCAGATTCCCGCCGCCGACGCCACCATGAAGTCCGGCGGGTGGGACCGGAACAAGTTCCTTGGCACCCAACTGGCGGGTAAGACGCTCGGGGTGATCGGCCTCGGCCGGATCGGGCTGGAGGTCGCCCGCCGGGCGATGGGCCTGGACATGCGGGTGGTCGGGTTCGACCCGTTCGTGGCGTCGGCGAAGGCGGTCGAACTCGGGCTACAGGCCGCCCCGAACATCGACGCCCTCCTGCCGGAGTGCGACTTCCTCACGCTGCATCTGCCGCTCACCCCGGAGACGAAGAACCTGATCGGGGCCGACCGGCTGGCCAAGATGAAGAAGACCGCCCGGGTGCTCAACGTCGCCCGCGGCGGGATCATCGACGAGCAGGCCTTGGCCGATGCCCTGAAGGCGGGGACGATCGCCGGGGCGGCAGTGGACGTGTTCGCCGCCGAGCCGACGCCGGCCGACAACCCGCTGCGGACGGCCCCGAACTGCGTGCTCACCCCGCACCTCGGGGCGAGCACGGTGGAGGCCCAGGAGAATGTGGCCGTCGAGGCGGCCCAGCTCATCCTCGACTTCCTGCTCCGCGGCCAGGTGGCGAACGCGGTCAACATGGCCGCCCTCGATCCGGCGGAACTCGCCGCCTTGCGGCAGTACCTCGACCTGGCCCGCCGGCTCGGCCTCTTGCACGCCCAGCTCGCCGCCGGTCCGGTGAAGCGGGCGGCACTCACATACAAGGGCGACCTGGCCGGCAAGAAGACCAAGCTGCTCACCGCCGCGTTCACCGCTGGACTGCTCGGCTACCGCCTGGCGGATGGGGTGAACCTGGTGAACGCCGAGGTGACGGCTCGGGACCGCGGCATCGAGATCGCGGAGTCGGCCAGCCCGAAAAAGGGGGACTTCGCCTCCGTCCTGCAGGCGGAGGTGGAGACGGACGCCGGGACGCTGACCCTGGCCGGGACGCTGTTCGGCGACCAGTACCCGCGGCTGGTGTCGGTCGGCCCGTACCGGCTGGAGAGCTACCTGGACGGGACGCTCTTGGTGTTCCACCACACCGACGCCCCGGGGCTGATCGGGTTCGTCGGCACCATCTTCGGCCGGCACAAGGTGAACATCGCGGCGATGACCGTCGGCCGCACCGGGAACGCCCCCGGCGGCCAGGCGATCGGCGTGCTGAACCTGGATTCGGCGCCGTCGGCGGAGGCGATCGCGGAGGTGGCGGCCCACCCGCAGATCACCGGCGTGAGCGTGGTGACGCTGCCGCCGGCCGGCGAGCTGCCGGGGTGGCTGGGGTAGCGGGCAGTTCCATCAGGGTGTAGCGGGCCGGCCTCCGGCCGGCCGGGGACGCCGGTGGCGTCCCCGCTATACCCCGCGGCCGTGCCAGCGCCGGTCACTTTTTCTCGCCGACCGGCCACGGCTCGACCCACGTCTGCTTCGCCCACGCCTCCCACTTCGCGGCCATCGCGGCCACGTCCGCCGGCCGCTCCCGGCTCAGGTCGTGGGCCTCCACCCGGTCGACGGCGATGTCGTACAGCTCCCACGGGCCGGCGTGCTTGGCCACCAGCTTCAGGTCGCCGGCCCGCACCGCCTTGTTCCCCTCGTGCTCCCAATAGATGGCGTCGCGTTCGATCGGCTTGCCCGCGAACGCCGGCGCCAGGCTGCGGCCGGGCAGCGGCGGGGCAGTCGCCGGGTACGTCGCCCCGCTCAGCTCGACGCAGGTGACCATCACGTCGATCAGGTGGCCCGGCTGCTTCCGCAGTTCGCCCTTCGCCGGGATGCCGGCCGGCCAGTGGGCGATCAGCGGGGTGCTAATGCCGCCCTCGTGGACCCAGTGCTTGTACTCCCGGAACGGGGTGTTGCTGACGTTCGCCCACCCCCGGCCGTAGGCGACGTAGGTGTCCGCCGGGCCGGGCATCGCCTTCGGCCCCATCCGCACCGGGAACCCGTCCCGGGTCTGGGCCGGCACGCTCCCGGCCGCCGCGAAGTCGGTCGGCTTCATCGGCGGGAACGTCGGCTTCGCCGGGCGGGCGATGTTCGGGTGGTTCTTGTTGCCCGTCCGGCCCATCGGCTCGGCGCACCCGCCGTTGTCCTGGAGGTAAAGGATCAGGGTGCTGTCCAGCTTCCCGGCCCGCTGCAGCTCGGCCACCAGCCGCCCGACCCCCTGGTCCATCCGGTCGACCATCGCCGCGTACACCTCCATGCCGGCCGCCTCCCACCGCTTGTCCGGCACCTTGGCCCAGTCCCCGGCCCCCGGCGCCATCGGCTGATTCGGGTCGATCAGCCCGAGCTTTGCCGCCTTCTCGAACCGGGCCTTCCGGACCGGCTCGTACCCGCCGTCGTACTTGCCCCGGTACTTGGCGATGTCCTCGGGCAGGGCGTGCATCGGCCAGTGGGCAGCGGTGTACGCCACGTACAGGAAGAACGGCCGGTCGGCGTGGTCCTTGGCGTGGTCGGCGACGAACCGGACGGCGTGGTCGGTGATTGCGTCCGTGTAGTAGTACGCTTGTGGCCAGTACTCCGGGTCGGCGAACGGGGAGATCATGGTGTCGTCCCGGACCAGGGACGACGGGTCGTAGTAGCTGCCGGCCCCGTGGATGGTGCCGTAGTACCGGTCGAACCCGCGGTGCAAGGGCCAGTTGTGCTTCGGCCCGTCCGCCCCGGCGTGCCGGGTGACGTGCCACTTGCCCACGGCGTAGCTGCGGTACCCGGCCGGCTTGAGCGCCTCGGCGATGGTCGGGCAGTCGGCGGCCAGGTTCCCGGTGTACCCGGGCTTCCCCTTGTCCTCCATCATGTGCCCGACGCCGGCCCGGTGCGGGTACTGGCCGGTGAGCAGGCAGGCCCGGGTCGGGCAGCAGCGGGCGGTGTTGTAGAACTGGGTGAACCGCACCCCGTTGGCCGCCAGCCGGTCCAGGTTCGGGGTGGCGATCTCGCCGCCGTAGCAGCCGATGTCCGAGAAGCCCATGTCGTCGGTCAGGATGACGACGACGTTCGGCCGCGGCGGGGCGGCGGGCGCCGCGCCGGCGAATACGAGCAGGGCGAGGGAGAGGGTGGAACGCACGTCGGCAACCTCCGGGGCGGTGGCCGATGATGTTACCCGGCCGGCGGGCCGGTGCCAGTCGGTCCCCATTGCGCTTGGCGGCCAGGGGGCGAACGGGGCCGCTGGCCTCTGTCCGTCGGCGGTGGTATCCTCAGGGGGTCCAGGACCGCCGGGAGCGAGCGGCTATGCCCGTCAGTATCGAGGCTCTGGGGATCGACCGGCTCAGCGTCCGGGAGCGGCTGGACCTGATCGAGCAAATCTGGGACACCCTGCCCGCGGACGTGAGCCCGGACGAGGTGCCGGCCTGGCACCTGGCCGAACTCGCCGGGCGGCGGGCGGCGGCCGACACGTCCCCGGGGGCCGGCCGGCCGTGGCGGGACGCCCTGGCCCGGTTCGGGGCCGGGCCGTGAGCCGGCCGGTGATCCTGCGGCCGGCGGCCGACGCCGACGTACAGGCGACCCACGACGAACTGGAGCAAACGCAGGCCGGGCTGGGGGCGCGGTTCGTGGCCCGTCTGCGCGAGCTTCTGGAGCGGGTCGAGGCGATGCCGGAGCTGTACGGCGTGGTGTGGCAGGACGTGCGGGCGGCGCGGCTGAAGAAGTTCCGGTACGTGGTCTACTACGTCGCCTTCCCGGACCGGGTCGAGGTGTTGGCGGTGCTGCACGGCGCCCGGGACGCGTCGGCGTGGCAGTCGCGGGCGTGACCGGGCGGCACCAATCCCGGGCCGACGTTCCCGGTCGGGCAGACCTGCCGGGGCAAGTCACGGGCGAAGACTGTGCCGGATCGCAGGCCGCCCCGCCAGCCCTTCTCACGGCCACTCGTTCTCCATGTCCGCCATCTGCCGGGACCGCCGGGTGTCCCCTAAACTGAACCTGTTTCGTGTCTTTGCCGCGAGGTCCGTGCGATGCCGTTCGAGAAGGTGGACACCCAGAATGTCGACTTCCCCGCGCTGGAGCGGGCCGCCCTCCGGTTCTGGGACGTGCACGGCATCTTCGCCAAGCGGCGGGCGCTCAACGCCGGCAGGCCGAAGTGGAGCTTCCTGGACGGCCCCATCACCGCCAACAACCCGATGGGCGTCCACCACGCCTGGGGGCGGACGTACAAGGACGCGTACCAGCGGTTCTTCGCGATGTGCGGCCGGGACCAGCGGTATCAGAACGGGTTCGACTGTCAGGGGCTGTGGGTCGAAGTCGAGGTCGAGAAGGAACTCGGCCTCAAGACCAAGCGGGACATCGAGAACCTGGTCCCCGGCGACCGGGATGCCTCAGTGGCGAAGTTCGTCCAGCTCTGCAAGGACCGGGTGGACCGGTTCGCCCGGGTGCAAACGGAGCAGAGCGTTCGCCTCGGCTACTGGATGGACTGGGACCGGACCGACGCCGACTGGGCCAAGCCGAGCGGCGAGCGGAAGTCGTACTTCACCATGTCCCCGCGGAACAACTACACGATCTGGGCGTTCCTCAAGAAGTGCCACGGCAAGGGGCTGATCTACCGTGGGTACGACGCCATGCCGTGGTGCGGGCGGTGTGGGGTCGGCATCTCCGAGCAGGAGATCAAGGAGGGCTATCGGCTGGTCGAGCACCGGTCGGCGTTCGTCAAGCTGCCGCTCGTCGACCGGCCCGGCGAGAACCTGCTCGTCTGGACCACGACCCCGTGGACGCTGACCAGCAACGTCGGGGCGGCGGTCAACCCGGAGCTGGCGTACCTCAAGGTGAAGCTGAAGGGCGAGGTGTACTACGTCGCCAAGGGCGCATTCAAATTAAACCGGATGGAAGGGGGCGATGACTCGTTTAGCCGCGAGGCGGAGTCTTCGGAGCCGAGCGCGAAGCGCGGCAAACGGGACTGGCTGCCCGACGTTCCGCACCTCAAGTCCATCGAGCAGTTGTTCAAGGAGAAGGCCGGCAAAGAGAGCTTCGAGGTCGTCGGCGAGGTCAAGGGCGAGGAACTGCTCGGCTGGCGGTACGCCGGGCCGTTCGACGACCTGCCGGCCCAGCAGCACGCCGGCGGGTTCCCGGCCGAAGTGGCGTCGGTCGCCCTGGCCCGCGGCTGGTCCGCTCCGGTCACCGCCGCGGTCGCCCACCGGGTCGTGAGCGGCGGCAAGGACGTGACCGAGGGCGAAGGCACCGGGATCGTCCACACCGCGCCGGGGTGCGGGCAGATCGACTTCGCCTGGGGCAAGGAGAACAAGCTGCCGCCGGTCGCCCCGCTGGACGAGGGCGGCTGCTTCCACGACGGGTTCGGCCCGCTCACCGGCAAGAACGCCGTCGATTCCACCACTGCGGACGTGGTGTTCGAGCACCTGAAGGCGACGGACCGGTTGTTCGCCACCGAGCGGTACGTCCACCGCTACCCGCACTGCTGGCGGTGCAAAACCGAGCTGCTGTACCGGCTGGTGGACGAGTGGTTCATCAACATGGGGCCGCCGCACACCGAGGAGGGGTTCCGCGGCCAGATCATGAAGGTGGTCGAGCAGGTGACGTTCCTGCCGGAGTCGCTCAACGGCCGGGCGCGGGAGCGGGACTGGCTGTGGAACATGGGCGACTGGATGATCTCCAAAAAACGGTTCTGGGGGCTGGCCCTGCCGATCTGGGTGGACGACGAGACCGGCGAGTTCGAGGTGATCGGCTCCTACGACGAGCTGAAGGAGCGGGCCGTCGAGGGGTGGGAGCAGTTCGAGGGGCACACCCCGCACCGGCCGTTCATCGACCGGGTGAAGATCCGGAACCCGAAGACCGGCAACCTCATGTCCCGCGTCCCGGACGTGGGCAACCCGTGGCTGGACGCCGGCATCGTCGCCCTCAGCACCATGCCACCGGACTGGTATCCGGCCGACTTCATCACCGAGAGCTTCCCCGGCCAGTTCCGCAACTGGTTCTACTCGCTGCTCGCCCTGAGCACGATGATGACCGACGGCCAGCCGCCGTTCAAAACGCTGCTCGGGCACGGGCTGGTGAAGGACCAGTACGGCCACCCGATGAGCAAGAGCACCGGCAACTCGATCGAGTTCGTGGCCGCCGCCGACGAGGGCGGGACGCTCACCGACGCCAAGGGGAACCGGGTGCCGTTCCCGGCCATCGGGGCGGACGTGATGCGGTGGCTGTACTGCCGGTACGACCCGGCGAAGAACCTGAACTTCGGCCCGGAGCCGGCGAACGAGGTGCGGGCCAAGTTCCACCTGAAGCTGTGGAACTGCTACGCCTTCTTCGCCAACTACGCCCGGCTCGACGGGTTCGACCCCGCAGCGGCTCAGGTTCCCGTCGCCGCCCGGCCGGACATCGACCGGTGGATTCTGAGCGACCTGCAAGGGCTGACCCGCACCGCCCGGGAGAGCTTCGAGCGGTATGACGTGATGGCCTTCTGCCTGGAGGCTGAGCGGTTCGTCGACGACCGGCTGAGCAACTGGTACGTCCGCCGCAACCGCGACCGGTTCTGGAGCAAGAACGCCGAACTGGACGACGCCGGCCAGCGGGACAAGCTGGCCGCGTACCAGACGCTGTACACGGTGCTGCGGGAGCTGGCGAAGCTGATCGCCCCGGTGACGCCGTTCCTGGCCGAGACGATGTGGCAGAACCTCCGCACCGCCGCCGACCCGGAGAGCGTCCACCTGTGCGACTACCCGACGGCCGATGAGCGGCTTATCGACGCCGAGCTGTCCGCGGACACGGACGCCCTGTTGCGGCTGGTGTCGCTCGGCGGGGCGGCCCGCAACGCCGCCGGGGCGAAGGTTCGGCAACCGCTGGCCGAACTGCGGGTGGTGCCCGGCGGGGACGCCGAGCGGCGGGCGGCCGGGCGGTTCGCCGACCAGTTGCGGGACGAACTGAACGTGAAGGCGGTCGCCGTCCATACAGACGGGCCGCTGCTCCGGGAGGCGGTGAAGCTGAACCCGAAGACGGCCAAGCAGCGGTACAAGGGGAAGCCCGAAGCCGCCGCCGCCGAGCTGGCGACCGCGGACGTGCCGGCCCTGCGGGCGGCGCTGGCGTCGGCCGGCCGGGTGGCGGTGCTCGGGGTCGAACTGGCCGCCGACGACTTGCTCTTCGACACCGCCGCCCCCGCCGGCTGGGCCGGGGTCGCGGACCGGGGGACTCAAGTCCTCCTCGACACCCGCATCACCCCGGAACTGAAGGCCGAGGGGATGGCGCGTGATGTGATCCGCCTTATCCAGCAGGCTCGCAAGGACGCCGGGCTGGATGTCGCGGACACCATCGCCCTGCACCTGGCGACCGCCGACCCGGAGCTGACCGCCGCCGTCGCCGCCCACTGGGCCGCCATCGCCGGCGAGGTGCAGGCGACGGCCCGGCTCGACGCCCCGCCGGCCGACGGGTATCGTGCGGAGGTGAAAGTGGACGGCCGCCCGCTGACCGTCGCCGTGCGAAAGGTGTGACCCGTGACTGCTGGCACGCGAATGACGGCCGACGAATTCGCGTGGTTCGCCGACCGCAAGCTGTTCGATCTGCTGGACGGGCGGCTCACACCCCGCCCGAGCGGGACGCGGGCGAGCTATCATCTCGGACAGCTTTTGTCCGAGGTGTCCGCCTACACCCACCGGCCGAACTCCGGTCTTGCAGCGTTCGCCGGCTTGGCGTGTCGATGCTTTCCGGGCCGACCGGATCATGTCCGTTGGGCGAGCGGAGGTGTCACCCGGCTCGATCGACTGGCCCCAGACGATTGGCACGCCGAGTTATGCCCGGTCGTTCCCGATGTCGTCATTTCCGCCGTATTCCCAGGCGAGACTGCCGGAGCGGTTGAAACCCGAGTGCAGGAGTGGCTGGCGGCCGGGGCGAAGCTGGTGTGGGTGATCGACCCGGACCCGAAGATCGTCTTCTGCCACACCCCGGCCGGCGTCTCTATTCGCCGGGAGGCCGACATCCTGACCGGCGACCCGGTGCTGCCCGGGTTCAGCGTTCCCGTCGCCGACCTGTTCAAACTACCAACCGCCACCCCGGCTTGATTCGCCCCCACCGGCCGGGTATTTCCCGATCGCTATGCCCCGCCGGCTCGTCGCGACGGTCGCACTCGTACTCCTCGTCGGAGCCGCCCCCGGCCAGCCGCCGGACCGGCCTCCGCTGCCGGCCGGCGACCCGCCGCCGCCGGCCGGCGATGGGCTGTTCCCGGACGACCCGCGGCCGGCCCGCCCGCCGTGGCAGCGGCGGCCGTCCGTGGATGACCCGTCGTCACTCCGCCCGGACGACTACGCGCCCCAGGCGTCCGTCCGGTGGAACGCCCCCCAGCCGGTCCAGTACCAGCCGACCACCCTCGGCCTGGTCCGGCTCGAAGCCGCCACCCCGATCCCGATCCTCCGCGACCAGGACGACCTGTTCGTGGCCGGCGTCCGGGTGCGGAGCACGTCCTTCCAAACCCGGGCCGTCCTGCCGGACTCGGGCCGGGCGTTCCCGCGGCAGCTCTGGACCCTGACCACCGGGTTCAACTACACCCACCAGTTCGGGGACGGGGTGTCCGCCGGGATGCTCGTCCGGTTCGGGTCGGACAGCGACAAGCCGTTCAACTCCTGGAACGAGCTGACCCCCGGGCTGGGCGGGTTCGTCCGGTTCCCGGCCGCCGCCGAGCCGGACTACTGGCAGATCTCGCTCACCTACTTCCCGACGTACATCTCCCGGTACCCGCTCCCCGGGCTGGTGTACGAGTGGAACCCGGACCCGGACCTGCGGGTCGGGATCGGGCTGCCGTTCAGCCTGTTCTGGCGGCCGCACCCGCTGGTCAACCTCGACGTCAGCTACGTGCCGCTGGCCCAACTGACTAGCCGGCTGAACTTCGACCCGCGGCCGGGGTTCCGGGCTTACGCCGGGTACGACTGGCAGAGTGAGGGGTACTTCCTGACCGACCGGCCGAACCGGGCCGACCTGTTCTTCGTGAACGACATGCGGGTGCTCGGCGGGGTGCGGTACACGGCCGCCGGGCGGGTGGCCATCGACCTGTCCGCGGGGTACGGGTTCAACCGGCAGTTCGGCATGGGGCCGAACGCCCTCAGCCTGTCCTACGACCGGGTGCGGGTGAACGGCGGCGGGTTCGGGGCGGCGGCCGTGCTCGTGTTCTTCTGAGCGGGCAAGATCGGCGAATCGCTTTGACGCGGGGAGGGGCGGTCGGTTATCGTTCAACTTGTGACTGCGGCCCACCGCGGCCCGGCCGGACCGGCTCATGACCACCAGCGACCACAGGCGGCGGGTAGTATGCCGCGGCGCGATCCTCGCGCTGGTGTGGGCGGCCGCGTTCGCCGTTCCGCAAGCTGTCGCCGGCTGCGGGGAGCACGTGACTCTGCTCCCTCGGACCGGTGAGCCGACGGCCGACGTGCGGCCCCGGGTGGTGACAGCCTCCCCGGCACCCATTCAAGTCCCCCGCCCGTGTACCGGGCCGAACTGCACCCGCGGGTCGGAGCCGGTTCCCGACGCCGCGGCCGGCGGGACCGCACCCCGGTCCGGTGACCCGACCGCCCCGGCCGCCGAGCATCCCGCGGCCAACGCCCCCCCGACCACGCCGGCCGGCCGAAGTCTGAGCCGGGTTCCGGACCGCCCCTTCCCCGATCGCATCGACCACCCCCCTCGTTGAGACCGCCCACGCCCTGCCCGGCCTGCGGCCATCCGGCCGTGCCGACCGCGTCTGTCCCGGCGCGGGGTCGGGGTTGTCACCAGTCGTCGATATGATGCCTTCATTCATCCCGCGGAGGTTCGCGCCATGACACCGTCTCGCCGGGGGTTCACCCTGATCGAGCTGCTGGTGGTGATCGCCATCATCGCCGTGCTGATCGGCCTGCTCCTGCCCGCCGTCCAGAAGGTCCGGGAGGCCGCCGCCCGGACCAAGTGCACCAACAACCTGAAGCAGATGGGCCTGGCCCTGCACGGGTACCACGACGCCAACCAGGCGTTCCCGTTCGGCAAGGGGCCGTCCTACGCCGGCGCCCCGGTGTACGCCCGGTGGTCCATCCACAGCCAGATCCTGCCGTACATCGAGCAGGACAACCTGTTCCGCAGCATCGACTTCTCCAGGCCGCCGGAGACCCCGGGGATGGAGGGGGTGATCAACTTCATGCCGGCCTGGCAGAACCCGGGGCGGGTGAACGCGGACTCCTGCCGGAAGCTGGTGCCGACGTTCCTCTGCCCGTCCGACCCGGCGGCCGCGAACGGCGACTGGCCCGGTCAGAACAACTACTACGCCAGCCAGGGGGTGCAGTTCCTGTGCGACCTGTCCGAGTCGCTGCCGAGCACCCTGGCCCCGGCCGAGAAGCCGGACGGCCCGCTGTACTACCTGTCCAAGGTGAAGATGCTCGACCTGTCCGACGGGACCAGCAACACGGCCGTGTTCAGCGAGAAGCGGCGGGGGACCGGCAACCCGGACCCGAAGACGGACATGAAGGTGATGTCCGTCCAGTCCACCCTGGACGGGGCGTACAACACCTGCACGGCCCTCAACCCGCTGACCGCCACCCCGCTGACCAGCAAGCAGGGGTACAGTTGGGTGATGGGGGAGATGTGCTGCACCACCTACAACCACTGCTCGCCGCCGAACGCCACCACCTGTGCCAGCACTGGGTTCCCAGGAAACATGGCGAACATGGCGATGGTGGTGCCGCCGTCCAGCGCCCACTCGAACGGGGTGACCGTGGTCATGGGGGACGGGTCGGTCCGTTTCGTCAACAACAGCGTCACCCTGGCCGCGTGGCGGGCGATGGGCACCCGCAGCGGCGGCGAAGTGAACCAGGAGTAACGGAGCCACTAACCTCTTCCTCCCCTCTCCCCTCGGGGGAGAGGGCAGGAAGGCAAAGACAGTTGTGGGCACGGTGTAGCGGGGCCACCATGACGAACCTGTTGCGTGTCGGGATGCTCATCGCCGGGGTGCTCTGGCTGGCCGGGTGCGGGTCGGGCACCAAGGTGACGGACTTCACCCCGCCGGCGGACAACGCCCGCAAAGCGGTGGCGGCCGCCCTGGACCACTGGAAGGCCGGCAAGCCGCCCGGCACCGTGCCCGGCACGGCCGCCCCGGCCGTCGAGGTGGTCGACTCCCAGTGGCGGGGCGGGCAGAAGCTGAAGGGGTATGAGATCACCGGGGAGGCGCCGGCCCAGGGGCAGGGGCCGCGGACGTTCACCGTCCGGCTGACGCCGGAGAAGGGACCGCCGGTGGAGACGCAGTACATGGTCATCGGCATCGACCCCTTGTGGGTGTACCGCAAGGAGGACTTCGCCAAGCTGTCCGGGGGCGGGATGTGAGCCGGCCGCTGGCACTGCTCGTGGCGTTCGCCGTCGGCTGCGGGTCGGCCCAGCGGAACGAGGACTTCGTCCCGCCGGAGGACGCCGCCCGGGCCGCCCTGGACGCCAGCCTGAAGCAGTGGGCGGCCGGCGACGTCGGCCAGACGGTCCCGGGGCGGACGCCGGCGGTGATGACCTCGGACGGCCTCCGCACCCCCGGCCGGACGCTGACGGCGTACACCATCCTCGGCCCGGTCCCGGCCGACGCCCCGCGGTGCTTCGCCGTCCGCCTGACGCTCGGCAACCCGGCCGCCGAGGTGCGGGAGCGGTACGTGGTCGTCGGCCTCGACCCGCTCTGGGTGCTCCGGTACGACGACTACGAGATGCTCACCCACTGGCACCACCCGATGCCGGCGGGGAAGAAGTGACCCTTGTAGGTTAGCGGGGGGACGCCTCCGGCGTCCCCGCGGCCGGCCGCAGGCCGGCCCGCTAACGCCCTCTGCTCCCTGATCTGTACCCGATGCGACGCGCGCTCGCCATCCTGCTCGCCCGGCTGCGGTTCCTGCTCCTGGTCGGCGGGCTGCTCGGGCTGATCGCCGGCTGGCCGCTGCTCACCAACGTCTGGGACAAGCTCACCCACTCGCACCCGGCCGGCGGGGCCGTCTCGGCGGACACCGAGTACTGGTGCCCGATGTGCCCCGGGGTGGTGTCCGACTGGCCGACCAAGTGCCCGGTCTGCCAGATGACCCTGGTCCGCCGGCTGAAGGGGGAGATGACCCCGCTGCCGGACGGCGTGGTCGCCCGGGTGCAACTGGCGCCGTACCGGGTGCAACTCGCCGGCATCCACACCTCGCCGGTCGAGTACCGCCGGCTGGAACACGAGGTCGTGGTCGCCGGGGTGCTGGAAGCCCCGCCGCCGAACGCCGGGTCGGCCGCCCGGCTGGTGCTGGCCGGGGAGGTGTTCGAACGCGACGCCGCCCTGCTCCATCCCGGGCAGGCGGTGACGGTGACGTGCGACGCCAGCCCCGGGGAGGTGGTGGCGGGCCGGGTCGCTGAGCTGACTTCGCTGCCCGTAGCGACCGGCGGCCGGCGGGTATTGGTGCAGGTCGAGAACCCCCGCGGCGACCTCCGGCCCCGGGCTGGTGGCCGTCGCCCGGCACCGCGTCCCGCTGTCGCAGACCGACGCCGCCCGCCGGCAACGGCTGGGCCGCTGGCGGGACCAGCTCGCCGCGTCCCTGTTCATCGACCCGCTCGCCGCCCTGACCGACGCCGCCGTGGCGCAGGCCGCCGCCCACGCCGGGCTGACCCTGGCCGTCCCCGAGAGCGCGGTCATCGACACCGGCTCCCGGCGGGTGGTGTACCTGGAGTCGATGCCGGGGATGTACGACGCGGTCGAGGTGGCGGTCGGCCGGCGGTGCGGGGACTTGTACCCGGTCCGCGGCGGACTGGACTTCGGGCAGCGGGTCGTCACCGCGGGGGCGGTGCTGCTGGACGCCGAGACCCGGCTGAACCCGGCGCTGGCGGCCAGCTACTTCGGGGCCGGGGCGCGGACTATCCGACGCCGGCCCCCCCACGCTGCCCGCCCCCGCGTGGCCGACGACGCGGGCCGGCTGAAGAAGTTTGCCCCGTGACCGGCGAGCCGCTCGTCTCGATGGGCGGGCCGGTGCGGGTGGACCTGGACGGCCGGCCGGTGTTCGTCTGCTGCAAGGCGTGCGAGAAGCCGCTGCGGAAAAGCCCGGCCGAGTACCTGGCGAAGTTACCCAAGTGAGCGGGTCCGTGTAGGGCGGGTCAAGCCGGCTCTGCGGCGCCGACCCGCCGGCCCGGGCGGGGATCGGATGCCGTTCCCGAGGGCCGGTCTTTGTAGGGTGCGTTGAGGCTCTGCGAAACGCACCGCGGGACAACGCCCCGGGTTGCCGTCGCTGCCGGACTGGTGCGTTTCGCAGAGCCTCCACCACGTCGATCCTACAAAAACCGGCCCGGCAAGCGCCCGTTGCACGCTTGCGGCGGGTCGGCGCCGCAGAGCCGGCTTGACCCGCCCTACGAACATACCCGCCGCCTCGGCCTCGATCATGATCGACCACGTCATCGCTTTCTCCGTCCGCCGCCGGTGGCTGGTCGTGCTGGCGGCGGTCATCCTCGCCATCTGGGGCGGGTGGGCCGCGCTCGTCACCCCCATCGACGCCATCCCCGACCTGTCCGAGAACCAGGTACTCGTGTTCACCGACTGGCCCGGCCACGGCCCGACGGAGATCGAAGATCAGGTGTCGTACACGCTCGCCCTGGAGCTGAAGGGGGTGGCCGGGGTGCGGGTGGTGCGGTCGTCCAGCGATGTCGGGTTCAGTAGCGTTGCCGTCGTGTTCGAAGACCACGTCTCGGTCGAAGCGGCGCGCAAGCGGGTGGGCGAAACCCTCGCCCGGTCGGCCGCCCGGTTCCCGGCCGGCGCCTCCCCCCGGCTCGGCCCGGACGCGGCGGCGACCGGGCAAATCTTCTGGTACACGGTCGAAGGCGCCCACACCGACCCCGGCCGGCTGCGGGCCATCCAGGACTTGTACGTCCGCCCGCAACTGGCCGCCGTGCCCGGGGTCGCCGAGGTGGCCAGCGTCGGCGGGCTGCCGCTGGAGTACCAAGTCGAACTCGACCCGCACCGGCTGCGAGTGTTCGGCATCGCCCCCGGGGCGGTGGCCGAGGCGGTGGCGCGGGCGAACGTCGCCGTCGGCGGGAACGTCGTCCACAAGGGGAACGCTGAGTACGTCGCCCGCGGGGTCGGCTGGCTCGGGGCGCGGGCCGGTCAGCCGGACGCCGGGTTCGAGCCGCAGCGGGTGATCCGCGACCTGGAGCAAGTGCCGCTCACCGCCGCCGACGGCTCGACCGTCACGGTCGCCGACGTGGCCCGGGTGCAACTCGGCTCGGCCCCCCGCCGCGGTGTCCTGGAGAAAGACGGCACCGAGGCGACCGGCGGCGTGGTGATGATGCGGCCCGGGGAGAACCCGCTCGAAGTCACCCGCCGGCTGCGGGACAAGATTCTGGAGCTGCAGCCGGGCCTGCCGCACGGGGTGCGGGTGGTGGCTGTGTACGACCGCACCCCGCTCGTCCGCGGCGCCGTCGGCACCGTCACCCGCACACTCGCCGAAGCCATCCTGACGGCGACCGTGTGCATCCTGCTCGTCCTCCGGCACGCCCGCACCGCCCTGGTCGTGGCGGTCACGCTCCCGCTGGCCGTGCTGCTTTCGTTCGGCCTCATGGATTTACTCCGCCGGCTCGGGGTGGTCGACGTGCAGACGAACCTGATGTCCCTGGCCGGGCTGGCGATCTCGGTCGGGGTGCTGGTGGATTCGTCGATCGTCACCGCCGAGAACGTCATGCACCGGCTCAAGCGGCGGCACGGCGACGCCCCGGTGATGGGCGACACCCGGGCCGAAGTGACGACGGCCTGTCAGCAGGTCGGCCGGCCGCTGGCGTTCGTGACGCTCGTCCTGCTCGTCTCCTTCCTGCCGGTGTTCGCCCTCGGCGGGCTGGAAGGGAAGATGTTCCACCCGCTGGCGTACACCAAGTCGTTCGCCATGCTGGCCGTCGGCCTCCTGTCGGTCACGCTGGTGCCGGCCCTGTGTACATGGTTCGTCCGCGGCCGGCTGCGGTCGGAGGAGGAGGTCGGACTGGTTCGCGGGCTAATCCGGGTGTATCGGCCGGTGCTGGCTTACCTGCTCGACCGACCGGCGGCGATCGTCTGGGTGGTCGGGCTGACGTTCGTCCTCGGGGCCGCCCCGTTCGGCAACGGCTGGCTGTTGCGAGTCGTCGTGGCGGTCGCGGCCTTGGGCTACCTGTGGGCCGCCGGCGGTGGGCCGGTTTGGTCCCCACCCCCCGTGTGGGGGAGGGGGCCAAACGACCCCACGCCACTCCCGAGTCACCGAACTGGCAACGACTCCCGACCCCCCACCCAAACCCACCCCCCCAAGGGGGGAGGGGACCAAACCGGTCTACCGCCCCACGATGCCGCTGGAGCTTCGATGGTAGTCCGTGTGTCGGGAGCCATCAGTCTCGTCCTCGCCGGGTTGGTCGCCCAGCAGGTGATGACGCCGCTGCACCACGAGTTCCTCACCCCGCTCGACGAAGGCATGGTGATGGACATGCCGATCACTGTGCCGCGGATGTCCTCGACGCAGGCCGCCGACGACCTGCGGGCGCGGGACATGACGTTCTGCCGGTTTCCCGAGGTGGAGATGGTGGTCGGCAAGGTCGGGCGGGCGGAGTCGGCCGCCGACCCGGCCCCGCTGGACATGATCGAGACGATGATCGGCTTCCGCCCCCGTGAGTTCTGGCCCCGCCGGTGCCTGCGGCCGGCCGACGCCGAGCGGCAAGCGCTGGCCGTGTTGGACGCCCTGCTCGCCCGCAACCTGGTCCGACTGCCGGACGGGATGAGCCGCACGGACACGGCGACGACGGCGGCGATGGACGCGGTCGCCCGGTTCGACGCCCAGATGCGGGAGGCGGCGTACCAGCGGAACAAGGAGTTCGAGCGCGACCTCGGCCCGCGGCTGGTCCGCTACCTGGTCGAGCAACTCCTCGAAAAGCTGGACGCGAACGGCGCCCTGTCCCGGCAGGTCGCGGAAAAGGGGCTGGCCCCGCTCGCCGACGCGCTGCTCGCCGGCCACGCCGCCCACCTGGCGATGGACCCGACCCCGGAGGCGGTGGCCCCGGTCGTCCGCGAGGTGCTGCGGAAGCTGGCCGACCTCGGGGCCGTCAATCCGGCCGCAGACCTCGGCCGGGTCGGCGGCTTCCACCCGGCGTACTGGCTCCGCGGCGAGACACCGACGCTCGTCGCCGTGCTGACCGACGCCGTGCGGGCGATGCACCGGAAGCGGTGGGCGGCCCACACGACCAGGCTGAACGCCGAGCTGCTCGCCCGCGGGGCCGGGCTGTACACCCGCCTTTCGCTGGAAGCACTCCTCCAAACAGCGACCGTGACCGACCCGCCCGTCCGGGCGGCGATGCAGGTGTGGCACCGCGTCCGCACCGGCACGACTGGCCCGGCCAAACACCACGGCGGGGGCGGGCAGCATCACCACGGCGGGCAGGTGCCGCTGCCGTTCCTCGAACCGGTGCCCGACCTCGACGCGATCCAGTCCGAGCTGACGGCCGCGTTCGCCCGCCGGCTGCTGCTCTGGCCACGGGACCGGGTCGAGCTGGCCGGGTTCGGCGGTGAACTCGACCGGGCGATGCAGATGCCCGGGTGGACGAACGTCTGGACCATGCCGATCCAGAACCGCGTGGACATGCTGTCCACCGGGGTGAACACGACGGTCGGGGTGCGGGTACTCGGCCGCCGGCTGGAAGACGTGGTCAAGGCGTCGGAGGAGATCGCGGCGGTGTTGAAGACGGTCCCCGGGGCGGCCGACGTGATCGCCGACCCGGTCCGCGGTAAAGGCTACCTGGAAGTGGTGCCGGACCGCGAGAAGACCGCCCGGCTCGGCGTCGCGGCGGGGGCGGTGACGGACCTCGTGGAGATCGCCGTCGGCGGGCGGGTGGTGACGACTACCGTCGAAGGGCGGGAGCGGCACCCGGTCCGCGTCCGCTACAGCCGCGACTCCCGCACCGACGAGGAGGCGGTCCGCGACCTGCCGGTGTTGGCCCGATCCCGTGGCGGGGTGTCGCACGTACCCCTGTCCGCCGTGGCCGACGTGCGGATCACCGAAGGGCCGGCGGCGATCAAGGGGGAGAACGGCCTGCTGCGGAACTACGTCCGGCTGAACGTGCGGGGCCGGGACGCCGAGGAGTTCGTCGCCGCCGCCCGGCAGGCCGTTGCGGCGCGGGTGAGGCTGCCGGACGGCGTGTTCTGCGAGTGGACCGGCCAGTTCGAGCATCAGGCCCGCGCCCGGCGGACGCTGACCGTCGCCGTCCCGGCAGTGGTGCTGCTCATCTTTCTGCTGCTGTGGCGGACGTACCGCGACCTGGCCGACGCCGCCCTCATGCTGCTGGCCGTGCCGGGGGCGCTGGCCGGCGGGGTGATCCTGCAGTGGCTGCTCGGCTACCCGCTGTCGGTGGCCGCGTGGGTCGGGTTCATCGCCTGCTTCGGCATGGCCACGTCCACCGGCGTCATCATGCTCGTCTACCTGCGGCAGGCGGTGGCCGACGCCGGCGGGCTGGAGAAACTGACCCCGGAGCGGCTGCGTGAGGTGGTGCTGGACGGGGCCGCCCACCGGCTGCGGCCGAAGCTGCTGACTGAGGTGACAACGCTGGTCGGGCTGGCCCCGCTGCTGCTGGCGACGACCACCGGGGCGGAGGTGCTGCGGCCGATGGTGGTGCCGGCCATCGGCGGCCTGCTGATCGCCGACGAGGTGATCGACCTGTTCCTGCCGGTGCTGTTCTACCGCGTCCGGCTGCGGCGGCTTCACCAGTCGATGGCCGGCGGGAAGAACTCGGCGATCAGCTCCTGATAGAACGGCTTCAGGGCGGCCACGTCCGGCCGGGCCGCCGCCTTCGAGTACAGGTCATACGGGTTGAACGCCTTCACCCACCGCAGCTTCTCCCGGTCGGACTCGTCGGTCAGGTGGGTGTACGCCCCCTCGGTGTGCCAGGCGTAGAAGGAGTGATACCGGATCATCGCCAGGGCCGGCGGCGGCAGGTACGGCCGGACCACCCGGTACAGGTACTCGTCGTGCCCCCAGGACAGGTCCACCCGGTCCAGCCCGCCGTGCGGCTCGAACACCCCGCACGGGGTCTGCAACCCGGGCGTCTGCGAGTCGGGGTTGGCGGCGAAGAACTCGGGGAACACGACCTTGTCCGAGTAGGCGCAGCCGACGGGGAAGGTGTCCCCGACGACCGCCCACTGCGGTTCCCCCCACAGGCAGAGGATCTTGCCCAGGTCGTGGACCAGGCCGGTGAGGATGAACCACCGCGGGTGGCCGTCCGCCCGGATCGCCTCGGCGGATTGCAGCAGGTGTTCGATCTGGGACAGGTCGGTGTCCGGGTCGCTGTCGTCGACCAGGGTGTTCAGAAACTCCATCGCCTCCCACACGCCCATCCGCAGGCGGCGGGGCGGCAGGTACTCGGCCTGCTTCGCCTTCACGAAGTCGAGCGTCTGGTGGGTGTGGTTGAGCCGGTAGAACTCCTTGACCGTCGGCCGGGCCTCCGCCCGATAGTCGCGGAACCGCTCCTTCGGCTTCTCCGCCGGGTAGCGCTGGTGCAGCGACTCCTCCCAGTCGTCCAGGTGGGCCATCGGGGCGTGGTCGGACATGGCGGCTCCTCTTTGCTTTCGTAGGGTGCGTTGAGGCTTTGCGAAACGCACCGGTGGGACTACACGACCGGGGTGAGGTCGTTGCGGGGCCGGTGCGTTTCGTCGCCGAGCCTCCTCAACGCACCCTACGAGTTCTGCTGGGCTAACAAGTGGTTTCGTAGGGTGCGTGGAGGCTTTGCGGAACGCACCGCGAGACTTCGGCCCTGGGACGACATCCTTGCGGGGCTGGTGCGTTGCGCTCCCCAAACCTCGCTCCACGCACCCTACGGGTTCGCGGTCAGGAACGCCCGCAAGTCGGCTAGCTTGTCGGTGTTAATCAGGTCCACGCCGGCGGCTCGCAGCTCCTTCCACACGGCCTCCTTCTCCGGCGTCGCCCAGAACCGGACCAGCCGGCCGCGGGCGTGAGCCTTCCGGACCATCTCCCGCAGCTTCGCCCGCTCGGCGGCCGGCATCGGGCCGTTCCCCTGCCAGCGGAACGACAGCGCCCAGTTGCCACTGACCCACGGCAGCAGGTCGGCCGGGGCGTCCGAGTCGAGGTCTTCCGGCCGGCCGTCGATGCCGACGTACCGTACCGGCTGCTTGGCGATCAAGTCCTTCGCCCGGTTGCCGCTCAGAACCACTGTCACCGCCTTCGGCTGATGCTGGCCGTTGCGGCTCACGGACAGGATGTCGGCGTACCCGGCCAACACCTTGTCCAACGCTCGGTAGGTGGCCTCGGCCCCCGTCTTCACGTCGACCAGCAGGTAGAACGGCGGGCCGTCGCGGTACACCTTGCCGCCGTTCGCTGTCACCCGCTCGCGGAGCGGGTCGAGGTAGAGGCGTTCCAAGGTCCGGCCGGGCTTGGCATCTTTGCGGTCGTGGGCGACGAGGAGTTGGCCGTCGATCAGGTAGATGTCGGCTTCGACGCTGCAGAAGCCCTGGTCGAGCGCGTCGAACAGGGGCCGCGTCTGTTCGTAGTCGTTGTGGGCGTGGGCGTGGCGGAGGGGTGCGACCGGCTTGTCGTCGCTCCCGACCACGGCTGCCAGACAAAGGGCGGTGAGGACGGACATGAGGGCGTTCCTTCAGTGGCGAGCGATTGTACCCGATCAGCGCCGGTTTTCTCCCCCTCTCCGCTTCGGGGGGGGCCGGGGAGGGGTCAAACCTGGCACCCGTCACTGCGGTTCCGATGTCGCCGGGGCTGGGTCGAGGCTTAACCCCTCCCCCGGCCCCCTCCCCGAAGCGGAGGGGAGAACGGCCGCTACCGGTGCCGCAATCGGTCGAGCAGCACCGCCCCGACGATGATCGCCCCGAGCACCACCCGCTGGGTGTAGCTCTCCACCCCGGTCAGGTTCATGCCGTTCTGGATGACCGCGATCAACAGTGCCCCGAGCAGCGTGCCCAAAACGTTCCCCTCGCCGCCGGCCAGGCTGGTCCCGCCGACGACCACCGCGGCGATCACGTACAGCTCGTACATCTGGCCGTAGGTGGGCGACCCGCTCTTGAGCTGGGACGCCATCACCACCCCGCCCAGCCCGGCCAGCAGCCCGCTAACGGCGAACACCGCGACGATCACGGCGCTGACCCGCACCCCGGCCAGCCGGGCCGCCTCCGGGTTGCCGCCGACCGCGTACACGTACCGGCCGAACGCCGTCCGCGACAGCACCACATGCACGACGGCATACAGCACCACGGTCAGCACGACGGCGTTCGGGACGCCGGCCAGGTCGGCCCCGCGGCCGAGCCAGACGAACCCGTTCGGCAGCTCGTACACCGACTCGCCGTTGGTCAGCAGGAACGCCGCCCCGCTGGCCATCAGCATCACTCCGAGGGTGACGATGAACGGCGGCACGGCGAATCCGGTGACGATCAGCCCGGACCCGGCCCCGACCAGCCCACACGCCAGGACGGCGAGCAGGCAGCAGGCGAACATGCCGAGCGGGGTCGCCTGTTCGGCCCCGGCAAACCGGCGGATGAGCAGCGTGCCCAGCACGGCCGACAGGGCGATCAGGCTGCCGACCGACAGGTCGATCCCACCGGCGATGATGACCAGGGTCATGCCGGCGGCCAGGATGGCGATGACCGCGATCTGGTTGGCGACGTTCAGCAGGTTGTCGGCCTTCAGGAAGTTCGGCCAGCGGTACGCGGTCACGGTCCAGATTGCGATCGACGGCGAGTCGGCCCCGGGGATTTTGTCGCCGAGGTTGTCGAACAGTGACCACCGGGCGGCCGTCCGGCTGGCCGCGATCGCGTCCGGCGAGGCCCGCCCGGCCACCAGCTTGGCGAGCGTCTCCCGGGCGACCGACGGCGGCCCCTGGGCGACCGCCACCACCGTCACCCCCGTCGCCTCCAGGGTCGCGCGGGCGGCCTCGGCGAACTGGGCGTCGGCCCGGCCGGGGCCGGCGACCACCACCGCCCGCCCGCCCGGGCGGTTGCGGATGATTCGCCGGGCCACCTCCCGCCCGGCGTCCGCCCGTCCGCCCGCTGCTCGGCCAGGGTGGCGACGCTGAACGCGGGCGCATGTGGCCAGCAGCACCAGCCCGATCCCGGCCCCGGTCGGCAGGCGGAAGGGGCGAGATCGTGTGGGCATCGGAGGGCTTCCGTAGGGTGGGTCAAGCGAGGCTTGGCGGCGGCCGACCCACCGGCCCGGAGCGCTCGCCGATAGTCGGTGGGTCGGGCTCGCCAAGCCTCGCTTGACCCACCCTACATAATCCGCGTGTCAGCCCATCGCCAGCCGTAGTATCTGTTCCTGCGTCGCGTTGGCCACGTCCGTCACCTCGCCGGCCAACCGGCCGGCGTGCATCACCAATACGCGGTCGGCCATGCCGAGCACCTCCGGCAGCTCGGACGAGATCATCAGCACCGCCGTCCCCCGCTCGGCCAGGGCGTTGACGAGCTGGTAGATCTCGTACTTCGCCCCGACATCGATGCCCCGGGTCGGCTCGTCGAAGATGACCGCGTGGCAGTCGCGTTCGAGCCACTTGGCCAACACCACCTTCTGCTGGTTGCCGCCGCTCAGGGTGCCGACCGCCGCCGTCGGGTCGGCGGCCTTCACCCGCACCCGCTCGGCCACCGTGCGGTACGCGGCCCGCTCGCGCCGGCGGTCGATCACCCCGAACCGGGACCACCGGCCCAGGTTCGGCAGGGCAAAGTTGTCCCGGACCGAGTGGGCCAGGATCAGCCCTTGCCCCTTGCGGTCCTCGGTGAGCAGGGCGATCCCGGCCCGGATCGCGTCTCGCGGCGAGCGGATGGCCAACTCCCGGCCGTCGAGGATGACGGTGCCGGCGTCCCGCGTGTCGGCCCCGAAGATCAGCCGGGCGGTTTCGGTCCGGCCGGCCCCGACCAGCCCGGTCAGCCCAAGCACCTCGCCGCGGCGGACCTCGAACGACACGCCCTGCACCGCTTTCCCGCGTCGCAGGTCGCGGACCACCAGCCGCGGCTCACCGATGACCGCCTGCCGCTTCGGGAACTCCTGGTCGAGCCGGCGACCGACCATTAGCTCGACCAGCTCGTCCCGGGTGACATCGCGGATCGGCCGCTCGGCGACCGCCGCCCCGTCCCGCATTACCAGCACCCGATCCGCGAGGGCGAACACCTCCGGCAACCGGTGGCTGATATAAATGATGCCCACCCCGTGCCGCTTCAGCTCCCGGACGACGGCGAACAGCTTCTCCGCCTCCGGCGGGGTGAGGGCGGTGGTCGGCTCGTCCATCACCAGCACCCGGGCGTCGGCGGCCAGCGCCTTGGCGATCTCCACGATCTGCTGCTGGGCGACGGACAGGTGCCGCACCTCGGCCGCCGGGTCCACCTCCACCCCGAGCCGGCGGAACAGCTCCGCGGCTCGCCGCCGCTCGTCGCGGTGGTTCAGCCAACCGCCCTCTCGCCCGAGAAACACGTTGGCCGCGGCCGACAGCCCAGGGACCAGGCTGAACTCCTGGTAGATGACCGCCACCCCGGCCCGGCGGGCGTCGGCCGGCCGGCCCGGCGGCAAGTCGGCCCCGTTCAGCCGGACCGTCCCGGCGTCCGGCTCGACCGCCCCGGCCAGCACCTTGATGAGCGTGGATTTGCCGGCCCCGTTCTCGCCGACGACGGCCAGCACCTCGCCGGCCGCCAGGGCGAACGACACCCCACGCAGGGCGTGGACCCCGGGGTACGACTTCTCGACCCCGGCGACTTCGAGCAATGGCGGTTGGTCTGGCGTAGTCATGGCAGGCTGTTGCTTTCGGCCATCGTCCGCGGTCGCTATCCTGTGTAGGGCGAGTCAAGCCGGCTCTGCGGCGCCGACCCGCCGGCCCAGCCAACACCCACGTTCCAATCCGGCGGCTGTCGGAGGGGAGGGCGAGGCTCCCGCCGAGCCGCGCTTCATCCCCGATGGCGGTGCGACCAAGGGGCGAGCGGCCCCGACCGGTGAAGGTTCACGGCTCGGCGGGAGCCTCGCCCTCCCCCGGCCCGTGTCACCGCCCGGGCGGGGAGTGGTTGCCGTTCGCGGCGGGTCGGCGCCGCAGAGCCGGCTTGACCCGCCCTACGAAAATCCGTGCGGTCACGGCACCAGCCCGGCTCTTTGCGCATCCGCCTTGCGGTACAGGCCGGTCGGGATGAGCACCTCTTTCTCCACCGGCAGCCCGTCGAAGTACCGCACCACGGCGGTTGCCGCCGTCCGGCCGATCCGACCCGGGTACTGGATCGGGTCTGCGAACAGCTTCCCCTCGCCGATCGCCTTCTTCCCCTCCGGCTGGCCGTCGAACCCGACGATCTTCACCCGGTCCGCTCGCCCCGCCTTCTCCAACGCTGCCCGCGCCCCGAGGGCGGACAGGTCGTTGATGGCGAACACGGCGGCCAGGTCGGCGTGGGCCTGGAGCATATCCTCCATCGCCTTGTACCCGCGGTCCCGCTGGCCGCCGCACGGCAGCTCGGCCACGATCTCGATCTTCCCGCCGCCTGCCTTGTTCAGCTCGGCGACCGCGTCCTTAAACCCCTTCACCCGCAGGATGCACGACTCCACTTCCTTGTAGTCGAGGATGCCGACCTTTCCGCCTCGCCCCTCCATCGCCTCGCGGATGGCGTCCGCGGCTTGCCGGCCGCCGGCGTAGTTGTCGGTGGCGATGTGCCCGGCCACCTCCACCCCGGGGGCGAGGCAGGCGATGTCCACGGTGAACACCGGCACCCCGGCGTCGTTGGCCGCCCGGATCGACTCGCCGATCGCCTTCGAGTCGCACGGGCTGAGGACGATCGCGTCCACCCGGCGGACCAGGAAGTCGTGGACCTGGTTGTTCTGCCGGGCCACGTCGTTGTCGCCGCTGACGACGACCACCTCGTACCCGTGCTTGGCCGCCTCCTCCCGCAGCCCGTCGGCGATCTCCAGGAAGAACGGGTTGGCCAGGCTGAGCAGGGACACCCCGATGACCCGCTTGTCCCGGGCCGGCTCCTCCACCCGGCACCCGGCGGCAAGGGCGAGTAGGACGAGCGGGAGCAGGCGGGCGAGCGTGCGGCAAGTCATGTCACGCTCCCTCGGCGGGATCGGGTCGGGCGGGGGCCGACAGCCGGACGAAATCGCACTTGGCCAGCCAGCCGACGACCTGGATCACCGCCGCGATGTCGTCCGCCCCGGCAGCCGTCGCCAGGTCGCCGACCGTGGCCGGCCCCTCCAGCGACCGGGCGAGCAGCCGTTCGGCCAGCCCGGGACGGCCGTCGACCGGGGCCAGGTCGGCCGGGGTGAGCGGGTGCTTGTACCACCACCCGAGGGCCGCAACCGTCGCCCCCGGCCGGGCCTCCACCCGGGTGCCTTCCGCCAGGTGGTGGGTCGGGTACGAGGCGAACAGGGCGAACGGGTCGTCCCGCAGCGGGTCGGGCTTGGGGCCGGGCGGCGGGGCCAGGGCGGCGGCCCGGATGCGGCCCAGCTCGGCCCACAGCTCCCGATATCGGGCGAGCACCCGCGACCAGTCGAACACCTCGACCGCCCGCGTCCGGCCGGCCTGGCCCATCGCCGCCCGCCGGGCCGGGTCGGTGAGCAGCCGGTGGTACGCCTCGGCACACGCCCGCGTGTCCACCGCCGTACACTGGCTGGCCCGGCCTATGTACCGGTCGTAGGACAGCCGGCCGGTGGCGTGGGCGACGGCCAGGTCGTGACCGGCCCCGGGCCGCGGCTGCCAGGTCGGCACCAGGAACCCGTCCACCCCGTCCCGGACGGTGTCCCGGTACCCGTCCCAGTCCGACCCGACGACCGGCAGCCCGGCCGCCATCGCCTCCACCGGCACCAGCCCGAACGTCTCCTGGACGTTGTCCGCCAGGGCGGTGAACAGGTCGGCCGCGAACCACACCTCTCGGCGGACCAGCGGGTCGTTGCCGTCCACGAAGTGGTGGGTCAGGTTCGGGGCGAACTGGCGGGCCGCGTCCTGAAACGCCTTGGCCGTCTCCGGGTTCGGGAACCACCCCGCCTGCACCAAGTGGACCCGCCCGCCGGCCCGCCGGGCGGCCTCCGCCAGCCCGACGTACATCGGCAGCGGGTGGGCCTTGGCATGGTAGCTGAGCCGGCCGAAGTACAGGGCGCACACGTCGTCCGGCTTCACACCCAGCCGCTCCCGCCAGCGGGCGCGGGCGGCCCGGGCGGCGTCGGTCGTCGGGTCCAGCTTGCGGGCGTCCACCCCGAGCGGGATGACCGGCAGTTGGACCTCCACGGCCGGCCGGCGGCCGAACCGCTCGCCCAGGTAGTCGGCGTAGGCGTCCAGTTCGTGGACCACCATCGCCTTCATCGCGTGGGAGGTGCAGACGACCGCGTCCCAGGCGTGGACCGGGGCGGTCAGCAGCCGGCCGACGGCGTCCATCACCCCGGCCGAGGCAGTGGTGTGGAACACCCCGGCCAGGCTGTACCCCCGTTCGTCCGTCCGCCGACGGACCCAGGCTTGTTCGTCGATCGCCGGGCTGGGGTGGTAGACGGTCCCCAGCCGGGCCAAGGCGGGGGCGTCGTCGGGCCTCACCCAGCGGACCGCTTTGCTGCCGGTGAACAGCGTGCCCGCCCGCTTGCGGAAGTCGTCGTAGTCGGCCCGCCGGGCGGTCAGGCAGACCACCTCCGGGGTGTCCGGGTCGGCCAGCAGGGCGGCCAGGAACGCCTCCCCGGCCGCCCGCCGGCCCTTGATGTTCTGGGACGTGTCGTACCCGTCCGGGGCGTACCAGACGGCGGCGTTCGGCGGGCCGGTGGGCGAGTCTGGCATGGGGCGACTCCCGGAGGCGGTCCGAGTATACCCCAAGGCGGCGCCGCGTCCCTGCCGAAACAGACCCGGGCGTTCACTTCCCCCAGATGGACTTCAACTCGCTCACGTCCAGCCGGTCCATCCGGGCCGAACCGCCGGTCACGGTCAGCGACACGCCGCGGGCGTCGGCCTTCGGGATCACCGGCACCGGGACGTAAGCCAGCCCGTCGGACGCGAACACCTCGAACCCGGTGCGGTCGGCGAGAATCGTCAGCCGCTGTTTGCCGTCGCGGAGCGGGGCGGCCGCCTTGTGCCCGGCGACGGTCAGCTCCTGCTTCGCCGCGTCGTACACCACCGGCACACCCCGCACGGTGAAGGTGAGCACCGCCTTCGGGGCCGGGGTGAACTCGGCGCGAACGTCCAGCAACTCGCCGCCGATGCCGGGGAGTGGGTCGCCGCCCGGCTTGGCCTCCAACGGGCCGAACGTGTGCATCAGCGTTCGCAACCCTTCCAGTTCCTTGGCCGGGGACCACGCCAGCCGCGGGCCGTCGGCCGTGCCGAGCAGCTTCAGCTCCAGGGGCACGGTCATCGCCTGGTTGAACGCCATCCCCGGGGACGGCGCCTGGAACCAGCCGATCTGGACGGTCCGCCCATCCGGGACGTTGGCGAATGTCTGGGCGGCGTAGAACCCCTTGCCGCGGACCCCCTTCAGCTTCGGCGTCTCCGGCCGGAACGTCTCACCGTCGAAGGTGCCGAGCATGTAATCGCTGTCGGCCGCGGTCAGCACCCACTTGCGGGTCTTCGCATCGCCCTCGACCGGCAGCTCGAACAGATCCGGGCACTCGAAGAACCCCTCGATCCGGCTGCGGTACGTCCAGGCTTTCAGGTCCGGCGAGGTGTAGAAGGCGATCCACCGCTTCTTGTCGGACTCGTCGTACACGGCCATCACCCACCGCTTGGTCGGGGCGTGCCAGACCAGTTTCGGGTCGCGGCCCTCGTGCTTGACGACCGGGTTGCCGTCGAACTCGGTCCAGGTGCGGCCGTCGTCGTTGGAGTAGGCGATGCACTCACCGCGGCCGGTGCTGGTGTACGCCAGGACCATCGGTGGCCGGCCGTCCTTGCCCCAGCCGGACGTGTTGGCCGTGTCCACGACCGCGCTGCCGGAGAACGCCCAGTCGCCGTGCCGTCGTGGGTAGAGGGCGATGCCGAGTTCCTTCCAGTGGACCAGGTCGCGGCTGACGGCGTGCCCCCAGTGCATGTTCCCCCAGTCGTAGCCGAACGGGTTGTGCTGGTAGAACAGGTGCCACTCGCCGGCGTGGTACACCAGCCCGTTCGGGTCGTTCAGCCAGCCGCGGCGGCTGCTGAAGTGGAACTGCGGGCGGAGCGGCTCGCGATACAGGTTGCCGCTGTCCGGCACGTCGGCCGCCAGCTTCACCGCCTCCAGCCCGGTGCCGCCGGGCAGATCGGCTTCGACCGTCAGCGTCTTCCCCCGGAACGCGGACACGTCGGCGAACGCCCAGAAGTCCGGCCGCTCGCCGACGGCCAACTCGATGTCGAACTCGCGGGCCGTCGCCCCGTCGGCGATCAGCTTCACCCGCCGCATCGGCGCCTTGTTCTTCACCGGCAGGTGCAGGTACGGCTTGTCCACGACGATCGCCCGCCGGGCCGGCTCCGCCTGCTTCTTGGCGTCGCTCTGGACGAGGTGATCGAAGTTGACGTGCCCCCACCCGCCGGTCGCCGCGTCCACCACCCGGACGACCGCCTCCTTCCCCGCGAACTCGGCCACGTCCCAGGTGTGCCAGTCGAGCCGCTCGCTGCCGCCGGGCCGGTCGTTCGGCCCGGTCGCGGTGCGGACCACTTTGCCGTCAACGAGCAGATCGACGCACGTCTTGCCCGGGAACTTGCCGCCGCCGATGAGGAAGTTCAGGTATTTACGCTCGACCCGGAACGGCGACGAGGTGAGGGTGCCGGTGCTGGCGTCCCCGCCGAGATAGCTGTTCACCAGCCCGCGGCCGAGGAACCCGACGACGGCCATCTGGCCGGGCAAGGTGCCCTTCGCCGGCCCGGTGCCGAACGCGGTGCCGGTGGCCGTCCAGCCGGCGTAGGTGTCCCCCTCGAAGTCGGCGACCAGCACGTCCGGCCGGTCGGCGGCGACGACGGGGAGGGCGGTCAGGCAGGCGGCCAGGACGGCGAGGTGGGGCATCGGTCGGCTCCTGAGCGATCGTGTCCGGATCGCGGGGTTGCATTCCCGTTTTAGAGCTACGGGGCGATACCCCGCTCCAGTCGCGGTCGGGGTGTGGGTTCAACCTAACCCCCCGGCCCCCTTCCCTCAGAGGGAAGGGGGAGCAAGCGGGACGACAGTCCCGGCCGTCGTTTCGAGTGCGGATAGGGCGATGTTCCTGAAACCTAACCCCCGGCCCCCTTCCCTCTTAGGGAAGGGGGAGCAAGTGTGCTAAAGCGCCGGGTGGCGGGTTCGGGTTGGGATGGCGTGATGTCGTCACCTAACCCCCGGCCCCCTTCCCTCTGAGGGAAGGGGGAGAGTGTTCACCCCCGCCGGTACGGGACCAACGCCGTAGCCCGGACGCATGCCGGTCTTGCTCCCCCTTCCCTCTGAGGGAAGGGGGCCGGGGGGTCAGGTTGAAGCCCCTGCCCCACCGGCGACGGAATCTGTTTCCCGGACGCTCATCCCCCTTGCTCCCCCTTCCCTCTGAGGGAAGGGGGATGGGGGGGGTTTCCCGCCCCGCCCCGCCCGAAATCGCACCCATCGCCCGGACGCGTATCCCGCTTGCTCCCCCTTCCCTCTTAGGGAAGGGGGATGGGGTTAGGTTTCGGCACCCAGACCGCGACAAGCGGCCGATGCCAGTTCCTCATCGGTTGTCGTCGCTCGGCAGGCCGCGGAAGAAGAAGCTGCGGTTCGGCGCCATGTACGTCACCCCGAGCGCCGGGTCGGTCATCATCTTCCCGCCCTCGGCCGCCGACCGGTGGGCAAAGTCCAGCACGGTGCTGGTGAGCAGCGTTCGCTCCACCGGGTACGGCGACTTGCCGGTGGCGAACAGTTCCTCGATGTAGTACGTCAGGGCGTCGAAGAACCGGGCGCCGGGCGGGGCCGGCAGGTAGAACAGTGCCCCCTGCGGCTTCGGGTCGCCGGCCAGCTTCACCGCGCACGTCAGGTCGGACACGTACCCGCTCATGTTCAGCACCGTCGCCCGTGCCCCGTCGGCGTACTCGACCAGCATGGCCGACGGGTTCTCGACGTGGTCCCGCGGCCGGCCGAAGTCCCGGGTGGAACTCTTCCGCAGGCACGCCTCGGCCAAGTCCTTGCTCCACTCGCCTTTGTCCCACGCCTCCCACACCGCCGGCCCCTTCAGCGTCCGGACGCTCTTGACGCCCGTCTCCCCGCCGCGGCGGCGCTCCATCACACTTTGCAACACCTCCAGGGCGTGGAACCCGTACACGTCGAAGTCGGCGTAGTAGCAGACGACCGCCTCCTCGATCTTCGCCCCGTACTCCGGCTCCCACTCCGGCCGGCGGAACGTGACCGGCAAGGACGACCCGGCCATGAACGCGAACCCCATCCGCCGGGCCGTCTCCACCATCTCCTTCGCCTTGGCGTGGTCGTAGCTGAGGTGCTTGTCGTTGAACACCGGCACGCTCCGGCCGCTCGCCTTGAACACCTCAACGATCTCCTGGAACAGCTCGTACCGCGGGTACTGGATCTGGCCGAGGGCGTTCCGCGGGTACTGGCCGTGCTCGCCGATGAGCAGCACCCCGTCCACGTCCAGCGACCCCTTCCCGCCGAGGGCGGCGGCCACGCTGTCCGTGACCCCGACGTTGAACTTCTTGGCCATCGCCCGGGACACGTCGTTGGCCGGGTACTGGGCGGTGTACATCCGCGGGACGGTGAACGGCGGGGTGTGGTGCCGGCCCTGGACGCTGTACCCGTGCAGCAGCCGGCCGACGATGTGGTAGGCGTGCGACATGCGGAAGAAGACGGTGTTCACCGCCGCGATCCGCTTCCGCTTGGCCGGCGGCTGGGCGAACCCGGCCCCGCCGACGGCGGCGGCCGAGACGGTCAGGAACGTGCGGCGGTTCACGGCGAAGTCTCCTGGGTCGCAGAAACCTAACCCCCCGGCCCCCTTCCCTACGAGGGAAGGGGGAGCGAGCGGGGCGGGCGTCCGGGCCACGGTTCCAGGGCCGGACGGGGCGGGGCGGAAACCTAACCCCCCGGCCCCCTTCCCTACGAGGGAAGGGGGAGCAAGGGGGATGACAGTTCGGGCATCGGCTTCAGGTATAGTCGGTGGGAGCGCCCCCTTGCTCCCCCTTCCCTCGTAGGGAAGGGGGCCGGGGGGTTAGGTTTCCGCCCCGCCCACACGCCCGAACCCGAACCCACGGCCGGGACGGTCGTCCCCACTTGCCCCCCTTCCCTCTCAGGGAAGGGGGCCGGGGGGTTAGGTTGAAGCCCTCACTTCCGCCACACCAGCAGCAACACCCCGAGCGCCACCAGCGGCGGCAGCCCGGCCAGCGCCAGCCCCAGGTCGAACGACCCGGACTGGTCCACCAGCCGGCCGAACAGCTTCTGGAACGGGGACGACACGAACCAGCCGAACGCGGCCAGCACCCCGCTCACCTTGCCCACGTGCGTCGCCGACAATTCCTGGACGAACGAGTAGTAACACGGGAACAGGCCGAGCGTCCCGGCCCCGACGACCAGCAGCACCCCGAGCAGCGGCCACCCGGCCGGCAGCCGGGCCGCGACCACGGTCAGCGCCGCCAGCGCCGCGCACACCCCGAACACCGTCAGCCGCGCCCGATGCACCTCGACCCCGCGCCGGGCCAGGTACAGGGCCGCCGCCCCGGCGGTCAGGCAGCCGACGTCGGTGGCGATGTAGTACGCCGAGTTGAACAGCAACGCTTCGGCTTCCGAGTACCCGCGGCCCTGGATCAGCACCTTCGTCAGCCACGCCCGGATCAGTTGCCACGAACCGTTCAGGCACGTCACCACGACCGCCAGGGCCAGGAACCGGCGGTCGCACACCGCCGCCCACAAGGAGCCGCCCGCGGTTTCGGCCGGCCCCTCCCGCCGCTCCAGGTCGCCGGGCCGGACCACCGCGAACCACACCACCACCCACAGCGCCCCGACCGCCCCGAGCACCAGGAACGGCAACTGCCAGACGCTCGGCGGCACCCCGGTCGCCCCGACCGCCAGCCCGCCCCCGGCCGCGAGGTGGGCGACCCGGGCCGCCTCCCCGGGGTCGGCCCAGCGGAGGACGGCCAGCACCGCCGGCGGGGTGAGGATCGCGCCGACCGACGCCCCGCTCTGGAGCACGCTGTTGCCGAGGGTGCGGTCCGCCCGGCTCAGCAGCCGTTGCGTCGTCGCCAGAGCGCATGGCCAGTGCCCGGCCTCGAACAGCCCGAGGGCGACCCGACACGCCAGCAGTTCGGGGTACGTCGAGCACAGCCCGGTGGCGAACCCGGCGGCCGACCAGCCGAGCAGCACCCCGGGGTACAGCCACCGCACGCTCACCCGGTCGGCCAGCCAGCCGAACAGCAGCGACCCGGCTGCGAACGCCCACCCGAAGACGAACTCCAGGTTGCCGTACTGCTCCTGAGTGAGGCTAAATGCATCCGCCACCCGCACGGCCAGGCTGGCGAGCGTCTGCCGGTCCATGTAGTTGATGGCGGTGGCCAGCAGCAGCACCCCGGCCACCACCCACCGGCGTCGGCTGGCTTGCGGGTCGGGCGGGGTCATCCGCTCCAGCTCCGGCCGTCCCATGCGAGCACCCGCTCCAGAAGCTTCACCACGTCGTCGGCGAAGGTGCGGAACAGGGCCTCCCCCTTCCCCGCCGTCGCCGCCCGCGGGTCGCCGATGTGCCCCGGTTCGCTGCGGTCCTTCGTCACCCACCCCCGGCTGGCCGGCTCGAACGGGTTGCCGAACGGCACCGGTTCCACCTGGCTCAAATCGCCGACCAGGTGCGGGGCGAGCCGCAGGATCATCGACGTCTCCCACTCGCAGGCGTGACCCATCCGGTCCTGCGCGATCGACGGGTCGGCGGCCCGCGGGTCGCCGCCGAGCGACCAGTACGTGGCGAACAGCAGCAGCAGGTCGGAGCGGGTGCGGTGTCGCTGGCGGGCCTCGAACACCGCCTGCTTGCCCGGCACGTCGTTCCCGCCGTGGCCGTTCACGAACACGATCCGCCGGAACCCGTGCGTCAGCAGGTTGTCGACGAGGCCGTTCAGCAAGTCCAGATACACCCGCGGCGGGGCGGACAGGGTGCCGGCGAAGTCGAGGTGGTGGTCGGAGTTGCCGAGCCACATGAGTGGCGTGAACAGCACCCGGTCACCGACCCGCTCGGCCGCCCGGCGGACCACCTCGCCGAGCAGCAGGCTGTCGGTGAACACCGGCAGGTGGTGGCCGTGCTGCTCCAGGGCGGCGACCGGGACGACGACCGGGGTGTCCGGGCCGAGGGCGGCGACGACGGGCCAGGGGAGGTCGGCGAGCTGCATGGCGGGACGCGGCCGGGCGGTGGGGTGGGACGGACAGCGTACCACGCCCCGGCGGCGTTGCCCAGCGTCTACCCGGCCGGCCCGCCCCGTCGGACGACGGGCCTACAACGCAACGGCCGCCGGCACCTCTTCCGCCGCCTCTTCCTGGCGATGCGAGCGGACGACGATCACGGCCAGCGCGGCCAGGGTGGCGAACCGGAGCACCGCGTTCAGGGCGATGTGCCCGGCCGGACAGGAGTGCTCCCACACCCAGCAGTAAAGGCCGAGCCGGCCGACCGTCAGGGCCAGGGCCAGCCCGAGGGCCAGCCAGACCCGGGCGTACCACGCGCACGCCAGCACCGGGACGACGTACAGCGACGAAACCGCCGCCTCCGGCGCGGTCAACCCGTCGAGCGCCAGCAGGCCGACAGCCAGCCCGAGGCTGACGCCCGCCGAATCCGGCAGGACGTGCCCGGCCAGCGCCACGGTCGGGGAGGCGACCGGCGGGGCCAGCACCCGGGCCTCGGCGGCCGACAGGGTCATCGACACCGAGCCGGTTCGCGTCCAGAGCCGGTCGGCCGCCGCGGCGGCGACCAGGGCGACGGCGAAACACCGGGACAGCCGCAGCGACAGGTTCACCGCGGCGATGTCGGCCCACTCGCCGCCCGCCTGAACCTCCGCCGCGTACCGCAGGGCGGCCAGCCCGGCCCCCAGCCCGGCCGCCCAGAACAGCCGCCCGCCCCAGGCGGCGGCGGCGACCGGCAGGGCGAACAGGGTGTCCACCCGCACGGTCACGGGCGTGAGCCAGTCGGCGACCCCGACGGCGACGGCCAGGCCGACGGCCAGGGCCGGGTACGGAACGCGGGGCGGGCGGCCGGTGGTGCGGACTCGCTGGCGCTGGACCCGACCCGCGGTCGGCCGGGTCGCGACACACCGGTCCACGCTCGCGGCCGGCAGCACACAATATACTTCACGTTCCGGCCGGCGGGGGCGGGGCGGTGGGACCGCCCCGCCCCCCGCCGGCCGGTGCCCAGTTATCCGACAGGCCGGGCTGACGGGCCGCCACGGGAGACGAACAGATGATCCGCGCCGCCGGCCACGACACGCCGTACCAGGCGACGTTCACCAACGGCGTTCGCACGGCCGTCGCGGACGCCCCGGCTGCCAAGGGGGCGGCGGGCAGGGGTTCGGCCCGCACGAGCTGCTCGAAGCGGCGGCTGGCGACGTGCCTGACCATGACGGCCCAGATGACCGCCGCCGCCCACGGCATCCCCCTGACGGGGGTGCGGAGCGAGGTGCGGCTCGACCGGACCGTGCCGGGGGAGCCGGTCCTGCACTACGCGCTGGAGTTCGACGGCCCGCTGTCGGCCGACCAGGTGGCGCGGCTGCGGGCGGCGGCGGCCGACTGCCCGGTCGGGCGGACGCTGACCGGCCGGGTCACGGTCCGCCCGGCCGCCCCGGCCCCCGCCTAGCCGCTCACCCGTCCACGGTGAGCCGGCCGGCCTTCCGGTCGGCGATCCGGCGGACGTACACGATCTCGGCCAGGCCGCTGCGGACCGCTAGCCGGGCCTCCTGCACCAGCAACATGCTGGCCAGGAACAACGCCCCGGCCCCGCCCAGCCCGAGGGCCAGCGGCAGCCACTGCAGCCCGAGCCGGGTCGCCTCCGCCAGCCCGATCGTCAGGCTGGTGCCGACCAGCAGCCCGATCGCCACGTAAAGGATCGTGAGCGCCTTGAAGGAGGCGGATGCGGGCGGCCAGGCTGGTGAGCTGGTCGGCGATCAGGTGCCGCAGCTCGACCTCGTCCGGGGTGGCCGCGTCGTCCGGCAGCTTGGCCGCCTGGTCGCCGAGCGCCCGCACCCGGTCGACCACCCGGCCGAGCCGGTTGGAGGTGGCCAGGCTGAGGGTGCCGGACGCGGAGATGAGCACCGCCGGGGTGATCATCGCCCCGAGGACGGACGCGGCGGGCGGCAGGTCGAACGCCATCGGGGGAGGTGGTCCCTTTAGTTTGTAGGGCGGGTCAAGCCGGCTTTGCGGCGCCGACCTGCCGGCCCGGGCGGCGAGCGGTTGTCACTCCGGCGGGTCGGCGCCGCAAAGCCGGCTTGACCCGCCCTACGGTGGACCCGTCACCGGCCGATCCGCTTCGTCACTTCCAGCGACCCGAGGATGCGGTCCAGGTCTTTGCCCAGGGCGTCCCGGTCGGCCCACGGCAGCCGGGCCGCCGCCGTCACCCCGCCGTCCGCCGTCGTGAGCACCGCGTACTCCAGCCGGGCCTGCTTGCCGGCGATGGTCGCGTCCGTGCCGAACCGGCCGACCGGGCCGGCCCGCCGCGGGCCGTCGATCGCCCCGGTCCGCCACCCCTGTTTGCGGAAGAAGTCCTGCGTCTCGCGGAGGTACTGGTCGGCGGTCGGCAGTTCGGCGGCCGGCTCGACGCTCAGCAACACCCCGCCGCCGGTCGGCTCGTCCACGGTCACCTGTCGGCCCGTCACCGCCCCCACCCGCCACCGCCGCGGGTACAGGAACCGCAGCCCCAGGTCCGGGTTGTCGTACAGCAGCTGCGTGTTGTCGTCGGACGCCACCAGGTCACGGGGGCGGACGACGCCGTCGGCGATGTCGTCGGTCCGCTCGGCCGGGCCGCGGGTCATGGTGAACGTGCCGGTCAGCCGCCCGGTTACTCGCCCCTCCCGGCTGAGCATCTCGGACACCCCGGTCAGCTTCAGGTACGACAGCCGGGCGTCGGCCAGGTCGAAGTAGGCCAGGCCGTCCAGTTTCTGCCGGGCCGGGCCGTCCTCCGACTGGCCCCGCACCTGGCCGGCGAGTGAGAGCTTCGCGTACCGCTTGCCGTCGAGCGTCACCACCCCGACGAACTCGACCGTGACCCCGCCCTCCTCGATCGGGTCGAGGTCGGTCAGGTCGGCGACGGCGGCGGCGGTCGCCGGCCACTTCTCCCCCGCCCGCACCGCCCGGCCGGGCAACAGCCCCGGCACCAGCACCGGGCAGAACAGGTCCGTCCGCACCACGTCGATCTCGCCCCAGGTGAGCGGCCCGTCCGGGGAGAACGGGGCTTTCTTTCCCTTCTCACTCCGCATCACCACCATCCGCCGGACACCTGGGCGAACGTCCGCCGACTGCTCCTTGCCGGCCATCGTCCGGTTGAACCGGACGACCCGGTACGCCCGCAGCGATTTGCCCCCGCGGGGGTCGTCGGACGGCAGCGGCCGTTCGTCATAGATGAGGGTGCTGGCCCCGGTCAGCGGCACCTCTTGCGGCTTGCCGTCGTCCCCGGGCAGGGCCAGCCGGCCGTCGAGCCGCACCTGCAACTCCACCCGATACGGCGTGCCGCGGTCGAACCGCTCTGCCAGGGTGACAGGTTCCTGCGCACCTGTGCCGGATACGGGCCAGGCGGCCAGCACGACACCGAAAAGGGGCACCAACGATTTGCCGGGCATCGGGTTGAGTCCCCGGGCGGATCAGGGAACGGGAGACGGTCGCGGCCATTCTAACTGGCGTGTCGGTCGGAATCGGCGCAAACTTGAGGGAACCCCGCGTCCGCCGGTTGAGATCCGCAAGAAGTGCGATGTCAGAAGGTTAGGGCGGTGAGTTCGACTTTGTGGGTGGGGAATTTCGACAGGCACGCGGATTGCAAAATCGAACAGCAGACCTGTAAATCCGACCACACTCGGAAACAGGTTTGGCGGACACTCAGGAGGTCGGGCGCGCGTTACGAATCGGTCGTAAACGCAAACCTCGGGCGGATGACGAGTTGGGCGAGCGGTTTGGAATGGCGGCGGGTGGCCCGGGGGATATTGGCCCGGCGGTTGCATCGAAACCCGAGCAACCCGGACGCGAATACCTCAGTGAAGATCGGGCGGGGCGGCTAAACCGTGCCGCCCCCCGAACCCGTCCGGTGTGCGGAGGCATCCAACCTGGCAGACGGGGTCGGACGCAACCGACATCGGCGAGCCGGGGCGAGAGTGTGGTAAGGATATCGGAATCCGGTTGTATCCTCTGAACACCCCGCCGGCGGGCATTGTACGCAGGACGCCGCGACCGGCACCCAAGGAGATGACGCCCGTGACCACCTTTACCCAGCCAGCCCTGAAGGAGCTGACCGACCAGCAGGTCCGGTTCGCCCCGCCGGCGCGCCGGCAGGAGCAGGTGAGCCGGGCCGAGGGCCTGCTGGCCGAGATCGACGCGGACCGGCTCTACCCCTACGAGTGGGTCTGCTTCAAGCTGACCGACTTCCGGTCGGACGCCTACCCGGACCTGCTCGTCCGCGGGGCCGACCTGAAGCACGACCTGGCCCTGTTCGCCCTGAAGCTGGAGCGGTCGCTCCCGCCGCTGCCGGTCGAGCTGGCCGCCGAGCCGATGCTCACCCTGGACGAGGTGAGCAAGCGGTTCAACGTCAGCACCAAGACGGTCAGCCGGTGGCGGCTGCAGGGGCTGGCCGCCCGCCGGGTGATCCGGGACGGGCGGAAGCAGCTCGGGTTCCCGGAGTCGGCGGTGTGTACGTTCGCCGCCGCCCACCGCGACCAGGTGGAACGGGGCGCCCGGTTCAGCCACCTAACGGACGAGGAGAAGGACGCCATCGTACTGACCGCGCGAGAGCTGGCGGACGCCGGCCACAACCTGACCGACGCCAGCAAGCTGATCGCCGACGCGCTCGGCCGCAGCCCGGAGGCGGTCCGGTACACGATCAAGAACTTCGACCGGGATCATCCGGACGCGGCGGTCTTCCCGGCCAACGCCGGGCCGCTGGACGCCGCGGCCAAGCAGCGGATTTATTCGGCTTATCAGGCATGCAAGCAGGAGGGCACCGCCGTGGACCTGGTCGCCAAGCGGTTCGGCCGCACCCGATCCAGCATCTATAAGGTGGTCAACGAGGTGCGGGCCGAGCGGCTGGTCCAGACCCCCGTCGACTACATGTACAACGCCGAGTTCGACGACCCGGCGATGGAACCGACGATCCTCGGGCCGATGCCGGGCGAGGAGGAGTTCTTCGCCAAGGTCCGGTCGATGCGGCCGCCCAAGGACGTGGAGGCCCACATGGCCTACCTGTACGAGCGGCCGCTGCTCAGCCGGGAGCAGGAGGCCCACCAGTTCCGGAAGATGAACTTCCTGAAGCACAAGCTGAACAAGCTTCAGGACCGGCTGAAGGCCGACCCGGGCCGCGCCCGCGTCACCGACCTGCAGGCGCTGGAGGACTTCCGCCAGCAAATCAAGGGGGTCCGCGACCTGCTGATCGAGTGCAACCAGCGGCTGGTCCACAACCTGGCCACCAAGCACCTGCGGCCGGGCCAGAACCTGGACGAGCTGAAGTCGGACGCCAACCTGAGCGTCATGCGGGCGGTGGAGAAGTTCGACTACGGCCGGGGGAACAAGTTCTCGACGTATGCCACGTGGGCGATCATGAAGAACTTCGCCCGCAGCATCCCGGACGAGAACAACCACAAGAGCCGCTACCTGACCGGCACGGACGAGCTGTTCGACGGCAAGGCGGACGTCCGCACCGACGAGCAGGAGGTGCTGGCCCAGGCGGACGCGGCCAAGGCCCGGGTGAACCGGCTGCTGGACAACCTGGACCCGCGGACCCGGGAGGTGATCCGGATGCGGACCGGGCTGGACGGGTCGGAGGAGATGACCCTGGAGCAGATCGGCCAGCACTTCGGCATCACGAAGGAGCGGGTGCGGCAGATCAACGTCCGCGGCATGAAGCAGCTGCGGGAGAAGGCGGCCCAGGAGTGCGGCGGCGAGCTGGGCTGAGCGAAGTGAGATTGGTAGCCACAAAGCCCACCCGTTGCAACGGGTGGGCTTTCTTGTTTTTGCGTAGGGTCCGCTGTGCGGACCGGATGCGCTTCAAGTGGGCCGCACATCGGACCCTACGCGGTCACAGCCCGCCGCCGGCCAGCCACCGGCCGACCCGGGCCGTCATCACCCCGGCCCCGAGCGCGAACACGGCGGCGAAGATCAACTGGCCGCCGGCCCGGCCGACCCGCCGCGACGTGGCGGACGTGTCCCGCAGCTCGGCCCGGACGTGTTCGATGTCCGCCTGACACCGCCGGCAGCACCGCAGCGGGGCACCATGCCGGTGCGGCAGTCGGCGGATGGCGGCCAGCATCACCGGGTTGTCCCGGGTGGCCACTTCGACGTGGTAGGCGAACGCCTGGGCGAGATCCAGCGGGGTGCGGCAGAATCGGCAAGGAAGGGTCCGAGACATTACGGCCCGGGGGTGAAGGGCGTCGGGATTTCAGAACATAGGGCGGCAGATCGACCGCGGGCGAGGGTCGGGGCACCGGACCGGGCCGTGGCGCGAACGCCGGAAAGCCGGGCGGTCCGGTGAAGGGGGAGGGAGTGCGCCGCCTGTGTTGAGGCGAGAATAGCACCTGACGGCGGACAAGTAAACCGCGTTTTCGCCCGGTTCAGCAGCAAACTCCCCGAAACCTGCGCAGCTTCTCGCTCACCACCGGGCCACCTGCTGGGCCGCCTTCAGCTCCTCGAACGAACAGGTTGCGGTGCCTACCTTTCCGACGACGATCGCCGCCGCCAGACTGGCCAGCCGGCAGGCGGCCGGCAGGTCGGCCCCAACCCCGAGGGCGAGGGTCATGGTCGCGGCCACGGTGTCCCCGGCCCCGGTCACGTCGAACACCTCGCGGGCCTGGGCCGGGATGTGGACCGGCCCGCGGTTCGGCTCGAACACCGACATGCCGTGCGGCCCCCGGGTGACGAGCACGCTCGACTCGCCGCCCAACAGCCCGATCAGGTCGGCCCCGGCCCGGTCCACGTCCTCGCTGGTCCGCAGCTCGCGGTTGAGGACTTTCCCGGCCTCCAACTGGTTCGGCTTCACCACCGTCGCCCCGGCGTACTTGCGGTAATCGACCCCCTTCGGGTCCACGACCACCGGCACCCCGGCCGCCTTCGCCGACGCGATCAGCCTGCCCACGAAGCTGGCGGTGACGACCCCCTTGCCGTAGTCGGACACCACGCACCCGCGGACGGCCGGCAACACCTCGGCGATGCGGGCGAGCAGGGCCGCTTCCACCGCGTCCGGGATCGGCCCGGGCACCTCGTGGTCGATCCGCACCACCTGCTGGGTGCCGGCCAGGATGCGGGTCTTGGAGGTGGTCGGCCGGCCGGCGTCGCGGACCACGGGGAGCGTCTCGACCCCCTGCCCGTTGAGCAGGTCGCACACCCGCTCGCCGTCCCGGTCGTCGCCGACCACGCCGGCCACGACCGCACTACCGCCGAGGCTGCCGATGTTGGCGGCGGTGTTGGCCGCCCCGCCGGCGGTGTGGGTGCGGCGTTGCACCTCGACCACCGGCACCGGGGCTTCCGGCGAGATGCGGCTGACCGCCCCCCAGACGAACTCGTCCAGCATCAGGTCGCCGACCACCAGCACCGGGGTGCCGCGGAACCGCGAGAGGGTGTCGAGGCCGGTCATGCCTGCTCCGTCAGCCAGCGGGCCAGGTCCGCTTCGGTCGCCGCCCAGTCGCCCTGGAATAAATGGCCGTCGTACCCGGCCGCCCGGCCGGCGTCCGCGTCGGACGGTTTGTCCCCGACCATGACCCCGGGCCGGCCGAGCATACCGAGTTCCCGGGCGGCCCGCAGCAGCAGTCCGGGGGCCGGTTTGCGGCAGTCACAGCCGTCGTCGGGGCCGTGCGGGCAGTAGTAGCACGGCAGCGTCAGCCCGCTCGCCTCGCGGAACAGTTCGACGAACCGGTCGTGAACCGCCGTGGCCTGGTCCGGGGTGATGAGGCCGCGGGCCAGCCCGGACTGGTTGCTCACCACCGCCGGCACGAACCCGCGGTCGGCCAAGTGGCGGACCGCTTCGGCCGCCCCGGGGAGCAGCCGCACCTGGGCCGGGTCGTTCGGGTAGCCGACGTCCGTCATCAGGGTGCCGTCGCGGTCGAGGAACAGTAGGGCGAGCCGGGGCATAGGCGATCCGTGTCGGGTGCGTTGAGGCTATGCGAAACGCACCGGAGCGACGTCAACGTTCGGCACTCGCTCGTGGTCATTGCCGGTGGCGGCCCCGGGGAGGGCGAGGCTCCTGCCGAGCCGGGGGACTCCACCGGTCGGGGCACACCGCCCACGGGTTGAGCCGTCACCCGGGATGCGGCCCGGCTCGGCGGGAGCCTCGCCCTCCCCCGGGGCGGTCGGGGACACCTCACGCGGTCCGTGTCGGGCCGGTGCGTTTCGTCGCAACGCCTCCTCAACGCACCCTACGGGTTCTCCGGCCCCTTCTCGGCGATCCGCTTCAGTAGGGCCGTGGTGGACAGCCCCGGGACCAGCGGCAGGTACGCGATCCGCCCGCCGTACCCCTCCACCGTCCCCCGCTCCGGCACCGGCCGGCCGTGCGGCGGGGCGTACTCCGCCCCCTTGCAGTGGATGTCCGGTTGCAGCCGGGCCAACGACTCCTCCGGCGTCGGCTCGTCGAAGATCACCACGTAATCGACGCACTCCAGGGCGGCCAGCATGGCGGCCCGCTCGTCCTGCGTGCAGATCGGCCGGGATGGCCCCTTGTACCCGCGGACGGAGGCGTCCGAGTTCAGCCCGACCACCAGCAGGTCGCCGAGCGCCCGGGCCTGCTGCAAGCTGCTGACGTGGCCGGGGTGGAGCAGGTCGAAGGTGCCGTTGGTCCAGACGACCGCCCGGCCGGCGACCCGGGCCGCCTCCCGGGCGGCCAGCAGGTCGGGCCACGGCACCAGCTTGAAACGTGGGGTCCACATCCGGGGTGTTGTACGGACCGGGCGGGCGGCGGGGCTAACCCCCGGTCGCCTCGCACAGCTCCGCCCCGGCCTCGTCCAGCAGCCGGGCCAGCTCCGGCAGGTCCGGGTGGGCGACCGCCCCCGGCCGGGCGGCCGTGTACACGCTGGTGACGAGGTCGATGACGAACTGATCTTCCGGCTCCAGCCGGGCCTTCACCCGGTCCGGCCGTAGGCCGACGGCGCAGGCCACCGCCCAGGCGTCGGCCAGCCGGACGCAGGCGTCCACCGGGGCGGCGGTCAGCATCCGGGCCACCCCGTCCGGGCCGGGGGCGGTGATGGTGTCGGCCAGGGCGGTGCGGACCGTCGCCACCAGCGGCCGCACCTCCGCTTCCAGGTCCGCCAGCATCCGGGCGTCGGTCGGGGACAGGGAATGGGGCACGCGCGTCCCTCCTTGGGGGTCGCTCGCCGTGGCCTCGGACGTCCGTGACCGGCCCGGGGGTGCGGCGAGAGTAGGGGGCGATCAGAGGGGGATTCTACCCGACCCGGCCTGCAGCCCGCCACCCGTCCGGGGGCGGATTCCGCTCGTCCTGGCGAAGAAAAAACGGCCCGGCGCCAACATCCCGACACCCGACGCTGCCGGCGGTTAACTGTCGGCCTGAAACCTACCGCCGGCGTACAGGCAGGGGCGTCCGCCGGTCGCCCCCCGGCACGTCACAGAGCGGCACGCTGGCCGACCGCTCGCCCAGCACCTCGGCCAAGGTGGTGCCGCCGAACGCCGTCTCCACCGATGCCATGGCGGCGTCCACCCGGGCGTGGAGCGGGCATAGACGGGGGCCGTGGGCGGACAGCCCGAGCGGGCAGGTGCGGATCCGCTGGATCGGCTCGACCGCGTTCACCACCTCCAGGATGGTCAGATCGGCCGGGTCGCGGGCCAGCATCACCCCGCCGCCCACCCCCCGCTGGGCCTTGACCAGCCCGGCCCGGGCCAGCCCCTGGAGGATCTTGGCCAGGTACGCGGCCGGCACCTTGGTCCGCTCGGCCACCTCCTCGGTGGTCGCCGGCTCCCCCACCCGGGCGGCCAGGAACACCGCCGCCCGGAGGGCGTACTCGACCGTTTGAGAGAACATCTGCCGGCCCCGATGCCAAAAAATAAGACCTTGACATCCGATTGTACCCGGCTAGACTCCCTGTGTCCAATTGGAGATATCTGGGTCGTTAATTCCGAATTAGGGAGCCGCTATGAAGAAGATCGACGAACCCCGGCTGGAGTCCGACCTCGGGTATCGGTTCCAGTACCTGGCCGAGTTCATCGGGTTCGGGGCGGACGACATCGCCCTGATCCACGCGGCGGCCGGCAAACTGGCCCCGCTGGTCCCGGCCCTGGTCGACGCGGTGTACGACAAGCTGTACACGTATGACGCCACCTGGCGGCACTTCGTGCCCCGCCAGTTCGGGTACGAGGGGGCCACCCCCATCCGGCTCGAAGACCTGACCATGGACCACCCGCAGATCGCCTTCCGCAAGCAGCACCTGGGCCGGTACTTGGCGTCGCTCGTCACCAAGCCGTACGACGGCAAGATGGCCGGCTACCTGGACATGGTCGGCAAGATCCACACGGACAAGGCGGGGAGCAAGGAGCTGTACATCCCGCTCGTCCAGATGAACGCCCTGATGGGGTTCGTGGCCGACGCGTTCAACGCCACCATCTTCACCCTCGGCCTGGACCGGGAGACGGAGATCAAGGCGGTGCGGGCGTTCAGCAAGCTGCTGTGGATCCAGAACGACCTGATCGTCCGCCACTACGCCGTTTCGCAACAGGATCACCTGCCCCGGGCCACTGCGACGGCCGGTTAATTCTTGGAGGTTTGTTCCAAGTTTGCGGACTCTGGCGCCGATCTCAGTTGGGAAGCCTGATTCCCGACTGGTGCGCTATGAAGCGTCTCGCCCTGGCCGCCGCCCTGTCCGTCGCTTGCGCGGCCGGCTGTCTGAACTCCCGTCGGGACCGCTCGCCGGTCGCCGACGGGCTGAACACCCGCGACCTGGTCGACCCGCCGGCCCAGCGGGCGTCCGAGGAAATGCTGAGCGGGCAGGATCTGTACGAAACGGCCCAGCGGATTCGCAAACAGTCGGGCATCACCCAGCCGCCCGCCCCGCGGGGCCACGTCCTCTGCCTGTCCGGCGGGGGCAGCTACGGGGCGTACTCGGCCGGGGTGCTGTACGGCTGGACCAAGCGCGGCGACCGGCCCACCTTCGACACCGTCACCGGCATCAGCACCGGGTCGCTGATCTCCCCGTTCGCCTTCCTCGGGCCGGCCTACGACGAGCAGATGAAGGAGTTCTACACCACCCTGCGGTCGAAGGACCTGTACAAGACGAAGTACGTCCGCGGGCTGTGGTCCGACTCGTTCGCCGACAACAAGGGGCTGGCCAGGAAGCTGGACGAGACGCTCACCCCGGAGCTGGTGGCGGCCATCGCCTGCGAGCACCAGAAGGGCCGCCGGCTGTACGTCGGCACGACCGAGCTGGACGGCAAGCGGGGCGTCGTCTGGGACATCGGGGCGATCGCCTGCCGGGGCGGGCCGGAGGCCCGGACCCTGATCCGCCAGGTGTTGCTCGGGTCCAGCGCCATCCCGGGGTTCTTCCCGCCGTCCGAGATCCCGGTGACGGTGGACGGCCGGCAGTACATCGAACGGCACGTGGACGGCGGGGTCAGCTTCTCCATCTTCTTCCGCCCGCCGCACGACCTGCCGCCCCTGCCGGGCGACCCGACCGGCCGGTCGCTGGCCGGGGTGAACGTCTACAATATCGTGGCCGGCAAGCTGTTCGTCGACCCGCACGTGCAGAAGCCGCGGGCGCTGGGGATCGCCGGCAACTCGGTCGGGGCGACCATCTACTCCCAGGGCCGGGGCGACCTGGTCCGCATCTGGACGATGTGCCACCTGACCGGCATGAACTACTTCCAGACCAGCATCCCGGACGAGTACCCGGCCCCGCTGACCAGCTCCGACTTCGACCCGGAGGTGATGACCGGGATGTTCAACGAGGGGGTGCGGCAGGTGTGCCAGGGGACCGCCTGGCGGACCACCCCGCCGGGGGTCGAGCCGGGCGAGCCGCCGCTGGAACGCCGCTGGACCGACCTGACCCACGTCCAGCGGGGGCGGCCGGTCATGACCGGGCCGGACACCCGGACGCCGTCCATCGTCCCGCTCAGCCCGGAGGGGATCCCGGCCACGCCCCGCACGCTCACGAAGTGACCCCCAAGGCCGCACCATGACGACCGCCCCGCACGCCGACCTGCACCGCCGAGCCGTCGAGTTCTTCCGCGGCCTCCAGGACCGGCTGTGTGCCGGGCTGGAGGCGGTCGACGGGGCCGCCCGGTTCCGGGAGGACGCCTGGGACCGGCCGGGCGGCGGCGGCGGTCGCAGCCGGGTGGTCGAGAGCGGGGCGGTGTTCGAGAAGGCCGGGGTTAACTTCTCCGAGGTGTTCGGCGAGTTCAGCCCGGAGTTCGCCCGTCAAATGCCGGGGGACGGGCTGGCGTTCACCGCGACGGGGGTGAGCTGGGTGCTGCACCCCCGCAGCCCGTTCGTGCCGACCGTCCACGGCAACTTCCGTCTCTTGACGCACGGGTCGAAGGCGTGGTTCGGCGGCGGGGCCGATCTGACCCCGTACTACCCGTTCAAAGAGGACGTGGTCCACTTCCACCGGACGTGGAAGGGGGTGTGCGACGAGTTCGCCCCGCTGGCCGACCACGCCCGGATGAAACGGGACTGCGACGACTACTTCTTCCTGCCGCACCGGGGCGAGGCCCGCGGGGTGGGCGGCATCTTCTTCGACCACTTCGGCGGGGACGACCTGGAGGCGGCGTTCCGGTTCGTGCGGGCGGCGGCCGACCGGTTCCTGCCGGCTTACGTGCCGATCGTGGAGCGGCGCAAAGGGCTGGCCTGGACGCCGGAGCAGCGGGCGTTCCAGGAGTACCGGCGGGGCCGGTACGTGGAGTTCAACCTGATCTACGACCGCGGGACCATCTTCGGGCTGAAGACGAACGGGCGGACGGAGAGCATCCTGATGAGCCTGCCGCCGGTGGTCCGGTACGTGTACGACTGGCAGCCGCCGCCGGGGTCGCCGGAGGCGGCGCTGACCGACTACTGGCTCAAGCCGCGGGACTGGGCGGCCGAGGGGTAAGTCAACGGACGACTCTGACATCCGCCGTCGTGTCGGTAGCATTTCGTTTGCGACGATTTCAGGTCCACGTCGCCATGCTCAGAGGGCGTCCGGAAACCTGGCGGCGACGCCCCCGTAGGGTGCGTTGTGGAGGCCTTGCGACGAAACGCACCGGCCCCGCAGCGACAGTCACCCGCGGGGTGACGCCCCTTTGGTGCGTTGCGCAGAGCCTCCACGCACCCTACGCCGGACCGGCCGGCGGATGTTCCAAGACGCCCTCTCACCAGCCCGACGCGGGAGCGAGGGTGTTTTGAATGACCCTCGCTCCCGCGTCGGGCTGGTATTGACCGCCGGCCAACGGTCCTTGTCCGGCCCCGGCCCGACGGGTAGCATCGGCGGCACGCCCGTCCCGAGCCGGACCCGTGCCCGACGTCACCCGCTACCAGCCGCTCGCCACCGAGGCGCCGCTCGGCGACGACGCCCTCCCTCCGGCCGGGCCGGTCCCGGACCGGTTCGAGGTGCTCGGGCCGGCCGGCCGCGGCGGCATGGGGATCGTGTACAAGGCCCGCCACCGCCAGCTCGACAAGCTCGTCGCCCTCAAACTCACCCTGCCCGGCGCGTCGGTCGAACGGTTCCGCCGGGAGGCCACCCTCCTCGCCCGGGTGTCGTCCCCGCACGTCGTCGGCGTCCACGACTTCGAGCCGCTGCCGGACGGCCGCCACCTGCTGGTCATGGAGTGGGTCGAGGGGAGCGACCTCGGGGCCGCGATCCAGCGCGCCGGCGGGCCGCTGCCGGAGGGCCGGGCGCGGCCGTGGATGCGGCAGGTGGCCGAGGGGATGCTGGCCGCCGCCGACCAGGGGATCACCCACCGCGACCTGAAGCCGTCCAACGTCCTGCTGGACGCCCGGGACCAGGCCCGGGTGTGCGACTTCGGGCTGGCCCGGGCCGCCCTCGGCGGGGCGCCGGACCTGTCCCACGCCGGCGGGCTGATGGGCACCCCGTACTACATGGCCCCGGAGCAGGCCGAGTCCCCCCGGGCGGCCGACACCCGGGCCGACGTGTACAGCTTCGGGGCCACCTTCTACCACGTCCTGACCGGCCGCCCGCCGTTCGACGGGGAGTCGGTGTTCGCCGTCCTGTTCAAGCACAAGACGGAGCCGCTCGGCTGCCCGCAGGCGGTCAACCCGGCCCTGTCCGACCGCCTCACCGGGGTGCTGGAGCGGTGCCTGGCGAAGAACCCGGCCGAGCGGTTCCAGTCGTTCGCCGAGCTGCTCCGGCACCTCCAGCCGGCCCCGCCGGCCGTCACCCCCTGGGACGCGGACGACGCCGACCTGGACGCCCACCGGCCGCGGTACGTGGCCCGGCGGCCGGTGTACCTGGACCCGGCCCGGCGTGCGGAACTGGCCGCCGCCCCGGACGTGTACGAGTTCCCCGGCGGGCGGACGCTGACCGTCGTCGCCGGGGACATCGCCAGACAGCCGCGGGTCGGCGCGGTCGTCAGCCCGGACACCGAGCTGCTGTCGATGAGCGCGGGGGTGGCCAAGGGGATCGCCAGGGCGGCCGGGCCGGACGTGATCCGGGCGGAGGTGAAGCGGTATCCGCCGGTCCGGGCCGGGCGGGTGGTGGTCACGTCCGCGGGCAAGCTGCCGGCCCGGTTCGTCTTCCACGCGGTGACGACGGCCGTGCTGAACGCCCGGGTGGCCCCGACCCGGGATTTGCTGACGGAGATCCTGCACGGGTGCGTGTACCACGCGGACACGCTGGACGTGACCAGCCTGGCCCTGCCGCTGCTGGGGACTGAGGCCGGGGCGTTCCCCGCGGACGTCTGCCTGGACACCCTGGCCCGGTTCTGGGGCCGCACCCTGACCCGCGGGGCGACCATCGTCCGGGACGTGCGGATCGTGCTGCCGGTGCCGACCGCCCGCCGCCGGCGGATGGTGCCGTTCGCCTGAGCAAGCGGCCCGTCGGCGCACCCTCCCGACTTCCCCTTGTGTCGGCCCGCCGGGCACGGTATCAGCCCCGCTGCGACCGGTGGGGGACCGGCCGCGCGGGGGAGGGTGCGACCGTGGCCACCGATGCCGCCGATCTGGTGGTCGAAACCGCCCACCTGACCAAGATCTACAACAACCGGCAGATCGCCCTCAACGACGCCACCCTGACCATCGAGCCGGGCACCGTCCTCGGCCTGCTCGGGCCGAACGGGGCCGGCAAGACCACCTTCCTGCGGCTGGTCCTCGGGCTGCACCGGCCGACCGCCGGGTGGGCCAAGGTGTTCGGCCGTGTCATGCACCCGAACGCCGCCGACCTCCGCCGCCGGGTCGGGTACATCCCGACCAACCCGCAGTTCCCCAAGGGCATGACGCCCATCTCGTACCTGGACTACATCGGCCGGCTGTTCGGCATGCCCCGGGACTCCCGCAAGCCGAAGCTGGCGGCCCTCATCCGGGCGGTCGACCTGCTCGGCCACGCCGGCGAGGCGATCGCCCACTTCACCCCCGGGCTGACCTCCCGGCTGGCCGTCGCCGCCTCGCTCATCAACGAGCCGGAGCTGCTCATCTGGGACGAGCCGACCCACGGGCTGGACATCGAGGCCCGGCGGTCGATGCTGGAGCTGATCAAGACGCTGGCGGCCGAGAAGACGCTCATCCTGAGCAGCCACAACCTGACCGACGTGGACGAGGTGTGCAACCACGCGGCGGTGCTGAACCGCGGCCAGCTCATCTTCAGCGGCACCCTGCAAGACCTGAAGGGCCGCATCCGCAAGAACCACTACGAGCTGGACCTGGAGGGGGACCAGAAGTCGATCACCAAGGCGGTGGCGGCGGTGAAGGCGATGAAGGAGGTGGTGTCGGCCGTGCTGCGGACCCGGCGGCTGGAGCTGAAGCTGACCGACGACGTGTCCAACACCGCCCTGCTGGCCGTCATCTTCCAGACGTTGGCGGACAGCAAGGTGGCCCTGGTCAGCGTCCGCAGCGTCGGCATGCAGACGGAGCAGGCGTACCTGGACCTGGTGGAGCGGGAGGAGAGCCGCGGGTTCACCCGGCTGTACCAGCCGGCCGAGGCGGCGTGACGGGCGGGCCTGCGTCGTAGGGCGGTGCCGAGGCTTGGGGAGGCCCGCCGTCTTGGGCGCTGGCCGGTTGCCACGCCGGCGGGCCTCGCAGACTCGGCACCGCCCTACACGCGCGGTCGGCTCAAGCTACGCACCTGTACAGCCGATCATACTGGTGTACAGTTGGCCCGCTGCCCCCCTAGAACCGGAGACCGCCGATGTCCAAGACCGCTAACCCGACCGGCTACCACACCGTCACCCCGTACCTGACCGTGCCGTGCGCGGCCGAGGCGATCGCCTGGTACACCCAGGCGTTCGGGGCGGTCGAGAAGCTGCGGCTGACCCTGCCGGGCGGCGGGGTGGCGCACGCCGAGATCGCCATCGGCGACTCCCCGGTGATGCTCGGGGACGAGTGCCCGGCGTGGGGGAACAAAAGCCCCAAGACTCTGGGCGGGGTGCCCGGCGGGTACTGCGTGTACGTGCCGGACGTGGACGCCGCGTTCGCCCAGGCGGTGGCCGCCGGGGGGACGGTCAAGCAGCCGGTGGCCGACCAGTTCTACGGCGACCGGAGCGGGTCGGTGGTGGACCCGTTCGGCCACGTGTGGACGTTGGCCACCCGGGTCAAGGACATGACCGCGGCCGAGATGCAGGCGGCCATGGACGCCTGGATGGCGTCGATGCCGGCCGCCGCCTAGGGTTAGTCTTCAAGTCCTCAAGTCGTCAGGTCTTCAAGTCGGAACCACCGACCCACAAGACTTGAAGACTTGATGACCTGACGACTTGAGGACTTTGGCATGGACGCCCCGCCGCCGACCGTGACCATCCGGTTCAACCGGTTCCTGCCGTACTGGGCGGTCCTCCAGACCGACCTGCGGCAGACGGCCCGCAGTTGGGTGTTCCGGCTGTGGGTGCTGACCGTGCTGGTGGCGGCCGGCGGGTCGACGCTGTACAAGGCCGGCGTGCACCGGGAGGCGGGGATCGTCCAGGCGGCGTCCGAGCAGACGGGCAACCTGGTCCGCGGGCTGGTGGCCGGGAGTTTGGCCCTGGTCGCCCTGATCGCCGTGTCCGGGATCAGCGCCGAGCGGAGCACGGTGGCCGACGCGGTGCTCAGCCGGGGGATCAGCCGGTACCAGTACTTCCTGGCCAAGTGGCACGCCCGGCTGGGGGTGGTGCTGGCCACCTTCGCCGTGCTGACCGCGGCCGTGCTGATCGCCCAGCACTTCCTGCTCGACCCGGACCTGACGCTGACCGGCGGGGTGGTGGCCGGGTTGCTGGTGGCGGCCGGGCTGACGGTGATCGTGTCGTGGGGGGTGACGGTCGGGGCGCTGTCCAACGGGACCGTCATGGGCATCACCCTGTTCTGGCTGCTGCTGTACGGCGGGATCGTGATGGTGTCGTTCCTGCCGGAGCCGTACCCGACGCCGGACCGGGTGTTGGAGAAGCTGAAGTACGTGCTCCGCGGCCAGTACGACTCGGCCGAGGTGTGGCGGGTGCTGATCGCGGCCGGCGGGCTGAGCCTGGCGGCGGCGGTCGTCGGGCTGGTCGGGTTCGGCCGCAAGGACGTGTGACCGGGCCGACTCATCCGACCGGCCGATGCGGTCGGGCGGCCCGTCATGTGACGACGGCCCTGACGCGGAAGAACTAGTGAGGCCGCAGACCCGGGCGGTTACAATGCGGTCGATCCGACCCGGAGCGACCGATGGTCCTCGCGCTACCCCCTCAACTTGAGTCCGCCCTGGCCGAGCAGGCCCGCCTTCGTGGGGTCGCCCCGGAGGCGTTGGCGGTGGACCTGCTCCGCAGGCACCTCCAGCCCGCGGCTCTGCCCACCCCGGCCGACGAGTGGGAGCGGCGGCTGTTCGCGGCGGCCGTCGACTGCGAGGTGTCCGTCCCGGACGCAGCTCTGAGCAGCGACGGGCTGTACGACTGATGGCCGTTCTCGTCGATACCAGCGTCCTGGGACGGCTGGCCAACCGGTCCGACGCCTCCTACGCCGTCGCCGTGGCGGCCGTGGCCGAGCTGCACCGGCGGGCCGAAGTCCTCCACGTGACCGCCCAGAACCTGATCGAGTTCCGCAACTTCGCCACCCGGCCGGTGACGGCGAACGGGCTGGGGCTGGCCCCGCCGGCGGCCGCGGCCATCGCGGCGACGTTCGAGGCGTCTTTCCCGCTGCTGGACGAGACGCCGGCCGTCTACCCGGCGTGGCGGGTACTGGCGGACGCAATGGGAGTGGTTGGCAAACAGGTCCACGACGCCCGGCTGGTGGCGGTCTGCCACGTCCACGGCGTCACCCACCTGCTGACGTTCAACGTGGGCCACTTCACCCGCCTGGCGTCTGCCCCACCGGGTGTCGTCGTGCTCGACCCGGCGACCGTATGAGACGCTGCCGGCCGTCTACCGCAGGATGAACGAGGCGACCATCCTCATGACTGTCAGTAGTCGAACGCCCAGCGACCACTCGCGTCTTTCTTTAACTTCAGGTGATGCGGTTCCATCTCGCCATTCCACTCTTCCTGAAGGTGGGCGAGATGCTGCTGAACACGAAACATCAGCGCCGGTAGGTTGTCTTTATTCCTCTCCGAAAGTGGGCTGATCAGACGCGCCATTTCCTCGATGGTGTAACGGCCTGTGAGCAGAAGCCCATCGATCGCTGCTGCCTCACTACCTTCTCGGTGCCTGAGCCAGTTCTTGCCCGTAGTCGAGGTCCGCTGAGCCAGTTCTTGTTGCGTCTTGATGTCGTCCCCTGAAAGTCCTTTACTCGTGGCTGTCCCCGATTTACCGAGTTCCGGATCAAACCCCGAGATTACCCGCCATCATCCCAGGAGTCACCAGGGCGACAAAGAACTCCTGAGCCAGTCAAAGACAGGAATGTCTGCTCGGATCACGTAACGGGTATACTCGGCCGGCCATACCACCCGAGGTCGTCACCATGCGCTGGCTCGCCGGCTTCGCCCTGTTGCTCATCCCCGTCATCGCATACGCAGCCCCGCCGGTGCTGCTCCGGCCAGACCGGGTGTTTGACGGGGCCGCCGTTCACGCCGGCTGGGTCGTGCTGGTCGATGGGGAGAAGATCGCTGCCGTCGGGCCGGCCGCCGAGGTGAAAGTGCCGGACGGGGCCACCGACCTCCCGCTGCCAGGGATGACCCTCCTGCCCGGGCTGATCGACGCCCACTCCCACCTCCTGCTGTACGCCTACGACAAGACCAAGTGGAACGATCAGGTGTTGCTGGAGCCGCTGGCCGAGCGGGTCTGCCGCGCGACGGTTCATGCCAAGGCCGGGCTGCTCAGCGGGTTCACCACCCTCCGCGACCTCGGCACCGAGGGGGCCGGGTACGCCGACGTCGGCATCAAGTCGGCGATCGAGAAGGGGATCATCCCCGGGCCGCGGCTGCTGGTCACGACCAAGGCGATCGTCGCCACCGGGACGTATGCCCCCCGCGGGTTCGCCCCGGAGTGGCGGATCCCGCAAGGGGCCGACGAGGCGGACGGGGCCGACCTGCGGCGGGTGGTGCGGGAGCAGGTCCGGGCCGGGGCCGACTGGATCAAGGTGTACGCCGACCTGCCGCACGGCCCCGACCGGAAGCCCCGCCCGGCGTTCAGTCTCGATGAGTTGAAGCTGATCGTCAGCACGGCCCGGGACGCCGGGGTGCCGACGGTCGCCCACGCCATGTCGCCGGAGGGGATGAAGCGGGCGGCCCTGGCCGGGGTGGAGACGGTCGAGCACGGCGACAACGGGGACGTGGAGACGTTCCGGGTGCTGGCGAAGCAGAACGTCGCCTACTGCCCGACCCTGGCCGCCACCGACGCCACCGCCCGGTACGCCGGCTGGCGGGGCGGACAACCCGAGCCGCCGGGGGTGCGGGCGCACCGGGCGGCGTTCAAGGCGGCCATCGAAGCCGGCGTCACCATCTGCAACGGCAGCGACATTGGGGTGTTCGCCCACGGCGAGGGCGCCAGGGAACTGGAACTGCTGGTGAGTCACGGGCTGACCCCGACGCAGGCGCTCGTCGCCGCGACCAGCACCGCCGCCAAGGTGTTGCACCTGGAGAAGAAGGTCGGGGCGGTGCGGGCCGGGCTGCTCGCCGACCTGATCGCCGTCGAAGGCGACCCGACGGCCGACATCGCCGCGATCCGCAAGGTGACGCTGGTGATGAAGGGCGGCACCCTTCACAAGCGGCCGTAGCCCGTGAGCCTGTCGTCGCCCGTATCCGGCCGTCGGAGACGGATCGGGGGTGAGAAAGCGCGCGGCCCCGGGATCGGTCCCGAGGCCGCGGCAGCGGACGACATCCGTTCCACCCGTTCGTGAGATGGTAAGTCGGGCGGAGGTGTCGGTCAATTGACTAGCTGAGCGGGCGAGTACACCGGCCCCGTCGGACGGCGGTCATCCCCGGGCCAGGCGGAGGCCGAGCCGAGCCGCGATGGCCACCTGGAACGCCACCCCGCCGGCGACCACGGTCGCAAGGGTCAGTCGGGCGACGAACAGGGTGGCGAGGACGGTCATGGCTGCCTCGGGTGGGGGCGTGGCTTTCCCACGGACGACCGGCCGGGGCCGGCTTGCGCCGGAATCGCCCTCACGAGCCGCCCGGGGCCATCGACGCGCCCCGTATGGTCCGGCGGCCCGGCCGGTTCACGCCCCCCTCTCCCCGCACCGGCCGATGGTGGCCGGCGGGAACGGCGAGTCCGGGGCGGCGAACAGGTACTTGAACTTGTTCCCGTCCGCGTACCCGACGCCCAGCTTCTTGTCCGGCCCTTGCACCAGCTTGACCGACTTGAACGGCTTAGAAACCCTAACTTTACCTCGTCACCGGGTCGAGGCGGTACCAGCAGACCTTGATGCAGGCGAGGGTGAGGAACGCCTGGTGGATGTCCGAGCGGCGCTCGTACCGGACCTTCAGCCGGCGGTTCTGGTGGACCGCCGCGATCGTCCGCTCGACCACGTACCGGTCCTTCCCCAGCCCGCTCCCGTGCGGCGCCCCCGGCCGGGCAAAGATCGGCGCGACGCCCATCCACCGGAGGACCGCCTCGTGCCCGGCCGACCGGTACGCCCGGTCGCCGAGCAACTCCTCGGAACCCGCCCGGGCCGGCCGTACCCGGCCAGCGGGCAGGCGACGACGGTGGCCAGGAGCATGGTCACGTCGTGGGCGTTGGCGCGCTCACCCGGCAGGCCAGCGGGACGCCGGCCCGGTCCACCATCAGGTGGTGCTTGGTGCCGTTCTTCCCGCGGTCCGTGGGGTTCGGGCCGGTATCGACCCCAAAAACCGCGCGGACGCTCGACGAGTCGATGCGCACTTGGACCAGTCGAGCTTCCCCGCCCCGGCCAGCCGCTCCAGGAGGACGGCGTGGATGCGGTCCCAGGTGCCGTCGGCCTGCCAGTCCCGCAGCCGCCGCCAGCACGACATCCCGCACCCGCAGTTCAGCTCGGCCGGGAGATCCTCCCACGGCAGCCCGGTCTTGAGCACGAACAGGATGCCGGTCAGGGCCTGGCGGTGCGGCAGCGGCGGCCGGCCTCCCTTCGGCTCGGCGGGGGCAGCGGCGGCAGGGTCGGCTCGATGATCGCCCACAGGGCGTCGGGCAGCAGCGGCTTGGCCATCCGTGGCGTCCTCCGGTCGGGGCCAGCAGCTTCCACGATAGCGGCCGGTCAGGCAAGTAAAGTTAGGGCTTCTTAATGTGGTTGTCCCGGGCGGTGTCGAAACTGCCCTCGGCCGTCCCCTCCCCGTACTCGACCACCCGCCAGTTGACCTCGCTCCCGTCCGCCCAGGTGACGTGATCTACCACCGCGATGTGCGACCAGTAGCTGCCGTCCTTCAGCACCACGATCACGTCCCCGGTCCGGGCCTCCCTGGCGTCCCGCCGGGGGGCGAGGGGGATGTAGTCGAGGGTGAGCAGGGCCGCCCGGCCCCACCCGTTCCAGTACCCCAGGGCGTCCACCTTCCGGTGCACCTTGGCCTCGGTGCCGGCCGAGATGCTCGCCCAGTTGGCCTGGTCCACCTCCGGGGACAGCCCCCAGTAGTTGCCGACGAACCCGTTGCAGTCCAGGCCGAAGAACTCCCGGGCGTACCCGGCCATGGTCGGGACGGCGGCCGGCTGGCCGGCCACGTCCTTGCCGGTGCCGACCCGGCCGACCCGGCAGGCCAACTGGAGGACCGCCCGCATCTCGGCCGGCGACCCCTTGAACCCGAACGCCCGGCGGACGGACTGCCAGTAGAACGGCTCGCCGGTCCGGATCGGGTCGCCCGGGGCGAACGCGAACCAGTCGGTGGTGGTGTGCAGGTTCGGGGTGCTCTTCAGCTTGAGCACCTTCTTGACGGCGTGGACGAGCCGGTCCCGCTCGACCGGCGCCCGCGTCTGATACCGGGTGACGTGGACCGTCTCCCCGCGGGGCTTGCCGGCCGGGTCGTGGGCGGCGACGACCAGCCGGTGGTACTCCCGCATGTAGTCGCTGGGGCTGAGCCGAGACATGGATCCCCCTGCCCCGCCGGGCGGCCGCGAGTGAGGTTCCGGACGGGTCGAACCTGTAGCCAGCCCCCGATGGTATCCGACGCAGAGGGGCAACGCCATCCGGCCCGGCCCCCGGTAGGGTCTCAGTTTGGTGGGCGGGGTGGCTTTTCCCCCTCTCCGCTTCGGGGAGGGGCCGGGGGAGGGGTGAAACGCTCGACCCGTCCCCGCGACTTCGAGGGCACCGGGCCGGGTCGAGGGCGTGACCCCTCCCCCGGCCCCCTCCCCCGGAGAGGGGGAGAAAGGCCCATGAAACTGCGACACTACCCGGCCCCGACACGGTCTCGGGCGGTTCGGACCGGAGGCCGTCGCCGGCCGCGGCCAGGCTGGCGCCGTGCCCGAGGTGCCCCCGGCCGCCGGCCGGACCCGCCGCACGGGCGACCGCTGCCGCGGGGCGGGTTCGCGCTTGACGCGACCCCGGGCGTCTGGGACAGTCCAGTCCATACCCCGCACGGGCCGTTCCGCGGCCCGTCCATCGGCCCTCGGCCGCTAGCCGACCGAGCCGACCCGACCGGCTCCCGCCCCACCCGCACGTCCCGAGGCGTCCCATGCTCCGACTCGATCTCGGCACCTCCGGCCGGTACTGCGACGGCGGGGACCGCCGCAGCTTCCTCCAGGTCGGGGCGGCCGGGCTGGCCGCCCTCGGCCTGCCGGACCTGCTCCGAGCGAAGGCGACCGCCCCGGCCGCCCGCCGGGACACCGCCGTCATCCTGATCTGGCTGGACGGCGGGCCGAGCCACCTGGACATGTACGACATGAAGCCGGACGCCCCGGCCGAGTACCGCGGCATCTGGAAGCCGGTCCGCACCAAGGTGCCCGGGTTCGACATCACCGAGCTGTTCCCCAAGCAGGCCCAGGTGACGGACAAGTTCTCGGTGGTGCGGTCGCTGCACCACGGCACCGGCGACCACTTCGCCGGCGGGCACCGGATGCTGACCACGAAGGAAATGGGGGTGAGCGGGGCGAACACCGACCAGCGGTTCCCGGGGATCGGGTCGATCGTCAGCAAGGAGCTGGGGCCGCGGAAGCCGGGCATGCCGGCCTACGTCGCCGCCCCGCACGCCGCTAGCATCGGGCTGGCCCCCGGGTACTTCGGCGGCCACTTCCTCGGCCGGCAGTACGACCCGTTCATCGCCGGCGACCCCAGCCCGCCGAACTACCAGGTGCCGAACCTGAACCCGGCGGCCGGGCTGACCGTCGACCGGCTGGACGACCGCCGCACCCTGCTCGCCCGGTTCGACAAGACCCGGGCCACGCTGGACCGGCACCCGGCGGCGGACACCATGGACCGGTTCACCCGGGCGGCGTTCGACTTCGTCACCGGGCCGGCCGCCCGGGCGGCGTTCGACCTGAGCAAGGAAGACCCGAAGCTGCGGGACCGGTACGGCCGGGACGGGTGGGGCCAGTCCACCCTGCTGGCCCGCCGGCTGGTGGAGGCCGGGTCCACGTTCGTCAACGTCCACCTGGGCGGGTGGGACCACCACTGGGACTTGAAGAAGGGGTACGAGAACTACCTGCCCAAAGTGGACGCGGCCGTCTCGACCCTGTTCACCGACCTGGCCGACCGCGGCCTGCTGGACACGACGCTGGTGGTGCTGTGCGGGGAGTTCAGCCGGACGCCGAAGATGAACGACGGCGGGAACGGCGGCCCGGCCGGCAGCATGGGCACGCCCGGCCGGGACCACTGGGGGCAGGCGATGTTCTGCCTGTTCGGCGGCGGCGGGGTGAAGGGCGGGCGGGTGGTCGGCTCGACCGACCGCCGGGGCGAGCGGCCGAGCACCCGCCCGGTCACCCCGTCGAACGTCCACGCCACCATCTACCGCGTGCTCGGCATCGACCCGAAGCTGCACCTGATGGAGCCGACCGGCCGGCCGGCCATCGTCCTCGACGACCCGGAGCCGATCGCCGAGCTGTTCTGACGGCCGGCATATCATGTAGGGTGCGTGGAGGCTTTGCGAAACGCACCGGTGGGACTCCGCCCACGGGTGATGTCGGTGCGGGGCTGGTGCGTTTCGTCGCAAAGCCTCCTCAACGCACCCTACAAAAAATGCGGCAGACCACAGGTGAACCCGCATGGCCAAGCACTCAAAGCCGGCCGCCGAACCGACCGTCACCTTCTGGGGGGCGGCCCGGACCGTCACCGGGTCGATGCACCGGATCGACGCCGGCGGTAAGGCGATCCTGCTCGACTGCGGGCTGTTCCAGGGCCGCCGGGCGGAGAGCCGGGAGCGGAACGCCCGCTTCCCGTTCCGGCCGAAAGAGATCGCCGCCGTCGTCCTGTCGCACGCCCACATCGACCACTGCGGCAACCTGCCGAACCTGGTCAAGCAGGGGTTCACCGGCCCCATCTACTGCACCCCGGCGTCCCGGGCGCTGGCCGGCGTCATGCTCGGGGACGCGGCCAAAATCCAGGTCGAAGACGCGAACTACCTGAACCGCAAGCGGGACCGCGGGGAGCCGCCGGTCGAGCCGCTGTACGACGGCCAGGACGTGTACCGGACGCTGCTGCGGCTGAAGGCGGTGCGGTACGACAAGCCGTTCGAGGTGGTGCCGGGGATCGAGGCCACGTTCGTCGAGGCCGGCCACCTGCTCGGGTCGGCGATGGTCGGCCTGCGGTTCGCCGACGGCAAGCGGCTGACGTTCACCGGCGACCTCGGCCGGCCGGGGCTGCCGATCCTCCGCGACCCGGCCCCGGTGCCGATGGCCGACTTCGTCATCACGGAGAGCACCTACGGCGGCATGACCCACCCGCCGGTGGACGAGACGGCCGAGCAGCTCGGCGAGGTGGTCCGGCGGACGGCGGCCCGGGGCGGCAAGGTGGTCGTCCCGGCGTTCGCCGTTGGCCGGACCCAGACGGTGGTGTACTTCCTGCACCAGTTGGTCGCCGCCGGCAAGCTGCCCCGGCTGCCGGTGTACGTGGACAGCCCGATGGCGGTGCAAGCGACCGAGGTTTTTCGCTCCCACTCGGAGGCGTTCGACGACGAGACGCTGGCCTTCCTCAAGGGCCACCCGGAGCTGTTCGAGCCGGGGATGGTGCGGTATGTCGAGAAGCAGAACGAGAGCGTTGCCCTGAACGGGATCAAGGAGCCGTGCGTCATCATCTCGGCCAGCGGGATGTGCGAGTCCGGCCGCATCCTGCACCACCTGAAGAACAACCTGGGCAACCCGCGGAACACGATCCTGATCGCCGGCTACCAGGCCCAGGACACGCTCGGCCGGCGGCTGGTGGAGCGGAAGCCGGAGGTCCGCATCCTCGGGCAGACGGTGCCGGTGAAGGCGGAGGTCGTGGTGCTGAACGGGCTGTCCAGTCACGCCGACCACGGCGACCTGTTGCGGAGCCTCGGCCCGCTGGTGGGGACGGCGAAGAAGGTACGGCTGGTCCACGGCGACCCGGCCCGGTCGGCGGCGCTGGCCGAGGGGTTACGCGGCCTCGGCTTCGCCGACGTGGCTATTCCCGATCGGGGGGAGAGGGTGGCGATTGCGTAGGGCGGGTCGCGGCTTTGCGAGGCCCGCCCGCCGGCAGTATCACGCGCGTGACTGCCAGCTCGCGGGATCACGAGATTGGTGGAAGACGGCTACAACCACCACCCGGCCGGCCCGCGGCCGGTAGTACACGCAGTACGGGAACCGGGCGACCGGCGCCTCTCGGATGTCGCGGGCCGCCACCGGGTATCGGTCCGGCCGCGCGGCGATCACACTCAGGACGGCTTCTACCTCGGCCTCGAACGCCGTCCCGAGGCCGGCCTGCTGCCCCTCGTACCAGGCGGCCGCGGCTTCGTACTCGGCCTGGGCCACCGGCCGGAACGCAACCGGCAGGCTCACGGCCGGAACCTGGCCCGGGCCTGATCGCGGACCTGCTCCCAGGGGATCAGGTCATCGGGGGCGGCGTCATCCTCGTCCGCCCGCCGCTCCAACTCTCGGCGGCGGGCGTCGGACACCGGGACGGGCGTGACCTCGGCGGCGATGCTGTCCCAGAGGGCTTGGACCAAGGCGAGCCGGTCGGCCCGAGACAGGCGGTCGAGGCCGAGCGATTCGAGGGTCGGGGGCATCGGGTTCTCCGTAGCCCCTGGATGATACCACGGTCGGCGGCATCGGTCACGCCAGTGAAGGCAGCGGTGTCGAGTGGATTGTTCAGGCGCACCCGGCTGCAGAGCCCCGACCCGCGGGCCGAGGGACTGCGGGGCATCGGCTTCGCCGACGTGGCTATCCCCGACCGGGGAGGACGATGGCGATTGGGTAGGGCGTTACGGCAATCCCAGCGACGATCGCAGACAACCGTCGAGCTTCTGCCTCATGGCCGGCGACAGCGTACCCAGCACCTGGGCGACCGCGTCGGCGTAAACCGTTGTCAGCACCAGACAGGATACGACCGAGTCACGAACCAGGCCCGTCGCCTGTCCGTCGGGGGTGCTGGTGTCGATGAACAGGCAGGCTGGGTCGCTGGCCATCGCCAGGTTCTTGGTCACTTCGGCGACGACGAGCGTGCCGACCGCCGCAGTGTATGCGTCCGACTGCACCACCACGGCCGGCCGCTTCTTCCCTCGCAGGCCCGACGGGTGCGGGAACCGGACCAGGATGACGTCCCCCCGGCTCATGGCGCCGCCGGTTCGTCGTCGTACTCGTCCCAGCCCGCCCGCTCAGCGGTCTCCCACCCCTGGGCTTGAAGCTCCTCCCGGGTCCACGGGCGGTCGTCGTACTCGTCCCCCTTCAGCCGCTCGTACTCGTCAACGCGGAGCAGGACGAACGCCTCCTGGGTCCGGGGGTTTACCACCTGCGGCGGGGTGGCGGCTTGCGCCAGGGCGTCCGCCTGTTGCTCGGTCAGTTCGATCATGATCAACTCCTTCCCGGCATCGTACCGCGTCGACGGACCGCCAACCAGATCGCCGCCGTGGTTTGACGGCCGGCGGGATCGGTCACGTCGGCGAAGACACGGTGCTGAGCGGATTGTCCGAGCACACCCAGCGGTAAGGCACTCCGTTATAGGCCTGGTTTCCGGCCCACACTGCCGATCACGATCTTCTTGCGGTCCTCGCACCAATCGAAGTAGATACGGACACATTGATTCGGCGGAGCCGCCTCGTTCGGCTTAGTGTGCTTCTCGAACACGTGTTTGCTGCCGTTTCCGAAATCCCACAGCCGTTGCGTTCTTCCTTTGCCTTCCATCGTTTTCTGGTGTTCGCCAGACGCATTTGCACCATTTTCCGTCAACCAATCACAGAGGTGTTGGCCGAGCTTGGCCTTCCCAGTATCCTTGACCGCCTGCTGAAGCGATAAACTCAGCTCAGCGAGTTTCATAAGATGGGTGAACACCTTCGTCGGCGGGCCGGCCTCCTCCTTCAAGCGACTTGCCTGATCGTTCACATCTTGTCCGAAAATCAAGTCGGTGGCGTACTCCGTTCTCGCCCGTTCGATAGCCTCCGCCACGGTCGTTAATTGAACTTGTTGCTGAACGACGAGCGGCGACAGGCTTTTGTCCTCAACACTGCGAAGCGTTTGTTCGTTTTGAACGCGGGTGAGTTCGTCTTTCGTCTCATCCAGTTCCAATTCGAGCTGTTTAACCTCTTTCTGCAATTCAGCCGCTAGGTTCTGGCTGGCGGTCAATTGCTCTTTGAGACGCTTATTGGTAGTCGCGAGATTGGCCGTAGCCATCGTGGCATCCCGTTTGGTAGCCACCTGTTTGCGGAGGTCGGTGATGCGCTCGTGACTGCTCGCTCGACGCAACTCGGGAAACACCGACGGGCAACGAACCGAGTAGGTCGAGATGCGACGAAACCGCTCGTAAAGGTGTTCGAGCAGGTGTTCCGCAGCGGTCCGCCGGTCGTTGGTGCGGAACCGTCCCATGATGTCTTCGGCAATCATCAGATCGTGCCGAAACGGGTCGCTATCGAAATCCAACTTGGGCCAGTAAATCCGCACCGCCCCGTGATAGCACGACCACTTTTTGCCAACTTGCTGGGTTAACGCCCACGACAAGTCTTCACAGAAACGGATGACCAGCGCCATACCAAACAACCGCTCAACGACCTTCCCTTGCCAGTTTGCCTGCGGGTGAATGATCTCACCTTCATATTCGGAGAACACAACCACAGGCATCGGCCGGGCAGACTGTGCTAACCAGTCGATAACCTTCTCTGTATCATTTGCGTTGAACATCAATGGCTTTAGACCGACCGGCATTGCTCCGAACTGCCAAGTACCCGGTAGCTTTGCCAGATCGAATAGGATTCGGGGAGGTTTCACCGGAATGTGTAATTCCGGGGCTATGGTTGTGGATCGATAGCCAGCCTTCAGTGTTAGATAGAGGTAAACACCGCACTCTTTCTGCGCCAATTGCAAATTGGTTCGGAACTCGGCATCGGGGTTGTCGCGTAGTGGTTCCGTTAGCTCCCACTCCTTCGACATCCCCAAAGACGACTCGTAAGTCGCGGCAGTGAGCTTTGCCTTTCGGCCATCGTGTAGTAGAACAAGTTGGCCATCGGCCAACTCGCCCTTGTCCGCCAACCACTGATCCACGCGGGCGAGACACTCGGACAGGATTTGTTTCGCCTCTTTGACGGAGGCACCATTGCGAACAAGCGAATAGGTAGCCAAGCTTTGCATCGTCCACCACGAACCGGTTAGGCTGACCGTCTGACAGAACGCTGTCGAACGATAGCACGCGGTTTGTCAGCCGACTCTAACACTACTCCGTTAGAAGTCCGGACCCGGCCGGCGGGTTCGGGTCTCTAACCGGGCATGAAGACGTACACCCCCGACCTCGACCCGGCCGTCCTCGCCCGGTTGCGTGAGTACGCCGCCCTGTTCGCCGCCGACTTCCCGCAGGCCAAGCCGGCGAAGTGGGCCGGGGTGTACCTGCACGGCCTGCTGACCGACGGCGACCGGAAGAGCGTCGAGCCCCTGTCCCACCGCGTCGCCCTGCCCGCCGGGCTCTCCAGCAAGGACCCGGAGCAGGCCCTCCAGCAGTTCGTCAGCCAGAGCCCGTGGGACCACGACGCCGTCCTCCGCCGGTACCGCGCCCACCTGGCCGCCACGTTCGCCAGCCCGGACGCCGTGTTCGTGGTCGACGACACGACGTTCCCGAAGCAGGGCCGGCACTCGGTCGGGGTGCAGCGGCAGTACTGCGGGGCGGTCGGCAAGAAGGCCAACTGCCAGGCCGCCGTGTCCGTCCACTACGTCGCCCCGCGGGGGCACTACCCGCTGGCCCTCCGGCTCTACCTCCCCGAGTCGTGGGTCGGCGACGCCGACCGGCTGACCGGGCGGGGGTGCCCGAGGAGCACCGCCGGGAGCGGACGAAGGGGCAGGTCGCCCTCGACCTGCTCGACCGGGTGCGGGCCGAGGGCCTGCCCGGCCGGGTCGTCCTGGCCGACGCCGGGTACGGGGTATCCGGCGAGTTCCGCCAAGCCCTGGCCGACCGCGGGCTGCACTACCTCGCCGGGGTGACGGACGAGGCGGTCGTGTTCACCGCCCCGCCGGCCTGGGACCGGCCCACCGGCCGCGGTGGGGTCGGGCCGGCCGGGGGCCGGCCGCAGTCCAACCCCAACTGCGACCGGGCTCGCCCCGGCCGGTCCGACTGCGGAGTTGGCCGCCCGCGCTCCCGCTCCGGCGGGTGACCTGGCGGCCGGGACGAAGGGGCGAGCGTCGGGGCGGTTCGCCTGGGTGCGGGTGTGGCCCGGGTTCGGGTGGAAGCGGGGCGCGCCGGTGCCGACCCGGTCTGGGTGCTGATCGAGGAGCAGGCCGACGGGGACATCCAGTACGCCCTGTCGAACTTGCCGGCCGGGACCAGTTGCCTGCGGGCGGTCCGCCTGTGGAAGCGGCGGTGGCCGGTCGAACAGGGGTATCAGCAGATGAAGGAGGAGTTGGGCCTCGACCACTTCGAGGGGCGGTCGTGGCGGGGGTTCCACCACCACGCGGCGCTGGTCATGCTGGCCTACGGGTTCCTGCTCCTGGAGCGGGAGCGGGCTCGGGTCGAGCGGGCTCGGGCGGGCGGCGGCCCGGTCCCGCGAAAAAAGGGGAGCCCGAGCCGCCGCTGACCCTCCCCGGCATCCGCCGGGCGTTGCAGCGTTGCTCGGGCCGGTGGCCAAACCAGACTGTGTGTACTGCCGGTCACAGCTGCGGCACCCGATGCAGGTCTAACGGAGTAGTGCTAACTGGTCGAGCAAAAAGGTCGGCGGTCAGCCTGTCACCGTGAGCTTCGCCGCCTCGATCTCGGCCCGGCCGGACTTGCGGAACGGCCGCGGCATCGGCTGGGCCTGGCCGTTCGCGTCGACGGTCCGACACCGCAGCGTGTACTCGCCGGCCGGCCGTCCGGGGAGCAGCGCCGCCCAGTGCTGCCTTCGTCAGCCGCATCGGCCACGCCTTCGGCCGGCCGGCCGCGTCGAAGCCTATCGCCCCGACCGGGTTCGCGGCGCCCCACTGCGGCGGCGGGCCGAGGACATGGGCGTCGGTCCATGGGGCGGCGGTGAAGTACGGGTCGTCGGCCGGCCACTTCTCCCCCGCCGGAGCGACCCACACCTGCACCTTCGCCAGCCCGGACACGCCGACCTGGGCGTACCCCGTCACCGGGATCGGCTCGCCGGCCTTACCCGCCGGCACGCTCAGCGTCGCGGCGAACGTCTTGAGCGGGCTGTCGATGTCGTTGTTCCCGCTCGCGTAGGTGTCGTTGGCGTGGTACAGGTTGGTCAGCGCCACCCGGGTCAGCCACTTGACCGACTTGAACCCGTAGGCCTCCGGCACCACCACCCGCACCGGCCCGCCCCGCTCCGGGGACAGCCACTCGCCGTTCAGCTTGTAGCACAGGATCACCGGCGGCAGCCCGTCCGGGTCTTCCAGCACCCGGCCGACCGGCAGCGAGCTGCGGAACTGCTGCTTCGGGTCGTCGTTGTGGTAGCCGTGATACCACACCCGCCGCAGGTTCGCCGTCGGCTTCGTCAGCCAGACGACGGCTCGCAGTGGCACCCCCTCCCACACGCCCATGCCGAGCGGGCAGCCGATGTTCAGGCAGGTCATCACCTTGGCGAACCGGACGGCGTGCGTCTCACCCAGCTTGAGCAGCCCGGCGAAGTCGAGGGCCGTCCCGTCGGCTTTCGTGAACGGCTTGCCGAGCCTGGCCGGGTGGTCGGGGTCGGAGACGACCTCCAGCCGCCAGGTGTCGCGGGTCAGCCCGACGGCCCGCCGCTGGTCCTCCGGCAGCGTGTGCGGGATCGGCGTGCCCCGGGACACATCCTGGAACTCGGCCGCGGGCGTGAAGTACGGCTCGATCCCGGCTACGGCCCTAGCCAGCTCGGGTGGCAGCGGGTCGGCGTGGGCGACGTGCGGCCAGCCGGTCGCGGCGGCCCCGGCGGCCAGGAAGGCCCGCCGGGACAGGGCCGGGCGGCGGTCGGGATCGGGCATCGGAAGTTCCCTGGCGGTGTTCACCGCGGCGTCTTGAGCAGCCACACCTCGCACACCTGGCAGCCGCGGCCGTTGCCCCCGCCGCCCGGCTCCTGGGTCCAGTTCAGCGTCAGCCGGCCGCCGGCCGTGGACCCGGCCGGCACGTCGAACTCCAGCGGCACATACGGCTTCGTCAGATACCCGTGGACCTCGGCCCCGTCGCCGGCCGTCAGCCGGATCTTGGCCCGCCGCTCCTGGCCGTACACCACCCGCACCCGGTATCGGGCGGCCAGGTCGAGGCCGGCGTACCGGAGGGTGAGCGGGCGCTCGTACAGCGCCTCGGCGTGGTGCCACCAGGCCCGCGGGACGGCCCGGCCGGACCCCGGCGCCCGGAACCCGAAGCTGGTCAGGGCGGACTCGTAGTACGCCGGGTCGGCCGCCCACCCGGCCCCGCGGACCAGGTGCGGCGACCGGGCCGGGTCGCCCAGGTCGTCGTAGAACCCGCCGGGGCCGGGGTCGGTGCGGCCGAGTGCGGCGTCCAGCCGGGCCAGCCGGCCGGCCTCGTCCGGCAGCGCCCGGGCCGCGGCCATCTCCGCCCGCAGCCACCCGGCCTCGGAAAGCGGGACGTCGATCGTGTCCAGGCTCGCCCCCCGGTCGACCGCGATCGCCTGATACTTCGCCACGCTCAGTTGTGCGCGGATGCTCTGGAACAGCGCCTCCGCCAGCTCGTGCAGCCGCGCCCGCAGCTCGGGGGCGGCCGGCTCCTTCGCCCCGCGGTCGAGGGCCGCCTCCGCGTCAGCGATGGCCTTCAGCGCGCCGACCCTCCTCGCCTCCCGGAGCCTGGCCCGGGCCTCCGCCTCCCGGTCGGTCTCGGCCCGCAACCGCGCCCGGATGTAGGCGTCGTAGTACGCCCGGTACAACGCCTGCTGGAACCGCCAGTTCAGCTTCACCGCCGGGGGGGCGTCCCGCTCCATCGCCCGGAACAGCTTGAACGTCTCGTCGATGCCGGCGTTCCCCAGCACCGGGCCGACCCAGTCCCGCTCCAGCCCGAGCAGGCCGTCGGCGAACCGCTCCTCGAACGCCGGGCCGACGAAGTACCGGGCGTACTGCCGGAGGATGTCCCGCACGTCCGCCCGGTCGTCCCAGCCGAGGGCGGCCCAGACGAACTTGTTCACGTCGTCGTGGCACCCCTCCGAGTAGGTGACGAACCCGCTGGTGTGCGGCCGGGACCGGTGGAAGACGGCCGCCGTCTGGGTCGGCCGGGGGTTGCACACCTCGCGGCCCTGGGTCAGCGCGAACGCCACGTCCCAGTCCGGCACCGGGTACTGGCAGTGCCGGCTGTGGGTGATGTCCGGGTAGTCGCGGACCGGGTAGCGGGCGGGGACGGCGGCCCGGAACGCGGACAGGTCGAGCCGCACCTGCGGCCCGTGGACCACCCCGGCCAGCCACGCCGGCTCCGCTTTCAAGAGCGCGAAGAACTCGGACAGCCGGTCCCGGTCGAAGCTCTGCGGGGAGACCCACATCTGGCCGTCCGGGTGATACCGCCGGAGGTTCGCCGCCTGCTTCTCCAGCAGGGCGAGTAGCGGGCCGGGGGGCGTGTGGCCGGGGTCGCCGCCCGGTACGAACACGGCGTCCACCCGGGGCAGCGCCCGGAACACCTCGCCCCACTCGGCCAGGGCGAACTCGACCGTCTTCGGGTCGGTGTAGTCCCGGTCCATCGCCGGGTACCAGACCCAGACGGCCAGCCCGTACTCGGCCGCGATCCGGGACACCTCGGCCATCATCCGCAGCGGCGGCAGCGGGAAGTGCGGGCTGTCGGCGTCGTCGTCCGACCGCGGCGGGATCAGCTCGACCGCGTTGCACCCGAACACCGCCAGGTCGCGGACGTACTGCTCCCACATGGGCACCGTCCACCCGTCGTAGGAGTTGGTCTTCGGCCGGTAGCCGAGCTGGTGGCCGCGGAGCGGGGTCCGCGGGGCCGACCGCTCGGCGAACCCGGCCGGGAGCGCCACCGCCTGCCGGCCGGGCCGCAGTTCGCGGAGCAGCCGGCCGACCCCGAACAGCACCCCGCGGGGGTCGTTCCCGGCCACCCACACGGCCCGGCCGGCCGTGCCGATCTGGTAGCCCTCCGGGCCGCCGGCCCCGAGGTCGGCCGGGGGCGTCAGCCCGCCCGCCCGGAGCAGCCGGCCCACGTCCGCCGCCGGCCCGACGACCACGACCGGGCCGTCTTTGGGCCAGCTTTCCGACCGGTCCCAGCGGACCATCGCCCGCTTCTCCACCTCCTCGACCAGCACCTGCACGGCCTTCGCCGCCGGCCCGGTCAGCCCGGCCGGGACGAGGACGGTCGCCCGGGTCAGGTCGGTCGCCGGGTCCGCGGCCCGCAGCGACGGAGCGGCCAGCAGGGCGGCGGTGAGCACGGGTCGAAGGAGCGGCGGCACAGGCGGACTCCGGGGAGGCTGAGGCCGCTCCCGTTGTACCCGACCGGCCGCCCCGGTGCGACTCCCCCGCCCGGCTGGCTTTTCAACCGGCGCCGAACGGGCCGTAGGCCGATACCCTGCGAGTAAGAGCGACCCGCCCGGGCAGGCGGGTCGCGCCCTCGAAGCTGTGACGTGGCATGCCGCGACGGATCGCCATCCTGAAGCCGAGCGCCCTGGGGGACATCGTCCACGCCCTGCCGGTGCTGACCGCCCTGCGGGAGCGGTTCCCGGACGCCCGTATCTCGTGGGTGGTGAACAAGGGGTTCGAGCCGCTGCTGGCCGGCCACCCCCACCTGGACGAGACGCTGCCGTTCGACCGCGGGGCGTTCCGCGGGAACGCGGGGAAGGCGGTGACGTACTCGCTGCGGTTCGCGGACGTGCTGCGGAAGCGGCGGTTCGACCTGGTCATCGACCTGCAAGGCTTACTGCGGACCGGCCTCATGAGCGCGGCCACCGGGGCGGCCGTGCGGGTCGGGTTCGCTAACGCCCGGGAGGGGAGCCGGCACTTCTACACCCGCCGGGTCGAGGTGCCGGACGCCGACCGGATTCACGCCGTCGACCGGTACTGGCGGGTGGCCGAGAGCCTCGGGGCGGGGGACCGGCCGAAGCGGTTCGTGGTGCCGGTGCGGGCCGACGAGGCGGCGTCGGTACGGCGGGAACTGGCCCACCTGCCGCGGCCATGGGTGGCGGTGGCGGCCGGGGCCAAGTGGGTGACGAAGCGGTGGCCGCCGGCCCACTTCGCCGCCCTGCTGAACCGCATGTTCGCCGCGACCGGCGGGTCGGCGGTGCTGGTCGGGGCGGGAGACGACACCGCGCTGTCAGCGGAGGTCGCGGCCGGGCTGCGGGGGCCGGTCGCCGACCTGACCGGGAAGACCCCGCTGCCGAAGCTGGTAGCCGTACTGGCCGCGGCCGACGTGATGCTGGCGAACGACACCGGCCCGCTCCACCTGGCCGCCGCCCTGGGCCGGCCGTCCGTCGCCCCGTACCTGTGTACCAAGGTCGCCCTGCACGGCCCCTACGGGGTGCCGGGCGGCGGGGTGGAGACGGCCGTCCCGTGCGGCGGCAGCTACGTCAAGCAGTGCCCGAACGGGTTCGTCTGCTTCCCGGACCTGACGCCCGACCACCTGTGGGGGGCGCTGGCCGCGGCGCTCCACGCAAACCCCAACCGGTCCGCCTGACTGCGTAGGGTCCGCTGTGCGGACCGTGGGAGCGAATCGGTCCGCACAGCGGACCCTACGCAGAGGCCGCGACGCCCGACCTGGAACCGCGCTCATGCCCCAACCGTTTCGCCTGACCCTGGCCAGCGGGTCGCTCGGCCGCCGGGAGTTGATGAAGCTCCACGGCTACACGTTCGACGTGACGCCGGCGAACGTGGACGAGCCGACCGACGCCCCGCACGGGGACATCCGCCGGTACGTGGCCGAACTCGCCTGGCTGAAGGCCGCGGCCGTCGCCCCGCAGGTGCCGGACGGGGTGGTGATCGCCGCCGACACGGTCGGCTGGCAGCACGGCCGTGTGGTCGGCAAGCCGGTTGACGAGGCCGACGCCCGGCGGATCATTACCGCCCTGGCCGGCACCGTTCATGAGCTGTGGACCGGGGTGTG
>JAXMAZ010000006.1:0-257216 GCA_046350115.1 Gemmataceae bacterium
GAGTCCTGCGAACCCCGGGAGAACCGCCCGAACCCCCCCACCCCACGCCGATGCACCACACGGTCGCGTCCCGTGAGGTGTGTCGATGGCCACGTTCTACGTCCTGCCCCCCCGCGAGTGTCTGGAACAGGCGACGGCCGAGTTCGCCGGCCGGGTGTTCCCCGGACTAGTAATCCCACCGGCGGCCTGGGACGCGGTGCGGGACGCCGTGCTGGCCGCCAACCCGGAGGCGTACCCGGTCCACCGCGAGGACTTGCCCGGCGGGGACGTGGAAGCCGACCTGTGCGACGGGTTCGGGGCCGAGCCGGGGGACGACGTGGTCGAGGTGGGGCTGGCCGTCGGGCTGGCCGGACCGCGGGTCCGGCGGTGGGCGGTGGCGGCCGTTCCCGAACCGGCCGCCGGCCGCTAGAGTGAACCTACCGCCCGACGACCGGGCTTTGGTTCACCCCCTCGCGAGCACACCGGCCATGCCCGACCCGACCGACGCCGACGACCCGTGGGCCGACCTGTACCGCGACCTGGAGGTCGACGCCGCGTCCGCCAAGCCGGCCGACCCGGTCGAGCCGACGGACGAGGAGGAGGCGGGCGTTTACGCCGAGCTGACCGAGGCGGACGCGGAAGGGGAGTTCGAACCGGAGGACGCCGGCGACGAGGGCGACCCGACGGCCGAAGGGGACGGCGCCCAGCCCGGCGAGGAAGGGCCGAAGAAGCGCCGCCGGCGCCGCCGCCGTCGCAAGAAGAAGGGCGGCCAACCGGCCGAAGGGGAGGCGACGCAGCCGGCCGGGACGGACGCCGAATCGGAGCCGGTCGCCACCGCCGACGCCGACGAAGACGAGCCGGAAGCGGCGGAGTTCGAGCCGGAGTCGGTCGAGGACGGTAGCCCGGAGACGGCCCGGGAGGTGATCGCCAACTGGAACGTGCCGTCGTGGCCGGAGATCGTGGCCGGGCTGTACCGTCCGGACCGGGGCTGACCCGGGCCGGGCGTCCGTGGGCGTAGCTTGGGGCGGGCACCGATGGCCGACGCTGTCATCGACGTGGTCGGGATGGACGAACTGCCGACGATCGTCGGGCTGTACAACCAGGTGTTCCGCCCGCCCCGGCCGATCGACCAGTTCCGCCGGCGGTATCTGGGCCGGTACAACGTGCTCCAGCTCGTCGCCCGGATCGAGGACCGGCCGGTCGGGTTCTTCCTGGGCTTCGAGCTGAAGCCGGACACCTTCTTCGCCTGGTTCTACGGGGTCGTCCCCGACGCCCGCCGGCAGGGGGTGGGGGCACAAATCCTGGAGGCCGCCCAGAGCTGGGCGGCCCAACACGGGTACGACATCTTCCGGCTGGAGAGCGACAACCAGCACCGGCCGATGCTGCACATGGCCATCGCGATGGGGTACGACGTCGTCGGACTGCGGTGGGACAGCGACCGCGGGGCCAACCTGGTCATCTTCGAGAAGTCGCTGCAGGCGTGAGCGGCGGCGGCTGTTCCGTAGGGTGCGTTGAGGCTCTGCGAAACGTACCTGCAGGCGACCGGGGCGGCCGACGCCGCCTGGGTGTGTTGTAGGGTGCGTTGAGGCTCTGCGAAACGCACCGTTTAGACTTCTACCTCGATCGCGATCGCCAGGGTGCGTTTCGTCGCAGAGCCCTCCTCAACGCGCACCCTACGCCGACTCATCGGCGGACCGGGGCCAGGTGGTTCAGGAAGTTTTGCACAGCGCGGCCCTCGACGGTCAGGAAGCCTCCGGGTGGAACTGGACGCCGTGCAGCGGCCACCGCTTGTGCCGGACGCCCATGATCTCCCCCTCGGCCGTCCACGCGGTCACGTCGAAGTCGGGGTTGGCCCACGTCTCCCGCTTGATGACCAGCGAGTGATACCGGGTGGCGTCGAACGGGTTGGACATGCCGGCGAACACCCCCTGGCCGTCGTGGTGGATCGGGGACACCTTGCCATGCATGATCCGGGTGTTCCGCACCACCTCCCCGCCGAAGCTGTGGCCGATGCACTGGTGGCCCAGGCACACCCCCAGGATCGGCACCCGCGGGGCGTACCGGGTCAGCACCTCGTTCGAGATGCCGGCTCTCCTTCGGAGTACACGGCCCGGGGAGATGATGATGTGTGTCGGGTTCAGGGCGTCGGATCTGGGCGACGGTGATCTGGTCGTTGCGGGGATCTGCATCGGGCAGCGTCGGGTCGATCTCCCCGAACCGCTGGACCCGTAGGTGAACGAGTCGTAGTTGTCGGGGATCAGCAGGATCATCGGTGCATACCAGCCCGACGCGCGAGCGAGGGCCGTCAAACGCCCTCGCCGCGCGTCGGGCTGGTAACAGGGTTTAGGCCCTGCCGGGTCGGCACTTCGAGCGCTGTTGGCGGTCGCGTCGTACTTCTTCCGCTCGGCGTCGTCGGTGACTTCTTCCAGGGCGGTCTCGAACCCGGGGACGTCGTACCAGGCGCCGTCGGCGAAATCGACCACCGCCCGGCCGCCGTAGTTGACCGTCACCACCCGGCCGACCCGCCCCTCGAACCGGGCCAGTTCCGGCCGGACCCCGGGCCGCACCCGGACCAGTTTGTCGGACCAGGCGGCTTTCAGTTGGTCCACGGCGGCGAAGTCGGGGAAGCTCATCGGTCGGCCCGTGTGTAGCCCGCTCGCTCCGCGAGCGGTCGGCGCGTCCAGCCCAGGTGACAGCCTTCGTGATCGGTTACCGTTCCAAACCGCTCGCGGAGCGAGCGGACTACACACGGCCCGGCGGGTCGAAGTCCAAGCCCTTAAGGAATCGGCACGCCTCGGCCGCCCCGAACTCCCGGTCCATCCCGGCGTCGTGCCAGTCTACCGACAGCGGGCCGTCGTACCCGATCTCGTTCAGCCCGCGGACGAACGCCTCCCAGTCGATCCCGCCACGGCCCGGGGAGCGGAACTGCCACCCCCGCCGCGGGTCGCCGCTCGGGAAGTACCCGGCCAGCACCCCGGCCTTGCCGTCCAGCGTCAGCGTCGCGTCCTTGACATGCACATGGTACACACGGTCCGGGAACCGCCGCAAGAAGGCGACCGGGTCCACCCCCTGCCAGTGCAGGTGGCTCGGGTCCACCGTCCAGCCGAACTCCTCCCGCCCGTCCAAGGCGTCCAGTACCGCTTCCGCCGAGTACAGGTCGAACGCCAGTTGGCCCGGGTGGGCCTCGCACGCGAACCGCACCCCGCACTCCCGGGCGGCGTCCAGGATCGGGTGCCACTGGTCGGCGAACCGCTTCAGCGTGTCCGCGATCAGGCCGGGCTTCGGGGCCGGGTAGCCGGCCACGTAGCCCCAGACCGGCGACCCGGTGAACCCGCTCACCACCCCGGCCCCGAGCTTCTCGGCCAGGCGGAAGGTGGCGACCAGCTCGGCCGCCGCCCGGCTCCGCACCCCGGTCGGGTCGCCGTCACCCCACACGTAGTCCGGCAACAACGGCTTGTGCCGATCGTCGATCAGGTCGCTGACCGCCTGCCCGACCTTGTGGGCGGCGACCACCGGCAGTTGCAGGTCGTGGCGGGCGAGCAGGTCGAGCCGGGCCGGTGCGTAGCCGTCGTCGCTCAGCCCCCGCTGGACCTCCAGGTGATCGCCCCAGCAGCACAGTTCGAACCCCTGATACCCCCAGTCGGCCGCCTTGGCCGACAGAACGTCCAGGGGCAGGTCCGCCCACGGGCCGGTGAACAGCAGGATGGGGCGGGGCATCGGGTCCGTCCGGTTCCTGGCGAGCCGGGGGCGTCAGCCCCCGGGTGAAGTACCTGCGACCCCACCCAGAGGCTGATGCCCCCGGCCGCTTGTCAACTCACTTCGCCTCGTCACTCGGCTTCTTCGGAGCCGGCTCCGCCGGCTTGTCCATCTGCACCGGGGCCGGCGGCGGGCTGACGCTGACCGGCGGCGGGGCCACCGGCGGCAGCGGAGCGGGAGCCGGGGACGGGGCGGACGCCGGCGTGTGCTCGATCGTCGGCAGCTTGCTCACGCCGGGGGCGGCCGGCCCACTCACGGTCGTCGTCCCCGGCATCGGCAGCGGGTTGTCCGCGAACTCGTCCTCGGTGTAGATCTCGTCCACCTCGGTCTCGTCCACCTTCCGCCGCATCAGCAGGTAGATGAGCGTCGAGGCCGACCAGAAGTAGCTGTAACTGAACCCGATGACCAGGAGCAGCACGAGGACCATCCAGAAGGTGGTCATCCCGGCCCCGGCGTAGTTCCACCAGGTGTAGTCGTTCTTGTACCGGGCGAACGTGTCCGGGTTGGCCGGCACGTAGTCCACCCGCTGGCGGCCGGTGTCCGGGTCCACCACCACGCTCGGCTTCACCTCGATCGGGCTACCCTTGAGCAGCACCTCTTTCCACCCGAACGTCTCGGGGGCGTACAGGAAGAGGAAGTCCGGCCGGCGGTTCGACTGCTCGCTGAACGGCGCCTGGCTGACCGCCCACTTGCCCATGTACACCGACAGCGACCCGAGGAACACCACGAAAAACGTGACCAGCGACCCGTACAGAATGGCCGCGATCCCGTACCCGAGGTACGCCCACGGGGCCTGGAACACGTAGTTGTACGCCCGGCTCAGGGCGTCGAACGTGTCGCTCCCCTCGGCGCTCAGGGTGGTGTACATGAGCGGGTAGCCGACCAGCCCGATCAGCAGGATGGCGATGGCCACCCCGCCGAACAGCACCAGCGGCATCCCCAGGCCGTACAGCAGCAGGTCGCCGAGGATCGGGATCAGGGCGAGCAGCCCGTACAGGGCCATCGCCACGACGATCGCCAGGATCACCCCGAGCGGCACCAGCGGGGAGAGGGCGTAGGACGTGTACCGGCTGGCCACGAACTTGACCGCCTCCGGCAGCGTCACCCGCTCCTTGCCGGCGAACTGCACCACCGCGATCCGGGTGATGACGCCGCCGAAGAACGCCCAGACGGCCACGCTCCAGGCCAGGCACAGCAGCAGGTAGATGCGGGTGCCGAAGGTGGCGTCCGGGGAGACCAGCCCGACCACCGGCAGGAGCAGCTTGACCAGCGGCTCGATCAGCACCGGGACGGTGCCGCTCAGGAACTGCCGGAACCCGGTCTCCAGGTCGACGGCGGTGCCGCCGACCAGGGAGGTGAACAGCAGGAACGGGTTCGGGCCGCGGTACTCGTACCAGGGCAGGGTGCGGAGCCGGCCGTTCGGCCCGGCCAGGTCGTGGGCCACCTTCCACTGGTTGAAGTCTTTCAGGAAGACGCGGTCGCCCTCGGCCCGCAGATCCTCCTCGGAGTAGTCCTTACCGTCCGCCTTCTTGTCCGGCAGTTGCTTGCGGACGACGCTGTTCCCGTACCGGGTGTCGTCCGCCCTCTCCGGCTTCGCCCCGACCATCCCGTAGAAGACGTAGGACAGCAGGAACCAGCCGAGGGCCGTGGCCAGCACGCCGGCGGCGGCGACGGCCACCTTCCGCGGGTCGAGGGCCACCTGGAAGGTGCGGAAGAGTTGGGACAGATCGGACCAGAAGCCCCGGTGGTCGGGCGCCCCGGGCAATGTGGTCGGGCCTTCGGCCATGCCTGCTCCTCGGACGGGTGGACGGACTCGCCCCGATGCCCTCGGCCGGAAGGCCGCGAGTGTGGGGGGCATTGTAAGTCCGCCGCCGGGGGGCGGCAATCGGACCGGCCGGCCGCCTGGGTGCAATGCCAGGTGGCCCCCCCGGCCGGGCGTCAGGACCGGCGGGGGGGCCATCCCCAGGGGGATCGGCGTCGGGTTGTTCGGCGGGCCGGGCTTAGAAGAACAGCCCGATCCCGACGTTCAGCCCGTGTACCAGGCGGAACGCCTGGAAGTTGTACACCGGGTCGATCGCCCCGTAGTCGAACGCGATCGGGTTGAGCATGTTGCGGGTGTTGAAGTACGTCTGGGCGGTGTACCCGAGCCGCATCTGCACCCCCTCGATCGGGTACCACATCAGGTTCAGGTCGGCGTTCGCGTTCGGAACGACGGTGAACTCGTTGCGGCTCCGCTTGTTCTGGGTGGTGTCGTCCCCCAGCTCGTACTTAGCCCGCTCCTTGACGATGTTCAGCAGGGCGGCCCCGGTTAGGTCCAGGCTCAGCCCGAACCGCTTGCCCAGGTACACCTCGTGCCCGCACCCGACGAACGGGCCGTACATCCGCTGGGACAGGGTGTTGGTGTAGTTGGCGGCGTAGGCCGGCAGCTCCACCCCCTGGAAGTCGGCGGCCACCGTCCGCCACCGGAACCGCTCGAAGAACCAGGCGTACCGCAGGCCGCCCAGCCCGTAGATGCGGCTGTAGTCGGTGTCGAACATCGGCACCCGGGCGCCGACCTCGCCGGCCGTGAACCGGTTGGTGTACGAGATCACCATCTCGCTCGCCCCGTTCCAGATGCCGTAGAAGTTGCCGGTCGGGGTGTTGATGTCGGCGTCGAACGAGGTCTTGATGTCCGGCCCGCTGTACGACGGCGGGAAGTTGTACACCCCGGACACCAGGTAGGTGTCGGCCAGGTCCCCGCGGCTGCGGAAGAACGGCGGCACCAGCGAGGCGCTGGCCGAGTACGTCTGGTCCATCATCTGGGTGAAGCTGGCCCAGACGGACACCCCGTTGTCCAGCTTGTACCCGATCCCGATCCGGTAGCCCGGGGCGAACGAGTTCCGCCCGAGCTGGTCGGTGGTCAGGGCCGGCCGGCCGCTGCCGATGTACGTGCCCGGCAGCCCGGTCACCAGGCCGGAGCTGTCCACCAGCCCGCGGTAGGCGACCGTCTGGTCGCCGATCGTCCGGGTCTGGGTCAGGAACATGAACTCGCCGAACGTGTAGAACCCGTGCTGCCCCGGGTTCCCGGTCGGGATCGGGACGTTCTCGGACGGCAGCCCCGGGACCGGGTACGAGCCGTCCACCTGGCCGCGGGCGAGTATCCCGTCCGACCGGCGGAACGACAGATCCTGGCCCAGGGCGGTGGACGGCCCCCCGACCGCAAGGGTTGCCGTCAGCAGCAGACAGCCCCCGTAGAACGTGTGGCGCATAGCCGCTTTCCCCCTGAATGGCTCCGCGGACGACCCTCGCCGCCCCTGGGCTCCCCAACCCCGGGGTGGAACCGTCCGCTGGGCGGGCCGAACCCGCTCCCCCTCGACGGTAGGCGCGAGGCCTGTCGCAAAGTGGCGGCGGACGATACCGTGCGGGATGGGCCGGTCAAGCGGAGATTGCCGGAAAAATCGACCCCCCACCCCGAATTCTGCCACCGGCCGGCCAACAAAAGAAAAGTTGCGCCGTTCGCGCAAGTAGACCGGGTCTGGTCGTATCGACTGTATCCGGCAACCCGGGAAGGAACGGAGATCCGGGCAAGCTTGGCCGGAAACCAAGTTGACGCCCCCGGCGGTAACAGGAAAGATGAGTTGAAGTTCCGAGGTCGGCCCGCGCCCGGTCCCGTCCGCCGGACCGCCGGACGGGGATCGGCGGACGACACACTCCCAGGGGTCTCTTTCATGCCGTCCACGCTATTCCGACGCCTCGGGTACACCGCCCTCGGGCTGGGCGGGCTGTCCGCCGTGGTCATGTCTGTCAGCCCGCTCCAGGCCCAGCGGCCCGGGCTGGGGCCGGCCCGGAACTCCACCTACGGCGGGTCGTTCCGGAACACCACCGACCCGATCAACCCGGTCTTCCCGCGGTACACCCCGAACCCGAACGACACCAACTCCCTCATCCGGCCGGCGCTCCGGCCGACCGACCCGTACGTGAACTTCTTCAACGTCCTCGGCGGTGGGCTGGGTGGCGGGATCGGCGGTGGGATCGGTGGGATCGGCGGCGGGATCGGCGGTGGCGGGATCGGCGGCGGGATTAGTGGCGGGATCGGCGGCGGCGGGATTAGTGGCGGATCGGCGGTGGCGGGATCGGCGGCGGTGGGATCGGCGGGATCGGCGGCGGCGGATCGGCGGCGGGATCGGCGGTGGCGGGATCGGCGGCGGGATCGGCGGTGGCGGGATCGGCGGCGGGATTAGTGGCGGGATCGGCGGCGGCGGGATCGGCGGCGGCGGGATCGGCGGCGGCGGGATCGGCGGCGGCGGGATCGGCGGCGGCGGGATCGGCGGGAGCGGGATCGGCGGCGGTTCCTTCACCTCGCCGGCGTTCAACAGCATCTTCGGTTACAACGGCATCGGCATCCGGCAGCCGGGCACCATCTCTCCGCCGCCGCTAGGTGTCGGCACCCAGGGCGGGATTCAGGGTGGGGCTGGCGGCCTTGGCGGCGGTGGCGGGTTCGCTGGCCTCGGTGGCGGCGGCGGGATCGCTGGCGGCGGGTTCGGCGGCCAGGGCGGGTTCGGCGGCGGTCAGGGCGGGTTCGGCGGCGGGTTCGGCGGCCAGGGCGGGTTCGGCGGCGGTCAGTTCGGCGGCGGGTTCGGCGGTCAGGGCGGGTTCGGCGGGGGTGGTGGCAAGATTGGTTTCAGCGGCGTTCCGGCCCTGTAACCTTGGCAGTCCGAAGTGAGAACGCGGCCCGCGCAGACGCGCGGGCCGCTCCCATTTAGGGGACCGACATGCTGTTCACTCTGGTGGCGTTGAGTTTCGCCGCTGGACTGACACCGCCGGTTCGGGTCGTTCCCGCCGACATCGATCGGGCGGCGACCGCCGCGATGGCCCGGTGGCAGGTTCCCGGGGTCGCCGTGGTCGTCGTCCGGGGCGGCGAAACGGCCCACCTGAAGGGCTACGGGGTGAAGGATTCAGGCGGGGGCGGGGCGGTCACGCCGGACACCCTGTTCCCGATCGCCTCCTGCACCAAGGCGTTCACGGCCGCCGTCGTCGCCGGTCTGGTCGACGACGGCAAGGTCGGCTGGGACGATCCGGTCCGCACGCACCTCCCGGGGTTCCGCCTGGCCGACCCGGCGGCCGACGCCGCTGTCACCGTCCGTGACCTCTTGAGCCACCGGACCGGCGTCGGCGAACACGACCTGGTCTGGTACAAGGCGCCCTGGGGGGTTGACGAGGTGCTCCGCCGGGTGCCGCACCTGCCGCCGACCGGCCGGTTCCGGGCCGACTACCAGTACAGCAGCATCATGGTGATGGCCGCCGGCCGGGCGGCGGCGGTCGCGGCCGGCGAGCCGTGGGACCGGCTGCTCCGCCGGCGGGTCTGCGAGCCGATCGGGATGCGGACCGTCGCCCTGACGTCGGCCGAGGCGGAGCGGTACACGGACCGGGCGGCCGGCCACCGGCGGACGAAGGGCGGGGGCGCTGAGGGCATGCCGGCGTACCCGATGCCCGAGCCGAACCCGGCCGGGTCGGTGCATACTACGGCCCGTGACCTGGCCGCCTGGCTCCGGTTCCACCTGGCCGACGGCAAGGTCGGCGACAAACAGGTCGTTTCCGCCGCCAACCTGCGGGAGACCCGTAAGCCGCACACCCCCATGCCCCTCTCCGACCCGGGGATCGGGCCGGTCTACCCGGACACGACTCGGGCGGACTACGCCCTGGGCTGGGTCGCCTACGACTACCGCGGGGTTAACGTGGTGGCCCACGGCGGCATGATCGACGGGTTCCGGGCCATCATGGTCCTGCTCCCGGACCACGCCGTCGGCTTCGCCATCCTGTGCAACCTGGACCGGACGAAAATGCCGGTCGCCCTGGCCAACACCCTGATCGACCGGTTCCTCGGCCTCGCCCCGAAAGACTGGGACGCCTACTTCCAGAAGTTGGAAGCGGACGAGGCCGCGGGGAGGGCAGCGCGGCTGGCCGCCCGGGACGCGGCCCGTACCCCGGGCACGACGCCGACGCTGCCCCTCGACCGGTACGCCGGCGAGTACGCGGACCCGGGGTACGGCCCGTCGCGGGTGTCGGCCGAGGGGGGCAAGCTGGTGTGGGCCTGGAGCAGCTACCGGTGCGAGCTGGAGCACTACCACCGGGACGTGTTCCGCATCAGCGGCGGCCAGTTCGCCGACGACCTGGTCGAGTTCCGGGTGCGGGACGGGGTGCCCGACGCCCTCCGGTCGGTCGGGGTCGTGTTCAACCGGCGGTGACGGTCAGGACACCAGGCTGAAGAACAGCTCCTCCACGTCCTCCTGGCCGTACTGCGCCCGCAACTCCGGCAGGGTGCCGGCGGCGGCGATCCGGCCGCGGGCCATGATCGCCACCCGGTCGCACAGCTTCTCCACCTCGCTCATTACGTGCGTCGAGAACAGGATCGTCTTGCCCCGCCCGCGGAGGTCGGCGATGCTCCGCAGGACCGCCCGCTGGACCAGCACGTCCAGCCCGTTCGTCGGCTCGTCGAAGACGAGCACCGGCGGGTCGTGGATGAGCGCCCGGGCGATGGACACCTTCTGCTTCATCCCGGTACTCAGCCGGCCGCCGGGCACGTCCAGGAAGCCGGTCATCTGCAGGGACTCGAACAGCTCGTCCAGCCGGCGGTCGAGGGCGTGCCCGCTCAGGCCGTACAGGCGGCCGTAGTAGGCGACCATCTCCCGCGGGGTCATCCGGTCGTACACCCCGGTGTTGGCGGACAGGAAGCCGATGGCCCGGCGGACGGCCCCGGCCTCGCGGACGACGTCGTGCCCGGCGACGGTGGCGAACCCGTGCGTCGGCTTGAGCACGGTGCACAGCATCCGCAGGGTGGTGGTCTTGCCGGCCCCGTTCGGGCCCAACAGGCCGAACACCTCGCCGGGGCGGACGACGAACGACACGTCGTCCACGGCCGGCCCGTCGTCCGCGGCCTGGCCGGGGAACACCTTGGTCAGGCCTTCGACTTCGATCATCGCGCCCCCGCCGTCTTGATCCAGTCGGAGATGATCTGGAGCGCGGCCGGAGCGAACGTCTCCTCGATCCGGCCGTACTCCGTCACCAGCCCGGTCTTGCTGGTCTGGAACAGGTGGTTCAGGTCGGGCAGTTCGCGGGTGGTGACGGCGGCGTTGCCGCCCCCTTTGACCGCCTTCTCGACCGCCGGCAGGTTGTCCTTCGCCCGCACCTGCAAGTCCTTGTCGCCGTTCAGGGCGAGCACCGGGCACTTCACCCGGGCCAGGGTCGGTCGCGGGTCGGCGGTGAGGAAGTACCGCATCCACGGGGCGTTGAGCTGGTCCAGCCCGGGCGGCTTCCCGTCCTTGCCGAGTTCCAGCGCCTTCTTTTGCGCTTCGGTGAGTTTGCCGACGAACTTCTCGGCCTCGGCGACAACCGCCTTTTTAGACTCGGCCGGATCGGCGTGCTGGACGACCGCCGCCATGAGCACCTTCTGGAAATCGACGGCCAGCTTGATCGACTCCTCCTTCTCCCCGGACGCTTTCATCAGGTCGGCGATCTGGGCCGCCAGGATGTCGGTGCCCGGCAGCCCGGTCCCGGAGAGCATGACGATGAACCCGACCTCGGCCGGGTGGTCGGCGGCGACCATCGGGGCGATCAGCCCACCTTCGCTGTGGCCGATGATGCCGACCCGCTTCGGGTCGATCCCCTGGCGGGACCGCAGGAACCGGACGGCGGCGTGGGCGTCGGCGGCGAAGTCGGCCGTGATGGCGTCGGCGAACTTCCCCTTGGACTTGCCGACCCCGCGGTCGTCGTACCGCAGCACCGCGATGCCGTTGCGGGTCAGGTGGTCGGCCAGCACCCAGAACGGCTTGTGCTGGAAGATCGTCTCGTCCCGGTCCTGTGGGCCGGACCCGCTGACCAGCACCGCCGCCGGGAACGGGCCGTCCCCCTTCGGCAGTGTGAGGGTGCCGGCCAGAGTGATCTTGGCGGCCGGGTTGTCGAACGTGACCTCTTCGACGGTGTACGGGAACGGCGGCTTCGGGGTCTGCGGCCGGCGGACCTCGGTCGCCTTCTCCACCCGCGTCAGGGTGAGCTTGAACGTCTGCCCGCTCTGGGTCCACTCGCCCACCGCGGTCTTCCCGTCGGCGGACAACTTCCCCTCGTACTTGCCCTTCAGCAGCGGCGCCTGGATCACCAGCTTGCCGTCCGCCTGCTTGACCTCCCCACACGGGACGCCCTTCGCCCCCTGGTCCGGCACGTCCAGGGTGGCCGACAGCTTGCCGTCCGTCGCCTCCAGGATGTTGAAGATCATCCGCAGCTCGATCGCCCCGGCGGTCAGCGGGCCTTCCCAGACGGCCACCGCTTTCGGCTTCGGCGGGTCCGCCTTCTTCGGCGGGTCGTCCGCGAAGGCGGCCGACAGCGCGACCAGGAGCGGCAGGGCGAGGGAGGCGGCCACGGGCGGACTCCGAGAGGGTGTAGCGGCGGACGTCAGTCAACGGGACGCGGTCAGTCGACCGGCTCGCCGCCCTCGCGCTTCCAGGCGGCGTAGTTCCGCCAGTTGGCCGGGTCGAGCGGGAACGTGCCGACCTCCTCGCCCAGGAATAGCCGGCCGCGGGGTGTGGTATCGCCCTCGGCCGGCGGGAGGCGTTCGATCACCACGTCTTCACGGGCCAGGATGAACGGGTCGTCCGCCCTCGGTTGCAGGAACAGGGCGGTGTCCCCGAGCAGTTTGGCCCGCAACGGCGGCTTGGTCGGCAGGTCCAGGGAAGCCGGGTCGGCCTCCGGGTCGGCCGCCTTGACCTCCCGCAGCAGGTCGTTGAACCACCGCAGGTGTTCGGCCGACGGCCGGTGGGAGAACGCCCGGCGGATGTAGAAGTACGAGCGGGCGGTGCTGAACCCGGAATACACCCAGTACACGGCCAGAAGGGTGAACACGACACTCGGCGGCGGCCCGACGATGACCCCCTGCATGATCAGCAAATGACGGGCGAGGGTGGCGGCCCCGAACACCATCAGGACAACCCCGTCCAGCAGGATGCCCTCGGCCGACGGGTTGACCCGGTTCCACAGGGCGACGGTGAACTCCAGCCCGGCCAGGCCGAGGTAGAGCAGGCTGAACGGGCCGTAGTCGTTCCGCTGGCCGAACGCCAAGTACCAGATGACGAACATCAGCCCGCCGAAGAACAGGCCGCCGGTGGACGACCGGCGGACCTGGGCGCACAGCCCCCGATAGGCGGCCACGTTCCGCAGGACGTGCCGTACTTCCTCGCCTTCCGGTCGGTCGTCCATTCGCCCCTCGCTGGCCGTGATCGGTGTCGCGACAGGCGTATTGTGCCGGGTCAGACGAGGACCGGCAACGACCGACCGTTCGACGAGGCAGCCCGGGGCGACCGCTCCTCGACGAGCTGGTAGAAGACGTTCCGCTGCCGCGGCTCCCACCCGGCCTCGCGGATGCACGCCTTGATCTGGTCCAGGGTCAGGTGGTGGACGGTGCCGGCCGAGGCGACGACGTTCTCCTCGATCATCAGCGACCCCATGTCGTTCGCCCCGTAGAACAGAGCGACCTGGCCGATCTTCGCCCCCTGCGTCACCCACGACGATTGGATGTTCGGGACGTTGTCCAGGTACAGCCGGGCGATGGCCTGGGTGCGGAGGTACTCGAACGGCCCGGCCGCCGGGGCGTCCGCCATCTTGTGCCCCGGCTGCATGGTCCAGCAGATGAACGCGGTGAACCCGCCGGTCTCGTCCTGCAACGTGCGGATGCGGTCCAGGTGCTCGACCCGCTCGGCCTCCGTCTCGATGTGGCCGAACATCATGGTGGCGCTCGACCGGCCGCCCAGCCGGTGCCACACCCGCATCACCTCCAGCCACTCGTCGGTGAGCGCCTTCCCCTTGGTGAGCTGCTTACGGACGCGGTCCACGAGGATTTCCCCGCCGCCGCCCGGCAGGCTGCCCAGGCCGGCGTCCTTCAGCCGACGGAGCACCTCTTCCAGAGGCAGCTTGTTGATCTTGGCGAAGTGGTGGATCTCCGGCGGGCTGAAGGCGTGCAGGTTGACCGACGGGAAGTGTTCCCGCAGGTCGCGGAGCATCGCCTCGTACCAGTCGAGCTTGAGCGACGGGTGCATCCCGCCCTGCAGGAGCACCTGGTTGCCGCCCAGGTCGATCGTCTCCTGCACCTTCTGGTGTAGCTCGTCGCGGCTCAGCACGTAGGCGTCGGCGTCGTTTGACTTGCGGTAGAACGCGCAGAAGTCGCACACCGCGGCGCAGACGTTGGTGTAGTTGATGTTCCGGTCGATGTTGAACGTCCGATACGGCTCCGGGTGGAGCCGCATGGTGACCGCGTGGGCGGCCCGGCCGAGCTTGGACAGGTCGCGGCAGCCGAACAGCTCCACCCCCTCGTCCGGGGTGAGCCGGCGGCCGTCAACGGCTTTCGACAAGATGCGGTCGATGGCGGTCAAGCGGCACCCCTTCCGGCGCGAGGCCGAGTTCGGCGGCAAGGTCGGCGTACCGGCTCAGCCCGGCCAGCTCCCGCGGGCCGAGGTCGTACCGGATCAGCGTGTCGAGGTAGCGGCGGCAGAACCCGGCGTCCAGCCCGAGGGCCGGCGCCTCCCGGGCGGCGATCGCCCCGGCCCGGCCCAGGCCGAGCGACTTCGCCTGGTGGAACGCGGCTTCCGTGGCCCCGAGTTCGACCCCGTCGCGGACCGCCCAGACGGCGTACACCATCGGTAGCCCGGTCCAGTCGGCCCACTCTTGCCCGAGGTCGAAGGCGTAGGGGAACCCCGGCAGGCAGGCCCGCATCGCCCGGTCGCCGATGAGCAGCACGGCGTCCGTGGTCAGGTCGTCGGCCGGCACGTCCAGCGGCAGCGGCTCGACCCGCGGGGCGACGCCGTACCGCTTCCGCAGCAGGATTTGCGTGAGCGCGGCGCTGGTCCGGGAGCCGATGTCCAGCGCGACCGACCGCACCTCGGCCCACGGCACCCGGCTGAACAGGGTGACACTCAGCACCGGCCCGCGGCTGGTGATGGCGATGTCCGGGATGAACCGGTACGTGCCAGCCCGCAGGTATTCGATCACCGGGATGAGGCCGACGTCCAGCTCGCCGACGGCCATCCGGTCGGCGAGCCGACTGGGCAGGTCGAACGACAACTCGATTTCGGGGGCGAACCCGGCCAGCCCTTCGACCAGCGGCTTAGTGTTCAGGTAGTTGACCGCGCCCACGCGGATGCGGCGGCCCATCGCTGCCCTTTCCGTTCGCCGGTCGGAACCCCCGGGTCGTTTTAGGGGGTTGGTCGCCGGCTGTCCGGTTAACCGCAGAGGTGTGAAAACGACAACACCCCCGGGCAGGGGGTGTGTGGAGGGCGAAAGCCCACCCGTTGCAACGGGTGGGCTTTGCCGGCTCTCAGTTGCAGCACGGCACGCAGGTCGGCACGTACCGGGTGACGCATCGGGTGACGGTGTACGGCTCCATCACGCACGACTGCACCGGCACCATCCGGCAGGTGGTGTAGCACTCGGTCCGCGGCACGCACTTGGTCACGTACCGGCAGTGCTGCTCCGGCACGTACCGGACGCTGCACTGGCGGACCGTCCGGCAGTGCTCCTCCGGCACCAGCCGGCAGGTCCGCACCGGCACGTACCGGACGCACTGCTCGGGAACGTACTCACAGTGACGCCGGACCTCGTGCCGGACGTGGTCTTCGCGGACCATCCGGCAGGTGGTGTACGGCACGTTGTACACGACCGTCTCCGGCACCTTCTGGCACTGCCGCCGGACCTCGTACCGGACGTGGTCCTGACGCTCCATCCGGCAGGTGGTGTACGGCACGCACACGGTCCGGGTCTCCGGCACGCTGTAGCAGTGCCGGCGGGTGACCATCCGGGTGTGGGTCTCCGGCACCATCCGGCAGGTGGTGTACGGGATCAGCCGGGTGTGGGTCTCCGGCACGCAGTACGTCCGGCACTTGGTCACGTAGCAGGTGTGCTGCTGGCGTTCCATCCGGCAGGTGGTGTACGGGATCTGGCAGACCCGCTCCTCCGGCACCCGGTAGCAGACCTGGCGGGTGACGTAGCTGGTGTGGGTCTCCGGCACCATCCGGCAGGTGGTGTAGTTGCAGGCGACCAGTTCCGTGTACGGCACCGTCCGGCAGACCGGCACCTGGACGGTGCAGGGGACCGCTTTGCGGACGTACTGGGTTTCGCACACCGTCTTGCACTCGGTCCGCGGCACCCACACCTGACGGCAGACCGTTCGCCCCGGGCACTGCACCTGGACCGGGACGCACGGCCCCGGGCAGTAGCGGGTGGTGCAGGTGCAGGGGTCGATGGTGCAGGTGCCGGGCATCTGGACCATCCGGGTCACGACCGGCCCCGGCACGTACTCGCTCACCGTCTCGTAGTGGCCGGTCTGGACCGGCACCGTGCGGGTGACTGTGACCGGCTCGCAGGTGTAGTTGACCCGGGTCTGGGTGACGTAATCCGTCTCGGTCCGATACCGGGTGACGGGCACGTGTCGGGTGTGCTGCTCGTACACCGGCCGGCAGGTGGTGTGCGTCACCGGCTGCTGGTAGCACTGCGTCTCGGTCCGGTAGGTGACGTACCGCTGCTCCCGGACGTGCTGCTCGTACACCGGCCGGCAGGTGTAATACGTCACGGGCACCTGGTACTGTTCCGTCACCGGGCGGTAGGTGACGTACTGCTGCTCCCGACAGTGCTGCTCGTACACCGGCCGGTTGACCGTGTAGCAGACCGGCTCCTGGTACTCCTGCACGACCGGCCGGTGGACGGTGTAGGTGTGCTGGCGGACGTGCTGTTCGTACACCGGGCGGTAGGTGCAGTACGGGATGGCGACCGTGTACTCGCTGACCACCGGGCGGTAGAAGGTGCGGGCCACCTGCCGGACGTGCTGCTCGTACACCGGGCGGTAGGTGCAGTACGGGATGGCGACCGGCACCTCCCGCACGACCGGGCGGTTGACGGTGTACCGCTGCTCCTGCATGTGCGTCTCGTACACCGGCCGGTTGACCGTGTACCGCTGGACGGTGTCGAAGTACTCGACCACCGGCCGGTTGACCGTGTACGGCACCGCCTCGACCTGCTGGTCGTACACGGTCCGGTACGCCGTCTCCGTCTTCGGCTGGTAGCTGGTCCGCGTCACCGGCCGGTAGCAGACTTCCGAAACCAGCTCGCTCACCGGTTGGTACGCCACCCGGGAGGCGAGGACGGTCGGCACGCACTGCTCGGCCGCCACCATCGGGGCCGGATACCGGCACAGCCCGCAGTGGCCGGCATCCGCGGCGAGCGGTGTCAACAGCAGCGCGGCCGCCGCGAGCGGCCCCGCCCGGAACAGTCGGTCCATAACTCCCCCCGCCGTCGCTGCGGAACGTGGTGCAAAACCCGGCGCGGGCTTCCGCCCGGCCGCTGCCGCTAATCTGCCCGACGATTCGACGGGGACCAACCGGACTCCACCCAAACCGCCCCACCTGCCACGGCCCGTGACCGGCCGAACCGGCGCAAGTGGGCGAAGCCGTACCGCCTGTACCGTCGGCACCGCCGGACCGCCCGGACCCGCTATCATCCCGGTATGAGCACCGCCCCGACCGCCGGCCGCCCGCCCGACCGCGAGGAATGCGTCGAGCAGGCGTTCTTCTTCCGCACCTTCCGCGAACGGCTGGCCGAGAACATGCCGGCCCAGGACGTCCTCGACCGCGCCCCCGAGGAGATCCTGACCACCACCAAGCTGCCGATGGCCATCCAGTTCCTCGGCACCGAGCTGAAGCACTCCGGCACCCTGGCCAGCGGGTTCGCCCGGCTGCCGCACTACTTCACCCGGTATCAGGCGTTCGTGGTCGGCCAGGCGGAGGAAGAGAAGCAGCGGCTGACCATGCCGGTCGCCCTGCACATCCTGGAGAAAGAGGCGACGTACAAGGCCGGTGCCCCGACCCCGAGCGGGCTGTTCGTCTTCCAGTTCGAGACGCTGGCCCGCAACCGGCTGGGGTACGACGCCGGGCTGCGGGCGATCGAGGACGACCCGTTCTACGACGCCGACTGGAGGGGGTTCGCCGACCTGGTCCGCCGGCAGATCGGGGTGTACGAGTTCGCCGACCTGGTGTACGTCCGGTCGCAGCAGTACGTGATCGACACCCGCCGCACCCAGCCGGGGTACGAGCCGTCGGTGCCGCCGTTGTTCGCCGAGAAGGAGGGGAAGATCGCCAAGGCGAGCCGGGGCCGCGACCCGCTGTTCCTGTTCGCCGCCCTACAGCGACAGCTCGACTACCCGGAGGTGCCACGGCCGAAGCCGAGGGACGACACGAACGCCAAACTGGAGGCGATGACCGTCAAGCTGCGGGAGCTGGAGGCCCGGCTGCGGATGCTGGAGGCCGAGTCCCGGGGGACGTTCGACCCGACCCAGTTCGGCAAGCCGGACATGTTCAAGGACATCAAGGACGACCCGACGTGAATGCCGGACCTGTAGGGCGGTGCCGAGTCTTCGAGGCCCGCCGGAACAGGGCCTATCATCACTGCCGCCAACGGCGAGCCTCGAACTCGGCACCGCCCACAAGATCAAGCCGACGGCCGGCAACCGCGGAAGGTCTGGAGTACCTGGTGCAGGTCTTCGGTGATCTGGACCTCGTCGTCCAGGAAGTCCTTCAGCCAGATGAAGTTCAACTTCTGGGCCATCGCCACCAGCGGCAACAGGTCGCCGAGCCGCACCCGGACGCTCGGCTCCGGGGACTCGTCGAACAGGTCGGCCGGCTCGTCGGCGGCCTGGTACACCCGTAGATGAGCGGCCATGTGCTGTCCCTCCGTGTTGCCTTCGCGCAGTGCGACCGCCCCCCGACCGGGGGCCGACCGCTCCCCTTCCCCTGCCGGCCGCGGCCGGAGAAGTGCTCCTCGAAGGTTTCGGACGCCGGCCCGAGGCGGCTGAAGCGGAAACCCCGGGCCGGGCCGCGACCGGCTGGCCGACCCGGTAAAATGTCCGGCGTCCGGGTTCGCGGGAATCTGTAGCGGTTGTTCCGCCGGGCGGGCCGATCAATAGGAGGGACGATGCCGACGTTCGCGGTGCTCGGGGCCGGCGGCTGGGGGACGGCGATGGCGGTCGTGCTCGCCCAGAAGCCGGACAACCGCGTCCGCCTGTGGGCGGCCCGGGAGGCGACCGGCCGCGAACTGATCGCCCGCCGGGAGAACGCCCGCCAACTCGCCGGGGTGCCGATCCCGGAGGCGGTCACGATCACGACCGACCCGGCCGCGGCGGTTGACGCCGCGGACTGCTGGGTGGTCGCGGTGCCGACCGCCTACCTGCGGCCGACGGCAGAGCGTTTTCGGGCGCTCGCCGACCCGTCCGTGCCGGTCGTCAGCCTGACCAAGGGGATCGAGCAGGACAGCTTCCGCCGGCCGAGTCAGATCCTCGCCGACGTACTCGGCACCGACCGGCTGGCCGCCCTGAGCGGCCCGAGTCACGCCGAGGAGGTGGCCCGCGGGATGCCGACCTCGGTCGTCATGGCCAGCCCGGACGCGGCCCTGGCCGGGTGGGTGCAGCAGCACGTCGGCGGGGACCGGCTGCGGGTGTACACCAACACCGACCTGGTCGGCGTCGAACTGGCCGGGGCGTTGAAGAACGTGATCGGCATCGCGGCCGGGATCGGCGACGGGCTGCGGTGTGGAGACAACGCCAAGGCCGCCCTGCTCACCCGCGGGCTGGTCGAGATGACCCGGTTCGGGGTGGCCCACGGGGCCGACCCGGCGACGTTCGGCGGGCTGGCCGGCATCGGCGACCTGATCACCACCTGTTTCAGCCCGCACGGCCGCAACCGCCGGGCCGGCGAGCGGCTGGCCGGCGGAGCCACCGTGGCGGACGTGACCGCTGGGCCGCAGGTGGCCGAGGGGGTGTACACCGCCCGCAGCGTGTTCGACCGCACCCAGCGGATGGGCCTGGACGTGCCGATCATGGAGGGCGTCTACCGGGTGCTGTACGAGGGGCGGTCGCCGGCCGTGGCGATGCAAGACCTGCTGTCCCGCCGGCAGCGGGGCGAGGAACTCGTTCCTGGGGTGAGCGTATCTGGAAGGTGACACGGGAGGGCGAGGCTCCTGCCGAGCCGGGGAACGCCTGGCACCGGCCGCGAGTTTCACCGGCGACAGCTACGGGTGTGGCTACTACCGGTTGCCGCGGGCTGACGGCTCGGCAGGAGCCTCGCCCTCCCTCTTCGGAGATGTGTATGCTCGGGGTGGCGTTCAAGGAGTGGGCGGCGGTCTGCCGGGCGCTGGCCGCCGGCACCCAGACGGTGATCCTCCGAAAGGGCGGGATCGCCGAGGTCGGCGGCGAGTTCCGACCGGAACACGCCCGCTTCTGGCTCTACCCGACGCACTTCCACGAGCAGCAGCGGGCCGGGCTGAAGCCGGAGTTCCTGCCGCTGATCGACGCCGCCGAGGCCGACCGCCCGCCGGCCGGCACGGTCCGCCTGACCCACTTCGCCGAGGTGATCCAGGTCCGACACCTGACCGATCTGGCCGACGCCCTGGCTTTGGACCCGCTGCACGTCTGGTCGTCGGACACGGTGCGGCAGCGGTTCCACTACCGCACGCCGGGGCTGTTCGCGCTGACGGTCCGCGTGTGGCGAGGACCGACGGCCATTATGCCGGAGCGGCCCGAATACGCCGGGTGCAAGACGTGGGTGGAACTCGACCCGCCGCTGCCTGACACCCCGGCTGAGCGGGTGTAATCGGCCTCGAATCGAAACGCTTCCCGGGAATACCCGTCTGGGTTGGGGATCGGCACGGTAGACGAACCCCCGTCTCCCCGGTGGCCCATGCGCCTCAAACCGCCCACCGCAGTGCTGCTTCTGATGGCTTGGCCGTCCGGGGTGTGGGCAGATGGGTGCAAGTTCGCGTCCGACGGCCGGCTGGTGCCGGAGCGGGAGCAGCGGGCGATGATCGATTGGGCGGACGGGCGGGAGGTGCTGCACGTCGCCGCCCTCAGTGACCCGACCGCCGACGGCACCGTCTGGGTAGTGCCAGTCCGAGCCGCAGCGACGGCCGTCAAGGCCGAGCCGGTCGATTCGTTCCCGACCGTCGCCTACTACGAAACGCTCCACGGCCGGGCCGAACGAACGCTACGAGATGCCATCGGCGTCACCGGTTTGCTGGACTCCGGTGGGCTGTGCTGTCCGCTGTTCATCGGCGGGTGCGGCGGATCGGTCGCCTCCTCGGTGATGGAAGAGTCACGGGTCGAAAAGCTGGGAATGGTCGTCACCGTGGTGACGGCCGACACCCGCGAGGCACTCGAACGGTACCTCGATGCCCAGGGGGTGGATCGGACGGCGGCTGACCTGTCGTCGCTAGACCCGTACTTCGGACGGAACGGGTTCGCGTTCATCTGCGGGTGGGTGGCCCGGCGGGACGTGCCGAGTACGGCCGCAGCTCTGCGGATCGAGTTCCCGTCCCCGATCCTCTGGTTCCCGCTGCTCCCGACTCGCGTGTACTCGCACCCGATCCGCACGGTGGTCTACGCCCGCGGGTTCGTCAAGCCGGCCCCGAGTTGTGACCTGTCCGGAATGGCGTGCGAGGCGATCTACGGGGCGGTGGTGTCAAAGGGGGTCGGTCAGACGTTCGAGGCCGAGCGGCAACGGTCGGTGTGGGAGTATCAGTACTCGGACTCGCTCGAGCCGCTCACCCGTGTGACACTGACGACCGATCCGAAGCGGTGGGACCGCGACCTGGAGCTGGTTCCAGGTACGACCACCGCCGGGGCGTTGAGTACGCTGGTCGTCCGTGGCGGCCCGGCGGTCGGGTTTACCCTCTCGGGTCTGTTGGGCGCCCTGCTTGGGCTGGTGCTCCCGTGGCTGACTATCCCGGCGGGAGAAAGACGGCGGATCGACTGGGCAGCCGGGGCCATGACCGGGGCGGCCGTCGTGCTGTCGATCTGGGCCACGGTCGTGGTGTTCTCGACGTGGCGGGCGGCCCGGTTCTGGAACGGGCCGTGGCAGACCTGGCGGTTCGTGGTGCTACCCCTGTTTGCCGTCACCCACTTCACCGTCGTGGCTGCCGTCTGCCACCTGTTGATGGCTCTATGCGGCTAATCACTTGCTGACAGCGGCGTGGACGGCGGCGGCCAAGTCGTCCTCTTGCCGGTCGAACACGCACCGCAGGTCGAGCAGGATACGGCCGTCTTGCACCCGGCCGACGACCGCCGGGGTGCCGGTCCGCAGCCGGCGGGCGAGGTCGTCGTCGGACAGCCCGTCGGCCGTGACGGCGATCACTGCCGTCGGCAGCTCGACATCGGGGAGGGAGCCGCCGCCGACGAACGCCGTGTCCTGTCGCACCTCGACTGAAATGCCGGGGATGGCCCGCAACCGGACCGCGAGTCGTTCGCACCGTTCCCGCAGTTCGGTGAGCGGCGTCGTCAGCAGTTTCGCGGTCGGCAACTCGCGGCGGACGGCGGACGGGTCGCGGTACAGCCGCAGGGTCGCTTCCAGTGCGGCCAGGGTCATCTTGTCCGTGCGGAACGCCCGCATTAGCGGGTCTTTCTCGACTTGGCGGACGAGGTCCGTCTTACCGGCGATCACCCCGGCCTGCGGCCCGCCGAGCAGCTTGTCCCCGCTGAACAGCACCAGGTCCGCCCCGGCCGCGATCCCGGCCGAGACGAGCGGCTCGCCCGGCAACCCGTGTTCGGCCAGGTCGAGCGCGGTCCCGCTGCCGGCGTCGTCGACCACGGGCAGGTTGAACCGCTTGCCGAGGGCGACCAGCTCCTCGATGCCGACGGACTTGGTGTACCCGCGGACCCGGTAGTTGCTGGTGTGGACCCGCATCAGCAGGCCGGTGTGCGGGCCGATCGCCTGCTCGTAGTCGCTGGTGCGGGTGATGTTGGTGGTGCCGACCTCGCGAAGGGTCGCCCCGCTGACGGCCATGATCTCCGGGATGCGGAAGCTGCCGCCGATCTCCACCAACTGGCCGCGGCTGACGACCACCTCTTTGCCGGCGGCCAGCGCCCGCAGCACGATCACCGTGGCAGCGGCGCAGTTGTTCACCACCGTTGCCGACTCGGCCCCGGTCAGCCGGCACAGCCCGGCCCGCACCGGGTCTTGCCGGCTGGACCGCTTGCCAGTGCCGAGGTCCATCTCCAGGTTCAGGTAGCCCCGCCCGGCCTCGTAGGCGGCCCGGGCGGCGGATTCGTGCAGTGGGGATCGGCCGAGGTTGGTGTGCAGGACGACGCCGGTCGCGTTGATGACGGGACGGAGTTTCGGGGCGGCGTCGGCGTCGAGCCGGGCGGCGGCCCGTTCGGCGAGTGCGTCGGGGGATGGGGGCGGGCCGTTCCCGCCGGCCGCGAGCCGTTCCCGGGCGGCGGTTAGTTCCGCCCGCACCGCGGCCGTGACGGCGTCGGCCGGGTGCCGCACGCGAGCCGCCGCCAAGGCCGGGGCGTCGAGCACCTTCGACACCGGCGGCAGGCGGCGGAGCGGGTTGTCGTCGGGCATGGGCGGTCAGACGGCAGGGGCTTGGGTCTCGCCGGCCATCTTAGCCGCCTCCGCCCGGGCGTCGATGAACTTGACGATGTCCGCCCCGTCGTACCTGCCCTCGGCCATCTGCCGGGCGTGCCGGCCGACCGCCTCCCGGGCGGCCGGCGGGAGCTGGTCGAACGCCCCGCTGATCGCGGCGATGTCGTCCGCTTCGTACTCCTGCTCGATCAGCACGGCGGTCAGGTCGGCGGCGGCGACGGTGTGGGGCGAGTGCCCGCCGGCCAGCACCCGCAGGATGTCGTCCGGGCCAAACCCCTTCTCGATCATGCTCTGCTTCAGGACGGCTTCTTGCTCCGCCACCCGGGCCTTCCGCCATTCGGTGACGGCCGCGGTGATGATCCAGCCGAGGATCGGCAGGCCGACCACGATGCTGAAGAACGTCACCTTCGCGATGTCGCTGCTGTCCACGTCAAACCCTCCACGGCGGGGCAGGGCGGGTCTCGTCAGTTATCCGCTGGTTCGCCGGCCGCCGCCAGCCATTTCGCCCGTTGGTCGGAATGCTCAGCTTTCGGTCGCGGGCACGAACCGCCGCAGGAACTTGACCCCGGCCGCCACGTCGGCGAACTTGGTGGCCCCTTCTTCGCGGTCCACGGTCAGGAAGCCGCGATAGCCGACGGACTCGAGCGTGGCGACGTACACCATCCACTCGATGTCCCCGGCCCCGACCGGCACCTCCCCGCCGGACCCGCTCACCCGGGCCGCCCGGCCGTCGCGGGCATGGGTATGGGCGACCAGCCCGCCGAGGGCGGCCAGGCTTGCGAGCGGGTCGTGACGGTTGAGCAGGAAGTTGGCCGGGTCGAACGTGACCGCCAGCCCGCCGGTGTCGAAGGTTCCCAGGTAGTCGCGGACCTTGTCCCCTGGGTCGAGGCCCGGCTCGACCGCGAGCCGCACCCCGAGCCGGTCGCCGACCCCGGCCAGGTCGGTCAACACCTCTCGCAGCGTCAGCGCCCGCGGCGACGCCGGGTCGGTCGGCACGGCCGGGAACGGGGTGCCGACGACGGGCGTGCCCAGGTCGGCGGCCAGTTGCAGGACCGCCCGGACGTGTTCCACCCGCTTCTGCTGGTCGTCGGCCGAATCCAGCCCCCGGCGAAGGGGACAGTAGACGGCGGCCAATTCCAGGTTGTACCCGCGGAGCAGGGTGCGGAACTCCCGCCGGCCGGTGGCGGTCAGCCGGTCCGGGGCGAGGTCGCCGGTGGCACTCACCTGCACCCCGTTCACCCCGAGCCGGGCCGCCTCGGCGAGCGCCTGGCGGGGCGGCCGGCCGACGGTTTCGAGCACGAGGCCGAGCTTGAGCCGGTTCATGGTGTCAGGGCGGGTGTCGGGGCGAGGAACGCGGTGAACGGGCGGACCAGCCGGCGGAAGTCGGCGGTGCCGAGGTGGACCGTCGCCCACCGCCGGCTACGGGGCTTCATGTGGGCGCGGTACGCGGCCGCATCGACCGCCCGCATCAGGTACGTCCGGTCGCGGAAGGTGAACAGGTCGGGGGTGCCGGCCGGCAGCTCGAACGGCGGCTGGATGTGGTAGACGAACGCCAGCACGCCCCGGAACCCCGGCCCCAGGTGGGCGGCCCACCGGTCGAGGCCGTCAATGTCTTCTTCCGTGGACCAGTTCTGCCAGACCGGCCGAGGTTGTTCTGAGGAGCCGCCGGGAAACTTCCGCCCCTTCACGTCCACCACCAGCCGGGCCGAGTCCGGGCCGACGACGATGAAGTCGAGCGACTTCACGTCCGCGTCGCCGAGCAGCGACCGCTTCGCTTCGTCCACCGGGATGAACCCGACCCGCCGGTCCCGCAGGAACGCCTCGAATGCCGCCTCGTAGTGGTTGGACCGGTCCATTTCTCTCCTCGTTCCCACGCTCGGCGTGGGAACGGGCCGACGCTCCGCGTCGCGGACTGCCCACCCGGGGACGCTGTCACCCACAGCCTGAGACGCGACGCCCGGCGTCGGCTCGCCCGTTCCCACGCCGAGCGTGGGAACGAGAGGAGGGATGATTCAGCCTAGCATGGCCATGACCCTAGACACCAACTCGCCCGCCAGGACGGTCTGTTCCTCGCGCTTCGCCAACTCCTTGACCTTCCACATACCCTTGGCGAACTCCTCCGGGCCGGCGATCAGTGCGAGCCGGAACCCGCGCTTCTCCGCGTACTGGAACTGCACCCCGAGCTTCTTCGCGTCCGGGTACACCTCCGCCCCGATGCCCGCGTCCCGGAGTTGGCTGGCTACCCGCTCATAGCCGCCGGTCGGCACCCCGTCGAACCGGAGTACCAGCACCGGGGCGGCGGCCATCCCGGCGGCCACCCACGGGTGTTTCATCGCCTCCATCGCGGCGAGCAGCCGGTCCACCCCGAGCGACGCCCCGACCCCCGGCAGCACCTGCTTCGTGTACAGGCTGGCCAGGTTGTCGTACCGCCCGCCGCTACAGACGCTGCCGAACCCTTCGAGCCGCTGCGACTGGCCCTTGTCGTCGGTGTACTCGCCGCCGAGGAACGTCTCGTAAATGGTGCCGGTGTAGTAGTCCAGCCCACGGGCGATGCTCAGATCGACGCGGATGCGGCCGGCCGGCACCCCCGTCGCCTCGGCGACGGCCAGCAGCTCCCGCAGCCGGGCGATCCCGTCGGCCACCTTGGGGCTGGCCCCGAACTGTTTCTCCACGTCGGCCAAGACCTCGGCGTTCGACCCGCCGGCCTCGGCCAACATTAGCACCCGGTTCGCCTGCTCGGCCGTGACCGCGGCCTCGCGGCCCATCTCCTCGACCACCTTCTCCCGGCCGATCTTCGGCAGCTTGTCCAGCGCCCGCAGCACCGGCCCCGACTTGTCCGCGATGCCGAGCGATTCCAACAGGCCGGACAGGACCAGCCGGTTGTTCACCCGCACTTCAAACCGGTCGAACCCGAGGGCCGTGAACAGGTCGTTGATGACCAGTGCCACCTCGATGTCACTGGCGTTCGAGGTGGTGCCGATGGTGTCGAAGTCGCACTGCCAGAACTCGCGGTAGCGGCCGTGGCCGGGCCGCTCCCCCCGCCACACCGGCCCGAGGGCGTACCGTTTGAACGGCACCCCCAGGTCCGGGATGTGCCGGGCGGCGAACCGGGCGAACGGCACGGTCAGGTCGAACCGCAGCCCCATCTCCGCGGTTTCGCTCTTGGCCCCCTGGACCCGGTACACCAGCTTGTCGTTCTCCCCGCCCCCCTTGCCGAGCAGCACGTCCAGGGACTCGGCGGCCGGGGTGTCGATCGGGCTGTATCCGTAGGAACGGTAGACACACCGGGCGGTGTTTAGCACCCGCTCCTTGAGGAGCATGGCGGCCGGCGGGAAGTCGCGGAACCCGCTCGGCGGCTTGGTCTCGATCAGCTTCGACACGGGGCACTCTCTCAGGAACAAAGCCCAGGCACGATCGTGCCTGGGCTTTCCGGGTCACACGAAGTCATCGGCTCAGCGGTTGCGGTAGCGGGCGCTCACCCGCTCCATGAACCGCCGCTCCTCGTCGGTCAGGGCCGCCTTGCCGAACTTGGCGATCTTGTCCAGTAGCTGGTCCATCCGCTCGTCGTCCATCTGCCGCTGCTCGATCTCCCGCTGGAGCCGGCGGGCGGCCCGCACCTGCAGCCACCGCTTGAGGAAGTTCTGCTTCTTCGGCCGCGGGACCGGTCCCTCGTCCCGTTCCAGGCTCAGGTATCCCTGCGAGAAGTCGCCGTACAGCCCGTCCTCCGCCTCCAGGGTCGAGAGGCGGGTGAAGCAGCTGTAGAAGATGAACAGCGACAGCCCCATCAGGAGCGCCTCGTTGGCCGCGATCGACGCCACCAGCACCAGGACGGCGACCAGATACCCGGCGTACACCGCGACCGCCGTCCCCTGGCGGTAGCCGGACCTGGCCCACAGCAGCCCCTGGAGCATCTGCCCGCCGTCCAGCGGGTAGGCCGGCAGCAGGTTGATGAGCAGAAGCAGCCAGTTCAGCCAGAACACCCGCTGGACCCACGCCACCCAGGTCGGCAGCTTGGCCCGCTCGACGCCCGGCCCGAGGTCGGCCTCCTTCTTGGCGAACCGGTCCAGCACCTCGGCCGTCGGCTTCACCTCCTCGGCGGTGCCCGGCTTGTACAACCGCAGCCCGTACTCGCTGGTGTAGGTGCGGCCGTCGGCCGGGCTGCGGAGTTCGGCCAGGTACGGGTCGGCGAACGGGTTCAGGTTCGGGACGAACCCGGCCCCGGCGATCGCACACCCGCCGAGGATGCACACCACCAGGTTGACCAGCGGCCCGCCGGCGGCGGTGATCGTGTGCGCCCGCCAGTTCTGGGGCACGTCCACGAACGCCAGCCCGCCGAGCGGCCAGATCAGGATCTCGGTCGGCTCCCCGCCGACCGCCCGGCCGGCGAAGCAGTGGCCGAACTCGTGGAGCAGGATGGTGACGAACAGGACGACGACGGTGAGCAGGAACACGTCCGCCCACCAGACCGGGTTGCCCGGCAGGGTGATCTGCCGGAGGAACAGCCCGAGGGCGACGACGGCGAACAGGAGGTGGACCTTGACCGGGATGCCGAACGCCCGGAAGACGGTCACCGCCCAGCTCATGGGATCGCGCATCGGCCGCCCCAGGTCCGCCCGGCCCGGCGGGCCGATTGCCCGCCTCCGCCGCCCATCCTATCATCGCCCCGTGCCGCCCGCAATCGACCCGCCCGCCCCGGGAGGTCCGCCGTGCCCCGCCGCCTCGTCCACACCGGCCGGAAGATCCGGGTCTACGTCGACACCGTCCCGACCCCGGGCGGCGGCACCGTCGACCGGGATCTGATCCAGCACCCGGGGGCGGTGGTCATCCTGCCGGTGCTCGACGCGGACCACGTGGTCCTGCTCCGGAACCACCGGTGGACGGTCGGCGAGACCCTGTGGGAGCTGCCGGCCGGGACGCTGGAGCCGGGGGAGGAGGTCGAACCGGCGGCCCGCCGCGAGCTGGCCGAGGAGACCGGGTACACGGCCGACCGGTGGCGGTCGCTCGGCTTCCTGTACGCCTCCCCCGGGGTGCTGGACGAGAAGCTGCACCTGTTCATCGCCGAGGGGCTGACCCCGGGTGAGATGCGGCTGGAGGCGGACGAGCAGCTCGAGCCGGTGACGGTGCGGTTCGCGGACGCCGTCGCCATGTGCCTGCGGGGCGAGGTCAAGGACGCCAAGACGATCGCCACCCTGCTCCGGTGGGAAAGAATGGCCCGCTGATCGCGCAGACTTCGACGCAGATGAAAACCGGATTTGAAACCAGTTTGAGTTCTTATCCGGTTTTCATCTGCGTCGAAGTCTGCGCGATCAGCGGGCCATTGCTTCTTATGGCAGCGGGTTCGGGGCGAGGAACGCCTCCGGCGGCTCCCCCTTCGGCACCACCACCACCCCGCTTTCGGTGAACGTGAACCCCCGCTTCCGGTCGGCCTCCGGGTCGAACCCGATGACCGTGTACGGCGGCAGCTTCACGTCCTTGTCGATGATCGCCCGGCGGATCCGGCAGTACCGGCCGACGTTCACCCCCTCGAACAGGATCGAGTCCTCGACGACCGCGTAGCTGTTCACCCGCACGTTCGGGGACAGCACGCTCCGCTGCACGTGGCCGCCGGACACGATGCACCCGGGGCAGACGATGCTGTCCAGCGCCTCCCCCCGGCGGGCCTGGCCGACCGGCCCGTCGGCCGCGTGGACGAACTTCGGCGGCGGGTACTGCGGGGTCCAGGTGCGGATCGGCCAGTGGCCGTCGTACAGGTTCAGCTCCGGCTCGACCGCCACCAGGTCCATGGTCGCCTGGTAGTACGCGTCCAGGGTGCCGACGTCCCGCCAGTACGGGCTGGCCTTCCGGTTGGCGTCGCAGAACTGGTGGGCGTACACCTTGTGCCCGGCGGCCAGCATGTGCGGGATCACGTCCTTGCCGAAGTCGTGCCCGCTGTTCGGCCGGGCGGCGTCCTCGCACAGCAGCTCGAACAGGGTGCGGGTGTGGAACACGTAGATGCCCATCGACCCGAGCGCCCGGGCCGGGTCGCCGGGGAGCGGCTCGCAGGTGGCCGGCTTCTCCTTGAACCCGACCACCCGGCTGGCCCGGTCCACCTCCATGATCCCGAACTGGTTGCACTCGGCCAGCGGGATCGGGATGCACCCGATGGTCAGGTCGGCCCCGGTCGCCCGGTGCTCCCGGACCATCTGGGCGTAGTCCATCTTGTACACGTGGTCCCCGGCCAGCACCAGCAGCAGCTCCGGGTCGTCCTTCTCGATGGTGTAGATGTTCTGGTAGATGGCGTCGGCGGTCCCCTTGTACCAGTGCTCGTCGATCCGCTGCTGGGGCGGCAGCACCTCGATGTACTCGCCCATCTCCGGGCTGAGGAAGTGCCACCCCAGGCGGATGTGCCGGTCCAGGCTGCGGCTCTTGAACTGGGTCAGGACGTAGATCTGCCGCAGCCCGCTGTTGATGCAGTTGGACAGGGTGAAGTCGACGATCCGGTACAGGCCGCCGAACGGGACGGCCGGCTTGGCCCGGTCCCGGGTGAGCGGCTCCAGCCGGGTGCCCTTGCCGCCGGCCAGGATGACGGTGAGCACGTCGGTCGGCATTCGGCGCTCCGTGGGCGAACCGGCGGGCCGGGGCGTCACCGCCCGATGCCGGCCAGGTCATGGTAAACAGCCGTGTAGGCGTCCGCCAACCGGCCGGCCGGGAACCGGTCGAGGACAGCCGCCCGACCGGCCGCCCCGAGTGCGGCGGCAGCGGCCGGTCGCTCGAGCAGTTCGTGGGTGACGGCCGCCAGTTGCACGCGGTCGCCCTGTGGCACCAGCCGGCCGGAAACGCGGTCGGTCAGCTCCTCCGCCAGCTCCGGGGTGCGGACGGCGACTACCGGTCGGCCGGCCGCCAGCGACTGCAGGGCTGTCGTCACCCCGCCTCGCCGGTGCGTCACCCACACCACCTCGGCTAGGGCAAAGACGGACGCCGCTTCGTACCGGCCCCCTGCGAAGCGCACCCGATAGTCGTCGAACCCCAGCGCCCGGGCGAACCGCTCGACCCGACCCCGTTCCGGGCCGTCACCGACCAGCACCAGGAACACGTCCGGGGTGACGTACTTCACCACGTCGAACGCCCACACCGCCGATTTCAGATCGGCCGCCGGGTCGAACCGGCCGGCGGCGACGATTAGCCGGCCAGCAGGGGGGATACCGAGCGACTTGCGGAAGTCCAACGGGTCCAGTCCTGCGGACGGTGGTGTAATTCCTGGTGGGATCACTGTGACGTGGCCAGCCGGGACGCCGGCCGACCATATCCGCGCTGCGTCCGATTCACAATCGACCAATACCCGGACAGCCGCCCGAGCCGCCCTGCGGGAGAACAGCCCGTCGCAATCGGTCACTCCGGACACGACGAGACTGGAGTGCCGCTTCAGACCGACGACAGGCAGCCGAAGAAGGGCCGCGATCCGACAGGCGGTCGGGCCGATCGCGTGGATTAGGTCCGGGTCGAACGCGGCGGCCCAGTTGCGGACCTGCCGCAAGCCGGCCAGGTCGAGCAGGCCGCGGACCGGTAGCGAAACCGGCGGCAGTCCGGCCGCGATCAGCTCGTCTGCGACTGGTCCCATGACACGGCCGAGTACCGCGATCCCCACACGGGACCGGCCCACCACGGCCGGCACCACCCGGGGCAGCACCGCGGCCGGGCCGTCCGGGGCCAGGTCGTCCGCCAGGATGAGGAGGCCGGGCATGGGCATGGTCAATGGGGGTGGCCGTCGGGCAGGACGCCGATGAACGGCAGGTGGCGGTACTCGTCGTTGAAGTCCAGCCCGTAGCCGATGACGAACTTGTCCGGGATGGTGAACCCGCAGAAGTCCGGCTCGAACGGCACCGTCTGCCGGCCGATCTTGCGGAGCAGCACGCACGTCCGCACGGTCGCCGCCCCACGGGCCGACAGCAGGTGGACCACCAGCCGGGAGACGGTCTGGCCCGTGTCCAGGATGTCGTCGAGCAGCAGCAGGTGCCGGCCGCGGACGTCCGGCAGCAGCCCGTCGTTGACGGTCAGCTCCCCCGGCGAGGTCGCGGTCCCGCGGTAGCTGGACGCCTGCAACAGCCCGATCTGCAGCGGCAGGTCGAGCTTCCGGATCAGGTCGGCCAGGAACACCAGACTGCCGGTCAGCACGCCGACCACCGTCACCGGCTTGCCGGCGTAGGCAGTGCGGATTTCGGCGGCCAGCTCGTCCACCCGGCGGCGGATCTGGTCGGCGGTGATGAGCACGTCCATCGGGCGAGTCCGTGAGCGGGAGGTCCGGCTATTCAACCCGGACCGGCCGGCGGCGGACAGTCTCCCGGCCCGCTTCCGGGGCGCTTTGTCCCGATCCGGCGTGTTACCGCCGACGAACCTTGGACACGCGGCCGGTGGGCGGTTAGCTTGGTGGCGCGGTACGGTTCCTTCCCGCCTCGCCGGAGCAAATCCATGACGACCCGCCTCTCCCGCCGCCACGCCCTCAAGTTCGGGGCCGCCGGCCTCGGCTACCTGTTCACCGGCCCGGCCGGCTCCGTCGCCAAGGCGTTCGGGGCGAACGACAAACTCCGGGTCGCCGGCATCGGGGTCGGCGGCAAGGGGTCGAGCGACATCGAGCAGGCCGCCACGGTCATGGACGTGGTCGCCCTGTGCGACATCGACGAGGACCGGCTGAACAAGCGGGCCGCCTCCTGGCCGAGCGCCCGGAAGTTCTTCGACTACCGCAAGCTGCTGGACGAGATGGCCAAGGAGATCGACGCGGCCGTCATCAGCACCCCGGACCACCACCACGCCCCGGCGGCCGTCCGGGCCATGAGCCTGGGCAAGCACGTGTACGTGCAAAAGCCGCTGACGCACACGCCGTTCGAGGCCCGGCTGATGCGGGAGACGGCGGCCAAGATGAAGGTTTGCACCCAGATGGGCAACCAGGGGTCGGCCCTGAACGGGCTGCGGCGGGCGGTCGAGTTGGTCCACGCCGGGGCGCTCGGCGACGTCACCGAGGCCCACGTCTGGACCAACCGGCCGTTCAAGTACTGGAAGCAGGCGCCGGACGTCGTCGCCCGGCCGAAGGCGGTGCCGGTGCCGAAGACCGTCCACTGGGAGGAGTGGATCGGGGCGGCCGCGATGCGGCCCTACGCGGTCCGGGAGAAGGACAACGGCAAGCCGGCGTACCATCCGCACGACTGGCGGGGCTGGTGGGACTTCGGCACCGGCGCCCTCGGGGACATGGCCTGCCACACCGCCAACATGGCCTTCCGGGCGCTCAAGCTGGCCGCCCCGGTCGCGGTCGCGGCCGAGGGCGGGGCGATCAACCCGGAGACGTACCCGGCGTGGGCGCACATCCAGTACCACTTCCCGGCCCGGAGCGGCATGCCGGCCTGCACCCTGCACTGGTACGAGGGGGCGATGGACGGCAAGCGGGTGCTGCCGTCGGCTGAACTGTTGTCGAAGGTGCTCAAGCCGGGCGAGACGGTGGTGGACAGCGGGTCCATCCTGATCGGCAGCAAGGGCACGCTGTACAGCCCGAACGACTACGGGGCGCAGTTCCGCATCACCCCGGAGAAGGAGTTCGCGGAGATCCAGACCAGGAAGCCGGAGAAGGGGGCGGCCGGGGTGGACGGCGGCCGGGACGGCAACCCGGACCCGTTCATGAAGCGGGAGTGGGCGGAGGCGATCAAGGCCGGCAAGCCGGCCCTGGCGTCCTCCAACTTCGACTACGCCGCCCAACTGACCGAGACGATGCTGCTGGGCAACATCGCCGTCCGGTTCGCCGGCACCAAGCTGGCCTGGGACGCGGCCAAGCTCCAGTTCCCGGGCCACCGGGTTGCCACCGCCTTGGTGACGAAGGAGTACCGCAAGGGGTGGGAGGTGATGGGCTGACGGCCCGTGGTCGCACGGCCGGTATCGTAGGGCGGGTCGAGGAGGCTCTGCGACGAGGCCTGCCGAAGACCCGGCAGGCCTCGTCGCAGAGCCTCCTCGACCCGCCCTACGGAAATCACCCGAGGAGCCGACATGTCTCGCGTCAAGGCGTGGGCCGCCCCGGCGGCCGGCAAGCCGCTGGAGCCGTTCGAGTACGACCCCGGCCCGCTCGGGCCGGACGACATCGAGGTGGCGGTCGAGTTCTGCGGCATCTGCCACTCCGACCTGTCGGTCATCGACAACGAGTGGGGGAACTCGGTGTACCCGACTGTTCCCGGTCACGAAGTGGTCGGCCGGGTGACGGCCCTCGGGTCGCACGCCAAGGGTCTGAGCGTCGGCCAGCGGGTCGGCATCGGCTGGACCGCCGGCAGTTGCATGCACTGCCGGCAGTGCCTCGGCGGGGACCAGCACCTCTGCTCGACCGCCCAGGCGACCATCGTCGGCCACCACGGCGGGTTCGCCGACCGGGTGCGCTCTCACTGGGCGTGGGCGGTGCCGGTGCCGGACGGGCTGGACGCGTCTACCGCCGGCCCGCTCCTGTGCGGCGGGATCACCGTGTTCAACCCGCTGATGGCGTTCGGGGTGTCGCCGACCGCCCGGGCCGGGGTGGTGGGAATCGGCGGCCTCGGGCACATGGCGCTGAAGTTCCTGCGGGCCTGGGGGTGCGAGGTGACGGCGTTCACCTCCAGCCCGGCCAAGACCGACGAGGCGAAGGCGCTTGGCGCCCACCGGGTGGTGTCCAGCCGGGACGCCGGGGCGATGCGGGGGATCGCCGGCACGCTCGACCTGGTGCTGGTGACGGTGAACGTGCCGCTCGACTGGGAGGCGGTGATCGGGACGCTGGCCCCGCACGGCCGGTTGCACGTGGTCGGGGCGGTGCTGGAGCCGATCCCGGTGCGGGCGTTCGACCTGATCCTGGGCCAGCGGAGCGTGAGCGGGTCGCCGACCGGGTCGCCAACGGACATCGCCACCATGCTCGACTTCGCCGCCCGGCACCGGGTGTTGCCGCAGGTCGAGCACTTCCCGCTGGCCCGGGTGAACGACGCCCTGGCCCACCTGAGGGCCGGCAAAGCCCGTTACCGGATCGTCCTCGACGTGGCCAAGTAGGTCAGCGAGCGATGGGAGGTCGTCCCGCGGGTTGGTGCCGGCGATGGCCCGTCCGTGCCGGATGCGGGCGACCTCCAGCTTGAGCAGCTCGACCGCGGCCTGGAGGCTGGTGCCCGGCTCGCCCATCGCCGCCCGTAGGACGCGGATGGCGTCGAACACAGCGTCGGCCCACTCCTCCCGGCGAATGGCAGTGGCAGACATGACGGCACCAGATATGAACAAGTGAACACATCAAGTGTCGGTCATAATTCGTGAAAGTCAAACTGGCTGGCCGCGTAATGTTTGACTGGGTCTTTTCGCACGGTTAGCCTGGCCGGCGAATCGTGGTAGCTAACCACTGTGGCCCCGGCCGCGGTAGGCTGAGCCGGCGCAAGCTAATGACTGGTTCGACGGCAGGGGTTCATCCGGGAGTCGCCATGGAATACCTGTGCCTCATCTTCGTAATTCCACCAGTAATTGGCCTGTCCGTATTGATGTATAAGCTTCGTGCTAGCAGTGCAGCCAAGCACGTGTACTTGGAAGCTCTCGAAAGGCTTAAACATGATCCCCAGAACCCTGAGCTTCGCGAGCAGACCTTGGTAGCGGGCAGAACATATGCCCGGATACCAGTGTCCAACTTCGACGAAGCAATGCTAATAAACGACATTAATGCAGCATGCGCTCGCGATGTGAGTCGACCTGACATCGTTGGGCCGCGCCTGATGGCGTTTTTGTTCACTGATCTGGTAGACTCGACTGGCATGAAGCAGAGGATGGGGGATTCAGTCTACGTCCGTGCCGTTCTCAAGCCGCACAACAAGCTATTCCATGACGCCGTCGGCAAGTTCCCGACCGCCGTCGAGCGTGACAACGCCGGCGATGGTTTCTTCGCGACATTTGACAGCTTGACCGAGGCTGTCGAGTTCGCACTCCTGTTCCAATACGGCATGTATACCTTCGTATGGGAGTGCGAGAGACCACAGACCCGCGTAGGAATCCACTTGGGCGACGCGATCCAGATTCAGGAAATGGTCGGCCCACAGAAGTCGGTGGGCCAAGCTCAGGATTTGGCCGCTCGCCTGATGGGGCTGGCGAGCGGCGGTCAAATCCTCCTGTCACGGGCCGTCTCGGACGGAGCGCGGCAATACGTGCGGAAGCATCCGGTCGCAGACCAAGGTACTGAGTTGGCGTGGGTCAGGCATGGCGCTTACCAGTTGAAGGGGCGTGAGGAACCGATTGAGGTGTTTGAAGTCGGGGTAATCGGACGCGCCCCGCTCCAAGCTCCGGCCGACTCCGAGAAGGCGTGGCGGGTGGTGAAGACCACGACGGTCAATACCAGTGGCGGGAAACAGGCGGAGGCCTGAAACCTTGGCCCGCCCAAGCAGTCCAAGGTGGACGGACGGAGCGGACGAGATGCATCTGGAAGGGTTGGTCGAGAACGTGCTGGTTCGGTCGCCTGACGCGGGCGTCACGCTCCCCGAGCGAGCGCAGGCCATCATTGTGGCGACCGAGGCCGGATGAGACCGGTTCGTTCCCCGTCACGCCAGGGCGCTTCGATCACCTCGCCGCCGTTGTCGGTCAGCCGCTCGTTCCGGCCGTTGTGCCGGAACGTCAGCTTCTTGTGGTTGAACCCTGGCAGCTGCAGGATCGTTGCGTGGATGTCGTTGACGTGCGCCTTCCCTTCGGCCGCCCGTAGCCCGATGGGGTCGGTCGCCCCGACCACCTGCCCGCCCTTCACCCCGCCGCCGGCCAGCCATATCGAGAACCCGTGCGGGTTGTGTTCCCGGCCGTCCGACCCCTCGGTCATCGGCGTCCGGCTCGCAGCGGAAACGAACACACCCCGGCGAGGGCCGGGGTGTGGTGAAGGCCGAGTGCGGAAGAGAGGACTTGAACCTCCACGCCCGTGAGGGCACTAGAACCTGAATCTAGCGCGTCTGCCAATTCCGCCACTTCCGCATCTGACCCCGATACCTTATCCGTCCCCGGGCGGCCGTCAACCCCTCTGCCGCACGGCTACTTCTTGCCGGCCTTTTCCGCCCCCTTCAACTCGTCCGCCGTCATCGGCTTGACGGTGCCGTTCTGCAACAACACCAGCCCGCCCTCGGTCTCGGCCTTCTTCTCGTAGGCCACCACCTTGGTGCCGGACTGGTTGTACGCCCCGCCCCACAGGTACACCACCGCCCCGCTGCGGATGGCCGGGCCGGCCAGCGGGATCATCGGCTCGATCTGGTCCAGCTCGGCCAGCTTGGCCGGCGGCTTCTTGCCGTCCGCGGCGGTCGTCTTCAGCCCCTCGGCCAGGTCGAGCAGGGCGTTCTTCGGCGTGTCCTCGGTCACGCCCCCGCCGCCCCCGCCGCACCCCACGGTCAGGCCGACCGTCACCGCGGCCAGCACCCCGGCTCCGATTCGCAACATGCTCCCCTCGTGCGTGAACGGGCGGGCGACCGCCACCACGCGGCCGCCCACGGCCGGGTCAGTCCAGGTTGGTGTTCACCTCGCCGTTGGCCCGGGTGCCGACCGCCTGCCAGACGGTGAAGTCGACGGCGTCCCGGACCAGCCGGACGCTGCCGTCGGCCATGCACACGTTCACCCCGCCGGTGTGGTAGCTGCTGGCCGCGATGTGCGCCCGGCGGAACGACGCGTCCCCGCAGGTGTACCGCTGGGTGGCGGTGTTGTTCACGTTCCGGTTCCAGTTCGGCGGCAGGGTGTGGTTGTACAGGGTGTTGTGGTTGATCCCGCCCCGGTAGTACTGCAGCCCGACGTAGTTGATCCGGGTGGCGGCGGTGCTGCCGGCCATGCACCCCGGGTCGTTCCGGCCGTCGTTCAGCCCCGGCGGGACGCTGATGTCCCCGGACGCCTTGTTGGTGGTGTAGTTGACCACCGACGTGTCCCCGAACTTCCGCATCACCTCGGCGAACAGGGCGGTGTTGCTGGTCCCGTCGGAGACGGCCAGGATCTTCACCCCGGTCGGGGTCTGGCCGGCCAGGACGCTGCTGAAGTTGCCGTTGAACACGCCGGCCGTCCCGTCCATGGTCCGGCTGTCGGAGGTGGCCCCGATGTTGCCGAAGTAGTTCAGCCGGCCGACCGTCACCCCGCCGGCGGTGAACTGGGCGGTCGACCCGTCGGACGGGCAGAGGAACGTTTTTACGTCCTGCTGGCGGGCCAACAGGTTTTGCGCCGCCGTGTTCACGTCGAAGGCGAAGTTGAACTGGTTGAACTTGTTCGCCTGCTCCAGGTAGCTGAGCACCACCGTGGTCCAGGCCGGGCGGCTCGTCCCGCCGTCGGTCGACCGGGTCCACTCGCCGGGCGGCAGGGTGCCGATGGACGACTCGAAGTTGTGGGCGGCCAGCCCCATCTGCTTCAGGTTGTTCTGGCAGGTGGCCCGGGCGGCGGCCTCGCGGACCTTCTGGACGGCCGGGAGTAACAGCCCGATGAGGATGGCGATGATGGCGATCACCACCAGCAGCTCGATCAGCGTGAACCCGCGGAACCGACTCATCGACCGAGACGACATGGAGCCCTCCGGAGAGATCGGATAAGGAGCGAACTGAGGGAACCCACCGAAACCGGCGGGGCGGTCCCAGAATTTTTTCATTATAGGCCGCCTCGGGAGCATGGCGACCGGGCCGTCGGCCGGGGTTTCTGCCAAAACAGAACCGGCCTGCCGGTTTTTCACGGCAGGCCGGCGAAATCACGGCGTGGTCAAAGGATCAGCCGTCCCCGCTGCCGCTGCCGCCTGGGCCACCCCCGCCGGCCCCACCCGGGCCACCCGGCCCGCCGAGCCCGCCGCCGGGGAAGCCGACGCCCGGCCCCTGCGGGTCGGCCGACCGGCCCGTCACCGGGACGTCGATGCCCCAGTTCGAGTACGCCCGCATGAACTCTACCCAGTCGTCGGCGAACCGCTTGTACGCGGCCGCGTCCACCTTGGACTGGTCGTTCGTCTCGGTCAGCCCGAACACCCGGCAGAAGGTCATGTACACCTGCTGGCGGTCCAGCCGCATGTCCCGGGGCATCCGGTCCAACTCGGTGTAGAACTGGAACAGGGCGGGCATCTTCCGCTTGGCCAGGAAGTAGGTCAGCGCCCAGGCGGTCGCCTGCGACTTGGTCTGCAGCTTGGCCTTCAGTTGTCGCTTCTCGGCCTCCGGATCCCGCTGCTGGCCGCCGCCGGGGAACATGCCTCCGCCCCCGCCGGGGAAGCCGGGGCCGCCCTCCCCGCCGTCCGGGCTACCCTCCCCGCCGGCCACGCCGCCGCCGCGACCGGCCGGGCCGCCACGGCCCGGCGGCTGCATCTGACCGCCGCCGCCCCGCCCGGGGAACCCGCCGCCCGGCCCGCCAGGTCCGGCCGCTGCCCCCGGGAACCCGCCGCCCGCTCCGCCGCCGAGTGCGATCCCCTGGTTCGCCGCCGTCGGCTTCGGGTCGATGTCCTTCTCGTCCCGGACGGCGTCGAAGTACTTGTCCATCAGCACGTTGGTCAGCAGCTCGGCGTTGTCCGGGTTCAGCTCCTTGGCCGCCAGCATGGCGGTGAACTCGCGGACGAGCACGTAGTTCGGCGACCCGTACCCGGAGGTCAGGCCGAGGGTCATGACCGGCCGGCCCTGGGCGGTGTGGTAGAACGGGCCTTTCGGCTTGTTCAGCAGGTTGGCCGACCCGGCCTCCACCCACTCGGGCATGATGACGTGCGGGTTGACCACGCCGGTGGCGGCGTACAGTTGGCGGGTGCCCTCCCGGGACACCATCGCGGCCGTCGCCTCCTCGTCCACCACCTTGTCCACCAGGGCCAGGGTCATCACCCGGGCCACGTCCGCCACCGTCTCCCCGCCCTGCAGGTTGGGAGCCACGCCCTTCAGCAGCTCCTCCCGGTTCCACCCTAGCTTGTACTGGGACTGGACGAACTGGGTGAACGTCCGCCCCAGCTCGTCCATCCGCTCGGGGGAGATGACCACCAGGTTGTGGGTGGGGGAGTAGAAGGCGTCGCTCAGGATCGGTGAGCCGTCCAGCCCGTCCCGCAGCCGGAGCATGTCGGTGGACTTGTCGGCCAGGACGACGATCAGCTTCCGCTCCGGCAGCTTGAGCGGCACCCCGCCCAGGGCGTGCCACAGGTAGAACGCCCGGAAGTTGTCCTCCAGGGCGGCCAGCTTCCGCTTGACCACGTCCTGGGAGACGCTCTGCTCGCCCCAGTGGATGAGGGCGTAGTGCTCGGTCGAGTTCACCCCGACCGCCCCGAGCAGGGACTGCCACTTGCTCGCCTCGCCGCCGTCCGGCAGCGGCTCGTTCAGCTTGCCCTTGATCTCGTTGAACGCCTTGACGAACGCCCCGGTCGTGGCCGGCGGGGTGTCCTTCCGCCCGGCCACCACCTTGGCCGTCTCCTCGGCGTACTGGAGGGCTTGCTTGACCAGCCCGTAGGACAGGGCTTCGGACACCAGGTCGGTCCCCTCCTGCGGCTTCCGCTCCTTGATCCACTTGGTGTGGTTCAGCTTCAGCCGGGTGGGCAGGTGGAACCCGCGGGTGAGCGGCTGGAGGTGGATGTTGCCGTCCGTGTACAGGGCGGCGGTGCCGTAGTCGGTGACCAGGAACGGCATCGGCGGGTTCTGCAGGTCCCGCCGCAGGTTCTTGTACACCGGGCGGATGTCCAGTTTGTTGAACGGGATGACGGCGACGATCGACTTGGCCGGGTCGGCCGCCGGCGCGTTACCGCCCCCGCCCCCGGCCCCGCCCGGGAAGCCGCCGGGCTGCAGGCCGCCGGGCCCGCCCCGGCCGCCGCCCCGCCCACCGGGGAAGCCGCCGCCAGGGCCGCCGCCCGGGAACCCGGCCTCGCCGCCGCCCGGGCCGCCGCCGGGCGCGCCGACCATCGCCCCCCCGCCGCCCATCATCGCCGACAGGTCGACGCTGATCACCATGTACCCCGGGGGCGGGGCCAGGCTCGGCGGTTGGGCCAGAACCAAGGGGGCGGCCAGCAGTCCGAAGCCGGCGGCCGTGAGCAACCTTCGCCACATGACCAGGGCACCTCGCACGCGGGCAACGGAACGGGCCGGGGAAGAACGGGCCGCCGGTCACTGGCCCGGCGGCCGGGGGTTGAGGACGAACTTCGGGTCGTCGGTGTACAGGCTGCGGTTCCCGCCGGCCGCCGCCGACCGGTTGTTCAGCCAGTTGAGCAGCCCCTCCGAGGACGGCCGGGAGGACTCCGGCTTGTCCGGGTCGAACTTGTCCAGCGGGGCGATCACGTCGGACGCGATCACGTCGGCCAGCCCGTTGATGGCGGCGGCGTGGGGCAGCAGCCGGGGGTTCGACTTGGTCCCGGCCCGCACCCGGGCCAGCGCCTGGGCGTACCGGGCGGCGTACAGCCTCCACGGGACCGACTTGTTCACCACTGCGTCCGGGTCGTTCCGCCCCTGGACCACGCGGAACGTGCCCTGGGCGATGACCGTCAGCAGCTCGTTGACGTTCAGATCCTGGGTCGGGGCGACGCCGCACAGCCCGAGTACCGCCTCGGCCATCTCCGGGACGGTCGGCGGCAGGGCGATGGACGAGTCACTGACCGCAATCTGGGCGAGGGTGTACGCCGGGCGGATGACCGGCGTCTTCCCGCCGCCCAGCTTGTCCGGCCGGACCTTGGCCAGCGCCCGGACGGCGGCCCGGCGGTAGTACCGCAGCACGGCCACCTGCTCCGGGGTGAGAACGGACGCCTGGAGTTCGCCCCCCTTGGCCGGCGGCTTGTCGCCCGCGGCGGCCTTCGGGGCGGGCTGGCCGGCTGGCAACCGGGCTTCGACCGGCGGGGCGGCCTTCTCCGCCACCCCGGACGGCCCCTTGACCGCCAACTCCTGGAGCAGCTTGACGAACGGGATCAGCTCCTCCTCGCCGAGCGTGTGCCGATACCGGGCCGGGCCGTTGATGAACTGCCACACCGGGTCCGGGGCGGCGAGCACCCCCTCCGCCGCCCGCAGGGCGGCCAGCAGCAGCTCCGGCGGGGTGGGGGCCGGCTTGCCGCGGAACGGGAAGGTGTTGGTCAGCAGCTTGGTGATGGTCGGGTAGTGGGCCGGGGCGCCGGTCCGGGCGGCCAGGGCCAGCAGCCGGCCGGCGTTCACCCGGATGACCGGGGGCGGATCCTTGGCCAGTACGGCCACGATCGCCTCGTCCAGTGCGGCCCCGAACTCGCGGATGTAGTCCCCCTGGTCCGGGGTGAAGTTGGACCCGTCGAACGACGGGATCAGCAGCCACGCCTCGAGATCCTTGAGGACGGAGTCGAACACCTGCTCGTTGGTCCGCGGCCGCAACTCCCCGGCGTCGGGGATGACGTAGTACTGCTCGAAGGTGCACTTGTTGACGAAGAACTGGGCGACCTGGCGGAAGAGCGCCTTGTTCGCTTCCAGGTTCGGGCCGGCGGTCTTGAGCTTGCCGGTCCGTAGCTCGCCGAGTTGGACGGACCAGTTGTTCGGCGGCGCTTTCGACTCCATCCGGTACGGCTTCAGGTCGACGACCCCTTGTCCCGGGGCCGGGGCGGCGAATCCGAGGCTGACGGCCGCGGCGACGAACAGGGCCGTCGGGAGAACGGATCGGGGCATGAACAGACCCGGGGTGAGCGGACGGCGATCGCACCCGCATAACGGACCGACCCGGCCCGGCGTTGGCTCGGGGGGCGGAAAAGCGCCGGCGGGGCGGCTCCAAGCTTGAGGCTAACAACGGTTTCTGGGGGCTGCAAGGGCCGGCCGGGAGAAGCCCCCGGTTTGGCCGCCGGCCGGGGCGGTACGTCGGGAAGTGTGGTTGTCACCGGCCGGGACGGGCTGTACAGTGAGGGCGGCAATCGGGCCGTAGCGCAGCTTGGCTAGCGCGCTTGCTTGGGGTGCAAGAGGTCGTGGGTTCAAATCCCGCCGGCCCGACCACAGCCCCGGGGACGACTTCTGTTGTCCCCGGGGCTTTTTCGTTGCCGTCGTCGTCAGGTCTGTCACCAGACCCAGCGGGCGACCAGACCCAGGGCCGTGACGCCCAAGCCGGTCAGCAGTACCCGCCGCCCGGCCTTCAGCCGGGTCGGCTCGGGTGGGAACGCGGCGAAGGCGAACGGGAGCGGGGTGTTGTCCCCGGCCGCGACGGCCCGGACGGGGGCATCGACCGGCGGCACCGGCGGCGACGTCACGATCAGGGCGGTGCCGACCGCGACCAGCGCCAACCCGGCCATCTCGGCGACCATCTCACCCGCCTCCGAGTTGCCTAGCCGGCCTTCCGTCGTGCCCGCAGCAGGCCGACGGCCGGGGCACCGAGGGCCGCCAGAAGCAGCCCGGTCGGGGCCGGGGCCGACACCGGATCCAGTCGCGGGTTGGCGAACGTCAGCCGGAAGGAGGCGTCCACAGAGCTGCCCAGGCCGCTCCACCCGCCGCCCAACCCGCCCTCGGTGTCGCTCGGGTTTCGCAGGAACAGCCCGCCCGAGTACGGGTTGGTGGTGACCAGCGGCATGATCCCGGAGTTCTCCGAGTCCGCTTCGCCGATGGTGGTGAGCAGGGCGATGTACTGGCCGCCCGGGGTCAGGGCCAGGTTGGGGACAGATACCGTGATCTCGACGAACCCAGCCGTCACCCCCAAGGTTTGCGTGGCCGACACGAATAAGGCCGGGCCTGTGACCCCGGTCCCGCTCCAGGCGTAAACGCGGGCGGTGAAAGCGATGGTGGGATCGCCTGCGTTGTCGGGGTTCTCGGGGTTGCCCAGTACGAACGTCATGCCGGTGAGAATCGTTCGGTCCGGAGAGACCGCGCCAAACGTCTGCCCGAAAGTGGGGATGAAATCGAAGGCGAAGCTGCCGAACGGCGAAGCCGAAAAATCCGGTGGCGTGTCCAGTGTGGAGATGACCCCGGCCCGACCCGAAGCGGATGTCGTGACCACCAGGCCGCACGCAAGACACAATCGACTGAGTCGGCACATCGCACACCTCGCAAAGTGGAAGTGGTTTGCTGAGATTTAAGACCCCAGCCTAATCTAACGCACGTGTTCGGGACCGTTCAACTGCCAACCGAGAATTTTGTCCTTGGCTGATTCCGTTTCCTGTTGGGAACTGTAACGGCGGTGGTGTCACCCTTCGGATGCAGTTCGGGATGAACAACCGCCTCTTGTTGGCAGGACGGCGCTTCGATGAAAACGATGTAAGTCGTGCCAGGTGGCTTTCCGGCACCGGCTGTGGGGTTCGCCGAATTGGTCAGGCGTGAAAGACGGAAATCCGATCCGACATTTATCAGTGCGTCCCTACTGTCATGACGTGGCCCGTAACGGACGACCTCCCATGACCGCCGCAGCAGGTGTCAAGAAGTATGCGGTCCGCCTGACTTACTCGGACGGGCTGGGCGTCGATGAGCTGTTTGTCGGGCCGTGGGCGGCCGACCAGGCCGCCACGTTCTTTGCCCATGCCGTGACCCTGCCCGGCGCGGACACGGTCTGGCTCACGCGGACGCCGGACGGGACGATGTCGCAGCCCGAGAGGCCGGGTGAATCCGGGCCGCGGGGCTGAGCCACGCCGGATGTCCGGCTCCCCCCTCGCAGCGGGTTCGCGGACCGGGGTGATCCCCGCCCCGTTCAGCGGGCGACGGCCCACTGCGGCGGGGAGTTCGAGAGCGCGGCCTTGGCCCGGGTGATCGGGACCGGCCGGTCGAGCCGGACGACGCCGTCCGCCCGGATCGCCCGCACCCGGTACGCCCCGCCCAGCCCGGGGCCGGTCAGCCAATCCCCTTCGAGCAGGTCGACAAGCCCCGTTGCGTCCCGCAGTTCGGCCGACCCGGCGGCCAGGTCGGTCGTCACGGCGACCGGCCGGCTGGTCCCGGCGGTCGTACACCGGTGGGTTCGGTCGGCCCCGATCACCACGTCCCCGCGGCCGTAGGTGCCGGGGGGCGGGCCGGCCCCGGGCTTCCACTCGTGCGATACGGTCGGCCCGTAGTGCGGTGCGATCGGGGCGGGGCGGCCGTAGGCGGCCGAGGCGGCGTAGACCAGCACCCACGGCCTGGCCGGGGTCGCGTACTTCCCATCCCGGGGCCGGCTGTACCAGTCTCCGACGGCGAGCAGCCCGCCGGGCCGGGCGTCCGAGCCGGGGGCAGACCACGCCAGCTCGGCCGGGGCGAACCCGTCCGGCACGACCCGGAACACGTCCCCGCCGGCCACGGTCAGCCGCACCCACAAGCCGTCGGCCCCGCCCCCCTGTCGGGCGTGGTGCGGGGCGGCGGCCAGCACCCGTGAGTACAGCCGCCGCTCGTCCGGCCGGCGGTGGTCGGGCAGGGTGAACACCGGCCCGCTCCCGCGGACCGCGAGGCACGACCCGTAGGCCGGGTGCCGGTGCGGGAAAGCGGCGGCGGCGGCCCGGTCCAGCCCGCCGCCGTCGTGCCCGGTGCCACCGGGGAACACGTACACGGGAGACGGAGCCGGCTCCCGGCGGCCGGTCAGCGTCGGGGATTCGTGTTGGCTGCCGCTCTCGGCCGGCCCCTCCTGCTGCCACAGGTTTGGGGCGTCCCGCTCGACCAGGTCCACCAGCCCCCGCACCTCCGCCTGCCCGCTGGCCAGTGGCCACAGGGAGTAGAGCGTGAACGGGTCGTCGGCGGATTTGTTCACTGCCAGGCCGACCCCGCCGCTGGCCACCACCCGGACCGCCCGCGGCTGGTGTGCCCCGGCCGCCTTGGGGAACGGGTTGCGGACCACCCACTGGTACTGGTCTTTGGGCCGGTCCCCCCAGTGCTCGAACCAGCAGTGCTCGACGGTCGTCACCTGCGGCCCGGGGTTGTCGATCAGCAGGCCGGTCGCCCCGTCGTGGGCCGCCGGGTCGGCCCCCGGGGCGTACCCCCAGCCGCCCTCGATGATCGTGTTGCGGACGGTCAGGTTGCGGTGGCCGTTCAGCCAGAGGTCGGGGGCGTACCGGTTGGCCGCCGCGACGTGCGCCCGGCACTGGTCGATGACGAGGGCGCTGGTGGCGTGCGGCTCGGCCCGGCCGGGCCGCCAGCGGACGAGCGGGCCGAACCCGCTCTCGCACCGGACCAGCCGGGGGAGGACGGAGTAATCCGTCACAAAGTCGATCGCGTACCCCGGGCGGTCGGCGGATGCGGGGGAGGTGGCGAACAGCAGGTCGGCCAACAGGAGGGTATGGAACCGCGGGTCGAGCGGGCCGGTGTTGTCCGTCGCCAGGACCGCCGCCCCGCCCGGCCCGCCGACCAGCCGGCCGTTGCGGATGACGGTCGCCTGTCGGTGCCACCCGTCCGGCGACCCGCGGTGGAAGCGGATCAGCGGCTCGCCGGGGGCGGTTTGGACGAGTGTGGCGTGCCCGCCCAGGTCGAGGGTGACGGTCCGGTCGCACGGCCAGCGGACCGCCCCGGCCAGCCGGTACTCGCCCGGCCCCGGGGTGATGGTAATCGGCTCTTTGCCGGTATCGAGTAGCCGCTGCAAGGCGGCCGTGTTCGCCCGCGGGTCGCCGCCGGCCCTCAACCCCGGGACCGGGTCCGCCGGCGGTTCGGCGGCCGGCCGGCTGACGGCGTATCCGCCGGCCGCCGCGCACACCATCCCCCACACGATCAGGCGTCGCATGTCCGCCTCCGATCCGGACTGCCCCCGGTTCCGGCCCAGGGTCTTTCGGCACCGTAGGCGGTACGGGATCGGGTCCGATCAGGTCGGGGTCGGGAAGAACTTCGGCACGTTGACGTTGTAAAACTCGGCCTCCAGGTACTCCAGGGCCAGGGCGAAGTTGAGGATCGAAATGTCGTTCGTCCGGGACGGGGTGGCGTTGTACGCCAGCGGCGGCCCGCCGTTCAGATCCTTGATGAACGGGCCGGCCAGGGTGATCACCTGTTGGACGGTCAGCGGCTGGGCGAACTGCTGCTCGTTGCCGAACACGTCGGTCGTCTGGACCACGTTCAGCAGCGTGTTCAGGTAGCCCGAGTGCTGGGCCTCGACCAGGGCGATGGACGCGGCGGCCGACAGGTATTGCCGGCTGAACAGGACCGGGGCCGCCCCGTTGTACGCCCCCACCCCGGTGTTCTCCAGCGACTGGGCGACGGTGCCGAACGTCCGGACGTTCGGCTGCTCCAGGTTCTGGAAGTTCGGCTTCGGCCGGGCGCTCGCCCCGAGCGCCTGAACCAGGAATTGGACGTGGGCGTTCTCGTGCGCCCGGATCGCCCGGAACTGCCGGCCGGTCCACCCCGGGAACAGGTTCGGCAGGGCGTTCCCGCCGGGGTTCTGGGCGGCCGCCTCGCCGCCGGCCAGGAGCACCCCGGCGGCCCCGGCCCCGAGCACGAACGCCCGCCGGTCGGTCATCGGTTCGCGGTTCATGACTACCCCATAGCGGAAGGAAGGAGGACGCCGGGACGGGCCGGCGGGTCAGCCGACGAACACCCCGCCGGTGAAGTCGGCCGGGAACGGGGTCAGGTCGGCGGCGGCCGACCCGCCGGCCGCGGTGAACACCCGGACGGCGGACGGGCCGCCCGCCCCGGACCCGGTCAGGATCTCGGACACCCCGTTCGCCCCCAGGTCGGCGGTGGCCACCCGCACCCCGCCGCGGAGGGTCTGGTCGTAGGCGAAGAACCCGGACCCGAGGGCGGTGCCGGACCGCCCGCTGAACGGCCGGACGAGCGGGGCGCCGCCGGCCCCCGGGCCGGCCACCACGTCCACCAGCCCGTCCGCGTTCACGTCCCCGGAGGCGACGTTCACCCCGTTGCGGAACGTGTCCTCGAAGGCGAAGTAGTCGGCCAGGGTGATCGACCCCTGCTGGACCGGGTCGGCGGCGGCCGCCGCCGGAATGGTGAGCAGACCGAGGCCGTTCAAGATGCGGATCCGTGGCCCGCCGCCCAGCCCGGACCCGGCCACCACGTCGTCGTTGCCGTCCCCGTTGTACTCCCCGGACGCCACCTGCACCCCGCCGCGGAAGGTGCTCTCGTAGGCGAAGAAGTCGGCCAGGGTGACGGCCCCCTGGGTGGTCTGGTCGCCGAGCGCCCCGGGGGCGGCGGTCGCCACCCCCAGCCCGTTCAGCACCCGCACCCGCGGCCCGCCGCCGACCCCGGACCCGAGCAGCAGGTCGGCGAACCCGTCCCCGTTCACGTCCCCCGTGGCCACCTGCACCCCGCCGCGGAAGCTGGCCTCGTAGGCGAAGAAGTCGGCGATCACCGCCTTGCTCGCCCCGTCGTACACCACCACCCGGGGGGCGCCGCCGATCCCGGTGCCGACCACGACGTCGTCCACCCCGTCCCCGGTCAGGTCGCCGGTGGCCACCGTGGTGCCGCCGGTGAAGTCCGGGGCGAACGGGCTGAGCGTGTACACCTTGGACCCGGTGACGGCGTCGTACACCACCACCTGCGGGCTGACGCCGGCCCCGGCCCCGGCGGCGAACCGCCGGCCGGTCTCGGTCGGCACCGTCACCCCGGGGATGGTGATCGTGGCCGAGGTACTAGTCCCCAGGGTGGCCCCGCCGGTCGGGTTGGTCAGGGTGAGGGTGAAGGTCCGGTTCGGGGTGGTCACGGTCGGGGTGGCGGGGAGCAGAAGGACGACCGTCTTGGTCGTCTCTCCGACCCCGAACGTCAGGGTGCCGGAGGTCGCCGGTAGTCCGTGCCGGCGACCGCCGTGCCGTCGGCCGTGGCGAAGTCGATGGCCGCCGCGGTCGCCGCCCCGCCGGTCCGGGTGACGGTGACGGCCAGCGGCTGGCGGCTGGCGGCGAACGCGGCCGTCGGGGCGGCCAGTTGGATGACGCCGGCCCCGGCCGCTGGCGGCGTCACCGCGATCTTGATGACACTGACCCCGTTCCCGAACGTGCCGGCCGCGGTCGCCGCCCCGGTCGTCAGGTTGACCGTGTACAGCTTGCTGCCGGCGGACAGGAACGCCTTGTCGGTGGCCGCCTCGATGTCGAACCCGGCGGCCGCCGGCACGTCGAACCCGAGCTGGTCGACGATGAACAACTGGCCGGTGTTCGGGGACGGGGACTGGGGGTCGTCCCCCGGCCCGCCCTGGGTGACGAGCACGTCCAGGTTGGCGTCGATGTCGTACAGGGTGGTGACGGTCGCCCCGGTCGTCGGGTTGGCGTTCTTGGTGTACGCGGCCGCCACCACCTGAGGGGGGACCGGCTGGCCGTCGAAGAACGCCTGATAGCTGGCCGGGTCGTAGGCGAGTGGGGTGTCCGCCCCGGCGATCGCCCCGGTGTCCGGGTTCAGCCGCAGGTTCTGGCCGGTGTTGCTGACCACCCGGATCTTGTCCACGGCGGGGTTGAAGTCGAAGCCGAACCGGGTGCCGGACAGGCCGGGGGTGAACGGCCGGCCGACCGGGGTGGCCGCCCCGGTCGCCGGGTCGAGGGTGTAAAGCTGGTTGAAATCGCTCAGCCCGTACAGCTTGCCGTTGGCCGGCCGGTAGTCGATCCCGACGAGCGACTCCTCGACGTTCAGGCCGGTCACGGCCTTGTTGGTGAGCAGCGTCCCCGGGGTGGCGGAGTCGAACGTGACCAGCGACCCGGTCGTGGTCAGCCCGGTCAGCAGGGTGGGGACGGACCGCCCTTCGAGGCTCTCAAGCCGGGGCCGGGCGACGCGGGCGCGGGGGTCGCGCAGTGGGGACATGGGCACCTCGGGGGGAGCGGGTCGGGCGAACCGCGGCGGACGGGGCGAGCGAGCCGGTGTCGGGCACCGGAGATACGTAGCCGGGACGGCTCGCGGATTCCAACCCCCGGTGGGGTTTTTCGGGCCACCGGTCTACGGGGCCGGCTTCAGCCGGTCGGCGAACACCTGCCGCAGCTTGTCGAGCTTCGGCTTGATCACGGCCCGGCAGTACCCCTGCCGCGGGTTGGCCGCGTAGTAGTTCTGGTGGTACGGCTCGGCCGGGTAGAACGTGGTGAACGGCACGATCTGCGTGACCACCGGGTCCGGGTAGACGCGGGCGGCGTCGATCTTCCGCTTGTACTCCGCCGCCAGCTCGGCCTGGCTCGGCGTGTGGGTGAAGATGACGGACCGGTACTGCGGGCCGACGTCGTGCCCCTGCCGGTCCGGGGTGGTCGGGTCGTGGGTCTGCCAGAACACCTCCAGCAGCTCCGGGTACGACACGACGGCCGGGTCGAACGTCACCTGGACCACCTCGGCGTGGCCGGTCGTGCCGCGGCAGACCTGCTCGTAGGTCGGGTCCGGGACGGTCCCGCCGCTGTACCCGGACACCACCTTGTGGACCCCCTTCAACTGCAGGAACACGGCCTCGGTACACCAGAAGCAACCGCCGCCGAAGGTCGCCACCTCCGCCCCGGCCGGCACATCCGCAGTCGGCGTAGCCGGAAACACGTCAGGGGCGACCCGCTCCGGCCGGGTGAGTCGGGCGGCGAGAAGGCCGGCGGCCACAACCACGACGGCGAGAAAGACGACGCGGGACCGCATAACCGACCTCCACCCGTGATCCGGGGGCGGGACGTGGAACCTGCCTCAAAGGATACTCCGGGCCGAACGGAGGGCATCAGCCGCCGGCCGCGAACCCGGGGTAGAGGGTCATCCCGCCGTCCACGAACAGACTCGCCCCGTGGACGTAGTCGGACTCGTCGGACGCCAGCCACACCGCCACCCGGGCGACGTCCTCCACCTCCCCGATCCGCTTGTACGGGATGAGCGTCATCAGCTCGGCGTATGCCGCGGGTGTGTCCCACGCTGGGTGGTTGATCGGGGTGCGGATGGCCCCGGGGCAGACGCTGTTCACCCGGATGCGGTGCTCCGCCACCTCCTGGGCGATCGACTTCATCAGCAGTTTCACCCCGCCCTTGCTGGCCGAGTAGTTGACGTGCCCGGCCCACGGGATGACCTCGTGGACCGAGCTGACGCAGATGATCTTGCCGGCGGCGCACGACACCGCCGGCCGCACCCCCCGCCGCTTGAACTCCCGCACCGCCTCCCGGGCGCACAGGAACTGGCCGGTCAGGTTGACGCCGATCACCGTGTTCCACTGCTGGAGCGTCATCCGGTCGAACGGGGCGTCCTGTTGCAGCCCGGCGTTGTTCACCAGGATGTCCACGGTGCCGAACTCGGCGACCGCCCGGCGGAACATCTCCTGCACCTGCCCCTCGTCGGCCACGTCCGCCCGGTGGGCGACGACCCGGCGACCGCTTTGGCCCGCTTCCGCGACCACCTCCTCGGCCTCGCCCGGGTGGGAGTGGTAGTTGACCATCACGTCCGCCCCGGCCTGGGCCAGGGCGATCGCGATCCCCCTGCCGATGCCGGAGCTGGCCCCGGTGACGACTGCCTTCTGGCCGACAAGCACCTCGCGGATCGGGCAGGTCGGCAGCACCACATCAGGCAAGTAGGCAGACATCACGCAGTCCCTCGGGGAGTGGGCCTGCCACGATGCTAGTCTGGTGCCCCGGGCGCGGGCTGCGACGCCGGCGCGCTCGGTTGAAACCTCGGGCGCAAGGCGAGCGGGGGGCGTCAGCCCCCTGTTCGAGCGCCCCGCCGGTCGCCCCAACAGGGGGCTGACGCCTCCCGCTCGCCAGAATTTCGACGGACCAATGCCGGCCGTCAGCCGACGAACACCCCGTTCGGCAACACCGCCCCATCGAACGGGTCCAACTCCTGAGAGGCGGTCGCCCCGGCCAGCAGGTCGGCCGCCCGGGACAGCCGGACCCGGCCCGGCTCGCCCTCCCCGCTGCCGACCACCAGGTCCGCCTTCCCGTCCCCGTCCGCGTCCCGGGCGGCCACCCGCACGCCGCCGCGGAGGCCAGGTCGCTGGCGAAGAAGTCGGCCAGCTCGCCGGCAGGACGAACGGGTCGCCCAGCCGCATCTGCTGGTAGAACTGCTCGGGCGTCAGGTTCGGCTCGCCGTCCAGCGACCCGCCCCCCCGGGCCAGCAGCACCGGCCCGCTGACCGCCCGCACCCGCGGCCCGCCGCCCGGCCCGGCGCCGAACACGAGATCCGCCCGGCCGTCCCCGTCCACGTCCCCGACGGCCACGTAGGAGCCGTTCCGGAACGTGTCCTCGAAGGCGAAGAAGTCGGACATCAGCTTGACCGGGGTGGCCCCGGCGGCCGCCAGCCCGGCGCCGCTGTACAGGGCCACCCGCGGGCCGCCCGGGAACCCGGCGGAGACGACCAGGTCGGCCCGGCCGTCCCCGCTCACGTCCCCGGCGGCGGCGCGCGCGCCGCCGCGGAAGGCGGTGTCCTCGATCCCGAAGAACCGGTTCCGTTGGGCGGCCGCCGGGTCCGCCCCCGCGGCCAGCGCGGCTCCGCTGTACACGACCACCACCGGCCCGCCGCCCAGGTCCGGGGTGACGACCAGGTCGGCCACCCCGTCCCCGTCCAGGTCGCCGAGGGTGACGTATACGCCGCCGCGGAAGGTGTCCTCGAAGGCGAAGAAGTCGGCCAGCCGGCGGCCGGTCGCCCCGTCGATGACGGCCACCCGCGGGCCGCCGCCCGGCCCGGCCCCGCCGACGTAGTCGGCCACCCCGTCCCCGGTCAGGTCGCCGGTCGCCACCCGGGCGGCCCCGGCGAACCCGGGGAAGAAGTCCACCCGCTGGCCGACCGCGTACCCGCCGGCGGTCGGGGTGAGCACGACCGCCGACCCGTCGGCCGGCCCGCCGGCCAGGGCCGGCTGCGGCACCCGGGCCGGCGGTGGGGGGGATACCGGGGGCGGGGAGACGCTGGCGGTCTGCACGGTGGCCGTGCTGACAGCCGTCCGGGCGGAATCGGTCAGCGAGCGAACCGTGACCGTCACCGTACCCAGCCCGGCCGCCGGCAGGTTCGTATGCACCACGATCGCGCCCGTCGCCAGCCCCGGGAGCCGGAACGTCGGGATGGTTTGGGTCGGCTGGCCGTCCAGCCCGACCAGGTATGCCGTCACCCCGCCGGTGAGGTCGGCGATGGTCGCCGTGTATGCGTCCTCCGTGTTGCCGGTGTTCTGAACGGTCAGCACGAAGTCGGTCCCGCCGGGGGCCGGTAGGGTCCGGCTGGCGGGGTCGAACCCGGTCGTCAGGCCGACCGTCGGCCCGACCTGAACGCCGGCCGTGTCCGCCCCCAGGGTGGCCGGGTTCCCCTGCGACCGGGCGGCCACCGTCAGCGGCACAGACCCCTGAACGGCGAACGGCATCGCCCCGGCCGTCACCGGCACGTCGGCCGATTCACCCGGGGCCAGGGTGAGGGTCGCCCGGCCGAGCGTGGCCACCAGCCCGGCCACCCCGGCCGTGCTCAGGTCGAACGTGTCGGCCACGGTGCCGGTGTTCGTGACCGTCGCCGTCAGGGTGTCGCCCGGGGCGGCGGTCGATCGGTTCAGCCGGACCGTCACCCCGTTCGAGACGACGGTCAGCACCCCGGCCGCGGTTGCCGCGGTGGCGCCGGCGGAGGCGGTGACGGTGAACGGGAAGCTCCCTGGGTCGGTGCCGGCCGTCGGGGTGAGGGCCAGGACCACCTCCCGGAAGTTGCCCGCCCCGGGCGGGACCGTGACCGAGGGCTGGCCGAACACGGCGGCCACGGTGTCCGGCAGGCCGGCGGCCGACAGGGCGAACGTCTCGGTCGTGCTGCCGATGTTGGTAAGCCGCACGACCACCTTGGTCGTGGTCCCCTGGCCGGCGGCCACGGCCGCCGGGGTCAGGCCGACCACCACCCCGTGGGCCTCCGGGTCGGGCAGGACCGGGGCGCCGGCCACGGTCAGCGTCCCCTGAACGGACCCCCGCGCGCCGTTCGACCCCGAGACGGTGACGGCGAACCCGTAGTCGGCCAGGGCGGTGAAGGCGTCCGGGGTGAGGGTGACGGTCCGGGTCAGGGTGCCGTTCGCCGGGACGCTCACGGCCGCCGGCAGGGCCACCCACCCGGCCGGCACGCCGACCGCCCCGAGGGTGTACGTCACCGCCGAGCCGGTCGGGTTGACCAGGGTGACGGTGAAGTCCGCCGGGGCGCCCGGCCGGGTGGTCCGGGTCGGTGGGCTGAGGCCGACGATCGGGGCGGCCGTGACCGTCGTCCCGGCCAAGGCGAGCGCGCCGGGTGTGCCGTCGGCGGTGAACGCCACCGTCCCGCCGAGGGTCACGTCCCGGCTTTCACCGGCCGTCAGGTTTGCGACCGACTCCTGCCAGGTGATCGTCTCGGCCGCCAGCCCGGATGCCAGTTGCCGCTCGAACACCAGGGTGTCGAACCCGGCCCCGGGTACGATCCGGGTGGGCGGGATGTTGAACGAGTTCAGGACCACCGTGACCCCGGTCCCGGTCGGCACCTCCACCGAGGCCGTGACCGGTACCGTCACCACTTGGCCGACGTCGTAGATGAGCAGCCCGTCGGCACTGGTGGCGTACAGTTGGCCGTTGCGGACGGTCATCTCGCTGACCACCGCGTGGACCGGGAAGGCGGCGGTGGCGATCGCCGCCGGGTTGCTGGCGTCCACCAGGAAGATGACCGGCTGGCCGCCGACGATCCCCAGGCTGACGGCGAACTTCCCGCCGCCGACCGGCACCACCGACAGCTTGCTGCTCGGCTGGTTCCCGCGCGGGAAGACGGCCGCGGTCACGGCGGTGGACAGCACTACCGGGTTGAGCGGGTCCGAAATGTCCAGAGTGGTGAGGGTCAGGTTGCCCAGGCTGCCGCTGTCGTTCGACGGGTCCGCGTCCAGGTTGTTGTACGGGTCCTGGTTGCCCTTGGTGCTGCCGACCACTAGGGCCAGGGTGCCGGCGACGGCGACCTCGCTCAGCGTCACCGTGCCGGGGATCAGGACGGTGTTCGCCAGGGTCAGGTCGGCCGGGTCGGCGGCGTCCACCACCAGCAGCCGGCCGGCCCCGGTCAGGAAGTCGCCGCCGGCCAGGGTGGTGCCGGTGACGTAGGCCACGGTGGGGGTGACGAACTCCCCGCCGAACTCCCCGTTGTTCCCGGTGAACGGCGGGTTGCGGGTGCCGAACAGCCGGTCGGTGACGGCCGGCCCGCCGGCCGCGTCGAAGTCGATGGCGGTCACGTCCCCGAACTGGTCGAACGAGTCGCCGGCGTCGTTGTTGCCGAACAGGAACACCCCGTTGGTGGTCAGCAGCCCGCGGGATCCGGACACCAGGAAGTCGGTCATGAACGCTTGCGGGATGACCGTGTTGGACACCAGGGCCGGGTTGAGCGGGTCGGCCAGCGAGTACACCAGCACCCGCGTCCCGTTCGCGTTGAACGTGGTGGTGGAGGCGACCGCGATCCGGTCTCCGGGCAGTTCCCGGACGACAGTGTACCCGCCCTGGACGATCAGCGACTGGGCGAACGTGCTCAGCTTCACCGGGGCGGCCGGGTTAGTCACGTCCACGATGTTCACCCCGTTCGACCCGGCCACGTAGGCCACGGTGCCGCGGATCACCAGGGTGCTGCTGACCGCGGTGGTGGCCACCTGCCCGGCCAGGGTGAACGGCGGCGCGAACGCCGTCCGGGCCTGGAGAACCAGGGTGTTTGTCACGGTCCCGTTGCCCTGCGGCAGGGTGAGCGGGGTCGAGTTCAATGTGCCGATGACTGGGGTGCCGACGAGCAGCGACGCCTGCCCGGTGCCGCCCGGGATCGGGTTCCCGCCGGCGTCCGTCAGGGTGACGACCACGGTGTACGACCCGCGGACGAACCCGGTGGTGTCCACTGTGCCCAGAGTGAGGTTGAGGAGGGTGGCGTCGAGGGTGAGCGCGGCTGTCGTTGGGGGGGAGGTGTAGACCGTTGTCCCGCTCGCCTCCTTGACCGCGAACGTGGCGGTGACGGTCTGCGGCCTGTTGACCGCGTTCAGCACCCGTGCCCCGACGGCGAATTGCGTCCCCGGGTCGCCGAACGCCGGGGCGACGGTGACAGCCGCCACCTGGACGAACTCGGACCGCACGGTCAGCGACCCGGTGGCGGACCGGGTGATCCCAGCCGCGTCCCGCGGGGTGGCGACGACGGTGAACCCGGCCGGCACCAGAGTCTCGCCGGTCGGGGTGAAGGTCAGGGTGATGCCGTTCGCCCCGCCGAACAGGGTCTCGCCGGGCTGCAGAGAGACGCTCGGCTTGTTGAACGCGGCGGTGATCCCGGCCGGCAGCCCGGTGACGGACAGGTCGAAGGTGGTCGGCAGGCTGCCCTCGTTCCGCAGCCCGACCTGGAAAGTAGACGGCACGCCCGGGAACAGGGTCGCCTGGTTCTGGTCGAGGAACACGCTCCCGCCGTGGGCGGCGACTGCCTGGAGGGTGGCGTTCAACTGGTCCAGGACGACCCCGAGGCCGACGGTCGCGGCGCCCACGTCGGCGGCCGTGGACGCGGCAGCGATCCGGTCCCGGCCGGCGGTCAGCCCGGCGGCGTACCGGCCTAGGTCCGGGTCGGCCGTCACCAGCGGGGTGAGGGCGTTTAGGGCGGCGACCGCCTGGCCCTGCGGGACCGGGTCGGTCGGGTGCTGGAACAGGGTGGTCAGGGCGGTGGCCAGGTCGTTGAGCCGGTTGGCCAGGCCGGTCCGCCCGAGCTGGCCGGCGGTGACGGTCGCGGCGGCGATCGCGTCCGCCCCGGGGATGGCCACCCGGACCGGGAGCTGGAGCGTCTGACTGCTCCCGCCGACGGCGGCCGTGAGGGTGGCGGCCAGGGTGGAGTTGAGCGGGGTGTCGGTCGCAGGGGTGAGAGTGCCGTTCACCGTCACCGTCTGGCCGACCGCCAGGGTGACGGACGCCGGGAAGCCGGCTGCGGTCAGCCCGGCGACCGCGGTCGAGCTCAAGGCGACCGTCTCCGGCACGTTGCCGATGGCCTTAATGGTGATGCTGACCGGCGCCTCGCTGCCTGGAGTAGTGCTGAGCGACACGGGGCTAGCGGTGAGCGTGACCCCGTGGACCGCCGGCATCGTAAGGGTGACGGTCTGGGTCTTGGTGATGGTCGGGTCGCTGGCGCTGGTAGCGGTGACATCGAACGTGAGTACGGTTCCCGGGGCCGGCAGCGTCGTTCCGGCGATCGGCTGGAGGTACAGCCCGAGGATGCCGGTCTGCCCGGCCGGGACTGTCACCCGGTCGCCGCTGGAGAGTAGCTGGAACCCGGTCGGCAGGTTGGACGCGGTGACGGTGTAGGTGTCGGCCGCCGGCCCGAGGTTGCGGACGCCCGCCCGGAACGCGGACGGCAACTGCGCACCGCCGAACGGGACGGTGAGCAGGGGGTCCGGCTGGACGGCGAACGACAGTCCCGACTGGGTGGCCGAGACCGTCACCGGGACCGTGGTCTGGGCTACCAGCTTACCGTTCGCGGCCGACGTGACGACCACCCGGACCGGGAACGTCCCGCCCTGCAGCCCGGCGGCCGGTGTGACCGTCACTCGGCCGGCGGCGTCGACCGCCACGGTCCAGCCGTCGGGCCCCTCGGCGGACACGGTGTAGGTGTCGGTCAGGCTGGTGCTGACTGCCGTCTGGAAGGTGGCCGGGGTGTTCTGGTCGGCGGTCACGGCGGCGGGAGTGGCCGACACCGAGAGCACGTTCGCGGCAGTGCCGGTCAGGGCGACGCGGTCCGTCGGCGAGCCGTCGGAGGCGACGGTCACGGTGCCGGTGTAGCCGACCAGGGTGGCCCCGCTGGCCAGGTCGAGAGCGCTGTTGCCGACCGTCGCCGTGCCGGACCCGGGGCCGAGGGCGACCGTGCCGGTGGTGACGCTCACCGATGCGGAGCCGGCGAAGGTTTGCGACGACGTATGGCCGCGGCCGGTCAGGGTGGCCGAGGTGGGGCGGACGGTGTAGGTGCCGGCTGGCAGAGGCGTGCCGTTGAGGGTAACGGCGCCGGCCGGGACGGTCAGGGTGAGGACCGGGCTGCCGGTGACGGTGGCGGTGTAGCTGTCCCACTCGCCGGCTACGCCCAGGGCCGGCTCGGCGGGGCCGTAGAACGCGAGCGACCCGGTGCCGGCGACGGAAAAGCTCGCCTGCCCGCTGACGGTCACGGGGCCAGCGGCGGTCAGGGCGACCGAACCGGACCCGATCGGATTGCCGGCGGCGTCGGTGACGACGGCCCCGGCGGCGGATAGGGCGGCCGGGTCGAACGTAGTCAGAGAAGCGGACGACCAGTCCGCTCGGATTGAGCCGGCCACGAAAGCGCTGGCCGAGTGGGTGTCGGCGACGACCGGCCCGGCGGACCGGGTGGCGGCGACCGGGGTCGCCGCGGCACCCTGGCGGCCCGCCGGGTAGACGCCGGTCCCGACGGAGAACAGCCCGGCGCTCGCGTCCGGATCGAGGCCGATGAGCAGCCCGAACAGGTTGAAGGCGGCGAAAAAGGCGCCGGTAAAGAGGAAGTAGCCCAAGCCGAACCCGGGCGGCAGGAAGGAGAGGTACTGGGACGCACCGGCGGCGGCGACCGATAGCGGACCTGTGTACTGGTTGTTGACGAAGTTCTTGATGTCCTGGCCGTTGTCGCCGCCGAACCGAGCGAAGACGGCCAGCAGAATGCCGGTGTAGATGCCACCTTTGACGAGCAGCAACGCGGTGTACTCGGCTATCGCCTGGTGGCCGCCATTCTCGGTCACGCCGATCGTCTGGCCGCTGACCGGGTTGGCCTCGAACCACGCCGTGGTACTGCCCCCGGCGACCTGCACCGGCCCGGCCGGCACGATCACCAACTGGCCGCGGTGAACCGCGGCCGCGATCCGCGCCTTCGCTTCCTCCGACACGGCAAGGGTGTCGAGCGCAGACAGGTTGTCTGAGCCGATCACGACGGTGCCGATGTGGTGTGCGGCGGCCGCGGCGAACACGGCCGCCGCCGTTCCGGCGGTCTCGACATTTGCCCCCGTCAGGTTCGACAGGGCACGCGCCTCCAGCAGGGTGTCAATCATCCCGCGGGCGATGCTGAACGCCGCCGCCGCACGACTGCTCACCCACGGGGCGGGAACGGCCCGGATGTCATTGCGGCTCAAGTCGATCGCGAATCGCAGGGTCGCCCGGGTCGGGTCCGCGACGGTGAGTTTCGTCGTGGTCTGGACGAGGGTCAGGCGCGGCCGGTCGGCATACCCGCGGACGTTCGCCACCGCCTGTGCGGCGCGGAGGTAGTCGCCGGACCGGACGAGGAACTCGAGTCCGGCCAGGCGAGCCAGAGCGAACACGCTCGCCCGGGCCGTGGCCGCCGCCGGGGAGGTGGTCGATTGATCCGCATCGTTCGACTGCGCGACCGCTCTCACCTGCAACTTCTGAATCTCAGCCGCCAGCAGCGGTCCGGGGTTCCGGCTCAGGGCACTCGGCGAGGCGTACAGTGTCACACTGTCGGTCGGGCTGACGGCGGGCGGACCGTTCGGGTCGACGGATACGGCCCCGCCCGCCAGCCCTTGCCGGGCGGCGTATCCGACCCGGTCCACGAGAGTGCGGTCATAGCTCTCGCCCGGTCCGTCCGGACCCGTGACGACCGAGCGGAGGAAAAGTCCGGTCAGCAGTTGGCTGCCCAACGGAAAGTTCGTCATCACCTCCTGAAACGCTGTGCCGGTGAGGGTCTCGTCGTGGGCGAGGTCCGGGTCGGCCAGGTCACTCAGCGCAAAGTATGGCGTGTAGGTCATCGTTCTGGACGAAAAGACGATGGCGCCGATCGCGGACTGGTTGACGAAAAAGCCGACCGTCAGCGGTCGCCCCACCAGCTCGACACTGTTGAACGTCCGGTCCAGAACTGTCGCCGTGTTCCGCCCGTCCCCTAGCCCGAACGCGGCCGCCGCCTGGCTGTAGATCTCCGCGTCCAGCTTCACCTGCACCTTGTGCCGCAGGCCGTCCGCCACCTCGGCGAACGTGCCCGTCGCGGTCGTGTACGCCGCCCCGATGGCCGTCCCGCCGAGGCCGCTCGTGTCCGCGTCCACGAACCCGGCCCCGGTGTCCACCTGCAGCCAGTAGTGGTCCCGCGTCTCGGCCAGCAGCTTCGGGTCGTTCGCCGGGTCGGCCGTCGCTGTGCCGGCCGGGATGTACCCGACCGTCTGGTACGTCGCCGGGAACATGCTCAGGATGAGCTGCTTCGACAGGGCGTCGGACAGGGTGCCGTGGGCGTACCGGGCCGGGACGCCGCTGGCCCGGAACAGGGCGACGCCGAGGCTCGCCTCGTCCAGCGAGTTGCCGGCCACGCTCCACAGGGTGCCGCGGGCGCCCCGCAGGGAGCCGACGTAGGACTCGTACCCGACCTGGGTGTTCAGGTAGTCGAAGATGGCCGCCGGATCGTACCGCAGCCGGGCCGCCTGCTCCTGGACGAACGGGTCGGCGGTGTTCGCGTCCGGTGTGGAGGCCAGTTGGACGGCCGGCAGCGAGCGGGTGGTCAGGGCGGCGGCCGGGGTGTCGGCGGACACCGCCCCGGCGTTCACAGTGGCGAACACCTTCGCCCCGGCGTCGATCTGCAGCGGCAGCGGGGTCGGCAGGGTGACGGTGAGGGTGACGCTCGCCCGCCCGTACCCGGGGATGTTGCCCAGGCTCCAGGCCAGCTCCTGACCGTTGCGGTCCGGCAGTTGGGTCGCGGTGCGGAACGCCACCCCCGGCTGCAGGGTGTCGGTCAGCAGCACCCCGGTCAGGTCGTCCGCCCGCTGGTTGTACACCGTGTAGGTGACGGACACGGTGCTGTTCCGGACGTCCGCCGTCGAGTACGCCGACAGGGTGGGGCCGACCACCAGGTCCGGCGGCAGGCTGGCGTCCGGGGCCAGCCGCTCTTCCAGCGGCTCGATCGACAGCCGCCACCCACGCAGCCGACGGCGGAAGGGGCGGGCGGCCGGTCGGGCGAACAGTCGGAACGGGCGGAAGGTGGGGGTCATCGGAGCGACCTCGGAGGGGAATCGAGACCCTGGGCATTCCCTACTAGGGGCGGCGGGCGGGCGTGTGACAGCCGGCGCGGGGAAAATGCGATCCGGCCGCTCGACCGCCGGCCGACGCCGGCTCAAAGTGCGGAAGCCCGAACGAATTGCGATGTTTCAGGCGGTCGAGGAAGTCGACAAAGCCGTGACAGGAGACAGGGACGGAACTGTCGCCAAACCCCTCACAAGCCGTCGCCCGCGGAGGTGCGAGCGACGGTTGCCGCGGGTCAGCCGGCCGGCGGCTTGCGGATCAGGTCCGGCCCCTTCCCGAGTACCTTCTCGTACTTACCGTTCCCGCCCTTGACGTACTTGGTGAACCCGAGCCGCTCCAGGTTCTTGTCGCTCGTCTTGCCCTTCCCCTGCGAGTCGGTCCAGCCTTTCGGGGCGTTCGGGGTGCCGAACACCCGGCGGACCGGCTGGCCCGTCTCCGGGTGGGTGGTCAGGGCCGCCTCGCTCATCCCCTGGAGCACCTCGAACGTCTCCCCGCCGGTGCCGTCCGGCTGCACCACCTCGTACACGTACAGCGGCATCGTTGGCCCCCAGATGTCACCGCGGGGGCTGTGGCCCCCGCGGTGATTCATTTTACCCCTTGCTCATCTCGCCGCGGACCGTCTCCAGCAGCTTCTTGGTGGCCTTGATGCCGTCCGGTTCGGACAGCTTGTTCCCTTCGTACTCGACCCCGATGAACCCGCGAAACTTGTGCTTGGTCAGGACGATGTCCAACATCTTGCGGTAGTCGGTGTGCGTCTCGCTCCCCTTGTCGTCGAAGTCGTGCGACTTGGCCGACACCCCCTTGGCGAACGGCATCAGCTCGTCCACCCCCTTGTACCGGTCGTACTCGGCCGGCTGGCCCTCGATCTTGCCGACGTGGAAGTTGCCGAAGTCGGGCAGGGTGCCGCAGCCCGGCAGGCCGACCTGCTTCATCACCCCGGCCAGCCAGGCCCCGTTGCTGGACAGCCCGCCGTGGTTCTCGACGATGACACTGATCTGATGGGTGCCGGCCCACTCGGTCAGCTTCCGCAGCCCGTCGGCGGCCAGCTTCTGGGTCTCCTCGTACCCCTTCTTCCAGTCGCTGGCGGCGTTCACCCGGATGCTGTGGCAGCCGAGGTACTTGGCCCACTCCACCCACCGCTTGTGGTTGTCCACCGCCTTCGCCCGGCGGGCGGTGTCCGGGTCGCCGAGGTTGCCCTCGCCGTCGCACATGATGAGGACGCTGCGGACCCCGTTGTCGGTGGCCACCTTCTTCAGATCGGACAGGTACGCCCCGTCGTTCTTCTTGTCCTTGTAGAACTGATTGACGTACTCGACAGCGTCGATGCCGAACTCCTGATGGGCGGCCTCGGCGAACTTGAGCGGATCCCGCTTCCCCTGGCCGCGGGCGAAGTACGCCTTGTGCAGCGACCACTGGGCCAGGGAGATGGTGAACAGCGGGTCGGCGGGCCGGCGGGCGGCGACCGCCGGGGCGGCGGCCAGCAGCCCGGCGCCGCCTGCGGCGGTGGAGGCGAGGAAGTCACGGCGGGAAAGCATGAGCGGCTCCGGGGCAAGAGGGTCGGACCGAGCGGCCGAACGGCGGTGATTGTACGCCGCCCGCCGCGCCCCGCAACCGCCGCAACGAACCGGCCGCCGGTTGGGCTGGCCGGCCAAAGGAAACTGGCGAGGCCAGGTAACTGGTGCCGGGCGTGGAAACTCGCGGCGTCCGGCACCAGGAATCCGGCCGTGTGAGTCTGGAGCGGTTGCAGCGGTTCAGCCGATAAAGCCGATGCCGACGACGCCGGACTGCCGGGCGTCGGCACGGCTCACGGAGATTCCGCATGTTCACCCGCTCGGTAGCGGGGGTGGTCGTCGGGTTGGGGGTGGCCGGGTCGGTTGCCGCCCAGCAGCCGGCGACCTTCACGAGATACCGGACCAAGTGGTCGGAGTCGGTGGCGATCCCGCATCCGGAAGACCGGGTGGCCCGGGCGGCCTCGGGCGACGCACCGGCCCCGCAGTCGGGCGTCGTCCCGGCCGCAAGGTTCGCCGCGATCACCCGGACCGAGCGGTACACCCTGGTTCAAGCGGACAACTCTGCCCCGGCATCGCCCGCCCCGACTCCGGTCCCGGTCCCGGCCGTAGTCGCCGAACCGACACCAGAGTCCCTAACGCCGGCGGTCGGCCCGACGGCCAGCCTCGTCACCCCGCCGGGCCGTTATTGGGTGAGCACCGAGTGGCTGTACTGGACGGCGTCCGGCCAGCGGGTGCCGCCGTTGGTCACGACGGCCGTACCCGGTACGCCGCAGGGCATTGCCGGCACCCTGGGCGGCGCTGCCACCCAGAACGTGTTCCCGACCGGCCGGGTGAACGACGACTGGCGGAACGGGTTCCGGCTGCGGGCCGGGCTGTGGCTCGGCCCGGACCAGCGGCTCGGGGTCGAGGGGGACTTCTTCGTCCTCGGCTCCAGCCGGCAGGGGTACGCCGGCGGGTCGCTCGGGGTGCAAATCCTGTCCCGCCCGTTCACCAACGCCGTCGCCGGCAGCCCGGACGTGTACCCGGTTTCGTTCCCCGGGATGGCCAACGGGACGGTGGCCGCGGACAGCCGGTCGGACCTGATCGGCGGCGGGGTGAGCCTGGTCCGGACCGCCCGTTCGACCCCGGCCGGCCGGTTCGACTGGCTCCTCGGATACCGCTACCTGAGCTTGCAAGACGACCTGACGGTCGGCTCGGACGTGACCGCGACCGCCCTTGTCGGCACCCCGACCGTCCGAGCGGTCGACCAGTTCCGCACGACCAACGCCTTCCACGGCGGGCTGGTCGGGTTGAACTGGGAGCATCGGTGGTCGAGTTGGTTCTTCGGGGTGCGGTCGAGCGTGGCCCTCGGGGTGACGCACGGGGTCGCTACCATCGACGGCCAGTCCGCCGTCGCCGAGCCGTCCGGGGCGGTGACGCCTTACCCGGGCGGACTGCTGGCCCAACCGACGAACAGCGGCCGGTTCACGGGCGACCACTTCGCGGTGGTGCCGGAGGTCGGGGTCCGGCTCGGTGCCCAGGTGACGGAGCGGCTGCGGGCGCACGTCGGGTACAACTACCTGTACTGGTCGAGCGTGCTGCGGCCGGGGGACCAGATCGACCTGCGGGTGAACCCGAACCTGATCGCCCCGACCCAGCCGCTGACCGGGCCGGCCTTCCCAACCTACACCCCGCAGCGGACCGGCTACTGGGCACAGGGTGTTAGCCTCGGGCTGGAGTTCCGGTTCTGATCGCGGAGCGGCCGCCGATCTCTGGTGAATCGCCATGCCCCGCCCGTTCCTGACCGCCGCCTGGCGGAACCTGATCCTGGCAAACTACCGGGTGCCGGACGACCTACTCCGCCCGCACCTACCGCCGGGGACGGAGCTGGACCGCCGGGACGGGTCGGCGTGGGCCAGCCTGGTCGGGTTCCAGTTTCACGACACCCGTGTGCTCGGCGTGTCGTGGCCGGGCTACCGGCACTTCCCCGAGTGGAACCTGCGGTTCTACGTCCGGCACGACGGCGAGCGAGGCGTCTGCTTCGTCCGCGAGTTCGTGCCGCAGTGGTTCGTCGCGACGGTCGCCCGGGTGCTGTACAACGAGCCGTACCGGACGGCCCGGATGACCGGCCGGGCCGAGGACGGCGGGAGCGTCATGGCCGCGGAGTACACGGTCGAGTGGGGCGGCCGGACGCACCGGCTGTCTGCCGTCGGAGATCAGCCGGCGGTGCGGCCCGGGTCGGACACGGCAGAGTACTGGTTCAAGGAGCAGCGGTGGGGGTACGGCGTCACACGCCGCGGCCGGCTGCTGCGGTACGAGGTGACGCACCCGGAGTGGGAGGTCTACCCGGTCCGGTCGTTCACCGCGGACGTGGACTGGGGTACGCTCTACGGCCCGCAGTGGACTGCGATGACCAAGACGCAGCCGGCGAGCGTGATGCTGGTCGCCGGGTCGGCAGTGCAAGTGTTCCCGTATGGGACACGGTGACGCCGCCTCGATGTAGGGTGCGTTGAGGCTCTGCGAAACGCACCGGCCCGGCAACGACCGCCGCTGAGGGATGAAGTCCGGGCGGTGCGATTCGCAGAGCCTCAACGCACCCTACGAAGACCGGCCCGGTGTAGGGCGGGTCGAGGAGGCGACGAGGCCTGCCGTCTTGGGCGCGGCAGGCCTCGTCGCAGAGCTCGACCCGCCCTACGTGAACGGTCGTCACTTCGGCTGGTGGAACTTCAACAACCCGAGCGGGGTGACATCCTCCCGGACGCTCGGCGGACCGGCCCAGCTTGCATCCCCGGTCCCCGGGATGTAGCGGGAGACGTTCACCGCCCACGGCTGGCCCGGCTTCGGCCGGTCGCCCGATAGCTCGGCGAGCGGGATCGCCAGCTCGGCCGTCCAGCCGGTCGGGGTCGGATCGACGGCGACGAACCATTTCGGGTTCCAGGCCGGGTCGCCCCAGCAGTCGTCGGCCACGCACCCCCGTTGATCGACGCACAGCCGGAAGCAGGTCTGGTAGTCGCGGTCCAGGTCGAGCCGCAGCTCCACCCGGTCGAACCCGGTCAGGTCGGCGTCGTACTCCCGGCTCTCGGCCTTCGGCTTCTGCTTGCCGGCCGGGTGGGCGCAGGCGACGGCGACGTAAAGGAACTTGTCGTCGCACGCGAACCGGGCGGTGGTCGTGTACCCGGCGGTGGCGGCCGGGAGTTCGATCGGACTCGCGGATTTCCAGCAGGCGTCGTCGACGTGTCCGTCGAGGAACGGCTTCGCCGTCGTGAACCGGCAGTCGGCGGCCGGTAGCCGGGGGAAGTCGCACGGCCGGCCGAGCAGCCGCAACTCCTCGCCGAGCCGGGCCTGCCAGTCGGCGGAGCAGTTGGCGGCGACGGCGGCGAGCAGGTCGGCGGCACGGGCGTGCAGGCCGAGCGCCCGTTGGGTGGCGGCCAGGCTGACGGCGGCGGCCGGGTCGCGGGTGTACCCGGCTCCGAACGCGGCCAGCTTCGGGAACTGGTCGGACGCCGACTGGGACCACTGCCGTAGGGCGTCGGTGCCGTTGAACTTGTACACCGGCCGGACCGTCGCCGGCTCGTTGTGCGACGCCTGCACCACCCCCGGCGGGAGCGGCGCTTCGGCCACGAACGCCGCCTTCTGGAACACCGGGAAGTGGCCGAGTTCGATCCGCCGGCGGGCCTCCCCGCTGGTCTGGTACTTGACCAGCCAGCGGACCGCCTCGACCGTCTCCGTGTGGGCCGGGTAGTGCTCGGCGGCGGTCGCAAAGAGTTCCCGGGCGGCCGTCCACTGGCCCATGCCGACGAGCCGGAACCCGAGGCTGACGCAGGTGCGGGCGGCCAGGTCGTCCGGCAGAGTGCGAACGTCGGTGACAACCGTCACCAGCGCTGCTTCTAGCCCGCCGGCGGCCTTCGGGTCGGCGATCAGCTTTTCCAGCCCGCGGCGGGTGGCGGCGGCTTTCTCCCGTTCGGCGAGCCGGGGAGCGGCTTCCGGGGTGAGCGTCACCTTCTGCCGCCGGGCGGTGCCGCCTTCGGCGAGTTCGATCCCCTCCATCAGCGACTTGTGCGACTCGGCACCGGGGAGGGTGCTGTGGACCAGCTTGAAGTGGACCGCGTCCGGCACCGGCTTGGTGCCGAGCAGCAGTGCCGCCGGCTCGACCGCATCCTTGACCGCGTCCCCGAGTTCCGGGCAGAAGGCAGCCAGGTTCAGGCTGACCGTCCCGGCCCCGGCGGTCGGGGTGTGCAAGTACACCTTCTTGACGCCCGACTCGGCGGCGGACTTGGCGAAGTAGTCCGGGCTGTCCGTCACGACCACGTCCGGCCGCCAGCTCTGAAACGCGGCCGTGAAGCTGCTCACCCGGTTCTCAGCCGGCCCGTATCGCGTGGCTCCCGCCCCGCCACTGGCCCGCATCGCGGCCGGTAGCCGGTATTCGGCGTCGGTGTCGAACGCGGCGGCGGCACACAGGTAGCCGTCCGCCGCCAGCGCGGCCACCGCCCCGAGCGGCACGTCGCACGACTTCTCAAACACGAACAAAACCGCTGCCCGCTGCCCGCCGGCTTTCAGTACCTTCCACGACTTGCCGCCGTCGGTGGTGCCGTGGACGGTCCCCATGTCGCCGACCGACCAGCCGAGGCCTTCGTTCAGCATCAGTTGACGGGCGAGGCCCGGTCGGCTGGCTCCGCCGAGGAAATTCGGCTCGCCCTTGGAGCCGGCTAGTAGGGCTGTGATCGATTCAGACACTTTGCCTCCGGTGACGGAGACCGCCCCGAACTCGCCGGCCAGGGTTCCGATGTTCGGTTCAGTGAAGCTGCAATCAGTCCACGACGCGGCCCGCGGGCCGGAGAGCATCGCCCACGTCCGGCCGCCGTCCTCGGTGCGGAACACCCCGCTCGGGAACGCATCGCTGCCGTCGCCGGCGACCACGCCCCGCTTCTCGTCGAAGAACTGCACGCAGTTCAGCCCCGGCAGCAGCGAGCCGGTCAGCTCGGTCCAGGTGGCCCCGCCGTCGGCGGTGGTCAGCACCACCCCGACCGACCCGGCCCGGTTCGGCAGTTCGGTCCGGCCGACCGCCCAGCCGGTGTACGGGGTGAGGAAGTGCAGCCCCCGCAGGGACGCCCGGGTGCCGGTCGGCTGCCGCTCCCACGTCTGCCCGCCGTCGATGGTGTGGAACACGACCCCGTGGTCGCCGGCCACCCACCCCTCCTTGGCGTCCACGAACTTGACCGCCCGCAGCGGGGCGTCGTCCGGGAACACCGGCGGGGCGGCGACGGCCGGCGCGGCAACGAGGGCGAGCAGGAGGGCCAGGCGCATCGGGGGTTCCTCCGTGAACGTCCTTGCTCTTTCCCCTAAGAGGGAAGGGGGAGCCAGCGGGGTGAAAGTCCGGGCCGTGGCTTTGGTCGCCGGGGCGGCGTTAACCCACCCCCGACCCCCTTCCCTAAGAGGGAAGGGGGCAAGACCGGGCGCTCGTCCGGGCTGTGAACTCTGTCCCCGCTCGACGGGAGTTGTCCCCCTCCCCTTCCCTCTGGAAGGGGGCCGGGGGTTAGGTTGAACCTCCACCCCGCGCAGACCTGATGCTATTACCGGAACGAGCGCCCCGCTTGCTCCCCCTTCCCTCTTAGGGAAGGGGGGCCGGGGGGTTAGGTTGCCTTCCACCGGCGCCGGGGGATGAGTCATACACTAACCCCCCAACCTGCCGCCAGCCCGAGTCAGCCCGGCTTGACACGGCCGGCCGGTTTCGCGTACTCCGTGCAGTCCTTCCCGTCTGTCCCAAAGCCCGGAGCCGGTATGACCGCCGACCGCCCCGCCCCCGTCCCGCTGTGCGACATCGGCGCCCAGTACCGCGGCCTCCAGGCGGACATCGACGCCGCCGTCCTGCGGGTGCTACGGTCCGGGCAGGCCATCCTCGGCCCGGAGGTGTCGTCGTTCGAGAAGGAGGCCGCCGACTTCTGCGGGGCCGCCCACGCCATCGGTTGTGCGGACGGGACGAACGCGATCCTGCTCGCCCTCACGGCGCTCGACATCGGGCCGGGGGACGAGGTGATTCTCCCGCCGTTCACCTTCTTCGCCACCGCCGCGTCCGTGGTGCGGGTCGGGGCCAAGCCGGTGTTCGTGGACATCGACCCGCTCACGTACAACCTCGACCCGGCGAAGCTCGAAGCCGCGGTCACGCCCCGGACCCGGGCCATCATGCCGGTCCACCTGTTCGGCCAGTGCGCGGACATGGACCCGATCTGGGACGTGGCCGACCGGTACGGGCTGTACGTGGTCGAGGACGCGGCCCAGTCGTTCGGGGCGGACTACAACGGCCGGCGGTGCGGGACGCTGGGCGTGGTGTCGTGCTTCAGCTTCTACCCGAGCAAGAACCTGGGCACCCTCGGCGACGCCGGGATGGTGACGACCAACAGCGACGCCCTGGCCAAGAAGCTGGCCGCCCTGCGGGTCCACGGGTCGGAGACGAAGTACTTCCACAAGTACGTCGGCTGGAACGCCCGGCTGGACGCGATCCATGCCGCGATCCTGCGGGTGAAGCTGCCGCACGTGGATAGTTGGATCGCCGGCCGGCAGGCGGCGGCGGCCCGGTACAACGCGCTCATCGAGCAGGCCGGGCTGCACGGGTTCCTGCACCGCCCGCACGTTCGCCCCTACGGCACGCACACCTTCAACCAGTACGTGGTGCGGGTGGCCGCCGGGCACCGGGACGCTTTGAAGCAGCACCTCCAGGCCGAGAGCGTCGGCTGCGACATCTACTACCCCCTCTGCCTGCATCAGCAGGAGTGCTTCGCCGGGATGGATTATCGGGCCGGTGACTTCCCGGTCAGCGAGGAGGCGGCGAAGGCGGTGCTAGCGCTGCCCGTGTTCCCGGAGATCACCGAACAACAGCAGCGGCGGGTGGTCGAGGTGTGTGCGGCGTTCACCCGGAAGCAGATGCGGAAGGCGGGTTGACGAGCGGTGCCGGTTCGTGGACGAGCGCCCGACAGGCTTGTGGCATACACAAGCCTGTCGGGCGCTCGGTCCGCGCCCGGCTACTTCAACACCTGCGACTGACGACTAGCTGAGCCGGAGCCGCCGCACACCCCTCCGGCCAGCCCCGTGGGCGCGAGAACTAGTGTTGCCGGCTCCGGCACTTGCTGCGGCCGGTTCGGCTCCTCGGTCCATTCCTTCGGCGGGCGGGTGATCGGCGGCGGCTCGGTCCACGTCCGCACACTCGGCGGGTTCGCCCACGACGGTGCGGACGGCTGGATGAGCGAGGGCGGCGTTCGTAACCCGTCGCCCGGCCAGCCCTTGAAGTAGAAGGCCGACGCCGGGCCGGCGGAGGTCGCCCCGACCGCCAGCACCGCCGCCCACCGAGCCGGTTTCCAGCGAACACCCATCATCCGGTACTCCGTCGATCACCTGTCGGCCCGGCCAGCAGCGCCAGACCACCCCGCGGCTATCCGATTTTTCCGCTCCAGCGTCAACCCCGATCGTTCGGCCGAGAAAGTGTGCGGGCGGTGACGGCCGGCGGCCGACATATCCGAACGACGGCCCGGTTTCGGCTTAAGTCCGGCCGGGTCTGGTGGGGCAGGGGGGCTGAGCGATGCGGCGGATGTGGGCGATCCCGGTCGTGGCCGTCGGGCTGGTCGTCGGGGTTGCGCCCGCGGACGGGCCGGACGGGCGGCCGACCCTCCCGACGATCCCGGTCCCCTCGGTCCCGGACCCGGGCTGGACCGGACGGCAAACCGGGCCGAACTGGGTGTCTGGCCAAGGCCCGAACCAAAGCAGCCCACTGCCGCCGCCTCGCCCGGCCGCCGAACCAGTCCGGCCGGCGACACCCGCTAGCCCCCCGGCCAGCAGCCCACCTGGGCCATTGCCGACGATCGCCCAGGGGCCGGTGTGTGTCACCCCAGAGGCCGGCGGCCTGGAGCCGCACCCGGCGTTGGCCTCGCCGGCCCGGGTGCCAGTCCGGCACGGCACGTTCGGGTCGCCGAACCTGACCCTCAGCCGGGATTACCACTTCCTCGACTTCTTCGGCGTCGGGCTGATCGGGGACGAGGCGGACGCCGTCGTGCCGGGCGAAGCGCCGGCCACCGACCGCTCGTTCGTCCAGGCCGAGTACCTGCTCTGGTGGGTGCGGCCGGCGAACATCCCGGTCCTGGCAAGCACCGCCGAAGGGCAGTCGTTCGGCTACCTCGGGATGCCGGGAACGCAGACGCTTCTCGGTCCCGGCACCTTCGGATCGACCGCGCGGAACGGGTTCCGAATCCGGGGCGGGACCGTGCTCGGGGACAGCGGGTGGGCGATCGACGGCAGCTACTTCTTCCTGGGTGAGCAGAGTACGACCTTCGCCATCAACTCGGACCAGTTCCCGACCATCGCCCGGCCGATCTTCGCCCCGAACCCGCCGATCAACGGGGAGTTCGGCGAGCTGGTGGCTTTCCCCGGGCTGTCCACCGGTAGCCTGAAGGTGGACACCGGCAGCTTCCTGTGGGGGGCGGACGTGAACCTCCGCAGCTGCATTTGTCGGACCTGCACCGCCCGGTCGGAGTGGTTCGTCGGGTTCCGGCACCTGAACCTGCGGGAGAACCTGACGATCACCGAGTTCGTGACCGCCGCCGGCCCGGCCGCCCCGGACCCGGTCGGCACCCAGATCACCGTGCAAGACCGGTTCGCCACCCACAACACCTTCTACGGAGGCCAGATCGGGTGGGCGGCGAGCCGGCGGTCCGGCCGGTTCGACTTCGACACCCGGTTGTCGGTCGCCCTCGGGGGCACGAACCAGACGCTGGACATCAGCGGGGGACAGCAGCGGGTGCGGCCGGGCCAGCCGCCGGAGCAGTTCACCGGCGGCCTGCTGGCGGCCGGGCCGAACCTGGGCCAGTTCAGCCGCAACGTGTTCAGCGTCGTCCCGGAGGCGACCCTGAACGTCGGCTTCTGGCTGACCCCGACCGTCCGCGCTTACGTCGGGTACAACTACCTGTTCTGGTCGGGCGTGCTGCGGCCCGGCGACCAGATCGACCGGACGGTCGACCTGACGTTCGTGCCGAACGCCCCTCAGTTCCCGTTCACGGTGAACCGTCCCCAGCCGACGTTCAAGCAGTCGGACGTGTGGGCACAGGGCATCCAGTTCGGGCTGGAAGCGCGGTGGTGATCGACGTTGTAGGGTGCGTGGAGGCTTTGCGCAACGCACCGCGGGACGCCGGCCCTGGGGGTCTGCCACTGCGGGGCCGGTGCGTTGCGCTCCCAGAGCCTCGCTCCACGCACCCTACAAGTGTCGGATCGTGGTTGCGGTTGCCCGATTCCGGCGGATCGAGTACCACTCGTCGGCCGGACGGGGTCGGAACTTGAGCGGAGGTTGGGCGGGCTGCGCAAGTTCCCGCCGCCCGCTCGTTGACCTGTCGCGGACGGTGCGGGACGCACCGCCGCCGTGCGTAAGGGGCTTCCGATGCTCACCCGCTCCGTCTGTGCAGCTCTGGTCGCGGCCGTGATCGCTTCCGGCCCGGCGTCCGCCCAACAGCCCCCCGCCGCCGACAACGGGGTCGAGGTGCTGGCCCGCGGCCCGGTCCACGAGGCGTTCGCCGCCACGGCCGAGCTGCCGATCGCCGGGCCGGTCGTGTCCAAGCTGCCGCCCCAGCCGGTGGACGAGCTGCCGCCGGACCAGAAGCCGGCCGGGGAGAACGTCACCTGGGTGCCGGGGTACTGGCACTGGGACGAGGAGCGGACCGACTTCATCTGGATCAGCGGGTTCTGGCGGGTGCCGCCGCCGGGCCGGGTGTGGGTGCCCGGGAGCTGGCGGGAGGTGCAGGGCGGGTGGCAGTGGGTGCAGGGGTTCTGGCAGGCGGCGGCCCCGGTCGGCGCGGTCAAGACCGCCGTCGCCACCGAGATCCAGTACCTGCCGCCGCCACCGCAACCGTTGGAAGTGGCCCCGTCCGTGCCGGCCCCGTCGGCCACCAGCTTCTACGTCCCCGGGACGTGGGTGTGGCGGCAGCGGTATGTCTGGCGGCCGGGGTTCTGGATCGACTACCGGCCGGGCTGGGTGTGGACCGCCGCCCACTTCCGGTACACCCCGGCCGGGTACGTGTTCGTGGACGGGTACTGGGACCACCCGCTGGAGACCCGCGGGGTGCTGTTCGCCCCCGTGGCGTTCGCCCCGGTCGTCATCGCCCGGCCGGCGTTCGTGTACACCCCGGCCTACTGCGTCCCGCCGGCCAGCCTGTACACCAGCCTGTTCGTCCGCCGCGGGTGGGGGGCGTACTACTTCGGCGACTACTTCGAGCCGCGGTACGCGACCGTCGGCTTCTCCGCCTGGGTCGGCGGGCGGAACGGCGGGTTCGCCGTCTCCGTGGGGGTGGGCCGGCCGGCCGTCCCGGCCTACGACCCGATGTGGGCCTACTACCAGGCGGCCCACCGGCACGACCCGGCCTGGGCGGTCGGGGTGACGAACGTGTACGCCGGCCGGTTCCGCGGCGAGCTGCCGCCCCCGCCCCGCACCCTGGTCCAGCAGAACGTGGTGGTGAACAACATCACCAACACCACCGTCGTCAACAACACGGTGGTGAACAACACGGTCATCAACAAGCCGACGGTGAACAACCTGACGATGGTGGCCCCGATCGCCACCGTCCAGCAGACCAACCCGGCGGTCGCCCTGCGGCCGGTGCAGCGGGACGAGCGGGTGCGGGAGCAGCAGGCGGCGCGGCAGTTGAACGAGCTGGCGGCCAACCGGCAGAAGCTGGAGTCCGGGCTGGCCAACCGGGGCGTCAGCCCGACCCAGCCGAGCGACCGGCCGCGGCAGGTGAAGTTGGACGTGCCGCAGACGTTCGTCGCTCGGGCGCAGGTGTCGGCCGCACCCGACAAAGCTCCGCCGCCGCCCGCCGCCCGGCTGGCCGAGATGGGGGCCAACACCCCCGCCCGCACCCCGCCGGCCAAGGACTTCAACCCGGCCCCGCCGCCGGTCATCCCGCCGGCGAAGACGGCCCAACCGCAGCCGACGCGGCCGGTCCAGCCGGTGACGCCGCCGACCGTGGCGCCACCGGCAGTCAAGCCGACCACCCTGCCGGCCCCGGCCCCATCGACAACGACCGTCCCGCCGGCGGTCAAGCCGGCGACCCTGCCTCCAGTGGCGAAGCCGGCGACACTGCCGCCGGCCACGCCGCCTGGCAGCCCGGTCGTGCCGCAGCCGAAGAAACCGGCCGGACCGACGCCGCCGCAGATGGGCCTGCCGACCCTGCCGTCGCCGACCACGCCCGGGAAGTCGGTGCCTATGACTCCGGCCCCGGTGCGGCGTGATCCGGCCCCAGCGACGCTTCCGGTGCTACCGCCGGCGCGGCCTTCTTCAATGCCGGCGCCGGCCGGCCGGCCGGCGCTCCCTCCGGCCTCGCCGGCCCCGGTGGTCCCACCGTCCGGTCGACCGGCAGGCCCGGCCAAGCCGGCTCCGGTCAAGCCGCCGGAGAAGAAGTCGGACGACCGGAAAGGCTCGGACCGCTGACGACAACGCTGTTCCGACGATCAACGACGGGCCGCCGCCGGGACATCCTGGCGGCGGCCCGGCGCACTCTTGCCGGCGAGTCCGCCGCGCCGTTTCCTCTCCTCGTCCTCTCCGCCCACGGTACGGCGTCATGTCGGACATCACCATCGCCCCCTTGGGCGACTCCCCACCGGTCCGCCGGGCACTGGGCGAGATCCTCGTCGAAGTGGTGGCCGACGGCGGCTCGGTCAGCTTCATGCACCCGCTACCTGTGGAGCAGGCGGAAGCCTTCTGGGTGAAGTCCCTGGCCGCCGCGGACCGGGGCGAGCGGGTGGTGCTCGGCGCGTCCGACGACGGCCGGCTGGTCGGTACGGTGACGCTGTTGCTCGACTGCCCGCCGAACCAGCCGCACCGGGGCGAGATCGCCAAGATGATGACCCGGGTGAGCCACCGCGGCCGCGGGGTGGCGACGGCACTGCTGCGGGAGGCGGAGCGGATCGCCGCCGAGCGGGGGCGGACGCTGTTGGTGCTCGACACCGCCACCGACGGTGGGGCGTCCGACCTGTACGAACGGCTCGGGTACACCCTGGCCGGCGAGATCCCGGACTTCGCGCTCAAGCCGCACGGCGGGCTGACCGGGACCAAGCTGTACTGGAAGCGGATCGGGGGATGAGCGACAGCCGGTCGGCGGCCGTGGTGGACGATCCGGCCCGGGGCGGATGTAATCGGATCAGTGACCCGCCCCCGACCCGGGTGCCGTATGACCCCGACCCGCCTCATTCCGCTCGCCGTGGTGTGCATGTCCGCCGCCGTCGCGTCCGGCCAGACCCCGTACCGCCAGCCGCCGAAGGCGGTCGCCGACATCCTGGACGTGCCCCCGCCGCCGGCCGTCAGCGTCAGCCCGACCCGGGACACGCTGGCCCTGGTGCAGACCAGCCGCTACCCCTCCATCGCCGACCTGGCCGAGCCGATGCTGCGGCTCGGCGGCCTGCGGATCAACCCGAAGACGAACGGCCCGGCCCGCCAGCCGCGGGTGACGGGGATCAGCCTGATGCCGGTGGCCGGCGGGGAGCCGAAGCCGGTCAAGGTGCCGGTCGGGGCGAAACTCGGCACGCCGGTCTGGTCGCCGGACGGCAAGCGGTTCGCTGTCAGCAACACGACCGCGACCGGCATCGAGCTGTGGGTCGGGGACGTGGCCACCGCCTCCCTCGACCGCAAGCTGACCGACAAACTCAGCGCCGTCATCGGCGACCCGGTCCAATGGCTCGACGGGGACCGGCTGCTGCTCCAGGTGGTGCCGGCCGGCCATGGCGAGGCGCCGCCGGCACCGCTCGCCCCAGTCGGGCCGACGGTTCAGGAGAGTGGCGGCAAGGCGGCCCCGGTCCGCACCTACCAGGACTTGCTCAAGGACGCCCACGACGAGGCGCTGTTCGACCACTACGCCACGTCGCAGTTGATGCTGGTCAACCTGACCCACTCCGGCCGCGGGTTGATGCCGGTCGGCAAGCCGGCGGTGTTCGCCGACGCCGCGCCGTCCCCGGACGGCAAGCACATCCTCATCAGCCGGCTGAAGCGGCCGTACTCGTACCTGTACCCGGCGTCCGCCTTCCCGCGGGCGGTCGAGGTGTGGGACCTGGGCGGGGCGCTGCAGCGGTCGGTGGCCGAGCTGCCGTTGCAGGACAAGGTGCCGATCGGCGGGGTGCCGACCGGCCCGCGGTCGGTGGGCTGGGTGCCGACGAAGCCGGCCAAGCTGGTCTGGGCGCAGGCGCTCGACGGCGGCGACCCGAAGAAGAAAGTGCCGCATCGGGACGAGCTGTTCACCCTGGCTGCCCCGTTCAGCGGCGACCCGATGCCGGCCGGCAAGACGCAGCACCGGTTCGCCGGGCTGAGCTTCTTCGAGACGGGTGACAAGGTGCTGCTGCGGGACTTCGACCGCGACCGCCGCTGGAGCCGGACCGCCCTCACGTCGCTCAACGCGGATGCCGACCGGGCGGTGATCTTCGACCGCTCCGTCAACGACCGGTACAACGACCCCGGCACTCCGCTCACCAAGACACTGCCGAACGGCCAGCGGGTGCTGCGGACTACCCCGGACGGCGGTCTGTTCCTGTCGTCTGCCGGGTCCACCCCGAAGGGCGACTTCCCGACGCTCAACACGTTCGACCCGAAGACGAAGCAGGTGACGCCGTTATTCAAGAGCCGGGACGGGGTGTATGAGCAGGTGGCGGCGGTCCTAGACGACGAGGGGAAACGGCTGCTCGTCCGCCGGGAGTCGCCGACCGACCCGGGCAACTACTTCGTCCGGGACGGCGACAAGGAGACGCAGCTCACCTTCAACAAAGACCCGTACCCGGAGCTGCGGAGCGTCAAGAAGCAGCTGGTCACCACCAAGCGGGCGGACGGGGTGACGATCTCGTTCACCCTGTACCTGCCGCCCGGGTACAAGGACGGGGAGAAGCTGCCGACCGTGTTCTGGGCGTACCCGCGGGAGTTCAACGACCCCGGCACGGCCGGCCAGGTGACCGGGTCGCCGAACCGGTTCGTCACGCTCGCCGGGTACTCGCACCTGTTCTTCCTGACCCAGGGGTACGTGGTCATGGACGAGGTGTCGATGCCGGTGGTCGGCCCGGTGGACTCGGCCAACGACACGTTCGTCGAGCAGCTGGTGATGAACGCCAAGGCGGCCATCGACAAGGCGGCCGAACTCGGCCCCATCGACCGGGACCGGATCGGCATCGGCGGGCACAGCTACGGGGCGTTCATGACCGCGAACCTGCTGGCCCACAGCGACCTGTTCCGCCGGGATCGCCCGCAGCGGGGCGTACAACCGGACGCTCACCCCGTTCGGCTTCCAGAACGAGGAGCGGACCTTCTGGCGCGCCGCAGGTGTACGCCCGGATGTCCCCGTTCAACAGCGCGGACAAGGTGAACGAGCCGCTGCTCTTGATCCACGGCCAGGCGGACTCGAACCCGGGCACCTTCCCGGTGCAGAGCGAGCGGATGTATGCGGCCGTCCGGGGGAACGGCGGGACGGTGCGGTTCGTATTGTTGCCGCACGAGGACCACGGGTACGCCGCCCGGGAGTCGGTCGGGCACGTCCTGGCCGAGCAGATCGACTGGTTCGACAGGTACGTGAAGAACGTCAAGCCGCGGGGCGAGAAACCGACGACCGGCGGTTCGTAGCCCCGAAGGGGCGACCGAGAATAGCCAGGGGTGGAGGCTCTGCGGCAACCCCTGGTCTTGGGCGGCGATAACGTTCCGTAGCCCCAACCGGGCGACCCGGCCCGCAGGGTCGCCCGGTTGGGGCTACGGGGAAGGGTTGGTGTCACCGGTCCAGGGGTTGCGCAGAGCCTCCACCCCTGGCTATTCTCGGTCGCCCCTTCGGGGCTACACCCGGGCGTTGATGTCACAGGTGCCGCATGTCCGATCCTCAACCCCCGCCGACCCCGCTGCTCACCGGCTTGGATCTGGTCCGCGCCCGGGAGTTCGTGCAGTTCCAGGGCAAGCGGGTCGGGCTGGTCACGCACCCGGCCGCCGTCTCCCGCGGCAAGCTCGACCTGCCCACCGGCGAGTGGTCCGGCGGTATCAAGTCCGCGGCCGACCTGTTCGCGTCGGCCCCCGGCGTCACGCTGGCTGCCCTGTTCGGCCCTGAACACGGGCTGACGGCCGAGGCCCAGGACTTGGAAGGCGTCGCCGGCGGCGGGCTTCACCCGCGTTACAAGGTGCCGGTCCACAGCCTGTACGGGGACAGCTTCGCCAGCCTGACGCCGACGCCGACGCAACTCACCGGCCTCGATGTGCTGGCCATCGATCTGCAGGATGTCGGCTCCCGGTACTACACCTTCCAGGCGACCATGCTCTACTGCCTGGAGGCGGCGGCGAAGGTCGGGCTACAGGTCGCGGTGATCGACCGGCCGAATCCGCTCGGCGGGCTGGCCGTCGAGGGGCCGACCCTGCGGCCGGGGTTCGACAGCTTCGTCGGCCCACACCCGGTTGCCACCCGGCACGGGCTGACGATGTGCGAGCTGGCCCGGCTGTACATGCTCGAACGCAAGATCGGGGTGAACGTCTCGGCCATCCCGTGCCACTGGCTGTAGCGGGCGACGACCTGGGCGGACACCCCGTTCCCGTGGCTGCCGCCGTCGCCGAACATGCCGACCCTGGACACGGCGCTCGTCTACCCCGGGATGTGCCTGATCGAAGGGACCAACCTGAGCGAAGGCCGCGGCACGACGCGACCGTTCGAGTACGTCGGCTACCCCGGCGTGGACCCGCACGCCGTCGCGGACCGGCTCGCCGCCGACCCGCCGCCGGGAGTGGAGTTCGTCCCGGTGAGCTTCCGCCCGACGTTCCAGAAGCACGCCGGCAAAACGTGCGGCGGGGTGTTCCTGGTCGTCACGGACAAGTCGGCGTTCCGGCCGGTGCGAACGGGCCTTGCCGTGTTGTGCGCGTTCCGGGCGGTGCTGGGGGACGCCTTCCACTGGCGGACCGAGCGGTACGAGTTCGTGGACGACAAGCCGGCCATCGACCTGCTGTTCGGCAGCGACCGCGAGCGACGGGCCATCGATGCCGGGATGCTGTGGCGGGAGACTGCCGCCGCCTGGGAGCAGGAGGAGACCGAGTTCGCCGAGCGGCGGAAGAGGGCGTTCGTGTATCCGGAGTAACCCTACCAACCCTCGTTCCCACGCTCTGCGTGGGAACGCAAGGGGGCGACGCTCCGCGTCGCGTCTTTTATCCCGGGAAGCTGTTACCCCGGGCAAGCAGCCCGCCACGCAGAGCGTGGCTCCCGTGCGTTCCCACGCAGAGCGTGGGAACGAGGAACTGGTGAATGCCCACCCTCGCCCCGCTCGACCTGGCCATCGTCGCCGTCTACGTCCTGGGCATGACCCTGATCGGGGTCTGGTTCACCCGGCGGCAGAAAGACCTCAAAACCTACTTCGTCGGCGGCCGGGACGTCGGCTGGTTCATGGTGCTGATGTCGATCGTCGCCACCGAGACGAGCGCCGTCACCTTCCTGAGCGTCCCCGGAGTGGCCTACCGCACCCCCGGCGGCAACCTCACGTACCTGCAACTCTCGTTCGGGTACATCGTCGGCCGGTGCGTGGTCGCCTGGCTGCTGCTGCCGCTGTACATGCGGGGCGACCTGTTCAGTGCTTATGAGGTGCTGCGGCAGCGGTTCGGGCCGGCGGTCCAGCGGGTGGCGTCCGGCATCTTCCTGCTCACCCGGACCGTCGCCGACGGGCTGCGGCTGTTCCTCACCGCCCTGCTCATGCAGTACATCGGCGTCGGGGTCGAGGCGGCGGTCGTGCTGGTGGGGGTCATCACCATCGTCTACACGTACCTCGGCGGGATGAAGGCGGTCATCTGGACCGACCTCATCCAGTTCGTCATCAAGGTGAGCGGGGCGGCCCTGGCCGGGGTGTTCGTGCTGTCCCTGCTGCCCGGCGGGTGGGGGCGGTTCGTCGAGGTCGGGGAGGCGGCCGGCAAGTTCACCCTGTTCGACTTCGCCCACAGCACCGAGCCGGGGTATCCGTTCAACTTCTGGGCCGGACTGATCGGCGGGGCGGTGTTCTCGATGGCCTCCCACGGGGCCGATCAACTGATGGTGCAGCGGTACTTGTGTGCCCGGTCGCTCAGCCAGGCCCGGCTCGCACTGGTGCTGAGTGGTATCACAGTCACAGTCCAGTTCCTGCTGTTCCTGCTCGTCGGCGTCGGGCTGTTCGCCCTGGTTTACGACGGCATCTTTGCCCTACCGCCGCGGGCCGACGGCCGCGACTGGAAGCCGGACGAGATGTTCGGCCTGTTCATCGTCACCCAGTTGCCGACCGGCGTCGTCGGGGTGCTGGTGGCGGCGGTGCTGGCGGCGGCCATGTCCACCCTGTCGTCGTCGCTCAACAGCTCGGCGAACGCCCTGGTCACGGACTTCTACCGCCCCCTGCGGCCGGGCCGGTCGGAGCGGCATTACGTTCTGCTGTCCCGGGTGATGACGGCCGTCTGGGGGGTGGCCCAGATGGGCGTGGCGATCGCCGCCTACCAGTCCGGCAGCGACAAGAGCGTGGTCGAGCAGGTGCTCAAGATCGCCGGCCTGACCACCGGCCTGTTGCTCGGGCTGTTCATCCTCGGCCGGATGCGAACCGCCGTCTCCTCCCGGGCGGCGCTGATCGGCCTGCTCGCCGGGTTCGCGGCGGTGTTGGCCGTCTGGCTGCCGGAGGCGGCGGGCAAACCTATACTGGCGTGGCCGTGGTTCGCCCTCGTCGGCACGACCGCCACGGTCGCCGTCTCCCTCGCCGCCCACGCCGTCCTCGGCCCATCACATGGACCCGCTGCAGCGCCTCCAGACCGAAGCCCGTAACCCGCTCTCCGCCCGGCTCGACGAGCTGACTTCGGTCGAACTGGTCGAGCTGATGAACCGCGAGGACGCGACCGTCGCGGCCGCCGTCGGCACCCAGAAGCGGGAGATCGCCCAGGCGGTCGAGGCCGTCGCCGACCGGCTGGCGAGGGGCGGCCGGCTCATCTACACCGGGGCCGGCACTAGTGGTCGGCTCGGGGTGCTGGACGCGAGCGAGTGCCCACCCACATTTCAAGTGCCGCACGGGCAGGTCGTCGGGCTGATCGCCGGCGGCCAGGGGGCCATGTTCCAGGCGGTCGAGGGGGCCGAGGACTCGCCCGAACTCGGTGAGAAAGACCTGGCGGCGCTCAACCTGTCGGCGAACGACGTGCTGGTCGGGATCGCGTCCAGCGGTCGGACGCCGTATGTCATCGGCGGCTTGCGATACGGCCGGCGGGTCGGGGCGTTCACCGTCGGCCTCGTCTGCACGACTGATTCCGAGATCGCCCCGGAAGTCGATCTGCTCATCGCCCCGGTGGTCGGGCCGGAGATTCTCACCGGCTCCACCCGCTTGAAAGCCGGCACCGCGACCAAGATGGTGCTGAACATGCTCACCACCGGGGCAATGGTCCGCCTCGGCAAGTCGTTCGGCAACCTGATGGTCGATCTCAAGGCGTCCAACCAGAAGCTGAAGGCCCGGGCGAACCGGATCGTCCGCACCGTCACCGGACTGGAGCAGGCGGCGGCCGACGAACTGCTGGCCGCGTGCAACGGCGAGGTGAAGACGGCCATCGTCGCCCAACTGGGCGGCTTATCCCCGGACGCGGCTCGGGCGAAGCTGGCGGACGCCGGCGGCCGGGTCGGGCTGGCCCTCGGGTCGCTCGGCAAGCCGAAGGTGACGGCCGCCCCGGTCGAGCGGTCGCAGCGGCCGGACCTGGTCATCGGCATCGACGGCGGCGGCACGAACACCATCTGCCTGCTGGCGAAGGCGGACACCGGCGAGGTGATCGGCCGGGGCACCGCCGGGCCGTCGAACATCCAGTCGGTCGGTGTGGACAACGGGCTGAAGGCGCTGGGCGAGGCCGTGGACCGGGCGTTTCAGGCGGCAAGCCTACCACGGGCGACGGTCGGCGGGGCGACCCTCGGCCTGGCCGGGATCGACCGGCAAGAAGGACTCGACGTGATCCACGGCTGGACCGCCCGGGTCGGCCTGGCGGACAAGACCTCGGTGGCGAACGACGCCACGCTGCTGCTCGCCGCCGGGACGCCGGACGGGTGGGGGCTGGCGGTGATCGCCGGCACCGGGTCGATCGCGTTCGTGAAGTCGCCGGACGGGACCATCGGCCGGTGCGGCGGCTGGGGGTACACCCTCGGCGACGAGGGGAGTGCGTACCTGATCGCGCTCAACGCCCTGCGGGCCGCCTGCCGCAGCCACGACAAGTGCGGGCCGCCGACGGTGCTGGTCGAGCGGTTCCTGAAGCGGATGAGCCTAGCCGCCCCGCCGGACCTGATCCCGGCCGTGTACCGCGGGCCGTGGGACCGGGCGGCCATCGCCGGCATGGCCCCGCTGGTGCTGACGGCCGCGGCCGAGGGGGACGCGGTGGCGGTCGAGGTCATCCGCCAGCAAGCGTCCGAGCTGGCGGTGACGGCGGCCGGTGCGGTGCGGAACTACGGGCTGCCGACCGCGGGCTTGCCGGTCGCCCTGGCCGGCGGGGTGCTGCTCGGGAGCGAAGCGTACCGCGACTTCTTCCTCACCGGCCTGCGGGAGCGGGGCGTCGAGCCGGGGCCGGTCAAGCTGGTGAGCGAGCCGGCCGCCGGGGCGGTGGTGCTGGCCCGGAAGCTGGTCGCGGGGTAGGGTCCGCTGTGCGGACCGTGGGAGTGCAACGGTCCGCACAGCGGACCCTACCCGGAGCCGCCACCGGTCCGTTCTCCTCGGAGGTGAGCCATGCCCAACTCGTTCGCCGACCAGTACCGCCGGTGGTTCGAGTACGAGACGGACGCCCACGCGAAGGTGCTCGCCTCGCTCGCCACGGTCCCTTCGGACCGGCGGCCCGGCCCGGAGTTCAAGCGGGCGGTCAACCTGTTCGCCCACGTCACCGGCGCCCGACAGATTTGGCTGTTCCGGCTCGGTGTGATCCCGAACCCGCCGGAGCACCTGTTCCCGGAATGTGCCGAGTTCGAGCCCCTGGCCCAGCACTGGGAGGACGTTCGGCAGAAGTGGGCCGACTACTTCGGCCGGCTGACCGACGCCGAACTGGACCGGGTGTTCGAGTACACGAGCTTCGACGGCGGCCGGTTCCGCAACCGGATCGGGGACGTGCTGACCCAACTGTTCGGCCACTCCTGGTATCACCGCGGGCAGATCGCCATGCTGGTGAAGCAGGCTGGTGGGACGCCGGCTGTCACCGACCTGATCTACTGGTGCCGGGAGCCGGTGATCTGACGTAGGGTGCGTTGAGGAGGCTTGGCGACGAAACGCACCGGCCCGGCAACGAGTGCGTCCGACGGACGAAGGCTCGGCGGTGCGTTTCGCAGAGCCTTCACGCACCCTACAAGAGCCGGCCCGGCGTAGGCGTAGGGTGCGTGGAGCGAGGCTTTGGGAGCGCAACGCACCGGTCTGACAACGACCCCACCCGAGGGACGAAGTCTCGGCTGTGCGTTTCGCAGAGCCTCCACGCACCCTACACGGATCACACCTCGATCAGTGCCGGGTCGAACTTGGCCGCCGCCTGGACGAAGTTGTCGAACAGTTGGCAGTCCAGGGCCGAGGCGGTGTCCGCCTCCGGGTGCCACTGGACGCCGACGCAGAACCAGGTGTCGTCCGTCGTCTCGATCGCCTCGACCACCCCGTCCGGCGCCTTCGCCCCGACCCGCAGCCGCTTGCCCACCTGGTTTACCGCCTGGTGGTGCAGACTATTCACCCGCAGCTCGACCGCCCCGTAGATCTCGTCGATGGTGCTGTTCGGCTCGACGTTGACCATGTGCCGGTGCGTCCCGCCGGCCTGGTCGAAGTGCGGCATCGCCTTCGGGTTGTCGGTCGGCAGGTGGGCGAACAGCGACCCGCCGAAGTGGACGTTGATCAGCTGCATCCCGGCCCCGATGCCCAGCACCGGCATCTTCCGCTCGACGATCTTGGCCAGCAGTTGGCGGTCGCTCTCCTCCCGCCGGACGGCCATCGGCTGGACGGCGTTGGTGAGCGGCTGGCCCTGCTTCCGCGGGTCCAGGTCCAGCCCGCCGACCAAAATGACCCCGGCCACCATGTCCAGGTACGTATCGAGTTCGGCGAGGTTGTCCTTTTTCACCGGCGGGAGCAGGATCGGCAGCCCGCCGGCGGCCAGCACCGCGTCGAAGTACCCGGCGTTCACCCGGGCGAACGGGCACCCGGTCTTGGGGGCCAGGAAGTCGGCGGCGATGCCGACGACGGGGCGGGGCGGGGCGGCGGGGCGGGCGGGCATGCGGACTCCCTCCGTGGAGCGGGCGGGCGGGGCGTCGTGCCCCGAAGGCGAGGGAGTGTACCGGACCGAAAACCGCCGGTGCAAGACGGGTTTGCCGGCCTAGCTGTCGTAATACAGGGCGAACTCGAACGGGTGGGGCCGCAGGCGGATCGCCTCGATCTCCTCCTTCCGCTTGTAGCTCACCCAGGTGTCTAACACGTCCTCGGTGAACACCCCGCCGTGCAGCAGGAACTCGTGGTCCGCCTCCAGGGCGTTCAGCGCCTCGTCCAGGTGGGCCGGGGTGCTCGGCACGTCCGCCAGCTCCTCCGGCGGCAGGTCGTAGATGTCCTTGTCGAGCGGCGGCCCGGGGTGGGCCTTCGACTTGATCCCGTCCAGCATGGCCATCAGCACCGCGGCGAACGCCAGGTACGGGTTGGCCGACGGGTCCGGCAGCCGGTACTCGATCCGCCGGGACCGCGGCCGGGACGAGTACACCGGGATGCGGACCGCCGCCGACCGGTTCCGCTGGCTGTACGCGAGGCGGGTCGGCGCCTCGTACCCCGGCACCAGCCGCTTGTAACTGTTGGTCGTCGGGTTGGTGATGGCGCACAGGGCGCGGGCGTGCTTGAGGATGCCGCCGATGGCGTACTCGGCCAGCTCGCTCAGCCCGCTCGGCCCGCTGCCGGCGAACAGGTTCGTGCCGTTCTTCCACAGCGAGGTGTGCAGGTGCATGCCGCTGCCGTGCTCGTCGAACAGCGGCTTGGGCATGAACGTCGCTGTCTGCTTGTGCCGGTGGGCCACGTTCTTGACGATGTACTTGTACTTCAACACGTTGTCGGCCGCCGTCACCAGGTCGGCGTACCGCACGTCGATGGAGCACTGGCCGCCGCTCGCCTTCTCGTGGTGGTGGCTCTCCACCTGCAGCCCGCAGTCGAGCATGGCCCGCATCATTTCGGACCGCAGGTCGTGCAGGTGGTCCGTCGGCGGGCAGGGGAAGTACCCCTGCTTGTACGGAATCTTGTACCCCAGGTTCGGCCGCTCGTCCCGGCCGGTGTTCCACGCCCCTTCCGCGGAGTCGACGAAGTAGAAGGCGGAGTGGGTGGTGGTGTCGAACTTCACGTCGTCGAACACGAAGAACTCGAGCGACGGGCCGAAGTTGGCCACCTCCGCCACCCCCTGCTGCTTCATGTAGTTGACCGCCTTGCGGGCGACGTTGCGGGGGTCTTTGCTGTAATCCTCCCGGGTGCTCGGGTCCTGGATCGTGCAAAGCATCGCCAGGGTGACATCGGTCCGGAACGGGTCGAGGAACAGCGTGTCCGGCTGCGGCACCAGCAGCATGTCGCTCTCGTTGATCCGCTGCCAGCCGCGGAGGCTCGACCCGTCGAACCCGTACCCCTCCTCGAACGTCTGCTCGTCCAGCGCCTCGGCCGGGATGGTGACGTGCTTCCACAGCCCGGGGAAGTCCATGAACCGCAGGTCGACCGCTTTGACTTCCTTCTCCCGGAGCAGGGCGAGCACTTCGCGCGGGGTCACGGAGGAACCCTCGGGGTCGGACGTGGAGGTTCGGCCGGCGAGAGAGGAGGGAGCCGGTGTGGTATCGGTGAATATACGGAATCCGCCCTCTGGCCGCACTCCCGTCGTTGGAGCGAACCGGCGGCGTCGGTTACAATGGGGCCGTACATCCGGCCCGTCAAATGAGGGGGCTGCCGTGGCCCAGGCCGTCGTCGACCCCGGCGAACTCCGCCGGTTCGCCACCAACCTGAAGCGGTATATCGCCCAGCGGCAGGCCGAGCTGGCCGCCCTGCACGGCCAGTTCCTGGCCCTCGGCGACTCCTGGCGGGACCAGGAGTACGACCGATTCCGCCAGGAATTCGAGGAACAGTTCAAGTCCGACGAGCGATTCCTAGAAGTAGCGGCCGAGTTCGTCCCGTTCCTGCTGCGGAAGGCGGAGCGGATCGAGGAGTACCTGTCCCAACGCTAGTCATCAAGTCGTCAAGTCCTCAGGTCTTCAAGTCGAAGACCGCACGCTGACGGGTTCGGGACTTGATGACCTGAAGACTTGAGGACTTGACGACTATGACCCCCGGCGCCGATGTCCGCTCGATCGACGGCCTGCGGGAGTGGCTGGCCGCCATGACCGGCTACCGGTCGGAGGCGTCCGACGCCCTGTTTGGGTTCCAACAGGAGATCCGCCGCGGGGTCGAGTGGGTGGGCGAACAGCTCGCTCTGTGGCAGCGGGCCGTCCGGGACGCCGAGGAGGCCGTCACCCAGGCGAAGGCGGAGCTGGCCGCCCGCAAGTTCCCCGGGTGGGACGGGAAGATGCCGGACACGACCCTCCAAGAACGAAACCTCCGGCGGGCGCGGGCCTGGCTCGAACACTGCGAGGACAAGGTGCGGACCTGCCGGTCGTGGCAGTCGCGGTTGCCGAAGATGATCGAGGAGACGTACAGCGGGGCCGGCAACCGGCTGTCCAACCTGCTGGAGATCGACGTGGCCCGCGGACTGGGCGTGCTCGACCGCCGGCTGGACGCCCTGGAGCGGTACGCCGAGGTCAAAAAAGACTACTCGTCCGCGCCGTCGGTCCTGCCGCCGGCCGCGCCACCGCCGTCGGAGGGCGGGTCATGAGGTTCGGAACCACCCGCAGCCAGTTGTACGACGCCCAGAAGACGGCCCGCGGCCGCTGGGACGACACCGCCGACGCCTGGAACGACGTCGCCCGCCGGGAGTTCGACGAGCAGGTGTGGCAGCCGCTCGACCAGTCCGTGACGGACGTGCTCCGGGCCGTCGACCAGCTCACCGGCCTGTTCGCCCAGGTCCGCACCGAGTGCGAATTCACCCCCTGATTGGCTACCAGCAACATGCCGCCGACCGACCAACTGTCCGACCGCGAAACCGCCGCCCTGGCCCGGCTGCTCAAGCTGGTCAAGGACCGGGCTGCGGCCGAGACGAGCACCGCCGAGGCGTTCGCCGCTGCCACCGCCGCCGCGGACCGCGAGGTGCAGAAGGCCCGGCGGACGATCGCCGCCGCCCGGATGAAGGCGATGGCCGACACGGCCGACGCCCACCGGCAGGCGGTCGCGGACATTGGCGGCCGGACCACCGCTGCCTTGGCAGACAACGACCGGCAGCGGCAGGAGGCCCGGAAGAAGACGGTAGACCAGTATTCGGCGGCCCTGGAGCGGCAGCGGTCCGAGTACGCGGACAAGCAGTGGACGAACGACTCCCAGCACGAGGCCTGGGAGAAGGAGGCCCAGGGCCAGCACGACGAGCTGGTCCGGCAGGCAGCCGGGGCGGACGAGCACGTCGCCAACGTGTGGGAGGCCGCCGACCTGATCCTGACCCGGGCCGGGCAGACCCGGGACGAAGTGCGGTACGACCCGAGCCGTTTGCCGCCGGCGACCAAGACCGACCCGGTCGGCAAGCTGCACAAGTGCGAGGAGGACGCCGACCAGGCGGCCGCCCGGCTGGCCGCCGCCCCGCTGCCCAAGCTGCTCGGCGTGGGCGGCACCGCCTTGTGCGTCATCCTGGCCGGGGCGCTCGGGGCGGCGGTGACGGTCCCGTTCGCCAAGCAGTTGGAGTTCCCGAACAACGTCATCCTCACGGCCGCCTGGGCGGTGGCCGGCGGGTTGCTGCTGCGGGTGCTCATCTGGGTTCTGGCCAAGCGGCAGGTGCGGGACCGCGGGTCGGCCCTCGGCGTCTACCTGGCCGAACTGGAGCGGGCCGCCCGTACGCTCCGGGCGTTCGCCACCGACACCCTCGCCGCCCAGAAGGCCGAGTTTGCCGAGAAGCACGTCGCCGCCCGCAAGCAGACGGACGAGCAGTACCGGCCCCGCATCGCCCGGCTGGAGGAGCAGCTCGCCGCCACCCTCACCCGGATCGACGCCGACCACGCCAACCGGGGCGGGCTGCTGCGGGCCACCCGGGACGAGGAGACGATGCTCGAACGGCGGCGGTACGAGACGGAGGCCGAGGGGCTGACCGCCAAGGCGGATGCCGACCAGACGGCCGCCGAGCAGAAGTACGAAGCGGCCACCCGGGCGGCGACCGTCGCCCGGGACCGCGCCTGGGACAAGCTGTCGATCGAGTGGCACACCGGCATCGCCGAGGTCGGCCAGGAACTGCGGGAACTGGCCGCGTTCGGGGCGGACCGGTTCCCCCCGTGGAAGACCCTGATCCAGCAGAACCGCCCGCACCCCGAGACGGCGCCGCCGGGCATCCGGTGCGGGTCCGTCGGGGTGGACTTGGCGGCGCTGCCCGAGGGGGTGCCGGCCGACCCCCGGCTGCAGCCGGCCGACCCGCTCAAGCTGACCGTCCCGGCATACCTGCCGTTCCCGGCCCGGTGTTCGACCGTGCTGAAGGCGGCGGACAACGGCCGGCCTGCGGCGGTGGCGGCGTTGCAGGCGATGATGCTCCGGTTCCTGACCGGGTTGCCGCCGGGCAAGGTGCGGTTCACCGTCATCGACCCAGTCGGCCTCGGGGAGAACTTCGGCTCGTTCATGCACCTGGCCGACTACGACGAGAAGCTGGTCACCAACCGCATCTGGACCGAGCCGGAGCAGATCGAGAAGCGGCTGCTCGACCTGACCGAGCACATGGAGAACGTGATCCAGAAGTACCTGCGGAACCAGTACAAGTCGATCGAGGAGTACAACCGGGCGGCCGGCGAGGTGGCGGAGCCGTACCGGGTGCTGGTGGTGGCCAACTTCCCGCACAACTTCACCCCGGACGCCGCCCGCCGGCTCATCAGCATCGCCAGCAGCGGCCCGGCGTGCGGGGTCTGCACCCTGGTCAGCGTGGACACGAAGGCGGGTTTGCCGCGGGACTTCCGGCTCGCTGACTTGGAACAGGTGTCGTTCAACCTGAGCTGGGACGGGAGCGGGTTCAAGCCGGCCGACCCGACGCTGGCCGCGTTCCCATTGACGGTCGATCAGCCGCCGGCCCCGGAGGCGGTAGCGGCGCTGGTCCGGCGGGTCGGGGCGGCGAGCCAGGAAGCGGCCAAGGTGGAGGTGCCGTTCGAGTACATCATGCCGGCCCCGGACCGGGTGTGGGCCGGGGACGCGAGCAAGGGGTTCGACGTGCCGATCGGCCGGGCCGGGGCCACCCGCCGGCAGAACTTCATGCTCGGCCGCGGCACCGCGCAACATGCGCTGGTGGCCGGGAAGACCGGTTCGGGGAAATCGACCCTGCTGCACGCCCTCATCACCAACCTGGCCCTGATCTACGGACCCGAGGAGGCGGAGCTGTACCTGATCGACTTCAAGGAGGGGGTCGAGTTCAAGCCGTACGCGGTGCATCACCCGCCGCACGTCCGGGTGGTGGCGATCGAGAGCGAGCGGGAGTTCGGGCTGAGCGTGTTGCAGCGGCTCGACGGCATCTTGCGGGAGCGCGGGGATGCGTTCCGACAAGCAGGAGTGAATGACCTGGCCTCGTATCGAGAGCATTTGAAGTCCCAAAGCCCACCCGTTGCGACGGGTGGGCTTTCGCCCGTCGCCTGCCCCCGCATCCTGCTGATCGTCGACGAGTTCCAGATGTTCTTCGTCGAGGACGACAAGCTCTCCCAGGAAGCCGCCCTCTTGCTCGACCGGCTGGTCCGGCAGGGGCGGGCGTTCGGCATCCACGTGCTGCTCGGGTCGCAGACGCTCGGCGGGGCGTACTCCCTGCCGCGGGCGACCATCGACCAGATGGCCGTCCGCATCGCCCTCCAGTGCAGCGAGGCGGACGCCCAACTGATTCTGAGCAAGGACAACACCGCCGCCCGGCTGCTCAACCGGCCCGGGGAGGCGATCTACAACGACGCCAACGGCCGGGTCGAGGGGAACGACCCGTTCCAGGTGGTCTGGCTGGACGAGGACCGCCGGGAGCAACTGCTGACCGACCTGCAGAAGCGGGCCGCGGCCGACGGCGACGGCAAGCGGTATCCGCCGCCGCTGGTGTTCGAGGGGAACAGCTCGGCCGACCTAACCAAGAATGACCGCCTCGCCCGGCTGCTCGCCGCCGACACCCCGCCGGACGGGCCGGTCACGATCTGGCTCGGCGACCCGGTGGCGATCAAAGACCCGACGGTCGCGGTATTCCGACCGCAATCGGCGGCCAACCTGCTCCTGCTCGGCCAGCAGGAGGAGGCGGCGCTGGCGCTGAACGCGGCCGCTCTGGTCGCCCTGGCCGGCCGGCTGCGGCCAACGAACGGCGAGCGGCCGGTGCTGGTGCTGGACGGCACCCCGGACGACTCCGAGTTCGCCAACTACCTGCGGCACACGGCCGACGCGGCCGGGCTGCCCGGGGCGTACGTGGAGCGGCCGGCCCTGGCCGCGACGGTCGGCGAGCTGGCCGCCGAGGTGACCCGCCGACAGTCGGGCGAAACCGCCGACCGGTCGCCGCGGTTCCTCCTGGTCCACGGGTTGCACCGGCTGCGGGAGTTGCGGAAGCCGGAAGACGACTTCGGGTTCGGCCGCAAGGGGGAGAAAACCGTGTCCCCCGGCGAGGCGTTCGCCACGATCCTGCGGGACGGGCCGCCGGTCGGGGTGCATGTCATCGTCTGGTGTGATGGGCTGGTCAACCTGCAACGCGCCCTCGACCGGCAGGCAGTCCGGGAGTTCGCCCTGCGGGTGCTGTTCCAGATGAGTCCGGCCGATTCGAGCAACCTGATTGACAGCCCGGCCGCCAGCCGGCTCGGCCGGAACCGGGCGTTCTACGTGGAGGAGGGGGTGGAGCGGCCGGAGAAGTTCCGCCCCTACGGATTGCCGGCAATGTCGTGGTTGCGCCGGGCCGGCCAGCGGTCGGCGGACGGATCGCCGGTCGCCGCCGGTTGAGTAGTGGGAGAACGCCGGGCAGGATACCGACATCAAGTCTTACCAGGGCCATAAACCCACTTGCTCCCCTCTCCCCAAGGGGAGAGGGGAGCAAGTGGGGTAGCACCCGGGCACGGAGGCCGGATGTCGAAGCCGACGCTTCCCCGTATCGCCATTCTCGGGGCTGGCCCCATCGGGCTGGAGGCGGCCCTGTACGCGAAGTCCCTCGGCCTGCCGGTCACGGTGTACGACCGCGGCCAGCTGGGCGGGCACGTCGAGCGGTGGGGGTTCGTCCGGATGTTCACCCCGTTCGGGCTGAACGTCACGGAGCTCGGCCGGGCCGCCCTCGCCCGCGAGAACCCGCCTCGTACCCTGCCCGCCGACGCCGACCTGCTCACCGGCCGCGAGTTCCGCGAAGCGTACCTCCTGCCGCTGGCTGCGTCGTCCACGCTGAAGGACTGCGTTCAGCCGGACACCCGCGTACTGGCGGTCGGCCGGGCCGGGTGGCGGAAGTCGGACCCGGCCCCCGACCCCCGCAAGCCGCTGCCGCCGTTCCGGCTTCTGGTCCGCACCGCTCAGGGGCAGGAGCGGTTCGACGCCGCCGACGTGGTCCTCGACTGCACCGGCACCCTCGGCCTGCCGAACTGGGCCGGGGACGGCGGCATCCCGGCAGCCGGCGAGGTGTCCGCCCGGCAGCACATGAGCTACTGGGTCGAGGACGTGCTCGGGGCGAAGCGGGCGGCCTACGCCAACAAGACGGTCGCGGTAATCGGCGGCGGGTACTCGGCGGCGACAGTTGTGTGCGACCTGGCGGCCCTGGCCGAGTCGGAGCAATCGACCTGGGTGGTCTGGCTGACCCACGCGGCGCGCGGGGCGGCTCCGCTACCGCGGGTGCCGAACGACCCGCTGAAGGAGCGAGACCGGCTGGCCACCAAGGCGAACCACTTGGCCGCCCGGTGCGACGCCAACCTGGAGTACCACCCGCAGGCACAGGTGGACGAACTGGTCAGCCACGGTCCGGACCAGGGGTTCCGGCTGGCCGCCCGGGTGGCCGGCAAGCCGATGACCTGGGAGGTGGAGCGGGTGATCGCCGCCGTCGGCTACCGGCCGGACCTGTCGGTGTGCGTCGAACTGCGGGTCGGCGAGCCAGCGGGGCGGATCGAGACGGACGAGCCGGGGTACTACGTGTTGGGTGCCAAGAGCCGCGGTCGGGACTCGAACTTCCTGCTCGCCGACGGCCACCAGCAGGTGAAGCGGGCGTTCGCGACGATCCTCGGCAAACCGGGGCTGGATCAGTACGCGTCGAAGCGGGCGGGGTAGCGGCTAGCCGCGAGGCGGAGGCTCTGCGGAGCCGAGCGCGGCGACATCACGGGAGTAGATCTGCCACCCGAATCGAGGCGTTCGGGATGGCGAGCGGAGCAATGGTGTCCGTCGGGCCGAGAGCCAGGTGGGTGCGAAAGGTATAGCCGCCGGCCGGGTGCTGATAAGGGTCGCGGAGGACCAGGAGTCGCTTGCCGTCCACGTCCAGTATCCAGTAGTCCGCGATCCCGGCCCGGGCGTACTGCTCCGCCTTCACCGTCTGGTCGTGCGTCAGTGAACTGTCCGCGACTTCGATCACCAACGCTGCCGTCCCCGGGTGGCTCGTCTGCCCACGCGGGCTGCCGGGGATAATGGCGATGTCCGGCTCCGGGTCCGTCGTCTGGCCGAGCACCAGCGGCATCTGGACGCACACCCGCCACCCGGTGCCGAACACCGTCCGAACGGCCACGTCGGTCAGCTCGAGGGCCAGCCGGTGCGGCGGGTTCATCGGCCCTTCCTCGATGATCTGCCCGTCGATCAGGCTGGCCCGCCGGCCCTCGAACAGCCCCAGGTCGCCGAGTTGATGAAACTCGGCCACCGTCCACCTTTTCACACGTGGTCCGGCGGCCGGTGGGGGCATCGCGGTTGTGGACATGGCATACCTCCGCCGGCATCGTACACGGGTTCGCGTGATCGCTGCCCGCCCGGCTAGCCGACCACCAGGTTGACCAGCTTCCGCGGGACGACAATCACCTTCTTGACCGCCTTGCCGCCGATCGCAGCCTTCACCGCCTCGTCGGCCAGGGCGGCGGCTTCGAGCGACTTGTCGTCGATCTCGGCCGGTACCTTCAGCCGGGCCTTCAGCTTGCCGCCGACCTGCACCGGCACCTCGATCTCGTCCGCCTTGGTCAGCGCCGGGTCGTAGGCCGGCCACGGCTCGTAAGCGAGCGTCGTCGGGTGGCCGAGCGCCGCCCACAGCTCCTCGGCGACGTGCGGGGCATACGGCGCCAGCAGCAGCACGAACGGCTCCAGCACCGCCCGCGGCCGGGCCTGCTGGCCGGTCAGGTGGTTGACGAACTCCATCATCGCCGCGATGGCCGTGTTGAACCGCATCCCGTCGGTGTCCTCCGTCACCTTCTTGATGGTCCGGTGCAAGAGCCGCAGCGTCTCCTTGTTCGGCTCCATGTTGGTGACGGCCGGGTTCAGCTTCAGCGCCTCGCCCTCGTCCATGACCAGCCGCCACACTTTGCCGAGGAACCGGTAGACGCCGGTGACGCCGTTCATCTGCCACGGTTTGACCGCCTCCAGCGGCCCCATGAACATCTCGTATAGCCGCATGCTGTCCGCCCCGTACTCGGCGATCACCTCGTCCGGGGTGACGACGTTGCCGCGGGACTTGGACATCTTCTCGCCGTTCTCGCCCAGGATCATTCCCTGGTTGACCAACTTCTGGAACGGCTCCGGGCAGGACACGTAGCCGCGGTCAAACAAGACCTTGTGCCAGAACCGGGCGTACAAGAGGTGCAGGACGGCGTGCTCGGCCCCGCCGACGTACAGGTCCACCGGCAGCCAGTAGTCCAGCTTCCGCTTGTCCGCGAACGCCGTCGCGTTCGTCGGGTCGATGTACCGCAGGTAGTACCAGCACGACCCGGCCCACTGCGGCATCGTGTTGGTTTCCCGGCGATACGGCTTGCCGTCGCGGGTGACGCTCACCCAGTCGGTCGCCTTGACCAGCGGCCCCTCCGGCGAGCCGGTCGGCTTGTAGTCGGCCAGGTCCGGTAGCGTCACCGGCAGCTCGCTCGTCGGCACTGGCATCACTTCGCCGGCCGGGCCGTGCAGCACCGGGAACGGCTCCCCCCAGTACCGCTGCCGGCTGAACAGCCAGTCGCGGAGCTTGAAGTTCACCTTGCGTGCGCCGACGCCCTTCGCCTCCAGGTCGGCGATGATCTTCGCCTTCGCGTCGGCCGTGCCCAGCCCGTCGAGCGAGCCGGAGTTCATCGCCACACCGTCGTCCGTGTACGCCTCCTTCAAGTCGTTCACCGCGCTGCCGGTCTTCTTCAGCCACTCCGCGGACGGGGTGACCACAGTGACGATCGGCAGGTCGAATTGCTTGGCGAACTCGAAGTCCCGCTCGTCGTGGCCGGGGACGGCCATAATCGCCCCGGTGCCGTACCCGGCCAGCACGTAGTCGGCGATCCACACCGGGATCGACTTCCCGTTCACCGGGTTGACGGCATACGCCCCGGTGAACACGCCGGTTTTGGTCTTGGCCACCTCGGTCCGCTCGAAGTCGCTCTTGCGGGAGCTGGCTTCCTGGTATGCCGCGACTACGGCTTTCTGTTCCGGCGTGGTGATCCGGTTGACCAGCGCATGTTCCGGGGCCAGCACCATGTACGTCGCCCCGAACAGGGTGTCCGGCCGGGTGGTGAACACCCGGATAACGGCGTCGTGGTCGGCCAGTTTGAAATCGACCTCCGCCCCCTCGCTATTGCCGATCCAGTTCCGCTGCATCTGCTTGATCGACTCGGACCAGTCGAGCGGCTCCAGGTCGTCCAGTAACCGATCCGCGTAGGCGGTGATCCGCATCAGCCACTGCCGCAGCGGCAACCGGACGACCGGGTGATTGCCCCGCTCGCTCTTGCCGTCGATCACCTCCTCGTTGGCCAGCACCGTGCCCAGCTCCGGGCACCAGTTCACCGGCTGCTCGTTCTCGTAGGCCAGCCGGTGGGCGTCCCGGTACTTGCGGACCGCGTCCGGCCCCTGGGCCGACACCTCCGCCGGGATCGGCAGCTCGCTGATCGGCCGGCCCTTCTTGGCCACCGGGTCGTACCAGGTGTCGTAGATGGTCAGGAAGATCCACTGGGTCCACTTGAAGTAGCCCGGGTCGGTGGTGTCGACCTCGCGGTCCCAGTCGTAGCTGAACCCGAGCGCCTTGATCTGCCGGCGGAAGGTGTTGATGTTGTTGAGCGTGTTGCCGCGGGGGTGTTCGCCGGTGGCGATGGCGTGCTGCTCGGCCGGCAGGCCGAAGGCGTCCCAGCCCATCGGGTGCAGGACGTGCCGGCCCCGCATCCGCTGGAACCGGGCCAGGATGTCGGTGGCCGTGTACCCCTCCGGGTGGCCGACGTGCAGCCCGCTCCCGCTCGGGTACGGGAACATGTCCAGGACGTAGTACTTGGGCTTGCCGGCGACGGCCGGGTCGCCCGGGTCCGGGGTGCGGAAGGTCTTGTTCGATTCCCAGTACTGCTGCCACCGGCGTTCGACGTCGGCCGGGTTGTAGCTCGGCATCGCGGGCCTGCTTTCCGTTCGGGGGCGGTCGCTCCGGTTGGCTTATGGCCCCCCGGAACTGCCGGCAACGAACGGACACCCGACCCCCGGCTCAGGTTCCCATCTGGCGAGGTTCCGTCGAACGCGGCGAGATCGCTCGCTCCGAGTGTCCCGTCGAGTTCACAATGGACCCTCGGACCAAAACCTGGCTCTTCCTCGGCGGGCTGGTACTCGCCGGTGTGGGGTTTGTACTCGCACTCAAGTGGATGGAACGTCGGGGGTGGGTCCGATTGAGCGGATCGGTCGGCGGGGTGGCGGGCGGGATGAAAGCGGTCCGCGAAGTGGTCGAGCCGCCGGCCCGGTTCATCGAGCGGGTGGCCGAGGACAAACCGCGGCCGTCGGCCCCGGGCGACCCGCCCGATTGATGCGTAGCCCGGACCGGACGAGCAAGCCCGGGGACGGCCGCGGCCGGTTACGGCGTCGCCCCACGAGCGGTCGGCACCGGCTCCAACACGGCGATGTCGCACAGCCCCCACGGGGTCGCCCCGAGGATGCTGTCAGCCAGCTTGCCGTACCCGGACTTCCGCCGCAGGCTCACCCGCTCGGCCACCCGTACGGTCGGCGGCAGGGCGTGCAGGAACCCGTCGTACGAGCTGTTGTGGGTGAACAGCACCACCGTCCGCGGGCGGAAGTGGCTGTCCACGATGAGCTGGTTCACGTCCTTGGTCCGGACCTTCTGCAAGTCACTGCGGTCGGTGTAGAAGGCGACCGAGTCGACGTTCCGCGGGTAGGTGACGACCGTCGTCCCCGGATCGGAGACGTACTTCGCCACCAACTCTGGGTTGCCCATCGGCGACCGCTCCCGGGCGTACATCGGCAGCCCGACGTACTGGAACAGCCCGAGCAGCCCGGCGAACCCGGCGACCAGCCCGCGGGTGACGAGCCGGCGGTCCCAGTCGGTGCGGGCGACGAACTCGCCGAGGGCCAGGCAGAGCGGCGGGAACGCCGGCAGGATGTACGTCGGCAGCTTGCTCCCGGAGCAGGAGAAGAAGAACACGCACCACGCCCCCGCGAGCAGCCAGAACCCGCCGTTCTGTGACCGCGATAGCGACGGGGCGATGAACGACCGCAGGTACGGCACCGCCAGGATCATCCCCGGCAGCAGCCCGCCGAGCAGGATCGGGACGTAGTACCAGACCGGCTGGAGGTGGTCGAACGGCTTCAGGAACCGCATCAGGTTGTGTTCGACGAAGAAGTACCGCAGGAATTCCGGCTGCTGTCGGTAGATGGCGATGTACCACGGCAGGTTGACGCCGATGACGACGGCCGCGAACAGGGCCACGTCCTTCCACCCGACCCGGGCCGTGGACTTGTTCAGGTAGGCGAAGGCGAACAGCGGCGGGAACAGCAGGATTTCCGAGATCGGCCCTTTGGTCAGGAACCCCAGCCCGGAAAACACCGCTGCCGTCAGCCACCAGCCGCGGCGAAAGGTGCCGGTGCGGACCGCTTCAAAGCCGCACAGGACGCTGAGGGTGACGCAGAGTGTGAGCAGACCGTCGAGCAGCAGCAGCCGGGCGACGCCGATGAACCCGGGGGCGACGGTCAGGAACAGCGCCGCCCACAGGGCCGCCCGGTGGCCGAGGCTCCGGCGGCCGAGCAGGTATATGGCCAGGATGGTCAGATGCACGCACACCGCCGGCACCAGCCGGGCGGACGCCTCGCTCACTCCGAACGTCTGGTAGCTCAGCTTCACCAGCCAATACATCAAGGGCGGCTTGTCCAGGTACGGTTCCCCCTGGAGGGTCGGCACCACCCACGTCCCGCGGTCGAGCATCTCTTTCGGGATCTGGGCGTACCGCCCCTCGTCCGGCTCCAAGAGCATGAACGACCGGCACGGGTAGAGCAGCACCGCCGGCAGCAGCACGACGAGCAACAAGGCGAGTGGGCGGACCCGGGTGTCGGCGTCGGCGGCGGCCGGGAACAGTACCGTCCGCCACAGGTACGGCAGCCACCCGGGCAGGGTGCGGGGCAACTCGTCGGGCACGTCGGCTCCCTCCGGCGGGCAAACAGCAGGGGAGTGTACGCCGGCCGGCCGGTGGGGGTCAACGCGGGGTTCTTTCTCCCCCTCCCTGCTACGGGGAGGGGGAGAAAAACCAGATGCTCGCGGTCGTTCACCAAGGGTTGGGTTCGCCCCGGTCGGTCGTCCTTCCGGTAGGATGAAAGCGTTCTCCGAGGGCCGACGATGCGCCGCACCGTGTTCGCACTCCCGTTCCTGGCCGCCGGCTTGGCGCTCGCTCAGCCGCCGGCGACGAAGCCGACCGCCGACCAGTGGCAGGCGATCGTCAACAAGGCGGCCGGCTACCTCAAGTCCTCGCAAGACGCCAACGGCGGGTGGAGCACCCAGCGGAACATCGGCGTGACCGGGGTGGCCGTCACAGGGCTGCTCAAGTGCGGCGTCTCCCCGGGCGACGCCCCGGCGGCGAAGGGGCTGGCGTACATCGAATCGCTGGTCAACCCGAAAGCCGGGCACATCGCCGGGGCGGACCCGAAGATCGGCCTGCAGAACTACGTCACCAGTGTGAACGTGATGGCCCTCGCGGCGGCCAAGCGGGACGCCAAGTACAAGCCGGTGATCGGCAACGCGGCCGGGTTCCTCAAGAAACTCCAGTGGGACGAAGGGGAGGGGAAGGGGCCGGGCGACGACTTCTTCGGCGGGGCCGGGTACGATAGCAAGTCTCGCCCGGACCTGTCCAACACCCAGTTCTTCCTCGATGCGTTGAAAGACGCCGGCATCCCGAAGGACGACGAGTCACTGCGGAAGGCGGTGGTGTTCGTCAGCCGGTGCCAGAACCTCAAGAGCGAGCACAACACGGCCGCCTGGGCCGGCCAGTTCAACGACGGCAGCTTCGTGTACACGGCCGCCGGCGGGGGGGAGAGCCGGACCGACGCCGGCGACCTGCGGGGCTACGGCAGCATGACCTACGCCGGGATCAAGAGCCTGATCTACGCCGGCCTGAGCAAAGACGACCCGCGGGTGAAGACGGCGATCGACTGGGTGCGGAAGAACTACACGGTGGACGCCAACCCCGGCATGCCGCCGCAGAACAGTCAGCGGGGGCTTTACTACTACTACCACACGATGGCCAAGACCCTGGACCTGCTCGGCGAGGACGAGTTCGTCGACGCCAAGGGGGTGAAGCACGACTGGCGGGCGGACCTCTTCAACGCCCTGGCGAGGCGGCAGCGGCCGGACGGCAGTTGGGTGAACGAGGTGGACCGGTGGATGGAGGGCGACCCGAACCTGGTGACGGGCTACGCGCGATGGCGGCGCGAGTTACTGCAAGCCGAAGTGATGGACGATGGCTGGTAGGGGCCGCCCTCCGTGGCGCCCGGGCTGCCGGCGGCACGGGCTGGAGCCGTTGCCACCGGCAGCCCGGGCCGCCACGGAGGGCGGCCCCTACAGTTATCAGTGGTCGCCGATTGTGTTGGGATGGTTTCATGCCACGTGCCGCACTCTTCACGCTCCTGCTCCTCGCCGCCCCGGCGGTCGCCCACCCGCTGCCGAACATGCGGTTCGACCGGACCGTCCACGTCCGCCTCGCCCCGTCCGGGGTGACGATCCGGTACGCCGTCGAACTGAACGACTGGACGATGGCCCTGGACGGGGCGCCGATCATCCCCCGGGCGGAGACCGCGTCGCTGACCGGACCCCAGGCTTACGCGAAGAAGTACGCCGAGAAGAAGGCTCCGCTCCTGGCCGACAGCCTTCGGGCCACCCTGGACGGCAAGCCGCTGACGTTCCGCACGCAGAAGATCGAGGTCGGCAGCAAGAGGGACCACGCCGAGCTGCGGTTCACCTTCCGGGCGGACTGGCAACCCCCGGCGGGTCAGCGGCATGCGTTCGCCTTCGAGGACCAGAACTTCGAGGACCGCAGCGGCACCGTCTCGCTCACCCTGGACGCGATCCCGGACGGGCTGACGCTGGTCGAGTCGGACGACCCGGCCGGGCTGCGGGGGGTGAACCCGCGCGACCTGAAGCCTGGCGAGGAGCGGAAGCTGCGGCGGGCGTCCGCCGTGTTCGAGCTGCCGGCGACCGAGGCGAGCCGGGGGCGTCAGCCCCCGGGTGATGCCCCAAACCCGGGGGCTGACGCCCCCGGCTCGCCCATTGTCGAGGTTCACGCCTCCGACCAGTCGCTATTCACAGCCCTCCGTGATCGCGGACTGACCGCCCTGTTCGACTCCGGCGTCGGGGTCGGGCTGATGCTGCTGTTATCGCTGCTGTTCGGGGTGGCCCACGCCTTCACCCCCGGGCACGGCAAGACGATGGTGGCCGCGTACCTGGTCGGCGAGCGGGGCACCGTTAGCCATGCGGTTGTGCTGGGCGTCGTAGCGACGGTCGCTCACACCGGCTCCGTGATCGCGCTGGCGGTCGGCATTTACCTCGCTTACGGGAACGAGCCGCCGGCCGCCGCCCAGGGGTGGCTGATGCTGGCCGGCGGGCTGCTGATCGCGGGCGTCGGGCTGTGGCTATTCCTGCAGCGGGTCCGCGGCCGGGCGGACCACGTCCACCTGTTTAGCGACCACCATCACGACCACGGCCACGGCGACCACGACCACCATCACGGCCCGCCACCGGATGCCGCCGCAACGGGCGTCGGCTGGGCGCGGGTGGTGCTGCTCGGGTTGGGCGGCGGGATCATCCCGTGCTGGGACGCCGTGCTCCTGTTCCTGGTCGCCCTGACCCGCGGCCGGGTCGGGCTGGCCATCCCGCTGCTGCTGGCGTTCAGCCTCGGGCTGGCGGCCGTTCTGATCGCCCTCGGTGTCGGCGTGGTATACGCCAACCGGGCGGGCGGCCGACGGTTCGGCGACCAGCGATGGTTCAAGTTGCTGCCGGTGGTGAGCGCGATTGTGCTTGTCGCCCTCGGGGTGTGGTTCGTCCGCGACGGGTATCAGGCCCTGGCCGCCACCGAGAAGGCCAACGCCGTGAGGGCCGGGTGAGTGGCTTACCGTAGGGCGGGTCAAGCCGGCTTTGCGGAACCGGCCCGCCGGTCCGGCAACCGCGTCCCGCCCGGTCCGGCGGGTCGGCGCGCAGAGCCGGCGGACCGCCCTACACCAGTCCAGCCGATGACATTGTGGCGGCGGGCCGTATCCCAACCCCATGCACGTCGTCGAACTCGAAGCCCGGCAGGTCCGCATCCCGCTGTACCGGGCGATCCAGCACGCCACCCTGTACCGCACCGAGACGGACAACCTGGTCGTCCGCTGCAAGCTGTCCGACGGGTCGGTCGGCTGGGGCGAAGGGGTGCCGCGGGACTACGTCACCGGCGAAACTGTCGCCTCCACCTTCGATCTGCTAAAGCGGAGCGACCTCGGCTCGCAGTTCGAGCGGTGCGACACGTTCGAGCGGGCGGTGGCGATGGCCGAGCGGCTGCGGCTGGCCCCGGTCCCGGGCGACGACCGCGACTGCCAGGGGAACGCCGCACGGTGCGCGGTCGAGCTGGCCGTGCTGGACGCCTACGGACGGGCGTTCGGCGAACCGCTGATGAACGTCACCAAACTTCTCGCTCCGAAGCTGTACGCCCCGCAGGAGCAGGTCCGGTACAGCGCCGCCATCACGAAGGCCCGCCGGTGGAAGGCCCGCGTCTACCCGCTCGCCATCCGGCTGATGGGCTTCACGCACCTGAAGGTGAAGGTCGGCATCCCCGGCGTGGACGACGTGAAGCGGACCCGGGTCATCCGCCGGTGGGCCGGGCCGAACATCGACATCCGCATCGACGCGAACGAGGCGTGGCGGCCGGACGAGGTGCCCGACCGCGTCCGCGAGCTGGCGCCGGTCCGCATCAGCAGCGTCGAGCAGCCGGTCCCGCACGCCGAGGTGGAGGGGCTGGCCGCCGTGCGGAAGCGGGTCGAAACGCCCATCATGCTGGACGAGTCGCTTTGTTCGATGGTCGATGCCGAGCGGGCGGCGGCCGGCGGCTGGTGCGACCTGTTCAACCTGCGGCTGTCGAAGTGCGGCGGGTTCATCCCGACCCTGCGACTCGCCGAGTTCGCCGACCGGCACGGGTTGGGGTGTCAGCTCGGCTGTCAGGTCGGGGAGACGGGCCTGCTGTCGGCGGCCGGCCGGCACTTCGCCACCAGCGTCGGCGGGCTGAAGTACCTGGAAGGCTCCTACGACCGGCACCTGGTCCGCAACTGGCTGACCGCCGAGGACATCACCATCGCACGTGGCGGGCTGGCACCGGCGCTGGTCGGCGGCGGCCTCGGCGTGAGCGTGGATCCGGCCAAGGTGGACGAGGCGACCGTCCGCCGGGAGGTGCTGCTTGGGGGGTGACGAGCTGTCCCCCTCTCCCCCAAGGGGGGAGGGGCTAGGGGTGAAGGGTCACGACTCGGACCCAGGGCGAGAAGCCACAGCCCGGGGTTGGAGCGCCGACCCCTCACCCCTAGCCCCTCCCCCCCAAGGGGAGAGGGGGACCAGCATTGAACCTTCCGTGGTCAGTTTCGCCGCTTCGGACGGCTACCGGTTCTACGCCCGGCGGTGGGAGCCGGTCGGTCGGCCGCGGGTGCGGCTGGTGTTCCTGCACGGCATCCGCAGCCACGGCGGCTGGTACGGGCGGTCGTGCCGGCGGTTCGCCGAGAGCGGGTGCGAGGTTCATTTTCTGGATCGCCGCGGGGCCGGGCTGAACACCGCCTGCCGCGGTGACACCCCGAGCTTCCGCCGGCTGCTCGACGACGTGGCCGAATACCTGCTTCACACGCGGGCCGAGACGCCGTGGTTGCCGACGGTGTTGGGCGGCATCTCCTGGGGCGGCAAGCTAGCGGTCGGGTTGCCGTACCGCCGGCCGGGGCTGATCGACGGACTGCTGCTCGTCGCCCCTGGGCTGAAGCCACAGATCACGCCGCCGCTTGGGGACCGGCTCCGCATCCTGGCCGCGAGCCGGCTGCGGCCGGGCCGGCTGTTCCCGATCCCGTTGAACGAGCCGGAGCTGTTCACCGCCGACCCCGACTGGCAGCGGTTCATCGACTCGGACCGGTTCGGGCTGCGACAGGCGACCGCCCGGTTTCTGTTCGCCAGCGTGGCCCTGGACATGTATTTGCGGCGGGCAGCCCGGCGGGTGACTACGCCGACGCTGCTCTTGCTCGCCGGGCACGACCGGGTCATTGACAACGGCAAGACGCGGAAGTTCGTCGCCCGGTTCCCGAGCCGGGACAACCGGGTACTCGACTACCCGGACGCCCACCACACGCTGGAGTTCGAGCCGGACGGGCACCCGTGGGTCGGGGACGTGTTGAACTGGGTGGGCAAGCGGTTCGGGTAGGGTCCGCTGTGCGGACCGAAGTCGCTCCCACGGTCCGCACAGCGGACCTACCTCAGAAGCTCCCCTCGTCCCGCTTCGACCACCACGGCAGGAACAGCCCGCCGTCGATGTGTAACACCTCGCCGGTGATGTAGTCGGACGCCGGCTCGGCCAGGAACAGGATCGCCCGGGCCACCTCCTCGGAGGTCGCCAGCCGGCCCCACGGCAGCGACTTGCTCGCCTTCTGGATCGTCTCCTCGGAGAAGAACTTCCGCTCCCCCGGGGTGTCGGTCCACCCGGGGTAGCAGATGTTCACCCGGATGCGGTGTTCGAGCAGCTCGGTGGCGGCGGTCCGGGCCATCTGGTCGATGGCCGCCTTGGCCATGTTGTACGCCATCGCGTTCGGGAACGCGATCTTGGCGTGCGGCGAACTGACGATCACCGCCGACCCGCCCTGACCCTGCTTGACCATCTGGTTGCAGCACGCCCGCAGGCAGTAGTACGCCCCGAACATGGACACTTCGAGCGTCTGTCGGAACCCCTTCAGGTTCGCCGTCAGGAACGGCTCCCGGTCGCTGTACACGGCCGACGAGACAAACACGTCGATCCGCCCGAGCTGCTTGACCGTCTCGGCCGCCATCGCCTCAACGGTCGCGTGGTCGGACACGTCGATCTTGTACGGCAGCGCCTTCCGGCCGAGCTTGCGGATCTGGTCGGCGGTCGCCTCCGCCTTGTCCTGCCCGGAGTAAAAGCAGAGGGTGACGTCGGCCCCGGCCTCGGCCAGTTTGACCGCCGCCGCCTGGCCGATCCCGGACGACGCCCCCGTCACCACCGCCACCTTGCCGGCGAGCGAACCTGCCATCGCGTGTGTCTCCTGACGCGTTCGGAGGAAGGACCGGTGGTAATGGTGTAGGGCGGTGGCGACGCTTTGGGAGGCCCGCCGGCGGGGCAACGCCGGCCCCGCGCCCCAGACGGCGGGCCTCCCAAAGCGTCGCCACCGCCCTACAGGCGCCGATTCCGCTCCGACTCTTAATACCGGTCGGTCCGGGGGCTGCCCTTCGGCTTGGCCAGCCCGGCCTTCTCCATCAGCGACTGGCTGAAGATGTCCTCCTCCTCGGCCTCCATCATGGCCAGGTGGGCGCCGTCGGCCGGGACGTACTGGATGGTGTAGGCGTGGGTGGCCACCCGCACCTCGTCGCCCGGCTTGACCGGGATCATCTTCATCGGCAGGATCTTCTCCCCGTTCACTCGGGTTTTGTTCGAACTGTTCAGGTCGCGGACCGACCAGAACCCCTTGTCGTACACCAGCTCGCAGTGGGTGCCGGACACGTTCTGGAAGTTCAGGCAGATGTCGCACGACCCCCGCCGGCCGATGGTCACGTGCGGCTGGGCCAGCGGGATCGGATCCCCGCCCCCGACCGGAATCAGTTCCCCGAGAACCTCTCGCGACATAATCCGACCTCAGATGAAGCGTCCGGGCGAGCGCCCGCCCGACGGACGAAACGGTTCACGCGATTATAACTCGCGGTCGGGACGGGGCGGGAGCAGAATCGGAACTTGAAATGAAGTCGCCCCCGCTGAAACGGCAGACTTTGCGGCGTTCCAGCGGGGCGATAGGGTTAGACGCTCGATACTAGCGGCGGTAGCCGCTGGGGATGATCCCGCCGGCCGGCATGGCGGCGGGCGGGGCGACCGGGGCCGCGGGCGCCGCGTACCCGCCGTAGCCGGCGGCCGGGAAGTACGGGTTGACCAGCCCTTGGCCGCCGTACGGCGGGGCGGCGAACGCTCCGGTCAGCGGGGCGGGGGTCTGGAAGTGGGCGTTGTACGGCCAGTACAAGTACCACGGGGCGGCCTGGAAGGCGGGCACCGGCTGCTTGTGGAACAGCCCGAACCCGGCCCCGGAGTGGGTCTGGCAGAACGGGTTGCCACACCCGGAGGCGTCCGCGGTGCCGGCGTACCCGGCGACGCCCAGAACGGCGGCGAGGAACAGCTTCTTCATACATCCTCTCGGCGGTTTCAGTCCGTGAAAACGTCGCGCGACTCCCTGCGAGTCTGCGCCGAACAGGAGCATTCAACTCTGCGCGAAGAACGGTCGGATGCCAGTGTGCGGCCGTGTTCCGTTCGGAATCCGCTCCGGCCGGGAACGGCGTAACCGTCCCGACCGGGCGGAGCGGACCACGAAGTTATTTCCCGCAGCCGGAGCAGCCGGCGGTCGCGGTCGTCCCGCCGCAACTGTCACACCCGAGTTTGCCGGCCTTGTGCGACGCCGGGAACAGCCGGCACTTCACGTTCGCCCAGACGCCCGTGGCGTACCGGCCGTGGCCGCAGCCGTCGCAGCCGTCGAGTTGCCCGTTCCGCCCCCAGCCCCAGCCATGCTTGCCGCACCCCTTGCACTTGCCGTGCAGCCAGCCGCAGGAGTTCTCCCCCGGCCGCGGGCCTGTGTATTGAAGTTGGGCGTTCCACGGGCCGTACGGTTCGAACGGGTAGTACCCGTAGTACGGGCCGTAGTTGACCAGCGGGCCGTGCTGGTGGAGGTGGGGGAACAGCTTGAAGCAGAACCCGCCGCAGCCGTGCCCGAACGGGGCGCACGGGCCTTGCGACATCCCGGCGAACCCGCCCCCCCCGCAGCCGGGGTATTGGGCGTTCGCCGACTGGCCGGCGGCCAGCAAGCCCGGCAGGGCGAGCAGCCCGGCCGCGAACATCCGGTTCATGATGGTTCCGTGTCCGTGGTTCCGCCCGGGCGCAGGCCGTCTCCCGGCCAGCTCCGTTACCCGGGTCGGTGAACCATTCCCCACGGACCGCCGTCCGCCAAGCGGCCCGCGGCGGCCTGAGCCGGAATGTCCGGCGAGGCCGACGGCGGTCATCGCCCAACCCGCGCGGCGGATACCGAGTGCGTCACCCGCCCGCGGCGACCGACCCGGACGACCGAACGAACCCGGCGAGGGCGTCCCACTCGACGCGGCTTAACCCGCGGCTGCCGACGCCGCGGCCCGGCGGGTCCGCCCCGTGGCAATCGCTGCCGCCGGTGACGACCAACTTGAGCCGATCCGCGATTTGCCGCAGCCGCCCACTGACGCCCGGCCCGGCGGCCGGGTACACGCCTTCGATCCCGTCCAGTCCGCACTCCCGGAGGTCGCGAAGGTACGGCTCATCGGCGTCGGTCGGCGGGTGGGCCAGTACCGCCACCCCGCCGGCCGCGTGGATGAGTTCGACCGCTGCCGCGAGCGGGGTCCGGTGGGAGGCGGGGATCTCCCCGGCGAGCGGGATGAGGAATCGGTTGAAGGCGTCGAACCGATTCCGGGCGACGCCGCTCCGGACAAGCAGCCCGGCGACGTGACGGCGGCCCAGACTTTCCGTCCCGGCTTCGACCGCTTCCACCGCCCCGGCCACGAACGTGACCCCGCCGGCGGCCAGCCGTCGCACGTATTCGCGGAACCGGGTCTGGCGTCGCTGGCACACGTCCGCGAGAGCGGCTGTCAGCACCGGGTCATCGGGGCGGACCCACAGCCCGAGGAGGTGCAGTTCCCGGCCGGCGTGCTCGGCCGTCACCTCGACGCCGGGCACCACCGCCGGGGCGGTCGGGCCGAGCCGGCGGGCCATTTCAACCGCTTCGTTCACCCCGGCGGTCGTGTCGTGGTCGGTGACGGCAACGGCCGCCAGCCCGGCCTGCTTGGCGAACGCGACCACCTGGGACGGGGTGTAATCGCCGTCGCTGGCGGTGGTGTGGGTGTGCAGGTCGGCGACCACCCGCTGCCCGAGCCGGGCGGCCTGCTGGCACAGGGCGGTGAACGGCTGGCCGCGGGGCATTACTCAACCCAACCCGGGCCGGCCGCCCTTGCCCCGAATTCGAGTACCCACGAAGCGAGTACCAATTCCAGCCCGACGACGGGTATGGCCAACACCGTGGCCAGCCCGACCCGTGGCCCGGCTGACCACATTGCTGGTAGCCAACCGGCGATAGTCACGACCACGGCAGGCGATCCGAGCAGGGCGGCGAAGAACAGCAGCAGCATCTGCCCGTCATTCCGCAGAGACGGCCCGGCGGCAATGACCGCCACGCCGGCGATCGAAACCGCGAACGGCCACAACCAGCCCAGTGTCAGTAACAGGGGTCGCCCCATTCGGGAACCTTCCGCTACTTAGCTGGCGCTCGATGGAGGCTCGGGGTTGACGGCCGACGGCTCTTCATCCCCCCTTCCGCCTTCCGCCTTCCGCCCTCTGCTGATCTTGTCCAGGATGCCGTTGACGAACCCGGGCGAGTCGGCGGTGCCGAACCGGCGGGCCAGCTCGATCGCCTCGTTCAGCACCACCGCCACCGGCGACTGGTCCGGGCTGTGGAGCAGCTCGAACGCCCCGAGCCGCAGGACGTTCCGGTCCACCGGCATCATCCGGTGCAGCTTCCAGTTCTCGGCCGTCGCCGAGATGAGGGCGTCCAGTTCGGCCCGGTGCTTGTTCACGCCGTCGGTCAGGTCGATACAGAACGTTACCAGTTCCGGCTCGCCGAGCCGGTCGGCGGCGAACCGCTCGACCGCCGGCCGCCGGACCGCGACCTTGTTCTGGTCCTGCTGGAACAGGAGTTGGAGGGCGACTTCGCGGGCACGGGAGCGGCGGGACATGCGGGCGTGGTCCTCGGGGGGTACGCCGCTATCCTAGCGGGTCCGCTCGGGTGTAGGGCGGGTCGAGGAGGCTTTGCGACGACGACCCGCCGCAAGTCGCAACGAGTCCTTGCCCGGGCCGGCGGGTCGGCGCGTCCAAAGCGACGCTTGACCCGCCCTACGCTGCCGCACGGACCTGTTCGCGACCGAACACCTGATCGACGTACCCGAACAGCTCCGCCTCGTACCGCTCGGTCCGGAACCGGACGGCGTTCCGGCGGGCGGCCCGCGGGTCGAACCGGTCCTGGTCCGTCTCGAACCGCTCGATGCCGTCGATCACCGAATCGACGGTCTGGGCGTCGAAGAAGACGCCGGACGGATCGGCTCCGCCGAGCGGGCGGACGGTCTCCGCCGCCCCGCCGCGGCCGAACGCGATCACCGGCGTCCCACACGCTTGCGCTTCCACGGGGACGATGCCGAAGTCCTCCTCGGCCGGAAACAGTACCGCCCGGCAGAGGCGGAGGTGGTCGCGAATGATCTCGTCCGGCTGCCAGCCGAGGAACCGGACCGTCGGCCCGGCGACCGCCCGCAGCTTGGCCGCCTCCTGGCCGCTACCGATCACCACCAACTCCCGGCCGAGCCGGTTGCATGCCTCGACAGCAAGGTCGAACCGCTTGTACGGGGCCAGGGCCGAAACCACCAGGTAGTAGCCCTCGCGGCGGACCGGGGCGGGGGTGTAGAAGTCGGTGTCCACCGGCGGGTGGATGACGACACTTTCCCGGCCGTAGCACTCCTTTATTCGCCGGCGAACCGTCTCGCTGATGGCGACGAAGTGAGTCACCCGGTCGGCCGTCCGGCGGTCCCAGTCCCGCAGCCGGGCGAGCAGCACGTCCACGGCCGCCGCCTTCAGCCCGGCGAACGCCCCCCGGCGGAAGTACGACTCCCGCATGTGCCAGGCGTACCGCATCGGGGTGAAGCAGTAGCAGACGTGTGGCACACCGGGCGGCGGGGCCGCTGCCTTGGCGACGCAGTGGCTGAAACTCAGCACCAGGTCGCAGTCCGGGACCGGCCACCGGGCCGCCGCGGGCATGGCCGGGAGCAGATACCGGTAATACCGGCGGACGTCCGGCAGCCGGTTCAGCGGGCTGGCCCGGGGGCGGAGCCGTTCGATCGTCGGGGACACCGACCCGCGGGCGTGCAGCAGGGTGAACAGGGTGGCGTCCGGCCACCGCCGGCAGGCCGGTTCGAGGCACTTCTCCCCGCCCCGCATCCCGGTCAGCCAGTCGTGGACCAGCACCACCCGCTCCGGCCGGCGTCCGCTCATCCGCCCCTCCGTGGTGGGTCAACCGGAACGAGTTTAGACGGTCCGGCCGTCCGACCGGAAGGGGAATCGCCGGTTGCCACCGGCGTTAACTTTCGGACCCGACCGGACCGGTCCGACGGTAGGTGCCGGCCGGCCGGTTGGAAACCCCGCTTCCCGGTGCTGGTGGTTGCACCCGGTGTGCTATCGTTGTAAGTTGACGGGCATTACGTCGCCGGCGGCGACACCCTGGGCCGACCGACGGCCGAGTCGGTCGGCCGGGCGGATCGTCCCGGAAGCGCGGCGCTCACCCCGGCCGCCGTCCATCGGGCCGGGTCGGGCCAATCCCCGACCCGGCGTGTCACCCGCGGCCACCCGGCCGGCGGCCGAACCAGAGAGGGTCCACATGGCGCTCGCACTGAACATCGGCAAGTGCAGCCTGCTGGGCAACTACCGCGAGAACAACGAGGACTCGATCGAGGTCAAGCAGTTCCCCGACCTGATCGTGAGCATCGTCGCCGACGGGATGGGCGGGCAGGCGGCCGGGGAGATCGCCAGCAAGCGGGCGATCGAGATCATCCCCCGGGAGCTGCGGAAGAACCTGACCCCGGGGCTGAACGCGGACGCGGTGAAGAGCGTCATCCGGCGGGCGATCGTCCAGGCGAACGAAGAAATCATGCAGATGGGCGCGCTCGACAAGGACATGAAGAACATGGGCACCACGGTCGTCATGGCCGTGTGGCGGAAGGGGACGGAGCTGTTCGTCGCCGGGGTCGGGGACAGCCGGTGTTACATGCTGCGGGGCGGGAAGATCAAGCAGCTCACGGTCGATCATTCGCTCGCCCAGGCGCTGGTCGAGGCCAAGACCATCTCGGCCAGCGAGGCCAAGGAACACCGGTTCAAGAACGTGCTCTGGAAGTACTTGGGCAGCAAAGAGGTCGGGGACGGGCCGGAGGTGGTCATCGAGACGGTCCAGGCCGGCGACCGGTTCCTGCTCTGTACCGACGGGCTGACCGGGGTGGTCCAGGACGACCAGCTTCAGACCTTCATCGCCCAGCAGCGGGACATGCAGGCGTGTGCCGAGGGGTTAGGGCAGTTCGCGCTGGAGTCCGGCTCGCGGGACAACGTGTCCGCCGTCATGATCGAAGTGGCGGACGCTTAACCATCGCCCGCGGGTAATCATCCGTGGGTGCTGGCTTCTGTAGGGTGCGTGGAGGCTTTGCGCAACGCACCACGGGGCCTGCCCAGGTCAGTGATCTCGTGGGTTATCTACGGCTGTCTGGGGAGGGCGAGGCTCCTGCCGAGCCGCCAGCCTACGGCAACCGGAACATGCCACACCGGTGACGGCCGCGTGGCATGTACGGCCGCGGTTGCCGCAGGCTGGCGGCTCGGCAGGAGCCTCGCCCTCCCCCCGGGCCGCCGCCGCACGGGATCGAGTTGTTGGGCCAATCAAAAATACGGCTGAACCGTCGGCTTGATGACCAGCTCCGGCACCGACACGTGGGCCGGCAGCGTAGCCACGAACAGAACCGCGTTCGCCACGTCCTCCGGTTTCAGGATCACCGCCCTTTGCTCGTTGGTGACGGGCTTCGGGCGCTCGCTCAGGATGGGCGTGTCGATCTCTCCGGGGTAGATGTTGCTCACCCGGATGCCGCTGTCCTTCTCCTCGTTCGACAGCACCATGCCGAGCGCCCCCATGCCGAACTTGGCCGCCACGTAGGCCGCCCCGCCGAGCGGGTTGGCCCGCTTGCCGGCCACCGACACCACGTTCACGATCACCCCGTCCCTCCGCTCCAACAGGTGCGGCAGCAACGCCTTGGTGCAATAGAACGCGCCGTCCAGGTTGGCCCGGATCATCTTGTCCCAGGCGTCCGGGGTGAGTTCCCGGAGGGTGCGAGCCTTGATGTTCGTGCCGGCGTTGTTGACCAGGATGTCCACCCGGCCGAACCGGTTGATGGCGGCGTCGATGAGCGTCTGGCACTCGCTCGGCACCGACACGTCGGTCGGTACGGTCATGAGCGCGTCACCGGCGGCGAACTCGTCGGCGACGGCTTGCAGTTTGGCCCCGTCCCGGCCGGCGATGGCGACCTTGGCCCCGCGGCTCAGGAGCAGCCGGGCCACGGCCTTCCCGACCCCCGACCCGCCGCCGGTCACCACCGCCACCTTGCCGTTCAAGTCGCTCATGAGGCACCGATATGAGGGAACTCCCAAAGCCCCCCGTTGCAACGGGTGGGCTTTCACCCCGGTATGCTAGTTTGTAAGGTGTGAACCGACACCCGCCCGCGGACCGTCTAACCGAGTGTTGCCCTTTTCCCGAAGGACCGACCGATGACCGCCGACCTCCGCCGCCGCACCGACGACCTGACCGCCCGGCTCAACCAGCTCCGAGACTCTCTTTGACATCCCTGGCAAACTGAGCCAGCGGGACCAGCTCGAAGCCAAACAGGCGGAACCCGGGTTCTGGGACAACCAGGAGGCGGCCCGCGGCACCATCCAGAAGGTGAAGGTGCTCAACGCCCTGCTCAAGCCCTACGAGGAGCTGAAGCAGATATCGGACGACCTGGCCGCGATGGCCGAGTTGGCCGAGGAGGATCCGGCGTTCGAGGCCGAGATCGAGCCGGTGTTGGCCGCCGCGGAGCCGAAGCTCGACGCCTTTGAACTCAAGGCGATGATGAGCGGCAAGCAGGACGGGGCGAACGCGGTCGTCACCATCAAGCCCGGGGCCGGCGGGACCGAGGCGTGCGACTGGGCGTCGATGCTGTACCGGATGTACGTCCGGTGGGCGCAGCAGCACGGGTTCTCCATCGAGGAGGTGGACGAGGAGCCGAACCTGGAGGCCGGCCTGCAGTCGGTGTCGTTCAAGGTCGCCGGCGAGTACGCCTACGGGTACATGCAGAGCGAGATCGGCGTCCACCGGCTGGTGCGGATCAGCCCGTTCGGCGACGGCGGCACCCGGCAGACCAGCTTCGCCGCGGTCGACGTGCTGCCCGAACTGGACGACAACATCGACGTGACGGTCAACGAGAACGCCCTGGTGATGCAGACGTTCTGCTCCGGCGGGCCGGGCGGGCAGCACCAGAACAAGACCCAGTCCGGGGTGCGGCTGATTTACAACTACAAGGGGCAGGAGGTCCGGGGCGAGAGCCGGACCGAGCGGAGCCAGCCGAAGAACTACGCCAACGCCCTGGCGCTACTGAAGGCCCGCATCTACGCCATCGAGGAGCAGAAGCGGCTCGGGGACGTGGCCCAGCGGTACGACGCCAAGGGGGAAATCGCCTTCGGGTCGCAGATCCGCAGCTACGTCATGCAGCCGTACACGCTCGTCCGCGACGAGCGGGAGGGGATCGAGATGAAGTCCCCGGCCGTCCAGGCGGTGCTCGACGGCGACCTGGACGAGTTCATGCAGGCGTACCTGCGGCACAAGACGGCCAAGGCGAACAAGGCGGCCAAGCCGGCCAAGGCGACCGCATAACCGCGGGGGTGGCCATGAACCTCTTCGCCCTCGGGTTCGGGGTGGCTCTGGCCGCCTGCCTCTACGGCAACCTGTACCGCCTCTCCCTGACAGGCTCTCCGTCGTCTAGTCCGTGGGTGCAGGCGGCGGTGTTCCTCGGCGGTGCGCTCATCACCGTCGGGGCCGGGTGGCTCGGGCTGCGGGCGGTGTTTACGGCCGTGACCAAGCCGGATCTGCCGGCCGCTTTCCGGGCCGCCGACTCGTCCGGTTGGCGGTCGTTCCTGGCCGGGTTCCTGAGCGGACTCGCCGGCATCGCGGCGGCTGTCGGCTCGTACTACTTCGCCGCCCCGTCCGGCCATGAGCGCGACCCGAGAACCATCTTGGCCGGACTGTCGATCTACGCCTGCATTGGGGCCGGCCCGATCGCCGGGGCGGTGCTCTTTCTCTGGCTCTTCCGCCCCCGCCCGCCCCAACCCCCGACGGGTGCGTCGTGACCCTCGACGTGCCCGATCTGGCCGGCACGGAGGCTTTCGGCCGGCGGCTCGGGGCGTCGCTGTTCCCCGGCGCGGTGATCGCCCTGAACGGCCCGCTCGGGGCCGGCAAGACGCACCTCACCCGGGCCATCGCCGAGGGGCTGCGAGTACGCAACCCGGCCGCCGTGAACAGCCCGACGTTCGTGCTCATCCAGGAGTACCCCGGGCCGGTGCCGGTGTACCACTTCGACGCCTACCGGCTCTCGGGGCCGCGGGAGTTCGTCGAACTCGGGGCCGACGAGTACCTGGCCGGCGACGGGGTGTGCGTGATCGAGTGGGCCGAAAAAGTCGCCGACGCGCTGCCGGCCGACCAGCTGCGGATCGACATCACCCCGGTCGGCGAGTCCGGCCGGCGGTTCACTCTCACCGCCACCGGCGACCGGCACAACCGGATTCTTGCTGCGCTGCAACCCGGGTGAGTGGCCGTCGGTTGCTTGCAACCCCTGGACACCGTTGATAGGTTGTCTTTCGACGCACCTATCGCCCCCGCCACCCCTCCTGTCGCCGGCCATGCCGCTTTCACTGGAGCAGTACGCGACCGAGTACCTGCCCGGCCGCAACCTGCCGTGGCCGGCCGCGCCCAAGGTGGAGTCGCCGAAGGCCCGGCCGCACCTGGTCCGGCTGCCGGTCAAGGCGGTGCTGTGGAACGTGTACGGCACCCTGCTGGCCATCCCCGGGGGCGAACTCAAGTTCGAGCCGGACATCGACTTCGTCATGGACGCCGCCCTGGACAAGACGATCCAGGAGTTCAAGATGTGGCAGTCCATGAGCCGCAAGCCGGGGGCACCGGCCGAGTACATGAAGGAGCTGTTCCGCAAGGCGCTGACCGCCCTGAAGATGGCCGGCAGCGGGACCGAGAAGCTGCCGGAGGTGCAGGCCGAGCGGGTGTGGGACGACATCGTCAAGAAACTACAGCAGAAGGAGTACAAGTACGACGTGGCCCAGTACGGCGGGCTACCGGAGTACGTCCAGAAGATCGCCTACTTCTACCACGCCAGCATCCAGGGGACCGGCCCGTACCCCGGGGCGGCGGACGCCCTCCGGCTGGTGTCCGACCTCGGCAAGACGCAAGGGCTGCTCGCCGACGGCCAATCGTTCACCCCGGCCCAACTGGTGAAGGGGATGCGGACCCAGGATCCCGGGTTCGAACTGGCCCTGTACTTCCCGCCGGACCTGCGAATCCTGTCCGCCGAGAAGCGGGCGCGGAAGCCGTCAGACACCCTGTTCCGGGCCGCCCTGGACGCCCTGGCCAACCGCGGCGCCCGGCCGGCCGACGTGCTGCACGTCGGGTCCAGCCTGCCCCGGGACATCGCCCCGGCCAAGCGGTTCGGCATGAAGACCGCCCTGTTCGCCGGGGACAAGGCGTCCCTGGTCGCCACCAAGGATCAACTGGCCGACCCCGCCTTCCGCCCGGACGTTTTGCTCACCGAACTCCCCCAGATCGCCGAAGTCGTCGGCTGAGGACCGCCCGCCATGCCCGCCCCGGACCCGCACCTGGACCTGGCCCAGGTCGATTTCAGCCGCGTCGTCGCCGACCAGCCGGCCATCCGCCAGGTGTTGCCGCACCGGCACGAGATGGAGATGCTGACCGCGGTCGTCCACGTCGACCCGGAGCGGCATATCGTCGTCGGGTACAAGGACGTCCGGCCGGACGAGTTCTGGGTCCGCGGGCACTTCCCCGAGCACCCGGTCTTCCCCGGCGTGCTGATGTGTGAGGCGGCGGCCCAACTGTGTGGCTACTACAGCCTGAAGCAAGGGATCCAGAGCGGCGGGCTGATGGGCCTGGGCGGGATCGAGGACGCCACCTTCCGGCGGATCGTCCGGTCCGGCGAGCGGCTGGTGCTCGTGGCCAAGGGGGTGAAGCTGAACCGCCGGATGACGGTGTTCAACGTCCAGGGGTTCGTGAACGGCGAGCTGGCCTGTCACATGGACATCAAGGGCGTCTCCCTCGGCCGGCTGGAGGACCTGTAGGCGTGCGGAAGCCGAAGCGTCTGACGGCCGGGGAACTGGCCCCGTATGTGGTCGACCTGCCGGCCGCGTCCCCGAGCCGCCGGCCGGGCACCGTCCCCCCGCCCGTCCCGATCGACTGGGCGGCTCTGTTCGGCAACGCCAACCCGGTCGAGGTGGAGGTCGGGTTCGGCAAGGGGCTGTTCCTGGTGAACGCCGGGGTGAGCCGGCCGGACCGCAACTTCTTCGGCGTCGAGATCGTCCGCAAGTACCAGCTCTACGCCGCCACCCGGATCGCCTCCCGAAAGCTGCCGAACGTCAAGACCTGCTGTGCGGACGCCAAGGCGGTGCTACGGGAGTACGTCCCGGCCGGCAGCGTGAGCGTGGTCCACGTCTTCTTCCCCGACCCGTGGTGGAAGACCCGGCACAAGAAGCGGCCGCTGTTCACCCCCGAGTTCGCCGCCGACGTGGCCCGGGTGCTGGAAGTGGGCGGGTGCCTGCACTTCGTCACCGACGTGGCCGATTACTTCGAGATGGTGACGGGCATGCTAAAGGGGGTGCCGGCGTTCCGCGAGCTGCCGCCGCCGGACGAGAATGCACCGACACACGACATGGACTATCTGACCAACTTCGAGCGGAAGTTCCGCAAGGAAGGCCGGCCGATCTACCGGAGCCGGTACGAAAAGGTGTGAGTCGTTGCCGTGGGTTCGAGTCGCGGTGGGCCGCCACGGAGGGCGGCCCCTACACCTAAGCGGAGCCATCGCCGGTGTAGGGGCCGCCCTCCGTGGCGGCCCGCGAGTCGCAATCGCATCGACCCATTACCAGCGACCCATCCGACCTCCCGCCAGTTCATGACCTACACTTCGGCATCAATCCTCCGTCCGAGGGCGGGATGCCGGCCCGAAGTGTTGTCGTTGCTGTACTCGCCTGCCTGACGTTCCTGCTGGTCCAGTTCCGGCCGGTGCGGGACGTGGACATGTTCTGGCAGGTGGCGACCGGCGAGCGGATGCTGGCCACCGGGCAGCTCGTCACCGCCGACCCGTTCTCGGCCACCCACGCCGGCGACCCGAACCCGCCGATCTACTGGCTGAGCCAGTTGCTCTACGCCGGCATTTTGCGGGCTGGATCCTGGGAGCTGCTGCACAAGCTGGACGCGGTGCTGTTCGCCCTGAGCCTGTGGGTGGCGGCCCGAGCGATGGGGCCGGTGCATCCGATCCCGGCGGCGCTCGCGTTCGCCGGGGCGCTCCTCGTCGCGATGCCGCATCACGGGCTGCGACCGCAGACCTTCGGGATGCTCGGGTTCGCAACGCTGGTCTGGCTGAATCAGGCGGAGCTGTCCGCGGTCCGCAAAGCGGTCCTCGCTTTTCTGGTCGTGGTGCTGTGGCAGAACCTGCACCCGTCAGCGACCGTCGGGGCCGGGTATCTGGCGCTGCACCCGTTCGCCGCAACCATCCGGGCCGTCCGGACCGGTGAGCGCATCCCGTGGGTCCGCTGGCTGGTGCCGCTGGCCGCGGCGGTCGGGCTGGTTTGTACCCCGCTCGGGTTCGGCGTTTTCCCGCTGTCGGCCCTGAACGCGGACGTGTCCCGGCACATCGGCGTCGAGGAGTGGCTGCCGCTGTGGCACCCGGCGACGTGGCCGGCGTGTCAGACTGCATGGGTCGGCCTCGTGATCGGCTGTGCCCTGATGTTGGCGCTGCGAAGCCGGGTCACGCTCGAAGACCTGACGGTCTTCGCCGTGCTGTCCGTTGGGATGTTGCTGGTGTACCGCGTGTCGCTGTTCTGGGCGCTAGCGACGCTGCCGATCTTCGCCCGCTGGCTGGATGCGGTCCTGCCAGCCGTGTGGGAGCGGTATGCGGACCGAACCGCTAGCCTGCCGGTCTGGCCGGTGCCGGTCGCCTCGGCTGTTACCGTCGCCGTGCCACTCCTACTCCGGCCGCCGACATTCACCGCCGACATGCCGTTCGCCGCGCTCGCCAGGGCGAAGGAGCTGGGCGTTCACGGCACCGTTTACAACTACCGCGAGTGGGGCGGGCCATTGCTCTGGACCGTGCCTGACGCCCGCCCGACCATCGACGGCAGGCTGTACCTGTTCCCCATGCCGGAGTGGGACGAGTACGTCCAGGCCGCCATCGGCCGGTTGCCGGTCGAACAGCTCGAAGCCAAGTACCAGCCGGACGCGTTCCTTCTCCGGCATAGTTACCATGCCGATCTGATCCGCCTCATCCGAACCACCGGACGGTGGGAGGAGTCGTACTCGGACGAGCACGCCGTCCTGTTCCTCCCGCGTCCGACGCCGACTTCGACAGGGGCCGCCAGATGACCCCGGGCCACGTCCGCTGGTATCACCCGACGGTGTTCTTCGTCGGCCTGTTGCTGCTGCTACTGGCCGGCGGACGGAGCAGCTTCTTCCGCGACCCGGGGACGTTCTGGCACGTCCGCACCGGGGAGCTGATCCTGGACACCGGCCGGTTCCTCGACCACGACCCGTACACGTTCACCTTCGGCGGCCGGCCGTGGACGCCCTATGAGTGGCTGGCCGAAGTCGTCATGGCAGGCGTCCACCGGGCGGCCGGGATCGACGGGTTGCTGCTGCTGTCAGCCACGGTCTTGAGTGGCACGTTCACGGTGCTGTTCGTGCGGTTATGTCGGTCCGGGCTGCACTGGGCGCTGGTCGGGTGCCTGACCGGGCTGGCCGTCGCCGCGTCGTCCGCCCACTTCCACGCCCGGCCGCACGTGCTGACCATCGCCCTGCTGGCGCTCACCGTGTTGACGCTGACCGACATCGACGCCGGCCGGCGGTCAGTCGCCCGGCTGTGGTGGCTGGTGCCGGCGTTCGTCGTCTGGACGAACTGGCACGGCGGGGTGCTCGGCGGCCTCGGCACGGTCGGCCTCGTCGGGGTCGGGTGGCTGGCGTTCCGATTCATCGGCTGGCCGTCGCCGCTGCACAGTGGGCGGGAGGTGCGAGAGCTGCTCGCCGTGTCGATTGCCCTGGGGCTGACCGTCTTCGCCACGCCCTACGGCCTTAGTCTGCCGCGGACCTGGCTGGAAATCATGGGGATGTCCGAGCTGCCGTCGCTCATCAAGGAGCACGCCCGGGTCGATCCGACGGAGCCGTCGAGCTGGGCATTCTTCGCCCTGGGGGCGGTGTATCTCGTGGCGCTCGCCGGTCTGCGAACCCGGCCGCGGGTGGCGTGGCTGCTGCCGCTGGTCTGGCTGGCCCTCGGGTGCGAGCGGGTGCGGCACGCCCCGTTGTTCGCGGTCGCCGCCGTCGTCGCCGTCGCCGACTTCTTTCCGCACACCCGCTGGGCCGCACGTCTGGCGAATCGCCCAGACCTGTACCAGCACCCGGCTGAAGGCATCTGGCCGGCCGGGCGTCTGTGGCTGCCGAGCGGGGCGCTGATCGCGGCGCTCGTGCTGGGCTGCCTTGGGCTGCAAGCCGACGGGGTGCGGGTGCCGGTCGTCGGAGCCGGGTGGGCGGAGTTCCCGCGGGCCGACTGGCCGCTCGACCTGATCCCCCACATCAAGCGCGAGACGGCCGGCCGGACCGGCGGGGTGCCAGTGTTCAACGAGTACGAGTTCGGCGGGTTCCTGATCTATTTCGCCCCCGAGTGCCGGCCGTTCGTGGACGATCGGTGCGAGGTGTTCGGCGGCAGGTGGCTGGCCGAGTTCGCCGCCGCCGGCCGCCCGGGGGCCGACACCGCCGCGGCGATGGGCCGCTGGCAGGCCGAGTACGGGCGGTTCGATCTGGCCCTGACGCACCCGCAGAGCGGGTTCGACGACTACTTCCGGACGCACCCGGGGTGGGAGGCGGTGGCGACCGATTCGGCCGGGGTGCTCTACCGGCGGCGATAGTCGGCGACATACAACGGTCTGCGGGCGTCGGTCAGGTCATAGAATCCGCCTGTCTACACCCAGCGTCATCGCCTGGAGCGGCCTGTGCCGGCTGATCTGTCCGTGGAGTTGGCTCGCCTCGTCACGGCGGGCGGGATCGTCGGGACGGTCGCTGTCCCGCTCGGGCTGGTCGGGTATGGGGCGAGCCGGCTGTTGGGGCAGCCGGTCTGGCCGCGGTGGCGGCACACGACCGGGGCGTGGACCGGGTTGGACGTGCTGTTCTTCTGCGGCGTCTATCTGGTGCTGCCGTCCCTGATCGTCGCCGGGCTGGACCGCGGCGGCTTCTTTCAATCCATTTACGGCCCCGACTTCCCGTCGGTGACGACCCCGGGCGAGGGGACCGACGGGCGGGCGGTAGCGGTTCAAAAGGCGGGGCTGTGGGGGGTGCTGTTCGCGGCCCCGATGCTGGCCGGTGCGACACTACTGGTGCGAGCCGTGATACATCACCGCCCGGCCAGATTCGTACCGGCCGCCGTTCCCGGCCGGGTCACACTCGGGGTCATGGCCTGGGTGGCCGTCACCCCGGTCTGCTTCGCGGTCAACCTGTTGGCGAACCGGCTGGTCGCCCTGACCGGCGGGGAGCCGGACCAGCACCCGCTCACCCGCCTCGGGGTCGGGTCGGACGCGTTCGATCAGGTGCTGTTCGGGCTGGTCGTGTGCCTCGCGGCTCCGCTCGCCGAGGAGGTGCTGTGCCGCGGGGTTCTGCTCCGGTGGGCGTTGGCCCGGTACTACCGACCCTGGCTGCTGCTCACGCTGGCGATACCGATCGGGCTTGCACGGGGCGGACCCCCGCCGGCCGTTTTCGCGCTCCTGCTGGCCGGCGGGTGGTGGCTGGTGGTGGCCCTCGACCGGGGCCGCCTTCCGATCCGGACGTTGGCGGCGGTCGTGGCCACCTCGTCCGTGTTCGCCGTCGGGCATGGAGGAGTGTGGCCGACCCCGGTGCCGCTGTTCGTGCTCGGACTGGCGCTCGGCTACCTGGCCGCCCGGACCGGGGACATCACCGCCTGCATCGTCCTACACGGGCTGTTCAACGCCGTGTCGTTCGTCTACCTCTTACGCGGCGGGGCGGGCGCGTAGGCGGGGCGCGCCGGACCCCGGCCCCGGCTGGCCGAGCACCTGGCGGTAAACGGTCATCGTCTCCCGGGCGGCCCGCGGCCAGTTGAACTGCCGGGCGTGTTCCGGCCCACCAGCCGCGAGGTGTCGTTGGTAGTCGGCATCAGTAGCCAGCCGGTGCATCGCATCCCGCCAGCCGGCCACGTCGTCCGGGTCGAGGAATTCGGCGTGTCGGCCGCACACCTCGCGGACGGCCGGGTCGGTGGACGCCAGCACCGCCCCGCTGGTGGCCAGCATCTCGGCCGGCGGCAGCCCGAACCCCTCGTACCGGGTCGGGTAAACCAGCCCGGCCGCTCCGGCGTACACGGCCGGCAGGTCGGCGTCGGGGACGTACCCCAGGTGCCGCACCCCTGCCGGTTTGCCGATGCGGTCGAACAGCTCGCGGTCGGCGTCCGCCTTCCACCCCCACGGCCCGGCTAGCACCAGCGGACAGGCTCCCCGAACGTCCGCTGGCAAGTCGGCGAAGGCGCGGATGACGGTTCCCACGTTCTTCCGCGGCTCGATGGTGCCGACGCACAGGAAGTACCGGGCCGGTAGCCCGAGCCGCTGACGGACTGGCTCGACTTCGGCTGGGGCGTGCGGGCGGAACCGGGGGCTGATCCCGTTGTGTACGGTGACGACCCGGGTCGGCGGAATGCCGAGCAGACGGACCGCTTCGGCTCGCACCGCGTCCGAGACGACGATCACCCGCTCCGCCCGTTCGAGCCGGGTGCGAAAGAGGGCGTCGTGCAGGCGGACGCGGTCGGCCGGGTGCCACTCGGGGAAGCGGACCACCGACAGGTCGTGGACCGTCACCACCGTCGGCAGCCGGGTGGCGAACGGGACGAAGTTCGGCTCGTGGTACAAGTCGAACCGGAAGGCACTTGTGTACGCGGCAAAGTGGGCGCCGCTGGCCGATTTGGCGACCTCTTTGATGAATGCCCGGAGCCGACGAACGGGGGAGGGCGAGGCTCCCGCCGAGCCGGGGAGCGTCTGCCGCTGGCTGCCGGTCGAATCGGTGACAGCCGCCGGTGCGGCTTCCGGCCGGTGCGGCGGGCGGGCGGCTCGGCGGGAGCCTCTGCCCCCCCCGGACGGACCCGCGGCAAGCCGCTTCAGTAACCGACCGGCTCGGTCGCCGGGGTACAAGGTGAACGAGTCGCCCGGGAACCCCGCGGCCAGGGCGGCGGCCAGCTCGGCGACGTGGTGGCCGACGCCGGTCTTCGGCTTGAGCGCGGCCAGCCCGTTGATGACCACCCGCATCACCGCCTCCGGACCGCGAACCGTTCGGCCAGCATCCGCGGGGCCAGTCGCAGGTACGACACGGCCGCCCGGGTGACGGCCGGGGCCGTCTTTCGCCGACGAACCCACGCTTGACCCGCCTTGGCGAACAGCACCGCCGCCGACCATACGGCCAGCACCGGGTCGGCGTTCCGCAGAGCGGTGAGCGCCCGGTTCCGTTCGTTGTAGAAGGCGAACAGCGGCGACTGGTCGCCGGCCGCCGCCCCGTGCACGTGCCGCACCAGCGACCGCGGGGCGTACAGCACACTTCCCCCGGCCAGCCGCACCCGCCACTGGAGGTCGAGGTCTTCGGAGTAGACGAAGTACCGCGGGTCGAACACCGGTTGGCCGGGCGAAGGGGCCGGCAGGGCGAGGGCGGCGCCGCACCCGGCGAACACCGGCTCGGTCCGCTCGTACCGGCCGTCGTCCGGTTGCCGGAACCCGCGGTCCGCCCCGCGGCCGTCTCGCAACAGGATCAGCCCGGCACTGTTCAGGAGGGTCGGGTCGTGGGCGAACACCAGCTTCGACGCGGCCATGCCGCTCGGCGACCGGGCGGCCGCCCGGAGCAGCTCGGCCAGCCAGTGCGGGTCGGGGATGGTGTCGTTGTTCAGCAGCACCAGGGTACGGCCGCGGGCGTGCCGGGCGGCGACGTTGTTGCCTTCCGCGAACCCGGTGTTCGACTTCAACGGGACGAGCTGGACCCACGGGAACCGCGAGCTGACCAGCTCGACGGATCCGTCCTGGGAGGCGTTGTCGACGACGATCACCTCGAACGAGCCGCAGGAAACGGACTGCCTTTCGAGGGCGGTCAGGCAGGCCGGCAGGTGGGCGGCCCCGTTGTAGTTGACGATCAGCACGCTGACCGGCGGGTCGTCCACAGGGCGGCCCCGACCGGTCGGGGGTTGGTGGGGCAGGCATTTCTGCCTGCTCTGGCTAAAGTCGGGCAGGCAGAAATGCCTGCCCCACCAATCAAGACCATGCCGGTCAGGCGGCGACCTTGGCCCCGCCGTCGTCGTTCGTGTGCCCGCCGACGTGGGGGACGTGCTGCTGGGCCTGGGCGGTGATGCTGGACTCGTAGGCGGCGACGACCGCGTCCGGGTCGCCGTCCATCACCGCGGCCCCGTGCTGCATCCAGATGGCCCGGTTACAGATCTGGGTCAGGGTGCCGGTCTCGTGCGTCACCAGCACCATCAGCCGGGCCTGGGCCATCATCTCCCGCATCCGCTCCCGGGCCTTGATCTGGAACGCCAGGTCGCCGGCCCCGAGCACCTCGTCGATCAGCAGCACCTCCGGCTCGACGGCGGTGCTGATCGAGAACGCCAGCCGGACCAGCATGCCGCTGCTGTAGTACCGGACCGGGATGTGCAGGAACTCGCCCAGCTCGCTGAACTCGGCGATCTGGTGGATCTTCCGCTTGAGCGTCTTGGGCGTCTCGCCGAGCAGGTAGCCGCGGTACTTGATGTTCTCCCACCCGCTGGCCTCGTGCTCGAACCCGAGGGCGATGTCGAACAGCGAGCAGATGCGGCCCTCCACCACCCGGGTGCCCTTGGTCGGCGGGTAGACGCCGGCCAGCAGCTTGAGCAGGGTGCTCTTGCCCGCCCCGTTGTGCCCGATCACCCCGATCCGGTCGCCGTCGTAGGCGGTCAGGTTCAGCCCGGACAGGGCGTGGACCTGCACCTTCGGGTTGCGGGACTCCAGGAACAGCGCCCGGGTCAGGTACTCCTTGAGCGTCACCTTCCGCTGCTGGCGGATGGTGAACGTCAGGCTCACGTCGGTCAGCTCGATCTTGGCCATCGGTGCGTCAGTCCCGGGTCCGCGGTCAGCCTCTTTCTCCCCCTCCCTGCTTCGGGGAGGGGGCCGGGGGAGGGGTCACGCCCCCAACCCGTCACAGTGGCTTCGAGCCGTCAGGGGACGGGCGGCTGGCTTCACCCCACCCCCCGGCCCCTCCCCGAATGCAGGGAGGGGGAGAAGAACCGACACCCGCCTACAGGTGGAAGATCACCTTCTTCTGCAGCCAGCCCATGGTGCCGAACGCCAGCCCGACGGCCACCGCGGTCAACAGCGCCCCTTGCAGGTACAGGCCCGCGTTCGGGACGGTGTCGAACACGAGCGGGTACCGCGTCAGGTCCAGGAACACCACCACCGGGTTGATGTCGAACAGCGGGGCGAGCGGCTTGGCCGCCTCCCGGGTGTACATGATCGGGGTGAGGAAGAAGAACAGCTGCGACCCCACGTCGATCAGGTGGGTGGTGTCGTGGAAGTACACGGTGGCGAACGCGGCGATCGTCGCGAGCGCCCAGCAGAACAGGAACATCAGCCCGACCACCGGCAGCACGGCCCACAGCTTGCCGACCGGGTCGGCGGACCCTTTCAGCAGGGACACCAGCACCAGGATGACGACCAGCGAGATGAGGAAGTGGATGAACGTCCCCATCACCACCCGCAGCGGGTAGATGCCGTAGGGCAGCGGGCACTGGCGGATGTACGCCTCGTTTCGCAGCAGGGCCAGGCAGCCGACCGACAGCGAGTTGCGGATGAACTCCCACACCGCCATCGAACAGAGCAGGTACGCGGCGTACCCCCGCCAGGCGGTCGGGTAGCCGAACTTCTCCCACTCGTGGCTCTTGATGTCCATGATCTGGCTGAACACCAGACAGAACACCCCGCTCATCAGGATCGGGTGGAGCATCGACCAGCCGATGCCGAGCACCGACCGCCGGTACCGGGACCGCAAATCCATCTGGACCAGCGACATCCAGAAGTAGCGGTACGCCCAGATCGCTCGCAGGTGCTGTCCCATCGTCATCCCGAATGAACTACCCGAACCGCGGCCCGGCCGGACGGCCCGGACATTACCGGACCGCCCCGCCCGGCACCACCCCAACTTCCCGCCCAACCTGCCCGACCGGCACCGCTTCCGGCCGCCGCGCACAGAGATCGCCAGTTTGCCCGGATTGTGCCGGGACTTGCGCTTGCGCCATCCGCGCCGGTATTGTAGATTCCACCGACACTCGCGGCGAATCCGCACCCGGGGGCGTGTCACGATGAGTTGGAACGACGTGTGGGCCGGCGACTGCGTCCAGCAACTGGCGCGTGTGCCGGAGGGGGCGGTGGACCTGGCGTTCGCCGACCCGCCGTTCAACATCGGGTACGAGTACGACGTGTACCACGACCGCCGGGCCAAGGCCGAGTACCTGGCCTGGACCGACCGCTGGCTGGACGCCGTGCGGCGGGTGCTCAAGCCGACCGGGTCGCTGTGGGTGGCGATCGGGGACGAGTACGCGGCCGAGGTGAAGGTCAAGCTCGACGCCCTCGGGCTGACCATGCGGAACTGGGTGGTCTGGCACTACACGTTCGGGGTGAACTGCACCAAGAAGTTCAACCGCAGCCACGCCCACCTGCTATACTACGTCGTGGACCCGAAGGCGTTCACCTTCAACGCGGACGCGGTCCGGGTGCCGAGCGCCCGCCAGACCACCTACGCCGACCGCCGGGCCAACCCGGTCGGCAAGCTGCCGGACGACACCTGGGTGTTGCGGCCGCAGGAGACCGCCGAGCACTTCCGCAGTGACGGCGACACCTGGTCCGTGAGCCGGGTGTGCGGCACGTTCAAGGAGCGGACCGGGCACCCGTGCCAGATGCCGGAGGCGCTGCTGGAGCGGGTGATCCGCGTGTCGTCCAACGAGCGGGATCTGGTGCTCGACCCGTTCGCCGGCAGCGGCACCACGCTCGTCGCGGCCAAGCGGCTGGGCCGCAAGTACCTCGGCGTCGAACTGTCGCCGGACTACGCGGACGCGGTCCGGGAGCGACTTGCTGGCGTCAAACCGGAGACCGGGCGGGTGGTCAGTGTGCCCCGGGTGCCGGGGCTGGCGAAGACCCGGGCAGCGGGGCTGAAGCCGCGTTAACCGCCGGTTGGTGTAGGCGGCGCCGAGGCTTTGCGAGGCCCGCCGGCCCGGCAACGAGCGATTGCCGGGCCGGCGGGCCTCGCAAAGCCTCGGGCGCCGCCCTACGAAAGCAGCGCCCGCCCGATCTCCGCCGCCTTGGCCATCGCCTCCGGCAGCTTGCTCGCATCCTTGCCGCCGGCCTGGGCCAGATCCGGCTTGCCGCCGCCGCTGCCGCCGACCACCGCCGCCACCTGTTTCACGATGTCGCCGGCCTTCAGCCCCTTGGCCGTCAGGTCGCTGGTCAACGCCACGATCACCGGCACCTTGCCCTCGTCGTCCGCCCAGCCGAAGACGACGAACGCCGACTGCGCCTTCTGCCGGACGCGGTCGATGTGCGCCCGCACCTGATCGACCGACGCGGCCGGGAGCTGGCCGACGACCAGCTTCGCCCCGCCGATCTCGGGGGCGGCGTCGAGCAGCTTGTCCACGGCCCCGGCCAGGTCGGCGGCGGCCCCCTTCTTGAGCTGGGCCTGCAACTTCTTCAACTCGTCCTGCAGTGCCTCGACGCGGGTCGGCAGCTCGTCCGGCTTGCACTGGAACCGGGCGGAGAGGTCGTCCACGACGGCGAACGTCTTTTGCAGGGTCTCGGCGGCCACCCGGCCGGTGACGGCCGTCACCCGCCGGACCCCCTTCGCCACGCCCTCCTGAGACACCAGCTTGAAGTAGCCGACGCTGCCGGTCCGCGGCAGGTGGGTGCCGCCGCAGAACTCGACCGAGTCGTCGGCTGTCGCCTGGGCCGGGGACTCCGGGCCGATCATCACGACCCGCACCGGGTCCGGGTACTTCTCCCCGAACACCGCCCGTACCCCCGCGATCTGCTTCGCCTCGGCCAGCGGCATGACCGTCGCCGTCACCGGCAGGTCGCGGCCGACGAGCGAGTTCACCCGCTCCTCGATGCGGCGGAGTTCGTCGGGGGTGATCGGCTTGTCGTGGCTGAAGTCGAACCGGGTCTTGTCGCCGTCCACCAGCGACCCCTTCTGATCCACGTGCCCGCCCAGGACTTGCCGGAGGGCCAGGTTGAGCAGGTGGGTGGCGGTGTGGTTCCGCATCACGTCCACCCGCCGCATCGTCCCCTGGACCGCCCGGACGGTGTCCCCGACGGCCAGGGTGCCGGCCACCAGAGTGCCGACGTGCAGCACCGCGTCGCCGAGCCGCTGGGTGTCGTCGACGCGGAACTCCAGCCCCGGCCGCTTCGGGTTGTCCAGGTGGCCGGTGTCCCCGACCTGCCCGCCCTGCTCGGCGTAGAAGTTGGTCCGGTCGAGCAGCAGGGCGACCGGCTCCCCGGCCGGCACCTGCCCCTCGCGGACGACCGTGTTGTTCGCCACCCAGCCGAGGATCTTCGCCTCGATCACCGCCGTCTGGTATTTCGGCGAGTCGTCGGTCGGCGGCAGTTCGCCCTGGATGGCCGACACCACGACCGTTTTGCGGCCCTGGCCGGAGATCCGCTTGAACTCGTCGAACAGCGTGTCGAACCCGGCCCGGTCCACCTTCAGCCCGGCGTCCGCTGCCAACTTCTCGGTGATGTCGATGAAGAACCCGGACTCGGTGTGCAGGTCGAACGCCTTCTTGGCGTCGATCACTCCGGTCCCGTTGCGGGCGTAGGCGGCGGCCTCGTCGTACAACTTCAGCCCCCGCTCGATGGTCCGCAGGAAGCTCGCCTCCTCGTCGTAGATGACCGACTGCACCCGCTGCGGGTCGCGGGCCAGCTCCGGGAACGCCCCGCCGAAGTTGGCCACCACGGCCGGCACCAGCTTGTGCAGGAACGGCTCCCGCATGGCCAGGTCGAGCCAGCCGAACAGCACCGCCCGGCGGAGGATGCTCCGCAGCACCGACCCGCGGCCCTCGTTCGACGGCACCGCCCCGTCGGTCAGGGCGAACGTGAGCGTGCGGATGTGGTCGGCGATCACCCGGTAGGCGGTGTCCACACGGTCGTCCAGCACGCCGCCGTAGGGGCGGGCGCCGGTCGCCTGCTGGATCGCTGTCATCAACGGGGTGAAGATGTCCGTGTCGTAGTTGCTCGTCTTTCCTTGCAGGATCTTGGTGATCCGTTCGAAGCCCATGCCGGTGTCCACGTGCTGGGCCGGCAGCGGGGTGAGCGACTGGTCCTCGTTCCGGTTGAACTGGATGAACACATTGTTCCAGATTTCCACCACCTGGTCCGAGCCGCCGTTGACCAGCTTCGCCCCGCTCTTGTCCGGCGTCGCGTCGTAGTGGATCTCGGTGCAGGGGCCGCACGGGCCGGTGTTGCCCATCTCCCAGAAGTTGTCCTTCTTGTTCCCCAGGTGGATGTGCGAGTCCGGGACGCCGACCGCCCGCCAGTACCCGGCCGCCTCGTCATCGCGAGGGATGCTGGCCGCCGGGTCGCCTTCAAAGACCGTGACGTGCAGTCGGGTCGGGTCGAGCTTCCAGACTTGCGTCAGCAGCTCCCATGCCCAGGCGATAGCCTCCTTCTTGAAGTAGTCGCCGAAGCTCCAGTTGCCGAGCATCTCAAAAAAGGTGTGGTGGTAGGTGTCCTTGCCCACGTCGTCGAGGTCGTTGTGCTTGCCCCCGGCCCGGATGCACTTCTGTGTGTTCACCGCCCGCTTGTACGGCGGCTTGGCGGTGCCGAGGAAGTACGGCTTGAACTGGTTCATCCCGGCGTTGGCGAACAGCAATGTCGGGTCGTCGAGCGGGACCACCGGGCTGCTCGGGACGAACGTGTGCCCGCGCTGGGCGAAGAAGTCGATGAACTGCTGGCGGATCTCGCTCGACGACGGCATGGCACCCTCAGCGGGTCTGGTGTGCGGGAACGGTGGCGGGTTTCGTAGGGTGCGTGGAGGCTTTGCGGAACGCACCGGTTGGACTTCGCGCCCCGGATGATGTCGTTGCGGGGCGGTGCGTTGCGCTCCCAAAGCCTCGCTCCACGCACCCTACGGGTTCGGTACGTGGCGGACGGAGACTAGACACGGATTCCCGGGCAAAGTTCAAGGGGCGGCCCGGCGGACGGCGTCGTACACCGCCCGCAGCGGAACCCCGTGCTGCCTGGCGACGGCGGCGCACGCCTCGTACTCCGGGGTGACGACGGTCAGCCCGTCGGTCCGCCACCCCTTCTTGGCGGCCACCAGCCCCCAGGGGGTGTCCACGGTGATCGCCTCCCGCTGCAGCTTGGACCGCTCGGCGGTGTGCCGGCGGACGCCGAACGTGGCCGTCTCGCGGAACAAGACCGCTTCGAGGGCGGGGACGGTGTCGGGGGTCGCAATGACCGTGAGCAGGACGCCGGGGCGGTGCTTCTTCATCTGGATCGGGACGCAGAACACGTCCAGGGCGCCGGCGGCGAACAATTGCTCGGCGGTGTAGCCGACCACCTCGGCAGGGGTGTCGTCGAGGTTGGTTTCGAGGACGACGACAGTATCCGCTTCCGCAAAGCCCACGGACGATCGTTCGTGGGCTTTCTCGGCGACTTCGCCGACCATCAGCCGCAGGATGTTCGGCCGATCCAGGAAGTCTTTGGTTCCCGCCCCTTGCCCGATCCGCTCGACGGTCATCACGGGCGAGGCGGTGTACTCGCTCACGACAGTCGTGAGGATGGCCGCCCCGGTTGGGGTGGTCAGCTCGAACTTCACGTCCGACGGGGCGAGCGGCACCCCCCTCAGCAACTCCGCGGTCCCCGGGGTCGGCACCGGCATCAGCCCGTGGACGCCCTTCACCGTCCCGGTCCCGGTCGGCACCGGCGAGCTGGTGAACCGCTCCACCCCGAGCAGGTCCAGCCCGACCGCCGCCCCGACGATGTCGGCGATGCTGTCCAGCGCCCCGACCTCGTGGAAGTGGACTCGATCCAGCGGCATCCCGTGGGCGGTCGCCTCGGCCTGAGCCAGCTTGCGGAAGATCGCCTTCGCCAACTCTCGTTGCCGGTCGGTCAGCGCCCCGCGGTCGAGGATCGCTTCGATGTCCGGCAGGAACCGGTAGTCCTCCTGGTCCTGGGCGTGGACGGTCGCCTTGGTGGCGGCGAACCCGCACCGCTTCACCCGCTCCACCTCCAGCTCGATCGGCAACCCCAGCGACACCAGGGCGGCCCGGATGGCGTCGGCCGGAACCCCCGCGTCCAGGACCGCCCCGAGCACCATGTCCCCGCTGATCCCGCTGAAGCAGTCGAAGTGTGCCGCCCGCACCGGTCGCCCTCGTCGGAAGGTGTCCCCCGAATTGTACGGCCGCCGGCAGGGTCGCCCGGCGTGTTCTATGCTGGGGACGCAAACTCACGCCCGGACGGTCGCCCCGCGGAGCGGTTCTCATGCCTGACGTGACCTCGTTGCTCGACCGACTCGCCACCGCGGCTCACCCGGACGGGGGATGGGGCTACCAATCGGGCCAGCAAGCCAACCTGGAGCCGACCTGCCTGGCGGTGTTGGCTCTCGCAAGCGAGCCGGAGCGGTTCGCGGCGGCGATCACCGCCGGGGAAGCCGCCATCACCCGACACGGCCGGGAGGACGGCAGCTTCCGCCTCGCCCACGGCCGCCCCGAAGCCGCCTGGCCGACGGCCCTGGTGCTGTTCCTGCGGGCCGCGCTGGGTCGGACGGATTTGGGGCCGGTGGCCGACAAGCTGCTCGCCATCGAGGGGCGGGTGGTGAAGGCCGACCCCGAAGTCGCGGACATGATGGACATCGACGTGCGGCTGGTCGGCTGGCCGTGGGCGGAGGACACGTTCTCCTGGGTGGAGCCGACCGCCTGGGCGTGCCTGGCCCTGCGACGTGCCGGACGCGGCGATCACCCCCGGGTGCAGGAGGGGCTGCGACTGTTGCTCGACCGGGCGTTCGACACCGGCGGGGCGAACTACGGCAACCGCATCATCCTCGGCCGGATGACCGAACCCATCCCCGGGCCGACCGCCGCCCTTCTGCTCGCTTTGCAAGGAGTGGATAATCCACGGGTGGACGCGGCCAAGGGATATTTGCGGGTTCATGCCGAGACCGCAACCGATCTCGAACACCTGAGTTGGATCAAGCTCGCCCTGGCCTGCCACGCCACCGACGACGCCACCCGGGCCGCTTTGCCGGCCATCGACGGCCGCATTCAAGATTCGCTCGCAGTCGAGCTGGATGCCCACAACGGCCTCGGGGCCGGGCCGTTCCGCCTGGCACTGGCTGCCCTGGCGCTCAGCACCGCCGCCCGCAACCCGTTCACCCTGTCCGATCCGCCGCGGGTGGCCGAGCGGGGGACGCTGGCCGCCGAACGGCCGGAGTCGGACGGGCGGGGCAAGCCGGCCGCGCCGCCGAAGGGGTTCGTCGAACGGCTGAAGGCGAAGTTCCGCGGGCTGGTGGCCGGCGGGGTGGACGCCCTCCGGCCGCTACCAGTCACGTCCGCCGTCCACATCGCCCGGGCGGACGACTACGACGGCCCGCTCGCTGACATCCTGGCGAAGCAGTTCGAGCACTTCCGCCCGCTCGTGCCGGTGGCCGGCAAGCGGGTGGTGCTCAAGCCGAACCTGGTCGAGTACCACCGGGACAAGGTCATCAACACCGACCCGCGGTTCGTCTCGGCGGTCATCGAGCTGATGAAGCGGGAAGGGGCGGCGGAAATCGTCGTCGCTGAAGGGCCGGGGCACTGGCGGAACGTGCAGTTCCTGGTGAACGAGAGCGGTCTCGGGGACGTGCTGCGGCGGCACGGCGTCCGGTTCGTGGACATCAACCACGACGAGCCGGTGAAGGTGCCGAACCTCGGCCGGACGACCGGCCTGGACCACCTGTACCTGTCCCGGACGGTGCTCGAAGCGGATGTGTTCGTGTCGCTGCCGAAGCTCAAAACGCACCACTGGGCCGGAGCGACGCTGTCGCTCAAAAACCTGTTCGGCACGCTGCCCGGCATCTGCTACGGCTGGCCGAAGAACGAGCTACACTGGCGGGGCATCCCGCAGAGCATCGTGGACATCGCCCTGACCCACACCCCGCACCTGGCGATCGTGGACGGCATCGTCGGCATGGAAGGGGACGGCCCGCTGAACGGCACGGCCAAGCCGGTCGGGGCGCTGGTGATGGGCGCCGATCTGGTCGCCGTGGACGCGACGTGCTGCCGGCTGATGGGGCTGCCGCCGGAGCGGCTCCAGACCCTCGGACTGGCGGCGGCCAAGCGGCTCGGCCGGCTCAAGGAGGCGGAGATCCCCCAGCTCGGGGAGCCGATCGCGGCGTTGGCCCAGACGTTCGAGCTGCCGCCGAAGATTGACAAGCAACTGATGCCGGTCGGTCAACCGAGCTGAGTGGCGGGCGAGGTTTTCGAATGAGCCTGCCGGGCCGGGCATGGAGCCCCTGGCCCTCGCACGGCCCGGCTGCCTGCAACTTACCGCAAGAGGAGGACCGCCGCGACGGCGCCGCCGACCGCCCCCGCGGCGAGCAGCCCGAAAAGTAACGTCCGGCTCGGAGCCGTCGTCGGGGTGACTGTCGCTCGGGCCGGCTGCCCTTGGCGGATCGCTTCGCGGGTTTTCCGCCGATAGTCGGGGCAGGGGGTGGGCCGGGCCTTCGCCGGCGGGCGGATCTCGGCGGTCTGCGAATAGCTGGAGCCGGCCTTCGGCGTATCGATCACGGACAGTTTGACATACGGGGACGCCGGGGCCGAGGCGGCCGACGGGGCGAACGGCCCGGGCCGGACGACGGCCGCCGGGGCTTGCGGCCTGGGCGGCTCAACGTACCGCTCGGGCGGCGTGGGCGGACGGCCCGCCTCGGCCGAGTCGCCGGTCGCCGCGGGGCTGTGCTGGGGCATCTCTTCGGGGGCCGGCAGCGGCACGTCGTCCGGCAGCAACCCGTCCAGGGCGGCGGCCACCTCCCCCGGGGTCTGGAACCGGTCGGCCGGGTTCTTGGCCAGCATCCGGGCGATCACCGCGGCGATCCGGTGCGGCACCTCCGGCCGGACCTGCTCGATCGGGGTCGGCTCCTTGGTCCGGTGCCAGAGCAGCTTTTGGGACACCGTCCCGGTCGGGAACGGGGTGTGGCCGGCCAGCAGGAAGTAGTAGGTCGCCCCGAGGGAGTAGATGTCCGACCGGGTGTCCGCCGAGTGGCTGTCGGCCACCTGCTCCGGGGCCACGTAGTCGGCGGTGCCGAGCACCACCTTGTCGTCGTACTTGACCGTCAGGTTGTCCGTCTGGTCCTTGTAAAACCGGGCCAGACCCATGTCGAGGATCTTGGCCGTCCCGTCCCGGTCGATGAGGATGTTCCCCGGCTTCACGTCCCGGTGGACGATGCCGTTTTCGAACGCGTACTGGAGGGCGGCGGCCACCTGCCGGACGTAGCTGGTCGCCCGGCCGAGGCCGAGCCGGCCGAACCGCTTGACCACGTCCAGCAGGTTGGTCCCGTCCACGTACTCCATGACGATGAAGTGCAGGTTCCCGTCCTGGTCGATGTCGTGGGTGCGGACGATGTTCGGGTGCTCGAGCGCCCCGGCCGCCCGGGCCTCCCGGTAGAACCGGCCGAGGGCCGCGGGCTGCTCGGCCTTGGCCGGCGGCAGCACCTTGACCGCCACCCGCCGCTTCATGTGCTGGTGCTCGCACAGGAACACCTGGCCCATCCCGCCGACCCCGACCCGCTCCAGCAGCTTGTACTTGCCGATCGTGAACCCCCGCCACTTGCCGAGCAGGAACTGCTCGGCCTGGAAGTTGGTGATCAGCCCGTCGCGGATCAGCTCGCTGGTCGCTGCCCGGGGGTCCGCGGGGAGCGGCTGGCCGGCCGCCCGGCTGTCGAGATAGCCGACAAGCGCCGGCTCGCCGACCAAGCCGCTGTCCCGAACGAGTTTGAGCAGTTCCTCGACCGACGAGGGGGCGGGCATCAGGACACCGGGGCGGTGGTCGGGGCGCCGGTCCGGTCGGCCGGCGGATTTCACGCCGAAGCCTAGGACAGATGCCCGGGTGATGCAACTCGCCCCGCGTCTGTTACTCGTGGGCATCCTTTACCAGCCACGGGTCGTCGGTCGCCTTCCGCCAGGACGCCAGTTTGGCCCGCAAGGCGGCCAGCACCGGCTCCGCGGCCGGCATTCCGGCCAGGTTTGTCACCTCGTCCGGGTCGGCGGTCAGGTCGTACAGCTCCTCTTTCGGCCGTCGCTGAAAGTTCGCAACCGGCCGCTTGCCGAGCAGCCGGTCGTGCCGCTTCAGCACGCCTTGCCAGGTCGGCGACCCCCACAGGTCGGAGGCGTGCGGGTACTCCAGCCCGTGGGCCAGGTTGAGCAGGTATTTGTGCGTCCGGGTGCGGACCATGCGGACGGGGTAGTACATGGTCACTTCGTGGAACTGGTGCGACCCGTACACCACGTCCCACCCGCCTGGGGAAGCATCTGCCAGGATCGGTAGCAGGGAGCGGCCGGCGCAGGCAGCCGGCTTGGAGACACCGGCCCAGTCCAGGACTGTCGGGGCGATGTCGGTCCAGCTCACCAACGCAGCACACGTCCGGCCTGCCTGCGGACCCGGCCGGCGGACGATCAGCGGCAGGTGGACGCCGGGGTCGTACAGAGTGGTTTTCGCCCCCGGGAACGGCGGCCCGTTGTCGCTCAGGAAGATCACCAGCGTGTCGTCCGCGTGCTTCAGCTCCGCCAACATCTTCAGCAGCAGCCCGACCCCGTGATCCAGACGGGCGATCGACTGGTAGTAGTCCGCCCAGTCGGCCCGGGCGTCCGGCTGGTCTGGGAGGAACGCGGGCAGTGGAAGTGCAGCCGGGTCGAACGCCGTCCGCGGGACGCTCGCCGGATACTTGGCCTCGTTGGCGAACCCTTTCGCCGCCCGGTGCGGGTCGGTGAACCCGACGAGTAGGAAGAACGGGGCGTCCCCGGCCGACTTGATGAACTGCTCGGCCTTCGCGGTCACGCTCACCGGGTTGCGGCCGGCGTCAGCGATCTCGGCGTCGAACGGGTACACCTCCTTCGGCTGGACGTGCAGCTTGCCCACCACCCCGGACCTGTACCCGGCCGGTTTGAGCAGGGCGGGCAGCCCCTTCACGGAGCGAAAGGTGTGTTGGTTGTGGGTGCCGTGGGCGAGGCCGTACTGCCCGCACTGGTGGGTCGGCAGGCCGGTCAGCAGGGTGGCCCGGCTGGGGCTGCACGAGGCGACGCTGGCGAAGGCGCGGGTGAACCGGGTGCCGGCGGCGGCCAGGGCGTCGATGTTCGGTGTCTTTGCCGCCCGGTCGCCGTAGCACCCGAGCTGGAGGCCGAGGTCGTCGGCAACGATCAGCAGGACGTTCTTCCGCTCGGCGGCGTGGACCTGGGCGGCCAGGCCGACGGCCAGCAGGGTGAGCAGGGGGCGCATGCGGCACCTCGGGGCAGGGGACGGCCCCCAGCAAACCCCGGAGCGAATCATGAAGCAAGTTGTTTTCTTGCTCCCCCTCTCCGCTTCGGGGAGGGGGCCGTGGGAGGGGTTGAGCCACCCATCCGTCACCGAGACTACGAAATCCCAGTGAATGGGTGGGGTTGTAACCCCTCCCCCCGGCCCCCTCCCCGAAGCGGAGAAGGGGAGCAAGACACCGGATCGTGCGGCCGGTTGCGACCGGCTTCCGCCCGGCGTACACTGGCGGCCACCCTCCCCGGAGCGACCTATGCGCCGCCGCGACTTCCTCAAGACCACCGCCGCCGTCGCCGCCACCGCCGCGACCGGCCCGCACCTGCTCGGCACCACTGACAAGGCCGGGGCCAAAGCCCCGCGGGTCGGCAGCGGCGAGCACACCTACGAATGCACCCACGGCTGGGGCGAGCTGCCCGGCAACCTCGAGTGGCAGACCACCCATAACGTCGCCATCGACGCCGACGGGCTGGTCTACATCACCCACCAGGGGCACAAGGGGAAGAAGGGGCTGGACACCGTCATGGTGTTCGACCCGGCCGGCAAGTTCGTCCGGTCGTTTGGCAAGGAGTGGCACGGCGGCGGCCACGGGATCGACTTCCGCACGGAAGGGGGCGAGGAGTTCGTCTACCTCACCAACACCTGGACCCCGAAGGTGAAGGTGTGCAAGACGAACAAGAAGGGCGAAATCGTCTGGCAGCAGACCCGGCCGGAGTGCAAGGAGTACGAGAACCCGAAGGCCGCCTACAACCCGACGAACATCGCCTTCGGGCCGGACGGCAGCTTCTTCGTCGGCGACGGGTACGGGGCCAACTACATGCTCAAGTTCGACAAGGACGGGAAGCTGCTCAAGGCGTTCGGCGGGTCCGGCAAGAAGGACGGCCAGTTCGTCACCCCGCACGGCCAGTGGGTGGACGCCCGCACCCCGAACCACCCGACGCTGGTCGTCTGCGACCGGGCCAACCACCGGCTCCAGTGGTTCGACCTGGACGGCAAGTTCTTGAAGGCGTCCAAGCCCGACGAGATGGTGTTCTTCCCGGCCAACATCGACACCCGGGGCGACGTGATGCTGGTGCCGGACCTGCACACCCGGATCAGCCTGTTCGGCAAAGGCGACCAGCCGCTGGCCCAGCTCGGGGACGACGACGCCTGGCGGAAGCGGGTGGTCGGCAGCCTGGACAAAGGGAAGGGGCCGGCCGTCCGCACGCAGCCCAAGGAGTGGCCGGCCGGCAAGTTCGTCCACCCGCACGACGCCTGCTTCGACAAGGATGGGAACATCTTCGTGGCCGAGTGGGTCGAGGGCGGGCGGATCACGTTCCTGAAGAAGGTCGGGTGAGCCGGGCGGTTCGTCGGTCCGGGCGGGCGGGGCGTTATAGGGGTGGTCGGCCGGGTTGACGCCCGCCGACCGCCGGCCGACAATACGAGTACCCGCCCTACCGCCCGTCCCGGGATCCCCACCGCATGAACCGCCTCGCCGTCCCGTTGTTGCTCGCCGTCGTCGGCTGCGGGCCGTCGGACGACATCAAGACCTACAGTGTGCCGAAGGACAAGCTGGCCCCGACCGCCCCGACCGGGGCGGCGCCGGCGGTAGCCACCGGCCCGGACAAGGTCCGGCTGCTCGGGGCCATCATCCCGGCCGCCGGCGGGTCGAGCTACTTCGTCAAGATGACCGGCACGCCCGAGGCACTGGAACCGCACGCCGCGGCGTTCGAGGAGTTCGTCAAATCGGTGGACGTGTCGTCCACCCCGCCCAAGTACACCCCGCCGGCCGGCTGGAAACAGGGGCCGGCCAAGGCGATGCGGCTCGTCACCTTCCTGGTCGGGGACGGGGACAAGCCGCTGGAGGCGTACCTGTCCGAGCCGTTCGCCGGGTCGGTCCTGGACAACGTGAACCGGTGGCGGAACGAGGTCGGGGCCAAACCTGTGACGGAGGCCGAGTTGCCGACCGCCGCCAAGGAACTGCCCGGGCCGGCCAAGAAGTACCTCATCGACGTCCGCGGGCCGGGCGGGTCGGGCGGGATGATGCCGCCGTTCATGAACCGCAAGTAACTTGCCCGACAATCGTGTCCCGGCTTAGGGTTGGTGGGGCAGGCATTTCTGCCTGCCCGTCTGCAACTCGGGCAGGCAGAAATGCCTGCCCCACCAGTGTGAAGCACACCGCTGCCCGATTGTTGACGGTTCAGGAGAGCCGATGAGCGCCGCCGCCGAATCTGTCGCCGCCCCGCGAACCGGCCCGTCTCCCGTGTGGGCCGCAGTAACTACTGTGTTGAAGCCCCTCGCGTCGTTGCAGGTGACGTGCGTCCTGTTCGCGCTGGCGGTCGGGCTGGTGTTCTTCGGCACCCTGGCCCAGAAGACCCAGGGCATCTGGACGGTGGTGGACCGGTACTTCTGGTCCGAAGTGGTGATGGTGGACACCCAGCCGATCCTGGAGTTCGGCAAGATCTTCTTCGGCCTGCCGAACGACCTGACTGCCGCCAACTGGGCCAAGTTCCCGTGGCCCGGCGGCCGGTTGCTCGGCCTCTTGATGTTCATCAACCTACTGTCCGCCCACCTCGTCCGGTTCAAGCTGAGCTGGAAGCGGGCCGGGGTGATCGTCCTGCACCTTGGGGTGTTGCTGCTGTTCGTCGGCGAGGCGATCACCCGGGAGTTCCAGGTCGAGCAGCAGATGCAGATCATGGAAGGTAGCTCGGCCAACTTCACCGTCGACACCCGGCACTTCGAGTTGGCTGTCACTGACCGGTCGGACCCGGCCGCCGACAAGGTGACGGTCGTCCCGGGCACACTGCTGATCGAAGCCATCCAGAGCGACCAGACGCTCAGCCACCCGGACCTGCCGTTCGACGTCCAGCCGCTCGTGTACATGAAGAACTCGGCCCTGGTGCCGCCGGGCACCCCCGAGCTGGCCGACCGCGCCTACCCGGCTACGGTCGGGGCCGGCGAGCGGCGGTTCGCGGTGCCGCGGCGGGAAGTGACCGGCGTGGACATGGAGAACAAGCAGGACTTCCCGTCCGCCTACGTCCGGTTCCGCAAGAAGGGGTCGGACGAGGTCATCGGCACCTATCTGGTGTCGCTGCGGCTGGACGAGCAGCCCGTCACTGTGGGCGACAAGACGTACCAGACCGAGCTGCGGTTCACCCACTACTACAAGCCGTACAGCCTGCACCTCATCAAGTTCCGGTTCGACCGGTACACCGGCACCCAGACGGCCAAGAACTACAGCAGCCAGGTCCGGCTGGTGGACCCGGAACGGGGCCAGGATCAGGAAGTGACGATCGCCATGAACGAGCCGCTGCGGCACCGCGGCGAGACGTTCTACCAGTCGTCGTTCACCCCGGACGAGAAGGGGACCGTTCTCCAGGTGGTCCGCAACCCCGGGTGGCTGCTGCCGTACATCTCGTGCGCGATGGTGTCGGTCGGGATGCTGATTCACTTCGGCTTCTACCTGGCGCGGTTCCTGAGTCGGACGTTCGCCGGCGGGCCGCCACAGGTGTCGGCCAAGGAGCTTCGCCGCGCTCCGGAGCGGACCTGGGTCGATCTGCTGCTGCCGCCGCTGATCGTCGGCGTGGTCGCTCTGTACATCGCCGGAGCGGCGATGCCGAGGCCGATCAAGGTCGGGCCGCTCGACCTGACCGAAGCCGCCCGGCTGCCGGTGGTCGAAGGGGGGCGGGTGAAGCCGCTGGACACCGTCGCTCGGGTGGACCTGCGTGTCATCACCAACCGGGAGCAGTTCTACGCCCCGGACGACAAGGACGAGAGCAAGCCGCTGCCGGCGATCAAGTGGCTCCTGGACGCGGCCAGCGGGACCAAAGACCCGGGCGTGGCCGCCAAGTACCACCTGTTCCGGATCGAGAACGACCAGGTGATGAACCTGCTCCAGCTCAAGCGGCGGGAGGGGCTGCGGTACTCGGTGGACGAGATGAAGGAGCGGTTCGACGAGTTCGACCAGGCGGCCCGCAAGGCGTTGGAGAAGGATCCGAAGCAGCGGGACCTGTTCGAGGCCAAACTGTTGGAGCTGCGGAAGCACATCGAGAAGTACCTGGAGGTCTGGCAGGGCCAGGCGCCGATCCTGCTGCCGCCGACCGGTTCCGGGCTGGACTGGCGGACCCCGGCCGAGGCCAAGCGGGCGTCCGTTCAGGCGGCGTTCCAGGCGATCCGGTCGAAGCTGGAGGCCGAGGGGTTGCCGGCCGACTTCCGGTCGATGCAACCGGACCAGCAGCGGCGGTTCCTGGAGCTGTTCGAGCCGGCCCTGGAGGCTGAGCAGGCGAAGGACACCGCCGCCGCCGCCTGGCAGGACGTGCTGGCCGCGTACCGGGCCAACGACCCAGACCGGTTCAAGGAGGCGGTGGGCAAGTTCAAGGGGATCGCCGAGCAGGGGGTGTCCGCGGCTGACCTGCGGCGGGTGCGGTTCGAGACGTTCCTGAACCAGTCCGCCCTGTACTACCGGTGCGTGTTTACGTACCTCCTGGCCGGGCTGCTCGGGCTGCTCGGATGGCTGGCGGTGCTGGCCTACCCGCCGGCGTCCGATGCCCTCCGCCGGGCCGCCTTCTGGACGCTGGTGACGACGCTCCTGGTCCACACCGTCACCCTGCTCGGCCGGATGTACCTGATGGACCGGCCGCTGGTGTTCGTGACGAACCTGTACTCGTCGGCCGTGTTCATCGGCTGGGGGGCGGTCATAGCCTGCCTGGTGCTGGAACGCATCTACCCGCTGGGAATCGCGAACGTAATTGCTGCATCAATCGGGTGCGGCACCAGTTTGATTGCCCACTGGCTGGCTGCTAGCGGTGACACTCTGGAAATGATGGTGGCCGTTCTGGACACCAACTTCTGGCTGGCCACCCATGTCACCACCGTCACCCTCGGGTACTCGGCGACGTATCTGGCCGGGTTCCTGGCTTTGGTGTACGTCGCCCTGTCGGTGTTCCCGCACGCGGACGCGCTCGGCCGGAAGGTGACGGTCGGCACCGGGGCCGGGGCCAAGCCGATGGAACTCGGCAAGGTGATCGGCCAGATGGTCTACGGGGTCGTGTGCCTGGCGACGCTGCTCAGCTTCGTCGGGACGGTGCTCGGCGGCATCTGGGCGGACCAGTCGTGGGGCCGGTTCTGGGGCTGGGATCCGAAGGAGAACGGGGCGGTTTTGATCGTCCTGTGGAACGCCCTCATCCTGCACGCCCGGTGGTGCGGGCTGGTCAAGGACCGCGGCATGGCAGTGCTGGCTCTGGTCGGCAACATGATCACCACCTGGAGCTGGTTCGGCACCAACCAACTCGGGGTTGGGTTACACAATTACGGCTTCAGCAAGGCGTTAGCTGACGGCTGCTTCTACACGTGGGTAATCCACGCGATGCTGATCCCGGTCGCACTGGTGCCGTGGCAGCGGGTGTGGGGCGAGCCGGCGAAGTAGCTCAATCTTTCAGTCGAAAGCGCTATTCCCCTCGATCCCTCGTTCCCACGCTCTGCGTGGGAACGCACGGGGGCGACGCTCCGCGTCGCAACCTGCCTGCCACGGGAGGCTGTCACCCACCCCCACAGTCCGCGACGCGGAGCGTCGCCCCCGTGCGTTCCCACGCAGAGCGTGGGAACGAGGGTGGGAGGCCGCAACGAGCGGCCTTTCGTCGTTGTCACTCGCTCGTCACCCGACTACGCTTCTCCCCACACCTATCCCCGTGGGAGCCGCCGTCCGATGAGCGAGAAGAAGGTCCGCGTGGCGATCGTCGGCCTCGGGTTCGGGGCCGAGTTCATCCCCATCTACCAGGCCCACCCGAACGCCGAGATGGCCGCCATCTGCCAGCGGTCGAAGGCTAACCTGGATGCCTGCGGGGACAAGTTCGGCATCAAGAAGCGGTACACCAGCTACGAGGAGTTGCTCAAAGACCCGGACATCGACGCCGTCCACATCAACAGCCCGATCCCCGACCACGGGCCGCAAACCCTCGCCGCCCTGAAGGCCGGCAAGCACGTCGCCTGCACGGTGCCGATGGCCACCAGCAAGGAGCAGATCAAGGAGATCCTCGAACTCCAGCGGAAGGTCGGCAAGACGTACATGATGATGGAGACGGTCGTCTACGCCCGGGAGTACCTGTTCGCCAAGGACCTGTACGACCGCGGGGTGCTCGGCCGCATCCAGTTCCTGCGGGGTAGCCACCAGCAGGACATGGACGGCTGGCCCGGCTACTGGCCGGGGCTGCCGCCGATGTGGTACGCCACCCACTGCGTCAGCCCGTGCCTGGCGATCCTGAGCGACCCGGCGAAGGGCAAGGCGGCGCTCGCGGAGAGCGTCGTCTGCCACGGGTCCGGCCGCATTCGGGAGGAGTACATCCCGAAGTACGGCAGCCCGTTCGCCCTGGAGACGGCCACGTTCAAAATCAAGGACACCGACGTGGCGGCGGAGGTCACCCGCACCCTGTTCGACGTGGCCCGGCAGTACCGGGAGAGCTTCGACGTGACCGCGTCGAACGTCAGCTTCGAATGGCAGCAGGTGGAAGGCGAAGACCCGGTGCTGCACATGCGGGGCTTGCCGGAGCACCAGATCCCGCGGCGGGTGAAGGTGCCGGACTTCGCCGGCCGGCTGCCGGAGTCGATCCGCAAGTTCACCGGGGCGATCCACGACGCGACGCACCTGAGCTTCGTCCAGGGGGGCGGGCACGGCGGCAGCCACCCGCACCTGGCCCACAACTTCCTGATGGCGGTGCTGGGCAACCAGCCGGCGTTCCCGGACGCCCCGACCTCGGCCAACTGGACGCTGGTCGGCATCTGCGCCCACGAGTCGGCGATGAAGGGCGGCGACCGGGTGCAAATCCCGATGTATTAAAGGTTTCTCGTAGGGTGCGTTGAGGCTCTGCGAAACGCACCGGCCCATGCGTGGAGCGCCAGCCTGGCCGGTGCGTTTCGCAGAGCCTCAACGCACCCTACGAAACCCCTTGACCTCACCGCTATACAATGGGGCACCTCACGCGAAGGGAGCTGCCCCGTGTCCCGCTTCTGGACCCACTTCGTCACCAACGGCGGCACCACCGCGCCTGATGACCTGCCCACGCCTCGGCCGACCGACGGGGAGGCGCTCGACGCCTTCAGCCGGGTGGTCGTGGATGTCGCGGATCAGCTCCGGCCGGCGGTCGTGAACCTGCGGGTCGGGCGGGGCAGTCACGGCGGGTCGGGGTCTGGCGTGCTGTTCGCGCCGGACGGGTATCTCCTCACCAACCACCACGTCGTCCAGGGGAGCGACACCGTCCGAGTGCGGCTGTCGGACGGCACCGAGCTGTCCGGCCGCGTCGTCGGCAACGACCCGTGGACCGATTTGGCTGTCGTCCAAGCGGAGGGCGGCGGGCTGCCGTTCGCCAGGTTCGGCGACTCGGTGGCGCTCAAGGTCGGGCAGTTGGTGGTCGCCATCGGCAGCCCGCTCGGGTTCGAGTCGACGGTGACGGCCGGGGTGGTGAGCGGCCTCGGCCGGACCCTGCGGAGCGTCTCAGGGCATCTGGTCGATAACGTCATCCAGACGGACGCGGCCCTCAACCCGGGGAACAGCGGCGGCCCGCTGGTGGACAGCCGGGGGCGGGTGATCGGGGTCAACACGGCGGTCATCCAGCCGGCCCAGGGGATTTGCTTCGCGGTACCGGTGAACACGGCCAAGACGGTGCTGCCGCAACTGCTCGCCCACGGCCGGGTCCGCCGCGGCTACCTCGGGCTGCACGCCCGGCAGGTGCCGGTCGCCCCGGACCTGGCCCGGCGGTACGAGCTGACGCAGAAGACCGGGATCGAGATCGCGCTGCTGGAGGAGGACGGCCCGGCCGAGACCGCCGGGCTGTGGGTGGAGGACATCATCATCGGGTTCGCCGGTAAGCCCGTGAGCAGCGTCGATGATTTGCACCGGCTGCTAACCGTGTTGCCGGTCGGCGAGTCGCAGCCGGCGGACCTGCTGCGGGAGGGGCAGCGCTGACGCGACGGGTAGTGCCGCGGGAGACGAAGTAGGGTCCGCTGTGCGGACCGGTTGGAGTCCAACCGGTCCGCACAGCGGACCCTACGCAGTACCGGCCCGCAACGCTATCCACCCTGGGCTGAAGTCCCGGCGGTGCGTTTCGCAAAGCCTCAACGCACCCTACAAAAGACCGCCGTCAGTTCACCGCCGGCAGGCACTCGGCCAGGCCGGCGACGTGCTTGCACCGGTGCTTCGGGTCGTCCTCGCCGCGGTAGACGGCGTCCGCACAGGAGCAGTGCCACCGCAGCCGGCCGGAGGCGGTCCGCTCCAGGGCCACCTGGTACGGTAGCCGGCCGCCGGACACCTCCCACGTCATCACGCAGCCCGGCTCGTCGGCCGACGGCCCGCGGTACGTCACCCGGTACTGGTACGCGGCCGGTTGCCGCTTCCTGTCCGGCCCCGGCAGGGCCACCATCAGGACGCCGATTTGCGGGTGGGGCTTGGACAGGACCACGGCTCATCTCCTCACGGGTGCTACCACCCCTATCTCTGTCGCCATTTTACCGGGACTGGCCGACCGGTTTGAGGTCGGTTGCGGCCGACAATACCCGCAATTGTAAGATGGTCGGCACCCCCGCGAGGATTCCCCCGATGACCGACGACCCGCAGGCGAAGAAGGCCGCGATCCGCGAGCAGGCCCGCAAGAACCGCATCGCCCAGAAGGACAAAGACGCGGTCAGCCGGCAGATCGTCCAGGCGTTCTTCGACCTGCCCGCTTACCAGGCCGCCAAGACCGTCCTGTTCTACGTGGACGCCGGCAGTGAGGTCCGCACCCGGCACCAGTTGCCGGACGCGCTGGCCCACGGCAAGCGGGTGGTGGTGCCGTGGTGTGTGGTCGAGACGAACGAGTTGGAGCTGTTCCACCTGGGGGCGGTGAGCGAGCTGGTCGAAGGGGCGTACAAGATTCTGGAGCCGTCCGAACACCTGCGGCTGGCCCCTGGCAAACGGGTGGCCCCGGAGGAGCTGGACCTGGTGATGGTCCCCGGCACCGCGTTCGACCCCCGGGGCGGGCGGATGGGGCAGGGGAAGGGGTACTACGACCGGCTGCTCGCCCGGGTCCGGCCGGACGCCCCGCTCGTCGCCCTGGCGTTCGACGGCCAGATGTTCCCGGAGATTCCCGTGGCACCCCATGACGTGTTCATGGACGGCGTGCTGACCGAGAAGCGGTATTACCCCGGGGTCGGGCGGAAAAGACTTTCGTAGGGCGGGTGGAGGAGGCTTTGCGACGAGGCCTGCCGGCCCACATGACGGCAGGCTTCGTCGCAAAGCCTCCTCCACCCGCCCTACACCGAGACGCCTGCCGCCCTTACAATGCCCGTCTGATCTCCACCCACCCAGGTATCTGCCGATGGCCGTGCGCATCCAGTTCAAGAGTAAGTCCCTGCGGAACGCCAACAAGAAGCGGATGAAGTCCCGCAAGAACAAGCTCCGTAGCTCCAAGAAGGCGAAGCGGCTGAAGGCCGGCCGGCGTGCCGGCCAGAACGCCTGACCGCTGGCGGGTCCGCGGCCGGTCGGGTACGCTAGCCGAACCCCGACCCCTCGGACCCGTCCTATGACCCCGGACCGTCGCTTTGTCCTCCGGGCCGTCGCCGCCCTCGGCGTCGGCACGCCCGTCTTTCAGAAGGCACTCGCCGCCCAGGTCTCGCCGCCGGAAGTCGCGCCGATGCCGCGGCCGGTGGTGACGAAGCCGACCGGCGTCACCCCGGAGATGGTGAAAAACGCTGAGTGGGTGGCCGGCATCACCCTGACTCACGAGCAGCGGAAGCAGGTGGCCGCCGCCCTCACCCGGACGGTGCAGTCGCTCGCCGCCGCCCGCAAGATCGACCTGCCGAACCACGTCCCGCCAGCGTTCCAATTCAACCCCACCCCCGCCCAGCCTGCCACAACCAGCCAACGCGGCCGGGTCGAGCCGCCGGCCCTGGACGCGAAGAAGCCGGACGACCTGGCGTTCTGCTCGGTGGCCGAACTCGGGCATCTGGTCCGCACCCGGCAAGTGTCGTCGGTCGAACTGACCAAGCTGTCCCTTGACCGCCTGGCCAAGTACGACTCCCTCCTGAAGTGTGTCGTCACGCTAACTGAGGACACCGCCCTCAAGCAGGCCCGGCAGGCGGACGAAGAACTGGCCGCCGGTGTGGTCCGCGGGCCGCTGCACGGCATCCCGTGGGGGGCGAAAGACCTGATCGCCTACCCCGGCTACCCGACCACCTGGGGGGCGGCCGAGTACAAGGGGCAGACACTCCACACCAAAGCAACGGTGGCGAAGCGACTCGAAGGCGCCGGCGCCGTCATGGCGGCCAAGCTGACCCTCGGCGCGATCGCGATGGGGGACCAGTGGTTCGGCGGCATGACCCGCAACCCGTGGAACCCGGAGCAAGGCTCCAGCGGGTCGAGCGCCGGGTCGGCGTCGGCGGTGGCGGCCGGGCTGGTGCCGTTCGCCATCGGGTCCGAGACGCTCGGCAGCATCGTCAGCCCGTCCACCCGCTGCGGCGTCACTGGCTTGCGGCCGACGTTCGGCCGGGTCAGCCGGTACGGGTGCATGACCCTGTCCTGGACGATGGACAAACTCGGCCCGATGACCCGCTCGGCCGAGGACTGCGCCCTGGTGTTCGGCGCGATTCACGGCTCCGACGGCCTCGACCCGACGGCCGTGGACCGGCCGTTCAACTGGCCTGCCAGACGGCCGCTGCGGAACCTGCGGGTCGGCTACGTCGAGTCGAAAAAGGGGAAGGGCGACCGCCCCGAACTGGACACGCTGCGACAACTGGGCGTCAAGCTGGTGCCGATCACCCTGCCGAACGCCCTCGCCAACGCCATCGTCGGCACCATCCTCGACGCCGAGTGCGGCTCCGCGTTCGACGACCTGACCCGCAACACGAACCTGGATGGGGTCGGCCGGTTCTGGCCGACGACGTTCCGCGAGGCCCGGTTCGTGTCGGCGGTGGACTACCTGCGGGCGATGCGGCTCCGCACCCGGCTGATGCAGGACATGGCCCGGGTGATGGAAGCCGTAGACCTGTACGTCGGCGGCAATGACCTTCAGTTGACCAACCTGACCGGCCACCCGACCGTCTGCCTGCCGAACGGGTTCCGCAAGATGGGCGAGGCCGAGGTGCCGACGGCCCTCACCTTTACCGGCCGGCTGTACGGCGAGACGGAACTATTGGCCGTCGCTCACGCCTACCAACAGGCCACCGGGCACCATCAGAAGCGCCCAACCCTGAAGGTCTGATTTCACCGTAGAGGCCATAGAGGGCCGCGGAGAGAAAAACCGAGCAGGAATCCAAATGAAACATGTGTTTCCCACTGCCTTTCTCTCTGTGGCCATCTGCGGCCTCTGCGGTGAAACTCTTGCAGCGGACCCGATGGCCCCGGTGCCGGGGGCGCTGGTGATCGCCGGCGGGGGGACGCTGCCGGCTGAGGCCCGGTCCGAGTTCGTCCGACTCGCGGGCGGCAAGGGGAAGGCGAAGATCGTAGTCATCCCGACCGCCAGCGCGGATGCCGACGATCTGGCTAAATACGAGTCGTTCACCAAGCCGTGGGAGGAGGCCGGGGCGGCGTCCGTGGCCTTGGTCCACGCCACCAAGGGGCTGGCCGACAACCCGGCGGTACTGGTGCCGCTCAAGGAGGCGACCGGCGTCTGGTTCAGCGGCGACCAGACCCGGCTGACCAAGGCGTACCGCGGCACGGCCGTCGAAGCTGAGGTGCAGAAGGTGCTGGCCCGCGGTGGGGTGGTCGGCGGCACGTCGGCCGGGGCGGCGGTGATGTCCGACCTGATGATCGAAGGGGGCAACCCGACGGCCAAGGTCGGGCCGGGGTTCGGGTTCTTGCCCGGCGTCGTTGTCGATCAGCACTTCACCCAGCGGAAGCGGATTGACCGACTCCGCGGGGTGTTGGACACGAATCCGGGCACCGTCGGTCTCGGCATCGACGAGGGGACGGCGGTGATCGTTACCCGCGGGCGGCTGCTGAAGGTGGTCGGCGAGGGGACCGTCACCGCCTGCTGGGCGAGGTCGGCGTCTCGGCCGGCGGCGGAAGAAGTGGTGAAGGCCGGCGGAACGTTCGACCTATTCCAGCTCCGGCGGGCGGCGGCGGCCCGGGCGGCGAAGGAGCCGTTCCCGCCGGTGTCCCCCGCCGATCCGGTGGTGCCGAAGGGGGCGCTCGTCATCGTCGGCGGGGGCGGGCTGCCGAACGAGGTCGTCGAGCGGTTCATCGAACTGGCTGGGGGCAAGGACGCTCCGCTGATCGTGGTTCCGACCGCCCAGGACGACCCGCTCGCCGCCGACCACCCGGAGGCCCGGCTGTTCAAGCGGCACGGCATGGCCGATGTCACCGTCCTGCACACCCGTGACCGCAAGCTGGTAGACGACCCGGAGTTCTCCAAGCCGCTGCTCAAGGCGAAAGCGGTGTGGTTCGGCGGCGGCCGGCAGTGGCGGTTCGTGGACGCCTACGAGGGAACGCTGACCGAACGCCGCTTCCGCGAGGTGCTGGCCCGCGGCGGGGTGATCGGCGGCAGCTCGGCCGGGGCGTCCATCCAGAGCGAGTACATGCCCCGCGGCCACCCGCTCGGCAACACGGTGGTGATGGCCGAGGGGTACGAGCGGGGGTTCGGCTACCTGCCCGGGGCGGCGGTCGATCAGCACTTCTTCGCCCGCAAGCGGACCGGTGACATGGAGAAGCTGATGGCCGCCTACCCGAAGCTGCTCGGCGTCGGCATCGACGAGGGGACGGCGGTCGTCGTCGCCGGTTCGACGGCCGAGGTGATCGGCAAGAGCAAGGTGGCGTTCTTCGACTGGCGGGCCGGCCGACCCGACGGCTCCGCATGGACCGAGGTGCCGAGCGGTCGAAGGTATGATTTAAAAGCCCGCGCGCTCATCGATCCCTGATCGGCGAACGGCCCGGTGTAGGGCGGTGCCGAGGCTTTGCGAGGCCCGCCGTAGGGCTGCCAGCCGTTGCCCGGGCCGGCGGGCCTCGCAAAGCCTCGGCACCGCCCTACGGGCACCCGATCACAACTCACTTCCGGATGCGGATTTCGTAACGCCGGGCGTGGGCGGGGCTGCCCGCAACCGGGTTCTCGCCGTGGACTGTTACCACCCCGCCCTTCACCTCGTAGGTGAACGACTTGCCGCTGACCGGGTCGGTCGGCACCGGCACCCCGACCGCGCCCAGGCTCGGCGGCAGCTCCCCGTTGTGCGAGTGGGCGTACAGCCGGACCGCCTCGGCCGCCCGCAACAGTGCCACCCGCTGGTCGAGTCGGGCGACCACCGCTCGCACCTTGCCGATCGCCGGCAACAGGGTCGGGCCGAGCACGTAGTGGGCCGAGTTCTTCAGGTCGGCTTCCGACCGCTTGAACCCGGCGGTGAACTCCCAGTATGGCAGGTTCGCCCACTTGAACAGCTCGTCCCGTTGCACGTCGTACTGCTGGATGTCGTCGGTCAGGGCGGCTTGAAGTGGTGGCATCGACTCGGCCAGCTCCTTCGGCGTGCCGAATTCGATCAGCCGCTTGCGGGCGGCGGCCAGTTTGGCCGGGTCGCGGGCCACCGCCTCGTACCGCTGCCGCGGGGTCGGCCCCTTCTGCTCCTCGAACTTGGTGATGTCCTCTGCGTATTTCAGATACCTTGCCAGCTCCGGCTCGGTCAGCGGTCGGTCTGCTTTCAGCACCGGCTCGAACTGGGCGGTCAGGAACACCCGCTCGCCGCCCAGCCCGGTGCGCAGGGAGAGGAGTGGGGACGGCAGGTCGGTTAGCGCCCAGTACAGGTTCGGGCAGCCGGGCTGCTGGACCATCTCCTCAAGTACGTTGAGCGTCATTGTCGCGATGGCCCCGCCGACCAACCCGGCGATCAGGGTCGGGTGCTGCTCCAGCGCCTGGGCCATGCCGAACAGCGTCTTGGCCGACTCGACCGCCCGGTGGAACTCCCCGGCCTTCACCTCACCCCTCATTCGTAACACGATGGCGGACGCCAGGGCGCGGAGCTTCTGCACCTCCGGCAGCAGCATGTACACCCCGTCGTGACGGAGGTCGAACCACTCGTTCCACTCGATCCGGGTGAACCGGGCTGCTTTGTCGGCGATGCCCAAGAACGCCGTGTACGGTCGGTCGTCGTAGGCGATCCCGACCTTGATCCCGGCCTGCTCCCGCATGTCCGACGGCAGGTCGGCGAGCGGCATCTCCCGCCACTTCTCCCGCTTCTCGACGTTCTCCTTGTTGGCGAAGAAGTTGTCCTGCTCCATGAACGTGCGGAGCAGCCCCTGCACCCGGTTGCCCGGCTGGGAGTCGCGGTAGTCCGGGTACAGATAGAGCCGGGTGAGTGGCTTCGGCAGGGCAGCCGGGCTGACGGTGAGGGGGATTGTCACCGTTCCGTCGTTCGGCTGCGGGTCGCGCGGCTGAGCCGCCGCACGGTCCGGCAGCAGGCCGGTCAGGGCGGCTACCGCCGCCCCGAGTACGAGTCGTCGCATAGACATCTCCGGTTTTAGGTCAGTCGAACGCCAGCCGGCGGTCGCCGGCGGTGAGCGGGTCATCGGGCGGAAGGCCGTGTTCCGTCCCGTCGTCCGGTCCGGCCGGGCGGCGAACCGTCTCCCAGTTGTGGGACAGGACCAGGTACGAGGTCGGCGCCGCCGGCTCGGGCGCCATCGCGGGGGCGGGAGCCGGGGCGATGTCGGTCGGGACCGCGGTCGGGGTGCGACTGGGGCCGGCGAGCCACGCCCCGAGTGTGACGGCTTGGGTGACGAGCAACGCCGCAGTCGCCCGCCGCCACCACCGCGGGGACGGGGCGGACGCCCGGCCGGCCTGGAACAGCAACTCGTCCCGGTCGACGGCCGGCGGGGCGGGGGTGAACCCGGCCAGTTTGCGGATCACGTCTTCGGGCATGTCACACCCAACCTTTCCCGCAACGCCGCGATCCCGGCCTCGAACCGCCGGTGGGCGGAACTGACCGAGCAGCCGGCGACCCCGGCGGCCTGGTCCAGCGTCATCCCGCCCCAGAGCCGGGCGACGATCACCTCCCGCTGCTCGCCGGGCAGCGCACCCAGAGCGGTGACCGCGGCCTCAGCGTCCAGCCCGTCCACGGCCGGCTCGGCGAACCACCGCACCGGTCGGGCCGCGGTCGCTTCCCGCCGCGCCCGCCGCCGGTCCGCTTTGCCGGCGTCGATGGCCGCGTTCCGGGTCACCCGGTACAGCCAGGCGACCGGGTCGGCCGGCCACTGGACCTGGGCGACCAGCTTGCAGAACGCCTCCTGGACGACGTCCTCCGGCGCGGCCGTCCACTGCCGGGCGAACAGCGCCAGCGCCGCCGCGTGGGTGTCGATCAGGTCGGCCAGCCGCCGGGCGGTCATGTCACCCCTCTAGACGACGCGCTAACGGCGATTTTCCGCTCCGGCCCGGTGATTGGACACCGCCCCGTCGGTCCGTAAAACGTCCGAGATAACCGGCCGCCTCTCCCGGCCCCTGCTCCCACTCACGCGAGACTCGTTCCGATGTCCACCAAGCACGTGTACTTCTTCGGCGGGAAGACGGCGGACGGCGACGGCAAGCAGAAAGAGCTGCTCGGCGGCAAAGGGGCGAACCTCGCGGAGATGTGCAAGATCGGCATCCCGGTCCCGCCCGGGTTCACCATCACCACCGAGGTCTGCGCCGCCTACTACGACAACGGCAAGAAGATCCCGGAGGCCGCCGTCCCGCAGATCGACGAGGCGCTCAAGAAGGTCGAGGCCACGTTCGGCAAGAAGTTCGGCGACACCGCCGACCCGCTGCTGGTGAGCGTCCGGTCCGGGGCCGCCCTGTCCATGCCCGGGATGATGAACACCATCCTCAACCTCGGGCTGACCGACGCCAGCGTCGAGGGGCTGGCCAAGAAGACCGGCAACCCCCGATTCGCTTACGACAGCTACCGCCGGCTCATCGACATGTTCGGTAGCACCGCCATGGGCTGCGAGCACGAGGCGTTCGAGCACGAAATCCACGCGATGAAGGACGCCAAGGGGGTCAAGCTCGACACCGAGCTGACCGCCGACGACCTCAAGGAACTGGTGAAGAAGTACAAGGCGGTCTACAAGAAGCACGTCGGCGACGACTTCCCCCAGGATCCGAAGAAGCAGTTGATGCTGGCCATCAACGCCGTGTTCAACTCGTGGAACGGCAAGAAGGCGATCGAGTACCGGCGGATCGAGCGGATCACCGGGCTGAAGGGCACCGCCGTCAACGTCCAGGCGATGGTGTTCGGCAACATGGGGGACACGTCCGGCACCGGGGTCGCCTTCACCCGCGACCCGAACACCGGCGAGAACGTGTTCTACGGCGACTACCTCATCAACGCGCAAGGTGAGGACGTGGTGGCCGGCATCCGCACCCCGGAGCCGATCGCCAAGCTCGACAGCGAGATGCCGAAGGTGTACGCCCAGCTCATGGACATCCGGCAGGCGCTGGAGAAGCACTACAAGGACATGCAGGACATCGAGTTCACCGTGCAGGACGGCACCCTGTACATGCTCCAGACCCGCAGCGGCAAGCGGACCGGCACGGCGGCCGTCAGCATCGCCGTGGAGATGGTGAAGCAGGGGCTGATCGACGAGACGACGGCGGTCAAGCGGGTGGCCCCGGACTCGCTCAACCACCTGCTGCTGCCGCAACTGGACCCGAAGGCGAAGGCCCAGCCGGTCGCCCAGGGGATCGCGGCCAGCCCCGGGGCGGCCACCGGCATGGTCGTCCTGTCCGCCGAGGACGCGGTCCAGCACCACGAGAAGCACCCGAACGACCCGATCATGCTGGTGCGGAAGGAGACCAGCCCGGAGGACGTGGCCGGGATGCACCTGGCCAAGGGCATCCTGACCAGCACCGGCGGGAAGGCGTCCCACGCGGCCGTGGTCGCCCGCGGCTGGGGCAAGCCGTGCGTGGTCGGGTGCGAGGCGGTCAAGATCGACGAGGCGAACCAGCAGATCACCGTCGCCGGACAGGTGGTCAAGGCCGGCGAGTACATCACCATCAACGGCACCACCGGGGACGTGATCGTCGGCAAGGTGCCGACCGTCGCCCCGACCATGACCGGCGACTTCGCCACCCTGATGGGGTGGGCGGACAAGGCCCGCAGGCTGAAGATCCGGACCAACGCCGACACCCCGGCGGACGCGGCCAAAGCCCGGGAGTTCGGCGCCCAGGGGATCGGCCTGTGCCGGACCGAGCACATGTTCTTCGGGGACGACCGGATCATCGCCATGCGGCAGATGATCCTGGCCCGGGACGAGGCCGGGCGGAAGGCCGCCCTGGCCAAGATCGAGCCGTACCAGCGGGCCGACTTCGTCGGCATCTTCGAGGCGATGGACGGGTTCCCCGTCACCATCCGGCTGCTCGACCCGCCGCTCCACGAGTTCCTGCCGCACGACCAGAAGGGGCAGGAGGAGGTGGCCGCCAGCCTCGGGCTGACGGTGTCCAAGATCCGCGAGCGGGTGGAGGAGCTGCACGAGTTCAACCCGATGATGGGGTTCCGCGGGTGCCGGCTGCCGATCGTGTTCCCGGAGATCGGGGACATGCAGGTGCGGGCGATCATCGAGGCCGCCATCGAGGTCAAGAAGAAGGGCAAGAGCGTCCTGCCGGAGATCATGATCCCGCTGGTCGGGGTGGTGGAGGAGTTGGTCCTGCTGAAGAAGCGGGCGGTGGCGGTGGCCGAGGAGTGCATGCAGAAGGCCGGGGTGAAGGTCGAATACCAGATCGGCACCATGATCGAGCTGCCCCGGGCCGCCCTGACCGCCGACCTGATCGCCGAGGAGGCCGAGTTCTTCAGCTTCGGCACCAACGACCTGACCCAGATGACGTTCGGGTTCAGCCGGGACGACATCAAGGGGTTCATGCCCACCTACCTGCGGGAGAAGCTGATCCCGATCGACCCGTTCCAGTCGATCGACGTGGGCGGGGTCGGCCAGCTCATCGACATCGGGATCAAGAAGGGGCGGGCCAGCCGGCAGGCCAAGCACGGCCAGCACCTGAAGGTGGGCATCTGTGGCGAGCACGGCGGCGACCCGGACAGCGTTGTGTTCTGCCACGGGGTCGGGATGGACTACGTCAGCTGCTCCCCGTTCCGGGTGCCGATCGCCCGGCTGGCCGCCGCCCAGGCGGCCCTGGGTGAGACGAAACGGGACAAGTAACCCCCCGTCGCCAGTCGCCGGCCCGCCCTGAGGGGCGGGCCGGGTTGTTTCACCTGGGGTTCCCGGCGATGAGCTGGCTCCGCGAGCTGTTCACCGACCCGGCCTCGACGGCCACCGCCTGTTTGCTGCTGTCGGTGGTGATCGCCGGCGGGTTCGCGGTCGGCTCCGTCCGGGTGAAGGGCGTCCGGCTCGGGGTGGCCGGCGTGCTGTTCGTCGGTTTGGCGTTCGGCCACTTCGGGCTGACGGTGGACCACCACGTCTTGGAGTTCGCCCGGGAGTTCGGGCTGATCCTGTTCGTGTTCACCCTCGGGCTGGCGGTCGGCCCGGGGTTCCTGAACGCCTTCCGGCTGGGCGGGCTGCGGCTCAACCTGCTCGCCCTCGGCACGGTCCTGATCGGGGTCGGGCTGACGGTCGGGGCGGTGAAGCTGGGCGGGGTGCCGGTGCCGGTTGCCGTCGGCCTGTACAGCGGGGCGACGACCAACACCCCGAGCCTGGCCGCGGCCACCCAGGCGCTGCGGGAGGCCGGCACCCCCGGGGCGGTCGGCGACCCGGGGGTCGGGTACGCGGTCGCCTACCCGTTCGGGGTGGTCGGCATCATCCTCAGCATGATCGTACTCCGGGTGCTGCGGCGGGCGGACCCGGTCGCCGAGGCGATGGCGGCCAAGGCCGCCGGCCGGCCGACCCTGGACCGGGCGTCCGTCCGGGTGACCAACCCGAACCTGGCCGGGCTGACGCTGGCCGCCCTGCCGGCGGCGGACGCCCTCGGGGTGGTGGTCAGCCGGGTGGTCCGCGGGGACGCGGTCGAACTGGCCCGGCCGGACCTGGCCCTCGCGGTCGGCGACGTGCTGGTCGCCGTCGGCCCGGCCGACCGGCTGGACCAGTTCCGGGTGATCGTCGGGGAGCGGGTGGTCGAGGACGTGGCCGAGCGGCCCGGCCCGCTGGCCGCCCGGTGGCTGACGGTCAGCAAGCGGGCGGCGGTCGGGTGGACGGCCGACCGGTTGGAGGCCGAACTGGACGGGCGGGTGCAGGTGACGCGGGTGCGGCGGGCGGAGGTGGAGCTGCCGCCGGCCGCCCGGCTGCGAGTCCAGATGGGGGACCAGCTCCGGGTGGTCGGGCCGCCGGACGGGGTGGCCGACGCCGCCCGGCTGCTGGGCGACGCCCCCAAGGAACTGGACCGGCCGGAGTTGGCCCCGCTGTTCGTCGGGCTGGCCGTCGGGGTGATCGTCGGCGGCATCCCGTTCGTGATCCCCGGGTTGCCGGCGGCGGTCAAGCTCGGGCTGGCCGGCGGCCCGCTGGTGGTGGCCCTGCTCTTGGCCCAGCTCCCGCGGCTCGGCCCGCTCGTCTGGTATCTGCCGCCGGCCGGTAACCTCGCCCTGCGGGAGGTCGGGATCAGCCTGTTCCTGGCCGCCGTCGGGCTGAAGAGCGGGGAGAAGTTCGTCCCCGCGCTCACCTCCGGGGACGGGCTGTACTGGCTGCTGCTCGGGGCCGGCATCACCGTCGTGCCGCTGCTGCTCACCGGCCTGCTCGCCGCCCGGGCCGGGGTCGGGTTCGTCCCCACCCTCGGGCTGCTGGCCGGCAGCATGACCGACCCGCCGGCCCTGGCGTTCGCCCACGCCCAGGCCCGGTCGGACCTGCCGTCCGTGGCCTACGCCAGCGTCTACCCGCTGACCATGATCTCGCGTATCTTATCTGCACAGCTGTTGGCACTGACGCTCGCCGGCGGGTAGACCCACTTCCAAGGAGTGGCCGATGACCCCCTTTTCGCTCAAAAGCTATGACATCCAGGTAGACGACGTCCGCCGGAACGAGTCCCCGGGCCACCTGTACGAGGACGCGGTCAAGTACGACGGGGCGAAGATCTCGTCCACCGGGGCGCTCGTCTCGTACTCCGGGGAGAAGACCGGCCGCAGCCCGAAGGACAAGCGGGTCGTCCGCCACCCGGACTCGGAGAACGACATCTGGTGGGGGACGGTCAACATCCCGCTGGAGTACAGCAGCTTCCGGATCAACCGGGAGCGGGCCAGGGACTACCTGAACACCCAGAAGCGGGTGTACGTGTTCGACGGGTTCGCCGGCTGGGACCCGGCCCACCGGCTGAAGGTGCGGGTCATCTGCTCCCGCCCGTACCACGCCCTGTTCATGCACACCATGCTCATCCGCCCGACCCCTGCGGAACTCGAGTCGTTCGGCACCCCGGACTTCGTCATCTACAACGCCGGCCAGTTCCCGGCCAACCGGCTCACCCCCGGGATGACGTCCAAGACCAGCGTGGACGTGTCCTTCGAGGACAAGGAGCTGGTCATCCTCGGCACCGAGTACGCCGGGGAGATGAAGAAGGGGGTGTTCACCATCATGAACTACCTGATGCCCAAGCGGGGCATCCTGTCCATGCACTGCTCGGCCACCGCCGACCCGGCGACCGGCAAGTCCAGCATCATGTTCGGGCTGAGCGGGACCGGCAAGACCACCCTGTCCGCCGACCCGAAGCGACAACTGATCGGGGACGACGAGCACTGCTGGACGGACGAGGGGGTGTTCAACATCGAGGGCGGGTGTTACGCCAAGGCGATAGGCCTGAGCCACGAGAGCGAGCCGGACATCTACCAGGCGCTGCGGTACGGGGCGGTGCTGGAGAACGTCGTCCTGAACCCGGACCACACGGTCAACTACGACGACAAGACGATCACCGAGAACACCCGCGGGGCGTACCCGATCGAGTACATCAAGAACGCCCGCGTCCCGTGCATGGCCGGCCACCCGACGGACGTCATCTTCCTGACCGCCGACGCGTTCGGGGTGCTGCCGCCGGTCAGCCGGCTGACCCCCGACCAGGCCATGTACCACTTCATCAGCGGGTACACGGCCAAGGTGGCCGGCACCGAGGTCGGGGTGAAGGAGCCGGAGGCCACCTTCTCCGCCTGCTTCGGGGCGGCGTTCATGGTCTGGCACCCGGCCAAGTACGCCGAGCTGCTGGCCGACCGGCTGAAGAGGCACGGGGCGAACGTCTGGCTGGTGAACACCGGCTGGTCCGGCGGCCGGTACGGGGTGGGCAAGCGGATGAAGCTGGCGTACACCCGGGCGATCGTCGACGCCATCCACGCCGGCACCCTGGCCGACGCCCCGACCGAGCGGGATCCGTTATTCGGGCTGAACGCCGTCACCGCCGTCCCGAACGTGCCGGCCGACATCCTCCGCCCGCGGGACACCTGGGCGGACAAGGGCGAGTACGACGCCACCGCCAAGAAGCTGGCCGGGCTGTTCCGCGCCAACTTCGAGAAATACGCGGACGGGGCCGGGAAGGCGGTGGCGGCGGCCGGGCCGGTCGGGTAGCGGTTTCGTTTCTTTCGTTACCAACCCGGGGGGGGCGGCGGGCCGAGTAGCCGAAGCCGACCCGGCACCCCGTAGGGCGGTGCCGACGCTTTGGGAGGCCCGCCGGTCCGGGCAGCGGCCGCCCCCGACGGCAGGCCTCGAAGACTCGGCACCGCCCTACACAAACCGCCCGGCCCTCGACTACCATTCCCGAGGTGAATCCCTTGGGAGGGCCGCCCATTCCGCTCCGCATCGAAGACTACGCCCTGATCGGCGACTGCCAGACGGCCGCCCTGGTCGGCATCGACGGGTCGATCGACTGGCTCTGCTTCCCCCGGTTCGACTCCCCCGCCTGCTTCGCCGCCCTGCTCGGCGACCCGGACAAGCACGGCCGCTGGCTGCTCGCCCCGGACGAGCCGGTCGTCCGCACCACCCGCCGGTACCGGCCGGACTCGCTGGTGCTGGAGACCACGTTCGAGACCGAGCACGGGGCGGCCACGGTAGTGGACTGCATGCCCCCCCGGTCCGGCCAGCCGGACATGGTGCGGCTGGTGGACGGGGTCCGCGGCACCGTCCGCATGCGGTCCGTGCTGGCCCCCCGGTTCGACTACGGGCACGTCGTTCCGTGGGTGCGGGAGTCGGACGGGGCGTTCCACCTGATCGCCGGCCCGGACATGCTCACCGTCCGCAGCTCCGTCCCGGACAAGCGGGACGGGACCGACGTCGTCTCCCGGTTCGAGGTCCGGGAGGGGGAGTGCGTCGCCTACGTGCTCAGTTGGAAGCCGTCCCACGAGCCGGCCGACCCGCCGATCGACCCGGGCAAGGCGACCTACGACACCACCCGCTGGTGGCAGGAGTGGGCCGCCCGGTGCCGGTACGAGAACGAGGGGGCGTACCGGGACGCGGTCGTCCGGTCGCTCATCACCCTGAAGGCGCTCACCTACGAGCCGACCGGCGGGATCGTCGCCGCCCCGACCACGTCTTTGCCAGAGCACATCGGCGGCCCCCGCAACTGGGACTACCGGTTCTGCTGGCTGCGGGACTCCACCTTCACCCTGGCCGCCCTGCTGCAAGCCGGCTACCCGGACGAGGCCAAGGCGTGGCGGGAGTGGCTGCTCCGGGCGGTGGCCGGCCGGGGCGACCAGTTGCGGATCATGTACGGGCTGGCCGGCGAGCGGCGGCTGCCCGAGTTCACCCTCGACTGGCTCCCCGGGTACGAGAACTCGGCCCCGGTCCGGATCGGCAACGCGGCCAGCGGCCAGTTCCAACTGGACGTGTACGGGGAGGTACTCGACTCCCTGCACCTGGCCCGCCGGCTCGGGCTGCACACCGGCACCCCGGACTGGTGGATCGAGCGGGAACTGCTCGGCTACCTGGAGGCCGTCTGGGACCAGCCGGACGAGGGCATCTGGGAGGTGCGGGGGCCGAAGCGGCACTTCACCCACTCCAAGCTGATGGCCTGGGTGGCGTTCGACCGGGCGGTCAAGGACGTGGAGCGGTTCGGCCTGCCCGGCCCGGCCGACCGGTGGGCCTGGCTGCGGGACCGGATCCACGCCGAGATCTGCGAGCAGGGGTTCAACCCGCAGGTCGGGGCGTTCGTCCAGAGCTACGGCTCGCACCTGCTGGACGCGAGCCTCCTGATGATGACCGAGGTCGGGTTCCTGCCGGCCACCGACCCCCGCATCCGCGGCACCGTCGAGGCGATCGAGCGGCGGCTGGTCCGGGACGGGTTCGTGGACCGGTACGAGACGGACAGCGGGGTGGACGGGCTGCCGCCGGGGGAGGGGGCGTTCCTGCTCTGCACCTTCTGGCTGGCCGACAACTACGCCCTGCTCGGCCGCCACGATGACGCCAAGCGGACGTTCGAGAACCTGCTGAGCATCCGCAACGACGTCGGGCTGTTGGCGGAGGAGTACGACCCGCACGCCCGGCGGCTGCTGGGCAACTTCCCGCAGGCTTTCAGCCACATCGGGCTGATCAACACCGCCCGCAACCTGGCCACCCACCTCGGCCCGTCGTTCCTCCGCCACCGGACCTGACACAAGCCGCGACCGTACACTACCTCCGACCCGAACCCGCCCGAGGCATCGTTGATGCTCGCCACCCCGTCCGACGCCCTGGCGACCACCCTGGTCGCCAGCCAGAAGCTGTTCCACCGCTACCTGGACGACCTGAAGCCCGAGCACTTCGCCCACCAGCCGATGCCCGGGGTGAACTCGGCCGCGTGGGTGGTCGGGCACCTGGCCCTGACCGACCGGCGGATGCTGGCCAACCGGCTCGGGGTGACGGACCTGCCGCCGCTGCCGGCCGGGTTCGAGGAGCGGTTCGCCGCCACCCGGGCGGCGGCAGGCACCCAGGCCGACCTGGGCGACTCGGCCGAACTGGTGGCCCTGTTCGACGCCCACCGGTCGCGGCTGATCGAGGCGGTCCGGGCGGCCCCGGTGGACGTGCTGAACCGCCCGCTGGACGCCCCGCACCCGCTGTTCGCCACGGTCGGTGAGGCGGCCGGGTTCATGGCCGTCCACACCGCCATGCACCTGGGCCAGGTGACGGTCATCCGCCGCAGCCTGGGCTACCCGCCAGTTGCGTAACGCTGAATTCGGAATGATGAATGATGAATCGAAAGCGGTTGACGGCAGGTTTTCGATTCATCATTCATCATTCCGAATTCAGCATTTGTTTCAGCGGAGCGGCTGCTCCCGGACCGTGATCTCCAGGCGGTTGGTCGTCTCCTCCGCGCGGTCGGTGGCCGGGCGGACGCTCGCCCGCACCCACCCGCCGATCTTGTCCACCTTGTAGCTAATCGTCACCCACCGCTCCCGGTAGTTCTCGCCCTCGGCCGTTTCCAGCACCTCGCCGCCGGCGGCCGACACCAGCTTGCGGACGTCGGACCGCACCCCGCGGAGGATCGGCGTGGCGTCGGTCGGGGACAGGACGACCGGGGTAGGGTCGTCCCCCTTGCGGGCGGCGAACGTCACCCACGCCTGGTTCTCGTCCCACTCCTCCGACTCGTTCACCGCTGTCTGGCCCCGCTTGGACGAGTCGAGGAGGTCGAACTGCCAGCCCTCGGCGGTCAGGTTCTTCTCGGCCTCGATCCGCACACCGTCCGCCAGGATCATGCGGACGGCGGTCGGCGGCGGCGGCGACAGCGGCCGGCCGAACGTGCAGCCGGCGAGGGCGATCAGGATCGGGAGGAGTCGGGCCATGCCGCGGCATAGCGGAAGCCGGCGGCCGAGTCGAGGGGAGTCGGCAGTGGCAATGACCAATGACGAATGACCCACCAATGACCGAGGGAAACCCAGAACCCCGAGGGTCTTGGGTTTCCCTCGGTCATTGGTGGGTCATTGGTGGGTCATTCGTCATTTCCGAGGTCGGGTCGTCTAGCAGGTGGCCGAGCTTGTCCCGCTTGGTCTGGAGGTAGTCGGCGTTGTGCTCCCCGGGCGGCACCCGGATCGGCACCCGCTCGACGATCTTCAGCCCGTACCCGTCCAGCCCGATCACCTTCCGCGGGTTGTTGGTCAGCAGCCGGATCTGCCGGACCCCCAGGTCATGGAGGATTTGTGCCCCGATGCCGAAGTGCCGCAGGTCGGCGGCGAACCCGAGCCGGCGGTTGGCCTCCACCGTGTCCAACCCCTCCTCCTGCTGGAGCTTGTACGCCTTGAGCTTGTTCAGGAGGCCGATCCCGCGGCCCTCCTGCCGCATGTACACGATCACCCCTTTGCCGGCCGCCGCCACCTGACGCATGGCGAACGCCAGTTGCGGCCCGCAGTCGCACTTCTGGCTGTGCAGCACGTCCCCGGTCAGGCACTCGCTGTGCATCCGGACCAGGACCGGCTCGTCCAAGGGCGGCACCACCCCGGGGGCGGACTCCACGCCGACCCCGCCCAGGGTCAGGGCCAGGTGCGGCTCCAGGTCCACCGGGGACGAGTAGGCGAACAGGTCGAACGTGCCGAAGTCGGTCGGCAGCTTGAGGGCGATCTCCCGCTTGACCAGCTTCTCCCGCCGGCGGCGGTACTCGATCAGGTCGGCGATGCTGACCATCGTCAGTTGGTGTTTGTCGCAGTACGCGGTCAGGTCGGGTAGTCGGGCCATCGACCCGTCGTCGTTCAGGATCTCGCACAGCACCCCGACCTCGCGGAACCCGGCCAGCCGGCACAGGTCCACGACCCCCTCGGTGTGCCCGGCCCGGACCAGCACCCCGCCGGGCCGGGCGATCAGCCCGTCCATGTGTCCCTTGTCCCGGACCAGGTCGTTCGGCCCGCTGGCCGGGTCGGCGCAGACCTGGATGGTGCGGCAGCGGTCCTGGGCGGAGATGCCGGTGGTCACGCCGGTGCGGGCGTCGAAGTTGCGGGTGAACGGGGTGGCCGACGGGTCGAGTTGGAGGCCGGGCAGGAGTTCCAGCCCGAGCTGGTCGGCGACCGTCTTGCCCATCGACACGCACAGCCGGCCGCAGGCGTGGCGGATCATGAAGTTGACCGCCTGCGGGGTGACGGCCGAGGCGGCCATCACCAGGTCGCCCTCGTTCTCCCGCTGCTCGTCGTCCACCAGGACGATCATCTTGCCGGCCCGCAGGTCGGCCAGGGCGTCGTCGATCGGGCGGAACGGGTGCGGGGTCATGGCCCCTCCGGGGGTCAGCCGCCGCCCGGCCCGGCCTGGGCCGGGGAGGGGAGGGGCTTCAGGTCGGACTCCAGCCGGACCACCCGCCACGGCAGGCGGGTCAGGGTTTGCAGGTCGGCCGGCGGGGTGTTCGCCTTCGGCGCCCCCTGTCCGGCCGCCCGGCCGGTGGCCAGCTCGGCCAGGAGCGGGCCGGCCTGCCCTTGGGGCAACTGGATCACCACCGTCCCGCGGGCGACGGTCGGCGAGCCGCTGCTGTCGCCGATGCCCACCTCCACCGGATACCGCATCTCGACCGTCCCCGGACCGCCGTCGCTCGGCAGCACCAGGATCGGGTTCTGGTCGGGGTTGGTCCGGTTGATGGTGCCGGCCGGGATCAGCCGGCCGCCCATCGTCCAGAAGGCGAGCAGCCGCTGGGCGATCTCCGGCGGCGCCTTGGCCCCGCCGGGGAGGGCGAACACCCGGTCCATCAGATACGCCTTCCAGTCCGGCGGGACGGGCAGGCTGACCTCCGGCCGGGCCAGGTTGCCGGCCAGCGCCGCCCGCGGGTCGGCCTGGCGGACGGCGGCGGACAGGGCGGCGGCGGCCGACTGCGGGTCGGTCCCGGGCTGGACGTACCCGAGGAAGGCGACCACCCCCCGGTCGGGGGTCGAGCTGCGGCCCAGGAACTCCTGGACGAACCGCCGGGCGTCGGCCTCGATCGCGGCCACCTGCCACCCGTACCGGGTGAGGGTGGCCGTCTTCACGTACCCGTCCTGGGTGGGGATGAACTGCCACCGCCGGGCCTTGTTCTCGTCCACGATCGCCCGCATCGGGACGACCAGACCGTGCTCCCCCTCCGGGGTGAACACGGTGGCGGTCAGGGTGGCGGTGATCTCGGTCGGCTTCTGCTGCCAGTCCCGCAGCCCGTTCGGCCGGACCTGCACCCGGCCGCGGTTCCGGCCGCACAGCCGGACGATGTCCATCTGCCGGAACCCGGCCGCCTCCAGCCCGGCCACCTTGGCGAACGCGGCCGGGTCCTTCGGGTTCAGCCCGGCCCGGGCGCCGGGCGGCAGGGTCTGGTACAGGGCGGCGTAAAACTTCGGGTCGTTGGTGGCGGTCAGGTCCAGGTCGGTCAGGTTGTCCGCCCACGCCTGGAACTGCTGCTGGGCGTCCCGGCGGATGGCGTAGTCCACGCCGGCCAGGTACATCACGTACCCGATCCCGCCGAGTACCCCGATCCACCAGCCCAGGTTGGCGTACCGTTCCCCGGTCCGGGTGCCCTCGGACGCCTGGATCTGACGGCGGGCGACGAACGCCAGGACGACGGCCAGGATCGGCAGGGCGAGCAGCCACAGTTCGATCAGCGGCTGGCCGCGGCGGACGAACACGAACAGGACGACCAGGATCAGGCTGTACAGCCCGGCCACCGCCAGGCTGGCGACCGCCGTCCAGGAGATCGGGGCGTAGTCGGTCTCGGACGTGGACGCGAGCCGGGGCGGGGTCTGGGACGGGGTTTCCGGCATGGCTGACACCCGGGGACGGCGGCCGAAGAACGAGCGCGACGCTGTTCTACCGGTACGCCGGCCGGGCGGACACGGTTCGAGTTGGAACGATGAGCGATAAACGATGAGTGATGAACGAAAGCAAAAGACCAGGCATTGCCGGGGTTCTTAGCTTTTGTTCGTCACTCATCGTTTATCGCTCATCGTTCCTATTCCGCGTCGGCCGGCTTGGCCGCCACCGTCTGGTTCTGGGCCGCCGCCACACCCGGCAGGAAGGCGGCCGGAAGGTTGGCCGTGATCGTCATGTTGGTCGTCTGCACCTCGCCGGCCGGGTCGAGGTAGATCTTGTCCTGCAGGATCTCGTGCAGGACGATCAGCAGCCGGTCGGACGACCGGGCCTCGACCAGCGGCTTGGCCCCGGTGTTCAGGGCGACCATCCGCTTCTGGATCAGGGTGGACAGCTTGAACCGGCCGCCCACCTTGTTGACGATCTCTTCTTCCTTCAACTCGTCGAGCATGGCTTAACCCCTCGTCGGGAAAATTGGTCGCGGATCAGGGCTTCCAGGGCGAGGGCGGTGGTGAACAGGTCCGCGTTCTCCAGCCGCACGTCGAACTCGTCGGCCCGGGCCATCTCCCCCCGGGCGGTCTCCAGCCGGCGGCGGATCGAGGCGACCGGCTCGCCCCGGCCCTGGAGCCGGCCTTCCAGGTCGTCGAACGCGGGCGGGTAGAGGAACACCGACAGGTGGTCGCCCGGGTAGAGCAGCCGCACCTGGCCGGCCCCCTGCACGTCGATCACCAGCACGACCGCCGTCCCGGTCGCCCGGTGCAGGTCCACCTCAGCCCGCGGGGTGCCGTAGAAGTCCTTCCCGTGGACCTCCGCCCACTCCAGCATCTGTCCGTGGGCGATGGCGTCCCGGAACCCGTCGGCCGACCAGAAGTGGTAGTGGACGCCGTCCACCTCCCCGGGCCGCGGCGGGCGGGTGGTGGCCGTCACCGCCCGGCGGACCGGCAGCCGGGTGATCTCCAACAGCTTGTCCACCACCGTCGTCTTGCCCACTCCGCTCGGCCCGGACAGGACGACGAGCGGGCCGGACGGCAATGCGGAGTGCGGGACGCGGAACGCGGTATCGTCACCGACGATGGGCGGGTTCGGGTCTTTCATTCCGCACTCCGAATTCCGCATCCCGCATTTCGGGTTACTCGACGTTCTGCACCAGCTCGCGAATCTTCTCCAGGGTGGCCTTCATCTCGACCACGTGCCGGGAGACGGACACGTCCCCGGCCTTGGACCCGAGGGTGTTCACCTCTCGGCCCATCTCCTGGACGACGAATTCGAGCCGCCGGCCGGCCCCCTCCGCCCCGGCCCGGATGATCTCGGCGAAACCGTCCAGGTGGGCGGCCAACCGGCTGACCTCCTCGGCCACGTCCGTCCGGTCGGCGAACAGGGCGACCTCGCGGATGAGCTGGTCCGGTTCGACCGTCACCCCGGCCTCGGCGACCGCCTGCCGCACCCGCTCCAGCAACCGGCCGCGGTAGTCGGCCATCACTGTCGGAAGCCGCTGGCGGGTCAGCTCCAACTGGTCGCTCAGGTGCCGGTGGTGGAGCAGCAACTCGTTGGCCATCGCCCGCCCTTCCTCCTTGCGGGCGGCATCCATCTTCTGCAGGGCGGCTTCCAGAACCCGCTCGACCACCGGCCATTCGTCGTCCGGCGGCCCGCCGGTCGGCCCGCCCGGTTCGGCGGCCACGCCCGGCAACCCCAGCACCCCGGCCGACAGGTGGGGCAGTAACTCGGGAGTTCCGGCCTGCTGGCAGGCGGACGCGAGCTGTTCCAGGTAGGTTCGCACGGCGGCGGTGTTGAGCCGCAGTTCGGTCGGCTGCGTCTCCCGGTCCACCCGAACGTGGATCAGGACGCTCCCCCGCCGGACCACCCGCCGGACCCGCTTCTCCAGCTCGGGTTCCAGCAGCGGGTACGGGTCGGTCCCGCGGACGGACAGTTTCAAGTGTCGGTTGTTGACCGAACGGACTTCGACCCCGACGGCGAACCCGGGGCCGGTCCCGCGGGCGTCCCCGAACCCGGTCATGCTGAGCAACACGGCCGGCGGCCCTCCGGGGCGGTCGGGGATTACTTGTCGGCCTGGATGGTGGCCGCCGGCGCGTTCCGCCCGTCCAGTTGGGCCACCTTCACGTGGATCATGATGAACAGCACCCAGACGGCGGCCATGTACAGGGTGATGCGGGTGAACGCGTCCCCGGCCCGGGAGCCGAACGGGCTGGACCCGCCGACCCCGCCGAACGCCCCGGCCAGCCCGCCCCCCTTGCCCCGCTGGATGAGCACGATGAACATCAGCAGCAGGCTGAGGATCAGGATGATGGTGTTCAGGAGGATGGACCACCCGGACACGGCGAACAGCACCACGGCCATCCCTCCGGCAACGACTCCACGCCCCCGCCGGCCGGGCGGGGTGTGAACGGATATGGTACGACCGTCCCGCCGGGTCGGGAAGGGGAGGTCAGCCCGCCGCCTGGACGATAGCCAGGAACTGGTCCGCCTTGAGGCTGGCGCCGCCGACCAGCGCCCCGTCCACGTCCGGCAGGTGGAGCAGTCCGGCGGCGTTGTCTGCCTTCACCGAACCGCCGTACTGAATCAGGACGCCGTTCGCCGTGTTCTCGTCGAACAGCCCGGCGATTCGCCGGCGGATGAACGCGTGAGCCGCCTGGGCCTGGTCCGGGGTGGCGACCTTGCCGGTGCCGATCGCCCAGACCGGCTCGTAGGCGATGACCACCGTCCCCATCTGGGCGGCGGTCAGCCCGGCCAGCCCGGCCGTGAGTTGCGTCTCGAGGACGCTCTCGGTCCGTTCGGCCTCCCGTTCGGCCAGCGTCTCGCCGACGCAGAAGATGACCGACAGCCCGGCGGCGAGGGCCGCCTTGGCCTTCTTGTTCAGCACGGCGTCGGTCTCACCCAGCCCGTGCCGCCGCTCGCTGTGGCCGACGATCACATATCCACACCCGGCGTCCACGAGCATCTGCGGGGAGACTTCGCCGGTGAAGGCGCCTTCCGTCTCGTAGTGGCAGTTCTGCCCGCCGAGGCCGACGGCCGTCCCCTTCACCACGTCGGCGACGGCGGTCAGCCAGGGGAAGGGGGGGCAGACGGCGACCCGGGTGGCGGACCCGGTCGGCACGCCCTTCACCACCGCCGCGGCCAGGTCGGCGGCCGCCGTGCGGGTGGTGTACATCTTCCAGTTGCCGGCGATGAACTTCGGTCGGGGCATCTCTCACTCCTCGTTCCCACGCTCGGCGTGGGAACGCACGGGGCGACGCTCCGCGTCGCGTCTAACACCCTGGGACGATCGACTTCTCGGGCGGGCTATCCGCGACGCGGAGCGTCGCCCCCGTGCGTTCCCACGCCGAGCGTGGGAACGAGGAGAGATCACCCTTCGCTCGACCCAGTGGTGGCGAACTCGCGGCCCAAAGCCGACGCCAGCCGGCGGAGGTCGCCCATCAGGTCGAGGAACTGGTGCGGCAGCAGCGCCTGCGGGCCGTCCGACATCGCCTTCTCGGGGCAGTTGTGGACCTCCACGTGCACCCCATCGGCCCCGGCGGCGACACTAGCCCGGCACATGCTCGGGATCAGGTCCGGCCGGCCGGTGGCGTGGCTCGGGTCGACGATGATGGGCAGGTGGCTCTGCCCCTTCACGTTCGGCACGGCGCTCATGTCGAGCATGTTCCGGGTGCTGTCCTCGAAGCTCCGCACCCCCCGCTCGCACAGCACCACGTCCTTGTTCCCCTCAGCGAGTACGTACTCGGCGGACATCAGCAAGTCCTTGACGGTGGCCGACATGCCGCGTTTGAGCAGCACCGGCGTCTTGGTCTTGCCGCACTCTTTCAGCAGGTCGAAGTTCTGCATGTTGCGGGCGCCGATCTGGAGCATGTCGGCGTAGCGCACGACCAGGTCGACTTGTCGCGGATCCATTACCTCGGTGACGACCGGCATGTCGTACTTCTGGCCCACGTCCTTGAGAATCTTCAGCCCGTCCTCGCCCATGCCTTGGAAGGCGTAGGGGCTGGTCCGCGGCTTGAACGCCCCGCCCCGCAGGATGTTCGCTCCGCCGGCCTTCACGTACCGGGCGATGGTGTCCATCACCTCGAAACTCTCGACCGCACACGGGCCGGCGATCATGGCCAGGCTGCCGCAGCCGACCTTCACCTTGCCGACGTACACCGCCGAGTCCTGTTTGCTGAACTCACGGGAAGCCAGCTTGAACGGCTTCATGATCGACAGGACTTGCTCGACCCCGGGGATGGCCGAGAGGTTCTCCGACTGAGGCTTGGTTTCGTCGCCGATGACGCCGACGATGGTCCGGCTCTCCCCCCGGCTGACGTGCGGGGTGAACCCCATCTCCCGCACCCGCTCGATGACGTGTTCGATCTGTTCGAGGCTGGCGTCCGGCCGGATGACGAGGATCATTTCAGGGATCAGCAGTCAGGAGTCAGGGGTCAGTGCCGAACCGGATCACCGACGGCGAGCAGCCAAAGTGCATATTACAGAAGCACCGGACACCGGGCAGTGGCCGGTGGGGAGTCTGGCGGTCTGGCCGAGCGTTATTCCGTCGGCTTGGCCGCCGGGAACGAGCCGAGGACGGAAACCGCCTCGCACGTCTCTTCGAGCGATTTGAGCGCCTTCTTCACCTTCGGGTCGTCCCGGTGGCCGTCGAAATCGGTGAAGAACACGTACTCGCCCTTCACCGCCTTCGTGGGGAACGACTCGATCCACGTCAGGTTGATCTTGTTCGATTTGAAGACCTGCAGCACGTCGGCCAGCGACCCAGGGGAGTGCGGCACCTCGAACATGACGGCCGTCTTGTCGTTCCCGGTCCGGGCCGAGTCGGCCAGGGCGATGACCGCGAACCGGGTCTCGTTCTCCGTGTGATCCTCGATGTTGCTGAACAGCACCCGCAGCCCAAACCGGACGGCGGCTTCACGGCTGGCCACGGCGGCCGCGTGCGGGTCGGTCTGCACCAGCCGGGCGGCGTCGGCCGTGCTGGAGACCTCGTGCAAGGTGGCGTGGGGCAGGTTCTTGCCGAGCCAGTGTCGGCACTGGCTGAGTGCCTGGGCCTTGCTGTAAACCCGGCGCACGTCCACCTGCTCGGCGTTGGACAGCAGGTTGTGGTGGACCCGCAGCCGAATCTCCGAGCAGATCTTGACTTGCGGCATCTGGAGGAAGCAGTCCAGGGTGTCCGCGATCCGCCCGTCGGTGGAGTTCTCCAGCGGCACCAGGCCGAAGTCGACGTGCTTGCGGCTGACCTCCTCGAACACCGCCGGGATCGACCCCACCCGCACGTACTCGACCGCCCCGCCGAACCGGTCGAGGGCCGCCAGGTGGCTGTAGCTGTACTCCGGCCCGAGGAACGCCACCCGCTGCACCCGCTGGAGCGCCCGGCAGCCGGAGATCAGCTCGCGGAAAATGGCTTTCAGCGACACCTCGCCGAGCGGCCCCTTACTGACGTGCAGAATGTTCTGGAGGACTTCTTCCTCCCGGGCCGCGTTGAACACCTCGCCGCCGCTGTCCGCTTTCACCTTCCCGACCTGGGCGGCGACGGCGGCCCGCTTGTTGAGCATCTCGACGATCTGGGTGTCGAGCTTGTCGATCTGGACGCGCAACGCTTTCAGGTTGGCGGACGGCCGTTCGGTGGGGGCGTCCGTCCCGGCGTCGGTCTTGCGCGTCATTGGATTAGCGTGAACAGGGTGTGGAGGGTGGACGAATTGGCGTAAATCGTATCCGTGTGGGAGAGTAGCGTCAACGAACCGGTCACGTTCCTGCCCCGGGAACCCGGCCGATCGGGCCGGTTGTAGCGGCCCGTGGGGCTGGGCCCGAGTCCGGAAGACGGCTTCCTGTTTTCCGATCGGAACACGAATCGTAACAGTGACTTCGACCCTCTGACCGGTGGAGCGAGTCGTGTGCTGCCAGAACGGCAGAGGGTGGCATCACGCCAGCGGGCAGCGAATGATCTTAACCCGTAAACTGGGTTGCGATTACGCCGCGACTGATGCCGCATGCGGTTGCCGGCACGAAGGTTGCAATATCTTGACTTGCCGCCAGTTACACCCACACGACCGGTACGATCCGCATACCTGACCGGCCGAACACGGTCGATTGACACCCCAGACCCTGGAGCATGACATGGCTGAAGAGAAAATCATTGGTATCGACCTGGGCACTACCAACTCGGTCGTGGCGGTCATGGAAGGCGGTGAGGCGAAGGTGATCGCCAACCAGGAGGGGAACCGCATCACCCCGAGCGTGGTGGCGTTCGCCAAGGACGGCAACCGGCTGGTCGGCGACCCGGCCAAGCGGCAGGCCATCACCAACCCGACCAAGACGATCTACTCGATCAAGCGGTTCATGGGCCGCCGGCACAACGAGGTGGAGAGCGAGGAGAAGCTCGTCCCGTACAAGATCGTCGGCGGGCCGAACGATTTGGTGAAGGTGGACATCGACGGCAAACAGTTCACCCCGCCGGAAATTTCGGCGATGATCCTCCGCAAGCTCAAGGAGGCGGCCGAAGCGTACCTGGGGCACACCGTCCGCAAGGCGGTCATCACCGTCCCGGCGTACTTCAACGACAGCCAGCGGCAGGCGACCATCGACGCCGCCGCCGTCGCCGGGTTCGACACGGAATGGGAGATCGAAGACCCGAAGTCCGGCAAGAAGACCAAGCAGCGGATGCGGATCATCAACGAGCCGACCGCCGCGTCCCTCGCCTACGCGATGGACAAGAAGAAGGACCAGAAGATCGCCGTCTTCGACCTCGGCGGCGGGACGTTCGACATCAGCGTGCTGGAGGTCGGCGAGGACGGCGTGTTCCAGGTGAAGTCCACCAACGGGGACACCCACCTCGGCGGCGACGACTTCGACCAGGTGCTGATCGACCACATCGCCGACGGGTTCAAGAAGGAGCAGGGGGTTGACCTCCGCAAAGACCCGATGGCCATGCAGCGGCTGAAGGAAGCCGCCGAGCGGGCCAAGAAGGACCTGAGCCAGCAGTCCTCGACGGACGTGAACCTGCCGTTCATCACCGCCATCGACGGGGTGCCGCAACACCTGATGCGGACCATCACCCGGGCCGAGTTCGAGCGGATGGTGGACCACCTGATCGAGCGGTGCAAGAAGCCGGTGCTGACCGCGCTGAACGACGCCGGGCTGAAGCCGAACCAGATCGACGAAGTGGTCATGGTCGGCGGGATGACGCGGATGCCGCGGGTCCAGCAGTTGGTGAAGGAGATCTTTGGCAAGGAGGGGCACAAGGGCGTCAACCCGGACGAGGTCGTCGCCGTCGGGGCGGCCATCCAGGGGGCGCAACTGCTGCTCGGGTCGAAGTCCGACCTGCTGCTGCTGGACGTGACCCCGCTGAGCCTGGGGCTGGAGACCCTGGGCGGGGTGATGACGGTGCTGATCCCGAAGAACACCACCATCCCGACCAAGAAGTCGCAGGTGTTCACCACCGCCAGCGACAGCCAGCCGTCGGTCGAGGTACAGGTGTTCCAGGGCGAGCGGCCGATGGCCCAGGACAACAAGAAGATCGGCCAGTTCCACCTGGACGGCCTGCCGCCGGCCCCCCGGGGGGTGCCACAGATCGAAGTCACCTTCGACCTGGACGCGAACGGCATCCTGAACGTGTCCGCTTTGGACAAGGGGACCGGCAAGCAGCAGTCGATCCGCATCGAGCAGTCGAGCGGCCTCAGCCCGGCGGAAGTGGAGAAGATGAAGCGGGACGCCGAGTCCCACGCCGACGAGGACAAGAAGAAGCGGGAGTTCGCCGACGCCAAGGTGGACGCCGAGAACCGGCTGTTCAGCCTGGAGAAGCTGCTCAAGGAGAGCGGGGACAAGGTGTCGGCGGCCGACCGGGCGCCGGTCGAGAAGGCGATGGAGAAGGTCCGCGAGGCGACCAAGGGGACCGACCTGCACGCCATCAAGACGGCGGTCAGCGAGCTGGACCAGGTGTCCCAGGCGATGGCCCAGCACCTGTATAGCCAGCCGGGCGCCGCCGGCGGCCCGCAGCCGGGGGCGACCCCGAGCGGCGAGCAAAAGAAGGGCGGCGACGACGTGATCGACGCCGAGTACGAAGTGAAGAAGTAACCGCTCCGGGTTCTGGGGGACTTGTTTGGGATTAGGGGGCAGGCATTTCTGCCTGCCCGACTTCAGACCGGGCAGGCAGAAATGCCTGCCCCACCAGCAAGTAAGAAACCAGACGCTGGTTCTGCCGGCCCGCAAGCCCCGGGACGTTCGTCCCGGGGCTTTCTTCGTTCCGTGTTGCAAACCGATCCGCCGCGGGTACGTTGGGAGTTGAAAGCACGTCCCCGCGGAGGCTCTCATGTCCGCCGACACCCGCCCCGACGACGCCGACGTTCTCGACATCGACCCGGCCGAGCCGACGGAGCCGACCGACGACACCTTCTGGCAGAAGTACAACCACCGGCTGGAGATGCCGACGTCGGCGGTCATCTCGGTGCTGCTGCACGCCCTGATCCTTGGCGGGCTGGTGCTGGTGCTGCTGTACGCCCTGTCCGGGACGGACAGCAAGCCGGTGCCGATCCGCATCCTCGGGGACGGCGGGGACGACGCCAGCGGCGAGGGGATGTCGGGGTCCGGCCGGGAGAACGCGGTCGCCAACGCCACTGCTCCGACTCCGCAAGACCGTGAGCAACTGCCCCGGTTGTCCGACCTACCGGACGTGAAGAAGGAACTGCAGGACCAGATCGACATCGACCCGTCCGCCGTGTCGGCGGTGTCGGACGACAAGGTGGCGGCCTACGCCTCGCTAGACAAGGCGGTCCGGGATAAGCTGATCGGCCCGAACAGCGGCAACCCCGGCTCGGGGGCCGGCACCGGGAAGGGGGACAGCGGGCAGGAGGGGGCCGGCCCCGGCGGGCACGGCAGCGACAGCACCCGGGCGAGGTCGCTGCGGTGGGTGCTGCGGTTCCGCACCACCAGCGGCCGGGACTACCTGGACCAGCTCCGGGCGCTCGGGGCGACGGTGCTGGTGCCGCTCCAGACCGACCAGAAGCAGATGTACATCTTCACGCCGGAGGAGCTGAGCAACCCGAAGGCGGAGCGGATCGTCACCGACGGCGAGTGGGGCAAGCTGGCCGGGCAGATCCAGTTCTGCGACTTCAAGCGGAATTCGGCAATCCAGGTCGGGCAGGCGCTGCGGCTGAGCTACGTGCCGAGCTGCTTCTGGGCGTTCTTCCCGGCCGAGGTGGAGACGGAGCTGTCCCGCAAGGAGCGGGGGTACAAGAACAAGGACTCGAAGGACATCGCCGAGACGGTGTTCGAGGTGACGGTCCGCGGCGGCCGGTACGAGTTCGCCGTGGTCGAGCAGAAGCTGAAGCGCTGACCGGCGGTCAGCGGCCGCGGGGCCAGAAGATCTCTCGCACTTCGGCCCCCTTGGCCGCGTCGTACAGCTTGGCCTCGACCCCCCACGGTACGTCCCCGGCGACGTCCGCGAACATCTGCCGGCGGCCGGTCGCCTTCACGTAGTTGGCGACCTCCTGCTCCAGGTTGTTCACGTCCATCGGCTTGTCGTCGATCCGGCCGACCGGCTTGCCGTCCTCCATCCACAGCTTCACCTTGAAGCTGGTGTTCTTGATGTCCTCCAGCTTGACCGTCGCGGTCGCCTTCCCCTTGTCCTCGGACGGCTCCGGCGGCAGCTCGATCGACCGGCGGAGGGTGCTGTAGGTGGCGGTCAGGATGAAGAAGATGAGCAGCACCAGGGCGACGTCAATCAGCGGGTTCATGTCCAGCCGGGTCTCGTCCGGGTGGGCGGCCGGCGGCGGCTCCAGGTCGGCGCACGCTTCGGCGAACAGGGGGTGTTCTTCCAGCGCCGTCCAGCCGCGGTCGGCCGGCCCGCGGACCTCGTCGGTCGGCTCCCAGTCGCCGTCCCGCAGCCCCTCCAGCACCCGCTGGGGGGAGGGCACCTCGATCACCTCTGGCGACCCTTCGTGACGGACACGCCACACGGATATCCCTCGCTGTTCATGATTGGCCGATCTTGTAGGGCGGGTCGAGGCTTTGCGAGGCCTGCCGGGCGTGGCAACGGGTACTTGCCGGTCCCGGCAGGCCTCGTCGCAAAGCCTCCTCGACCCGCCCTACTTCTTCTCGTTGACCTCGGCCCCGAAGTACGCGATCTGGTCCTTCTCCTTCAGGCGGTTCAGCTCCTTGGCCACCTCCCGCACCCGCTCCCGGGGCAGGTCCTTGTGGCAGGCGATCCGCACCTCCGGCGGCCGTTGCACCTCGCGGAGCCGGACCCCGATGCGGGCGATCAGCGCCTCCGGGGTGGGCAGGCTGTTGTCGTCCGGGGCGACCGGCGTGTCCCCGACCCGCAGGGCGTACAGCACCGACCCGTCCGGCCGCTTGTCGATGACCACCGTGAACGCGTCCTTGTCCTTGCTCAGCTCGGCCGCGTTCTTCATGTCCGGCACGTCCACCGGGGACAGGGCGGCGACGGCGGTGGTCATCATGAAGAAGATGAGCAGCACCAGGCTGATGTCGATCAGCGGGATCATGTCCACGTCGTCGTCCTCGTCGTCCGCCAGCTTGCGGGCGACGACGTCCATCTCGACCGGCTCCAGCGAGGCGTAGCTGTCGGCCGCGGTGCCGGTGGCGGCGACCCCGCCCTGGAACAGGAAGTCGGCAACCAGCGGGTGGTCCCCGGCCTTGGTCCAGGCGACGGTCGAGCCGGCCGGCCGGAGCCGGTCGGTCGGGGCGATCCGGCCCTGCTCGGCCCAGCTCGTGACGGCCGAGTAGGGGACGCCCTTGTAAACGGTGTCGGCGGCGACGAACCAGACGTCGAAGGCGGACGGGTGTGCGGCCATGTCCGGTTAGCTCCGGTACGCGGCTTGGGCGACCGGGGCCGCGGCCGGTGGGGCGGCCGACCCGGTGGCCGTCGGCTTGATGTTCTGCACCAGCACGATCAGCTTCTGCGCGGCCGCCTTCAGCCGCAGCTCGTACCGGGCGATCCAGTCCTTGAACATCACGTGGCAGAACACCAGCGGGATGGCGGTCATCAGCCCCATGGCGGTGGCGAACAGGGCCAGCCCGATCGACCCGGCGTGGGAGGTGACGCCCTTCGGGTCGTTCCCCGCCTGGGAGATGGCGCTGAACGTGTTGATCATCGAGATGACGGTGCCGAGCAGGCCGACCATCGTCGCGATCTTGGCGATGGCCAGGATCGGGGCGAGCAGGAAGTTGAGCCGGGGGGCGATCTCCAGCTCGATCGCGCTGGCCATGCTCCGCCGCATGGCGGCCGCCCCCTGTTCCGCCGCCTCCAGCCCGGCGACGTACAGCAGTTGCGGGATGACCCCCTTCTCCTCCCGGCACAGGGCGACGGCCCCCTTCAGCCCCTTCCGCTTGAGCGTCTCCTGCAGGTCCGGCATGAACCCTTCCATGTCCGTCTTGGCCGACTGGTTGAGCAGCATCCGCCAGGCGACCAGGGCCAGCCCGATCAGGGACATGAGGGTCATGGGCAGGGCGAAGTACCACTCGTCGACGAAGAAGCTCTTCAGCGCGTTCATGCGGCCGGCCCGTGCGGGGATGTGGTCGATGCGTCTAGCTTTACAGATGCGGACGTGCGGTGCAACCGAGACGTTGGCGGGCGAAAGCCCACGGATGATCGTCCGTGGGCTTTCGGGCCGGACTATTCCTCCTCCTCGTCCTTGTGGGCGGCTTTTGCCACCACCTGCTGCTGGACGTTGGCCGGCACCTGCTCGTAATGGCTCAGCTCCATCGAGTACGACCCCTGTCCCTGGGTCAGCCCGCCGAGCTGGGCAGCGTACCGCGTCACCTCGGACAGCGGCGCCCTCGCCGAGATGACCGTCAGGTCGCCGGGCAGCGAGTTCTGGTCGTCCACGTGCGCCCGCTTGGTCGGCAGGTCGCCGAGGATGGCCCCGGTGTACTTGGACGGGACCGTCACCTCCATCTTGACGATCGGTTCGAGCAGGGCCGGGCGGGCGGCCAACAGCGCCCGCTTGAACGCCTGCCGGCCGGCCGTCTTGAACGCTGCTTCGGACGAGTCCACGTCGTGGTACTTGCCGAAGTGGACCTCGACGGCGATGTCCTGCATCCGGTACCCGGCCAGGGCGCCCCGCTCCATCACCTCCTTGCACCCCTTCTCGATGGCCGGCAGGAAGTTGTTCGGGATCGACCCGCCGACGATGTGGTCCAGGAAGGCGAAGTTCTGGGCCGGGTCGTAGTGGACCGACCGCAGCTTCTCGAAGTTCGACTTGTTGGCGAACTGCTCCTCCAGTTGCTCTTTGGTGGTGATCTCCCGGCTGATCGGGTACACCCGCAAATGCACCTCGGCGAACTGGCCCCGGCCGCCGGTCTGCTTCTTGTGTCGGTAGTCCGCCTCGCCTTTGGCGGTGATCGTCTCGTGGTACGGGACTTTCGGCTCCTTCGTCACCACGTCCACGTCGAACCGGTGTTTGAGCCGCTCCTGCACCACCTCCAGGTGCAGTTGGCTGACCCCGGAGATGACCATCTCGTGCGTCTGCGGGTCGTGCTGGATCTTGATCGTCGGGTCTTCCTCGGCGATCTTGTGCAGCCCGGCGGAAATCTTCTGCTCGTCCCCGCGGTTCTTCGGCTCGATGGCCAGCCCGAACATCGGGGACGGGAACTTGAACGCCGGCAGCAGGGTGACGTCCGACCGGTAGGCGACCGTGTCTCCGACGTGCAGCCCGTCCACCTTGGCGACGGCCACGATGTCCCCCGGCACCGCCTCCGGCACCGGCACGTGGGTCTTGCCCTGGACGAGCAGCAGTTGCCCGACCTTGACCGCCCGGCCGGTGTTCACGTCGTAGATCTGGTGGTTCGGGGTGAGCTTGCCGGCCAGCACGCGAATGAAGCTCAGGTGCCCGACGTACCGGTCGTTCACCACCTTGAACACCTGGCCCAGAAACTCGCTCGCCTCGGTCGGTTCGACCGGCTTGGCCTGGCCGTTGTTCCCGACTGTCATGCCTTCGAGTCGCCGCTTGGCGTAGCTCGGGGACAGGCCGTACCGGCTGAGCGCGTCGAGCAGCTCCTTCACCCCCACGTCCTTGGTGGCCGAGGTGCAGAAGATCGGGATGAGGGTGCCGGCGGCCAGCGCCTTCGGGACGGCCGCTTCGAGTTCGTCCGCGGTGACGGCCCCTTCAAGCAGGAACTTCTCGGTCAGCGATTCGTCCGCCTCGACCACCGCGTCGATCAGTTGGGACCGGACGGCGTTCGGGTCGAGCGGGCAGGTCTTGGGCACGTCGGCCACCGGCTCCATCGCGCAGATGACCCCGGTGAACCGGTCCCCGGTGCCGGTCGGCACGTTGAACGGGACGCACTGCCGGCCGAACGCCTCCTGGACGGCGGCCACCAGGCCGGGGAAGTCCACCTTGTCGGCGTCCAGCTTGTTGATGACGACGGCCCGGCTCAGGCCGCGGTCGGTGGCCTCCTTGAACATCTTGCGGGTGTTCGTCTCGATCCCGTTGACGGCGGACACCACGACCACCGCCGTCTCGACGGCGCTCAGCCCCTCCAGGGCCGCCCCGATGAAGTCGGGGGTGCCGGGGGTGTCCAGGATGTGCAGGTGCTTGCCGGCGTGCTCGGCGTGCAGGACGTGGGTGTCGATGCTGAAGTGGTGGCGGTGCTCGTCCTCGTCGGTGTCGGCGACGGACGTGCCGTCGTCCACCTTGCCCAGTCGGTCGACGGCGTGGGCCTCGTACAGGAGGGCATCGGCCAGGCTGGTTTTGCCCGCGGCCCGATGCCCGACGAGTGCGATGTCGCGGACGTCAGCGACGGCGTGGCGTCCCATGGGAACCTCCCTTCAGAAAGTGCGGCCCGGCGGGGCGGGGCGCCCCGGGGCGGAGCCGGCGGGAGGTGGTGGCTCGAAGGCGCTCGCGGCACAACCGCCGGAGAGGCGGTCAGGTCGTGCGCGTCGTGGGAGTCGCCGCCTGTGGACCGGGATTGCCGCCCCGAACCAAGGCCAAAAGGTCGGGCAGGGAGACCTGCCCTTCGTAAATCGCCCGGCCGACGATGCAGCCGAACGTGCCGGCCTCCGCAAGCCGGCGAACCTGCTCCAAGGTGGACACCCCGCCGCTGGCGACGACCGGCAGCCGGGTCGCCGCGCGGACTTCCGCGAGGGCGTCGAAGTTCGGCCCGGACAGCATCCCGTCCCGGGCGATGTCGGTGTACACCAGGGCGAACAGCGGGGCGTCCTCGACCTGCTTCGCCAGGTCGGTCGCCTTCACCATGGACGTGGCCAGCCAGCCGTCGGTGGCGACGTACCCATCCCGAGCGTCCAGCCCGAGGACCAGCCGGCCGGGGTGAGCGTTCGCGGCGGACCGTAACCAGGTCGGGTCTTGCAGAGCTTTGGTGCCGAGGACGGCCCAGCGGACACCCCAGCCGAACACGGTCGCCAGGTCCGCGTCGGTGCGGATGCCGCCGCCCAACTGGCACGGCACCGGGACCGCGTCCACGATCCGCTTGACCACGTCGCTGTTGACCGGCTTGCCGGCCTTCGCCCCGTCCAGATCGACCAGGTGGATGCGGTCGGCCCCTTCTGCGACCCAGCGGCGGGCGACCTCGGCCGGGTTCTCGCCGAAGACCGTTTCCCGCCCGTAATCCCCCTGGACCAGCCGGACGCACCGGCCGTCCCGGATGTCGATGGCGGGGTAGATGTGCATGAGGGCCGTCCGTGGATGCTTAGCTGACGGCATTGTGCCCCGCCGGGCGGCGAACGACAAGGGGCAACCCCCGCTGGCACGGGCGTACAGCCCACACGGGTCACGGATCGGTAAATTGGTGAGGCATCGGGGCATACCACACCCAGTGTCCCTTTCCGGGACGACGCAGATTGCCCAGCCGGACGGACCCGCTTCGATGGTACGAGCGGAAGAACCGTCAAGTCCGGTGCCGGGTCCGTCCGAAACTAGACCCGGAGGAGGAGCGGTCGGGCGCGACCCGTCCGGGCCGGTTTCTCCGCGGGCCGACGGCGAGGGGCACATGGCGGGTACGCGATTCCTGCTCGGGGTGTTGGCGGCCGGGGCGGTCGGGGCCGGGGCGTTCGGCCAGCCCGAGCCTGCCCCCGCGCCGCGGGCGGACGGGCCTGGACAGCCGCCGGGCGGGCTGACCCCGCCGGGGACCGCCGCCCCGTACCTCGGCGGCCCGGCGAGTGCGCCGGGGCCGCTGGCCACCCTGACCGCCCCGCCTGGGCAGACCGTAGTCGCTCAGCCGACCGGCGTCGGGTCGCCCCCCCCGCCGGGCACGGTCGGCCCGCTGTGGTGCGGCGGCACGCCGGCCGGGGCCAGTTGCTGCGGGCCGGTCGGGGCGAACGGGCCGGTGGCTTATGAGGTCTACATGCGGACCGGGGTGAACCTGGTCGTCGGCGGCGGGCCGGAGTTCAGCGGGGCGTTGAAGAACGGGGTGACGGTCGGCGGCGGCGGCCGGTCGCTGTTCTTCAACACGGCCGGGGACACCGCCTGGGTGATCGACCTCGGGCTGAGTTACACCTACACCCGCGGGGCGGGGACGGACCGGGTGATCGGGGTCGGCACCACCCCATCTCCGAACGCCCAGACCGGGGTGGTGGACACCCCGGAGCAGATCAACCCGTTCAACGTCCGGGCCTTCCACCGCACCTCGTTCAACTACGCGGTCGGCCGGGACTACTGGCTGAACGGACCGGGGAACGTGGGGTGCGAGAGCGGGTGGAACACCCGGCTCGGGTGGGACGTCGGCGGCCGGTGGGGGACCAGCCACGTCGATCTCGTCCCGGTCAACAACCCGGCCCAGTACTTCCGCCGGACGGCCAACTTCAACGGCGTCTTCCTCGGCCTGACGTGGAACACCGAGGTGCCGCTCGGCGGCTGGATCGGGTTCGTCGGTGCCAGGGTGCAGTACGGGTACGACTGGGGGAACGTGGTGCCGCCGCAGCAGGGCGACCTGCAAGACGTACAGTTGTTGTTCAACTGCGGCGTGCGGTTCTAATCGCCCTAGGCGGGCCGCGGCAATCGTGTCGCGGCCCGCAGCACTTTGCCAATTCCCGTCACGCCGGGTAAAACGAACCGCGTCGCCAGGGGTGCCTGCCGTGGGCCGGCGGGCTGAGAGCACACCCTCCGAACCTGAACCGGGTTACGCCGGCGTAGGGAGGCGACCGCCGCAGTTCGGTTCTCCGGACCCGTCCGGAGCGGATTGAAACATGACCCAGCTCGAAGCCGCCCGCAAGGGCACCGTCACCCCCGAGATGCGGTTCGTCGCCAACCGGGAAGACCTCGACCCGGAGCTGGTCCGCGGCGAGGTGGCCCGGGGCCGGATGGTCATTCCGGCCAATGTCGAGCACCTGAAAGGCCGGCTGGAGCCGATGGCCATCGGGGTGGCCGCCAGGTGCAAGATCAACGCGAACATCGGCAACAGCGCCGTCACCGGCAAGGCCGAGGACGAGCTGGACAAGCTGCACACGGCCGTCCACCTGGGGGCGGACACGGTCATGGACCTGTCCACCGGCGGGAACATCGACGGCATCCGTAGGGCGATCGTCGAGGCGTCCCCGGTGCCGATCGGGACGGTGCCGATCTACCAGGTGATCCAGCAGGTGAAGGACGCCCGGGACATCACCCCGCGGATGCTGCTCGACATGGTCGAGCACCAGGCGAAGCAGGGCGTGGATTACATGACCATCCACGCCGGGGTGCTGCTGGAGCACGTCCCGCTGACCCGGGACCGGGTGACCGGGATCGTGTCCCGGGGCGGGTCGCTGATGGCCGCGTGGATGGTCGCCCACCACCAGCAGAACCCGTGGTACACGCACTTCGACGAGCTGTGCGAGATCATGCGGGCCTACGATGTGACGTTCAGCCTCGGCGACGGGCTGCGGCCCGGCAGCCTGGCGGACGCCAACGACGCCGCCCAGTTCGGCGAGCTGAAGACGCTCGGCGAGTTGACCCTGAAGGCGTGGGAGCACGGCTGCCAGGTGATGATCGAGGGGCCGGGGCACATCCCGATGCACCTGGTCAAGATGAACGTGGAGAAGGAGCGGGAGCTGTGCCACGAGGCACCGTTCTACGTGCTCGGCCCGCTTGTGACGGACGTGGCTCCGGGGTACGACCACATCACCAGTGCGATCGGAGCGGCGCTGGCCGCCGAGGCGGGGGCAAGCATGCTGTGCTACGTCACTCCGAAGGAGCACCTGGGGCTGCCGAACAAGGACGACGTGCGGCAGGGGGTGATCGCGTACAAGATCGCCGCCCACGCCGGAGACATCGCCCGCGGCCGCAAGGGCGTCCGGACGCGGGACGACGAGCTGTCCAAGGCCCGGTTCGAGTTCGACTGGGAGCGGCAGTTCGACCTGAGCCTGGACCCGGAGACGGCCCGGCGGATGCACGACGAGACGCTCCCGCAGGAGGTGTTCAAGAGCGCCAAGTTCTGCAGCATGTGCGGGCCGAAGTTCTGCTCGATGCGGATCACCCAGGACGTGCGGAAGCTGGCCGACGACGCGGCCCGGGTGTCGCTCTCCCTCGCCACCGCGGCCGGCCGGTGAACCTGCGAGAAAGTACGGTGTCCGTCGATTGACGGGGTGTGCTCCGGCCCTTATAAAAGCGGAGCGACTTGGGCAGTTAGCTCAGTTGGTAGAGCGAGCGACTGAAAATCGCTAGGTCCCCGGTTCAACCCCGGGACTGCCCACTCGGTGCGATGCGGGCCGGTGCCGAGAGGCGCCGGCCCTTGTCGTTTCAAGGGGTTGCGACAAAATCTCCGCCGGCGACGCCAAGTCACGACTTGGGTGCCGATTAATGCGGTCCTCTGAGGCGAAGGGGCGTTCCGCTGGCCCCGTCAGGCTGTCCGGTCTGTGCGGAGGTCGAATTCTTGCCGCCTCGGTCGGTTCCCGCAACCGCACGTGCATGTCTCGGGCGAGCAACGTCGGGGCAGGGGCCCGGCGATTTTCTGGCGCATCCACAGACCGATCCCCGGCCGTCTGCAGAAGGTACGGTAGGGATGCCGGAGCCTGTGACGGGACCAGTGTCCTTGTAAGCCTGAGCTGAGTAGCTGCTGGCTCGGACACCTCGTTGGTCAGCGTCCAATCGCTTGGTCGGCCGGCCCCGAGGGTCACTTGCGTCGCGACTGCCGAATGCAGACACTCCCGAAAAATCGGTTGCGTTCCAGCGGAATAATGTCAAGCTGACTTCCTGTCGTCTCAAGTCTTTGCGGCTGTCGGTCGCGGAAGGTGGACCTGTCGCCCATGAGGAGCGCCTAATGTCACGGAGCGGGATGCTAACGCCTGTGGTCTTGGTGGCCGCCGGGACGGTCCTCGGTTGGGCCGCCGGGTCCGGACGCCTGGAATCGGCTGTGCGGGCGGAAGGCCGGGCCGGCCACCACCTCCCAGCCCCAGAGGCTCGCGTACCGGTCGCTGCCCCGCCGGAGTGCTGCTCCGGGGCCGACCGTCCCGGGCTGCTGCCGGTGAGCGCGCTCACCGGTCGTACCGAGCGGGTCGCCACGGCCGCTCAGGCGAACGGGAAGAAGCCGAACATCCTGGTCATCTTCGGCGACGACATCGGGACCACGAACCTGAGCTGCTACAGCAGCGGCCTGATGGGTTACGAGACGCCCCACATCGACCGGATCGCCAGGGAAGGGCTTCGCTTCCTCCACTACTACGGGGAGCAGTCCTGCACCGCCGGCCGGTCGGCGTTCCTGACCGGCCAGCACATCATCCGGACCGGGCTGTCCAAGGTCGGCTTCCCCGGCGCCCCGATGGGGATGAGCCAGCTCGACCCGTCCGTCGGCGGGCTGCTCAAGAGCCTCGGGTACGCCACCGGCCAGTTCGGCAAGAACCACGTCGGGGACCGCAACGAGTCGCTGCCGACGGTCAACGGGTTCGACGAGTTCTTCGGCAACCTGTACCACCTGAACGCCGAGGAGGAGCCGGAGCTGCCGGACTACCCGAAAGACCCGGCGTTCAAGGCGGTGTGGGGTCCGCGTGGTGTGCTCAAGTGTAAGGCGACCGACAAGGACGACCCGACCGTCGACCCGCGGTTCGGCAAGGTCGGCAAGCAGACCATCGAGGACACCGGCGCCCTGACCAAGAAGCGGATGGAGACGATCGACGACGAGACCTCGGCCGCCGCCATCGACTACATGAAGCGGCAGAAGGAGGCCGGCAAGCCGTTCTTCTGCTGGTTCAACAGCACCCGCATGCACCTGCGGACGCACGTCCGGGCCGAGCACCGGGGCAAGTACAAGCACGGCGACAGCGAGTACATCGACGGAATGATCGAGCACGACGAGACGATCGGCTCGCTGCTCAAGGCGCTGGACGACCTGGGGATCGCGGACGACACGATCGTCGTCTACACCACCGACAACGGCCCGCACATGAACACCTGGCCGGACGGGGCGATGACGTGGTTCCGCAGCGAGAAGAACACCAACTGGGAGGGGGCGTTCCGGGTGCCGTGCCTGGTCCGCTGGCCGGGCCACGTCAAACCGGGCGCCGTGACCAACGAGCTGATGAGCCACAACGACTGGGTTCCGACGCTGTGCGCGATCGCCGGCGAGCCGGACATCGTCGGCAAGTGTAAGAAGGGGTACGAAGCGAACGGCCGGACGTACAAAGTTCACCTGGACGGGCACGACCAGTCGAAGTTCCTTACCACAGTCGAAGGCAGCGCGACGAAGAACAACGGGGTGAAGAGCGCGCGGAACACGTTTTTCTACTCGGACGACGACGGCCTGCTCGTGGGCTTACGAGTCGGCGACTGGAAGATGAACTTCGCGGAGCAGCGCATGCAGGGGTTGCTGGCACTCTGGGCTGAACCCTTCACCGTGCTACGGATGACGAAGTTCTACAACCTCATGCAGGATCCCTTCGAACGGGCGGACATCACCTCGAACACCTACTGGGATTGGGTCATGAACCACGTTCCCCAAATGTACGTGGCGATGGGTGAGGTCCAGAAGTTCGTGCCGACGTTCAAGGAGTTCCCGCCGCGGTCCGTCCCGCCGAGCTTCAACCCGGCCAACATGATGGAGGAGACGCTGCGGGACATCAAAGCGAAGCAGAAGCTGGAGCGGGCACTCCCGCTCCTCCTCGACCCGTCGAAGGCGCCCAACCCCAAAAAGTAGCCGCCCATCCCACCGGGGCACCGCGCGATCGGTCGCGCGGTGCCCCGGTCTCTCGCCCGGTTCACTTCGGAGGTCGCCATGCGCTTCACGACCGGGGGCCGGGCCATCGCGCTCGCTCTCCTCGCCGCCGCGTCGCCGGCCTCGGCGGGTGATCCGCTCCCCTCCTGGAACGACGGCGCGGCCAAGAGGGCGATCACCGATTTCGTCGCGCGGGTCACGACGGCCGGCTCGCCGGACTTCGTCGCCCCGGCCGACCGGGTCGCCGTGTTCGACAACGACGGGACCCTCTGGTCCGAGCAGCCGGTCTACTTCCAGCTCGCGTTCGCCCTCGACCGGGTCAGGGCGCTCGCCGACAAGCACCCGGAATGGCAGGAGCAGCAGCCGTTCAAGGCCGTGTTGGACGGCGACCTCAAGACGGTCCTGGCCGGCGGCGAGCCGGGCATCACCGCGCTGTTGGCCGCCACCCACGCCGGGATGACCACCGACGAGTTCGACGCCGTCGTCCGCGACTGGGTGAAGACCGCCCGGCACCCGCGGTTCGACCGGCCGTACACCGACCTGGTGTACCAGCCGATGCTCGAAGTGCTCGGCTACCTGCGGGCGAGCGGGTTCAAGACGTACATCGTCTCCGGCGGCGGGGTCGACTTCATGCGGGCGTGGGCGCCGGCCGTCTACGGCATCCCGCCGGAGCAGATCGTCGGCAGCACCGGCAAGACGCGGTTCGAGCTGCGGGACGGCAAGCCGGTCCTGGTCAAGCTGCCGGGGGTCGAGTTCGTGGACGACGGGCCGGGCAAGCCGGTCGGCATCCACAAGTTCATCGGCCGCCGGCCGGTCATGGCGTTCGGCAACTCGGACGGCGACTACCACATGCTCCGGTGGACGACCGCCGGGGCCGGCCCGCGGTTCGGGCTGCTCGTCCGCCACACCGACGCCGGCCGGGAGTGGGCCTACGATCGCGATTCGCACGTCGGCAAGCTGGCGAAGGCTCTCGACGAGGCGCCGAAGGCCGGCTGGGTGGTGGCAGACATGAAGGCGGACTGGAAAGTCGTTTACCCGTTCCAGAAGTGACCCGGAGAAGCACCATGCGAATGCGACTCGCCCTGCCCGCGGCGGCGGTCCTCGTCGCCGGACTGGGTTACGCCCTCGTCGCCCAGGAGAAGCCGAAGTCGGCCCCGGCCGCCGACCCTGCCGCCGAGGCGGGCGTGAAGAAGACGACCGCCGCCTTCATGGCGGCGTTCCATACCGGCGACGCCAAGGCGGTGGCCGCGCTGTGGACCGAGAACGCCGAGATGATCGAGGCCGACGGGGACGTCTTCCGCGGCCGGCAGGCGATCGAGAAGGCCTACGCGGAGGCGTTCCAGGCCCGTCCCAAGGCGACCGCCAAGGTCGAGAACGGGTCGGTCCGGTTCCTCGGCCCGACCGTCGCGGTCGCCGAGGGCGTGTTGACGATCACCGCACCCGGGGAGGCGGAGCCGGACGTCACCGAGTTCAGCGCGATCCTCGTCCGCGAAGGGGGCGAGTGGAAGATCGCCTCGGTGAAATCGACCGAGCCTGATTCGGAAGGCGGGTCGCTCGAGGAGATCGAGTGGCTCGTCGGCAACTGGACCGCGAAGGGGAACGCGGGCGAGCTGAGGATCAGCTACGCCTGGGACGAGAACAAGGTCTTCATCAACGGCAAGTACACCATCACGAAGGACGGCAAGGCCGTCTCCTCCGGGACCCAAATCCTCGGGCGGAAACCCGGCAGCGGGTTGCGGTCGTGGTCGTTCGACAGCTCGGGCACCACCAGCGACGGCGTCTGGGCCCGCGACGGCAATCGGTGGGTCAGCGAGACGACCGGCCTGACGGCGGACGGGACGGAGGTCGGCTCCGTCAACGTCATCGTCCCACTCGGGCCGGACGCCTTCACGTGGCAGACGACGGACCGGACGGAGGACGGCGAGCCGCTTCCCGCACTGCCGCCGGTCAAGGTCACCCGCGTCAAGAAGTGACCCCGAACCCGACACCACCCGAGAACACACTCGTGAAGATCGCACTCTACATGACGGCGGCGGGGTTGGCGGTGACGCTGTCGGCCGCGCGCGCTGGCGTTCGGCCGCGGTGCGGCGGTTCGCGGGCGCCGCGGTCGGCCCGCGGGGAGGCGTCGCGACGGGGCGGGGCCGCACGCGCGGTTTCGGCCGGCCCCTTCGGCGGCGTTCACGCGGGCCAGGTTCACGGTAGCACCCGTGTCGGCCCCGGCGGCACGACGGTGCAACACGTCGGCGGCGGCGGTGTGCGGGTGGGGCCGGCCGGCGGGGTTCATGCTGGCCGCCGGCGGCGCGACCCGGGTCACGGACCGGGCGCCGAGTCCGTCGCCCGGGCCAGCGGCGGTCGGGCGGGCGTCGGTCCCGGCGGGACCGCCTACGCACCGGCGGCTCGGGAACAGTGGCGGGACTACGGCGGCAATGGCCGCGGTCGGACAGCGGGGCGGTGTGGCGGTCGGGCCGGGCGGCGGCGGTGGCTGGTTGCGGGCGGCTCGCGTGGCGCGCCCGTCGCGACGCCGTGGGGCGGGGTCGGGGTCGGCGGCTACCGCGGCGGGGTGGCGGTCGGCCCGGGCGGTGGGGTCGTGGCCGGCGGCACCCGGGTGGTCGGCCACACCACCGGCCACATGAGTCCCGTGGTCATGCGGAACTCTCGGCCGTCGCCGTGCGAACTGGGCGGCTACTACCTGAACAACCGAACCTGGTACGGCACCCACACGGCCGCCTGGGTCGCCCCCGCGTTGGGTGGGCGGGTACAACCTGTGGGCGCCGGTGGCGTGGGGGTCACTGGCCGCGTTCGTCGGCGCCGCCGCCCAGCCGATCGTTTACGACTACGGCAGCTCGGTCGTCATCAACGACAACTCGGTGTACGTGAACGGCGATCCGGTCGGCACCCCGCAGGAGTACGCCGCCCAGGCCACCGCCCTCGCCGACGCCGGCCGGGCCGCGACAGCCACCGACGCCGGTGAGTGGCAACCGGTCGGAGTGTTCGGGCTGATCCAGCCGGACGAGACGGTCGCCCAGCGGATCTTCCAACTGGCCGTGAACAAGTCCGGGGTGGTCCGCGGGAATTACTACGATGCGGTCGCCGACAACACCACCCCGGTGTACGGGTCTGTGGACAAGGCGACCCAACGGGTGGCGTGGTCGATCGGGGAGAAGAAGGACATCGTCTTCGAGACCGGGCTGAACAGCTTGACTAAAGACGAAGCAACGGTCCTCATCCACTACGGCAAGGAGCGGACCGAGCAGATGATGCTGGTCCGGCTGGAGGAGCCGAAGGGCGACAAGGAGTGACGGCCGGCCGGCGAGCTGGGGGGTGCTTCCCGACCCCGCGGTTCACTCCGCCCCGTCGAGGGTGATACCACACGATTGCGGTCGTCGGCCCCGGCCGTGGCTGACCGCCAACCACGGCGGGACGTCGTGCGGCCGCATCCGCCAGCCGGTGCCCCCTCGGGCCAAGTACAGGATGGCGTACGCGGTCTCCCGGACCGCGTACGCTGGGGCCGGTCGCTCCGTACTCCTGCGGTGCGCGATGGTATCTCACTGCAGACTGGTGAGTTCGCCCGGACATCCCGTCCGTGCCAGCGTACACCTGCCGAATCGTACCGAGTGCGCCGACCCCAACGGAAAGCCAATTTCTAGACGGTCAGAAAGACCTCCGTTGAGGCAGTCGATCAGTCACGTTGGTCGTTAGCGAGACAGCGCCTGGATTCATTTCCGACGGATCCACCCGGCATTGGTCGGTAAATCACGCTACGGGACGATCCGCCTGGTTGGCACACGAATTGCCCAGGACATCCGTTGCGTCATGCCGCTGACCACGGTTGCTTGGCCCGCCACATCCGGGACACTGGCACGGCCTATTTAAACAAATAAATGATATAATATTTAATCTATGAAGTTCTCACGTCCGACGGCAGTCCTCTTATCGATGTGCCTTCTGGTATTGCCCGCCTGCCAGAAGCACGAAGACCACCCGCACGAGGACCACCACAAGATCGTGGCCACCAGCCCGCAGGTGAAAGACGTCGTCCTCACCCAGCAGTACGTCTGCCAGATCCGCTCCCAGAGGAACATCGAGGTCCGCGCCCTGCAGGAGGGGTACTTGGAGCAGATCACGATCAAGGAAGGCCAGGCGGTGAAGGCCGGTGACGTGCTGTTCCAAGTCCTCCCGATCCTGTACAAGACCCGGCTGGACGCCGAGCTTGCCGAGGTCCAGCTCGCGCAACTGGAACTGAACAACACCCGCCGGCTGTACGAGCAGAAGGTGGTCTCCGTCCAGGAGGTGTCCCTGTTCGAGGCCAAGCTGGCGAAGGCCAAGGCCCGGGCGGCGCAGGCGGAGGCGGAGTTCAACTTTACCGTGGTCCGAAGCGCTCCCTACGACGGCATCGTTGACTGGCTCCAGCAGCAGCAAGGCAGCCTGGTCAAGAAAGAGGATCTGCTCACCACGCTGTCCGACAACAGCGTGATGTGGGTTTATTTCTAACGTGCCTGAAGCCCGAGGCCCGCTACCTCGACTACGTCTCCGGCCAGGGCCGGGAGAGCGAGAGCCAACAGATCGAACTGGTGCTGGCCAACGGCAGCAAGTTCAAGTACCCCGGCCGGATAGGGGCGATCGAAGCCAAGTTCAACAACGAGACCGGGAACATCCCGTTCCGGGCCGACTTCCCGAACCCGGACCGCCTCCTGCGGCACGGCCAGACCGGCACCGTGCTCATCCACCGGACGCAGAAGAACGCCGTCGTCATCCCCCAGCGGGCCACGTTCGAGGTTCTGGACAAGCGGTACGTCTGGGTGGTCGGCGAGGACCACGTGGTGCACCAGCGGCTGATCACCGTCCAGCACGAGCTGGAGGACGTCTTCGTGGTCGGGAGCGGCCTGGGTGCGAAGGACAAGATCGTTCTGGAAGGGGTCCGGCAAGTCCGCGACGGGGATAAGGCGGAGTACGAGTTCCAGAAGCCGGAGGAGGTGCTGGCGCACCAGAAGTTCCACGCGGAATAGCCGACCCGCCCCCAGCCCCCCCCGGAAATCCTGACGAGACCCGTCCCGACCCATGTTCACGAAGATCCTGCACCGGCCGGCCCTGGCGATCGTCATCTCCATCATCCTCCTGTTCCTGGGGGTGCTGGGGATCAAGACCCTGCCGGTCGAGCAGTTCCCGTCCGTCACCCCGCCGACCGTGGAGGTCGCGATCGCCTACCCGGGGGCCAGCGCCAACGTGCTGGTCGACTCGGTGTTGATCCCGCTCGAGCAGTCGATCAACGGCGTCCAGAACATGCGGTACATGACCTCCGACGCCACCAGCGCCGGGGAGGCGACGATCCGCATCTTCTTCGAGCCGGGGACGGACCCGAACATCAACGTCGTGAACGTGCAGAACCGGGTTAACATCGTGCTCAACCGGCTCCCGCCCCTGGTGGTCCGGGAGGGCATCCTGGTCAGCCAGGTAGTGCCGAGCATGCTGATGTACGTGAACATCTACAGCACGGACCCGAACGCCGACCAGAAAGACCTTTACAACTTCGCCAACGTGTACGTCATGCCCCGGCTCAAGCGGATCCAGGGCATGGGCCTCCCCCGGAACCTGGGCAACCGCTCCTACGCCATGCGGATCTGGCTGAACCCCGACCGCATGCGGGCGCCAGCATTCCGGTCGACGACGCCGCGAAGGCCGTGGCCGAGCAGAGCGTGATCGGCTCGCCCGGCCGGCTCGGCCAGGCGACGGGGATCGAGTCGCAGTCGAGGGAGTACGTCCTGACCTACATCGGGCGGTTCAACAAGCCGGAACAGTACGAGAACATCATCCTGCGGGCCACCCCGGACGGCGAGATCCTGCGGCTGCGGGACGTCTGCGTCCCCCCGCGGGAAGAGGAGGGGGGGCACGCCGTCATCAGCGAAGCGGGCAAGGGTCAGCCGTCCGCCGGCGGCGAGCACGGGGCCAAGACCGCGGCGAAGAAGAAGGAGCGCCGGGGCGTCGAACTCGGGTCCGAGTTCTTCGACATCTACTCGGACATCGACGGCCACCCGGCGGCGTCGATCATCCTCAAGCAGGCTCCCGGGTCCAACGCCGGCGAGGTCATCGAGGAGATCAAGAAGGAGCTGGAGCTGATCAAGAAGGAGTCGTTCCCGCCCGGGATGAACTACGAGCTGGCCTACGACGTCTCCCACTTCCTGGACGCTTCCATCGAGAAGGTGCTGCACACCCTGTTGGAGGCGTTCATCCTGGTGTCCCTGGTGGTGTACATGTTCCTGGGGGACCTGCGGTCCACCCTGATCCCCACCCTGGCCGTCCCGGTGTCGCTGGTCGGCACGTTCTTCTTCCTCCGGCTGATGGGCCTGTCGATCAACCTGATCACCCTGTTCGCGATGGTGCTGGCCATCGGCGTGGTGGTGGACGACGCCATCGTGGTAGTCGAGGCGGTACACGCCAAGATGGCCGAGAAGCACCTGACGCCGTACCGGGCGACCATGGAGGTGCTGCACGAGATCAGCGGGGCGATCATCGCCATCACCCTGGTGATGACCTCCGTGTTCCTGCCGGTCACCTTCATCCCCGGGCCGGTCGGCCAGTTCTACCGCCAGTTCGGCATCACCATGGCCACCTCCATCATCCTGTCGGGGCTGGTGGCTCTGACCCTGACCCCGGTCCTCTGCGCGATGATCCTCAAGCCCCACGGGCACGCCAACGGGAATGGGCACACGAACGGCCACGCCAAGCCGCGGCGGAAGCTCCACGTCCTCCTGCTGTACGCTCTCGGCGGGCTGGCGGTGCTGGCCGGCGTGACCTACCTGGCGTACGAGCTGTGGGGGCCGGTCGGGTTCCTGTTCCTGCTACTGCCGGTGTTGCGGAAGCCGTTCGACCGGGCCGTCGAGTGGGTGACCGGCGGGTACGCCGGGATCGTCCGGCGGATCGCCACCCGCCGCACCCTCACCCTGGCCGTCATCGGCGGGTTCGTCGCGGGCACCGTGGCGGTGAACGCCAAGCTGCCGACCGGGTTCATCCCGGGCGAGGACCAGGGCATCATCTACGCCGTCATCCAGACCCCCCCGGGGTCGACGCTCGAGTACACCAACGCCAAGTCCCAGGAGCTGGAGCACATCGCCAAGGAGTTGGACGAGGTCAGCTCCGTCACCTCGCTGGCCGGGTACGAGGTGCTGACCGAGGGCCGGGGGTCGAACGCCGGCACCTGCATCATCAACCTGAAGGACTGGTCGGCCCGCAAGCGGACCGCCCGGCAGGTCATCGAGGCACTGGAGGAAGAGTGCCGCAAGATGACCAACGTCAAGCTGGAGTTCTTCGAGCCGCCCGCCGTCCCCGGGTTCGGGGCGGCCGGGGGCTTCTCCATGCGGCTCCTGGACAAGACGAACACGTCCGACTACAAGCGGCTCGGGGAGGTGACGGACAAGTTCTTCGCCGGGCTGCAGAAGCGGAAGGAGCTGACCAACCTGTTCACCTTCTTCACCGCCGACTACCCGCAGTACGAGCTGATCATCGACAACGACAAGGCGATGCAGAAGGGCGTGTCGATCGGCAAGGCGCTGGACAACCTGAACATCCTCATCGGGAGCACCTACGAGCAGGGGTTCATCCTGTTCAACCAGTTCTACAAGGTGTACGTCCAGGCCTCCCCGCAGTACCGGCGGTTCCGCGAGGACCTGGACAACATGTTCGTCAAGAACGACCGCGGGGAGATGGTCCCCTATTCCGCGTTCATGAAGCTGGAGAAGAAGCAGGGGCTGAACGAGATCACCCGGTACAACCTGTACCCGTCGGCCGCCATCCAGGGCGCCCCGGCCGCCGGCTACACCAGCGGCCAGGCGCTCAAGGCGATCCAGGAGGTGGCCAAGGAGACGCTGCCGTACGGGTACGACATCGGGTGGGAGGGGCTGGCCTACGACGAGTCGCGAAAGGGGAACGAGGCGGTCTACATCTTCCTCATCGTGGTCGCCTTCGTGTACCTCGTGCTGGTCGGCCAGTACGAGAGCTTCATCCTGCCGCTGTCCGTCATTCTGTCACTACCGGTCGGGGTGTTCGGCTCGTTCTTCGCCCTCCAGGCCATGGGCCTGGCCAACGACGTGTACGCCCAGATCGGGCTGGTCATGCTTATCGGCCTGCTGGGCAAGAACGCCATCCTGATCGTCGAGTTCGCGGTCCAGCGGCGGCGGGAGGGGTTGTCCTTGCACGAGGCGGCCGTCGAGGGCGGCAAGCTGCGGTTCCGGCCGATCCAGATGACCTCGTTCGCGTTCATCGCCGGCCTGTTGCCCCTGGTCGTCGCCACCGGCGCCGGGGCGATCGGCAACCGGACCATCGGCACCACGGGGGTCGGCGGGATGCTCGTCGGCACCGTGATCGGCGTCCTGATCATCCCCGGCCTGTACTACCTGGTCGGCCGGATCGCCGACGGCCGGAAACTGCTCGGCGACGAAACGGACGAGCCGCTCACCGAGATTTTCGAGCACGACCACCAGGCGCTGCCGCTTGTCGCGGCCACCCCGGAAGAAGTCGAGCTGACGCCGGCCCACCCGCAATAAGCTGCTGGTGCCCGGTGGCCCCGCATTGGGGGAACACGGGCGTCTATGGCAGGCCGTCCTCGGTTCACCTGTGCCGGTACATTTCTCAGCCCTTCTACGCCAGCACCCCGTCCCCTGTCCTGGGTGCGGGGGCTGAGACCCCGTTGGTGGCAATTCCTGGCAAACCAATCGGCCGGCCGCGTGTGACGAGTCGAACGATTTCGTGGTTTGTAGCGATTTGTCTGCCGATATCAGTTGTATCGCCCTACCCGGCCCCCACTGTAGGGTCGCTCGCCCGGTCGGATCGCCGGCGAGAGCAAACCTCTCAGGGACGAGGCGGATGACCCTCTCAGTGAGAAGTTCAGCCGCGACGAGCCGCCGGCGAGTGGTCGGGCGGGTGGTCGCTTGCGGCGTGCTGCTTGCACTGCCCGCCTGTCGGATCCCCCCGCTGCGGCCGGTGCAGCCGGGGCCGGCCATGCCGGACAGCTTCACCGCCGCGGCGAGCCCGATCGCCCCGGCGGCCGGCGCGGCCAGCCCGGCCGCCGTCGCGGCCAGCACCACGGCCGGCACGACCAGCTCCGCCCAGCTACCTGCCCAGGAGTTCTACACCGACCCGGCGCTCGTCGGGCTGATCAACCAGGCGCTGGCCGGGAACCAGGAGCTGAAGGCGCTCAACGAAGAGGTCCAGATCGCCAGCAACGAGGTGCTGGCCCGGCGGGGGGCGTACCTGCCGACCGTCGGCCTGGAGGCCGGCGGGGGGTTCGAGCGGAACAGCCAGTTCACCCCCCTCGGGGCGGCCGAGCGACAACTGGAGTACCTGCCCGGCAGGAACTTCCCCGACCCGGTGCCGCGGGTCCGGCTGGGGGCCGGCCTGAACTGGCAGATCGACATTTGGCGGGAGCTGCGGAACGCCCGGGACGCGGCCATCCAGAGGTACTACGCCGCGATCGAACGGCGGAGCGCGTTCGTCACCCGGCTGATCGCGGACGTCGCCGACAACTACTTCGGGCTGCTCGCCCTCGACCAGCGGCTGACGGTGTTGGACCAGACCATTGCCATCCAGGAGCAGAGCCTGGAGCTGGCCGTCGCTCGCAAGAACGCCGGCCGCGGGACCGAGCTGGCCGTCCAGCGGTTCCAGGCCGAGGTGCGCAAGAACCAGAGCGAGAAGCTGGTCGTCCGGCAGGAGATCGTCGAGGTCGAAAACCGGATCAACGTGTTGGTCGGCCGCTTCCCGCAGCCGGTCGAGCGGACGGCCGGCAACTTCCTCGACCTGACCGTGCCGGCGGTGAGCGTCGGGCTGCCGGCCCAGTTGCTGGCCAACCGCCCGGACATCCGCCGGGCCGAGCGGGAGCTGGCGGCCGCCGGGCTGGACGTGCTGGTCGCCCGGGCCCGCTTCTTCCCCCGGCTGGACATCACCGCCGGCGTCGGCTGGGAGGCGTTCAACCCGCGATACCTGTTCGACCCGGGGGCGTTCATCGCCAATGCGGCCGGCGGGTTCGTCGCCCCGTTCGTCAACCGGCGGGCCATCCAGGCCGACTACCTGACGGCCAACGCCCGGCAACTGCAGGCCCTGTACAACTACCAACAAGTCGTCCTCGACGCCTTCCGGGAGGTGGTCACCCAGGTGTCCGCGGCCGAGAACTACCGCACCAGCATCGAGATCAAGCAGCAGCAGTTGCAGGCGCTCGTGGCCTCGGTTGACGCCGCCTCACAACTATTCCAGAACGCCCGGGCCGAGTACATCGAGGTGCTGTTCGCCCAGCGGGATTTGCAGGACGCGCGGACGGAGACGGTCGAACGGAAACGGCGGCAACTGTCCGCCATCGTGAACGCCTACCAGGCGCTCGGCGGCGGCAGCAACACGATAACGACCTTAGACCCGATGTCGCAGCAAGGACCGCGATAACAGACCTTGTGAACCCTGAGCCGGTTTCACCACCGTGCCAGGGTGATGAACGCGCAGGCGTGGGCGACGAACCCGTCGTACCGGTGGCGGTTCACCTCCGAGGTGCTGGTCTTCTCGGTGAACGCGGCCTTCTGCCGGCGGCTGGGTAGAAAGAGCCAGCTGGGCCGCAGAACGACCGGCCCCCGATCGGCAAGCATGGCCCGGGTCGAACGCCCCAGGAGCCTGGCAAGCCGGGCGGTCGGGGGCCGGTCGAGTGGGTCTCGGCCGGAGGGCGTGACCCGGCCGGCGGCCCGCCGCTCGGTCGCCTCGCCCACCCTCCCAGGGGCCGGCGCCGGTCGTGAACGGCCACCACGCTCACGGCTGACCGGGGCCGCGGCCGGGCGGCCCCAGGGCGACCGCCAGCGCCTCGGCGGCGGTCGCCACCGGCACCAGGGTGACGGCCGCCCGCACGTCCGCCGGCAGGGCGTCGGGGGGGAACCCGTTGGCCGCCGGCACCACCACCGTCGCCCGCCCGGCCCGGGCCGCCGCCGCCACCTTCTGGCCCAGCCCGCCGACCGCCCCCACCTCCCCGTGCAGGGCCACCTCCCCGGTCAGGGCCAGCCCCGGCCTGACCGCCCGCCCGGTCAGGGCCGACACCAGCCCGACCAGGACCGCCAGCCCGGCCGACGGCCCGTCCTTCGGCTCGGCGATCCGCACCAGGTGCACGGCCAGGGTCTGCGACTTGAGCCGCCCCTCCGGCACCCCGAACTCCCGGAAGTGCGACCGGACCAGGTTGTACACCGCCTGCACCGAGTCCCGCAGGGCCCGGCCGTGCAGCCCGGTCACGTCCACCCCGGGCGACCCGTTCAGGGCCGACACCTGGACCAGGATCAGGTCGCCGCCGACCTCCTTGCCGTCCGCCAGCCGCACCCCGAGGCCGGTCACCGCCCCGACCACCGGGGTGGTGTTCAGCCGGTCGGCGGCCGGGTCGATGGTTCGGGGTTGAAGGTCCGGGGCGGCGTGGGCGGTCACCTCCACCGGGGCGATCAGCCGCGGCTTGAACTCGCCCGGGGCCAGGGCGCACAGCTGCTGGTGGACCCGCTGCCGCAGCTCGCAGGCGAACCCCACCACCTCCAGCAGCTCGGCCGGGGTCAGGTTGCCGTCCGGGTACAGCAGCTTGATGAGGCCGGACCCGACCCGCTCGACCGCCACCTGGTCCCGGCGGGTGAGGCCGGGGTGCAGCGGCACCGCCCGCACCCGGTCGGCGAAGCTGTCGTCCCGCAGCCGGGCCAGCACCTCGCCGAAGTAGTCGGTGACGAACCCGACCCCGGTGGCCACCGACCCGGGGGTGACCTTCGGCACCTCCCACCCGGGGACGTACCCGTGCACCCGGTCGAAGAGGGCGGCGTCGATCAGGGCGGCCGGGAGCGGCTCCAGCAGGTGCGCGTACCGGGGGTGGGGCCGGCCGCCGTCCACGTCCAGGTTGCCGGCGAACACCAGCCCGGCGTCGGCCGCGAACCCGAGCGCGCCGCGGCTGAACTGCCCGCTCTCCATGTAGTCCTTCAGGGTGGACAGGGTCTCCTCCCCGTCGGCGAACGTGGTGTGGGCGATCTCGTCGAACACCACCACCTTGCGGGTGCCCAGGATGCCGACCTGCCGGGTGGCCAGGTTGACGAACAGGTTGGCCGGGGTGGTCTTCCCGCCGGACACGGTGAACACCCGCGGGGACAGGTTCCGCAGGAGGAACGTCTTGCCCGTCTGCCGCGGCCCCAGCTCGATCAGGTTGACGTTCCGCTCGACCAGCGGGACCAGCCGGGCGAACAGCAACAGGCGGGTGCGGCGGTCGGGGAACGCGCCGGCCGCGTACCCCGCGCTCTGGAGCATCAGGGCGGCCCACTCGTCCGCGGTGAATTGGCCGCGGGCGGCCCGGAAGGCGGCCACGTCCGGCGGCCCGACCTGGAACGGGGTGAACGCGGCCAGCTCGTTCGGCGCGCCGGCGTCCGCCTCCGGAGCGTACCGCACCTTGGCCGTCCCCCACAGCCCGCCGAGCAGGAGGCCGGGGTGCTGCTCGGTGATGCTCGCCGGCACCCGGACGCTGTTGTCCGCCAGGGCCGGCAGCCGGGCCCACCGCTGGCCGCCCCGCAGGTCCACCCGCACCTCGACGCTGTCGATCAGCGTCACCTCCCCCCGGCTGAGCAGCTTCTCTTTCAACAGCTCGCGGTGCTCCAGGTCGGGGAGCAGCTCCTGGATCTTGGCCTGGATGTTGGCCACGTCCGCCCGCCAGGTGTCCGGCTTGACGTACTTGGCGATCAGGTACTCGGACACGTACCGGGGGAGCCGCTGGAAGGCGGCCTGGGCGGCCAGCGACTTGACCACCACCTTGTCCCCCAGGGCGGCGGCCGCCTTGCGGTCCAGGGCGGTGAGCGGGTGGTCGTCGAGCAGGGCCATCGGTCAGGCTCCGAACACGTCGTCCAGGTCGGGGTTGTGCCGCGGGTCGGCCGGCGGGTCGAGGGGGACGCCGAACCGGGCGATCAGGGTCTCGGCCGCCGCCCGGACGGCCGCCCGCTTTTCCTCCGCCAGCCGGGCGAACTCGGGGCCGAGGGTGCCGGCCTTCGCCGGATCGAGCTTGTCGGTCAGCAGGGCGAACCGCCGGCGGACCAGCTCGGCCGACAGTTCGACCCCGGGTTCGATCTCCAGCACCGCCCGCGGGTCCGGGGCCGGCGGGGCAGCCGGCGGGGGCGGCGGCAGGGGAACCGGCGTGGGCGGCGGACTCGCGGCCGGAAGGTCGAGTGCCGCCCCGAGCCGAGCGAGCGCGTCCTTCTCCTTCTGGTTCCGCTCGCCGGACGCATCGGCCACCCGCCCGGCCCAGGCGAACAGTTCCCGCTGCTCGGCCCGGGTGGTGACGGCGGTCACGGCCGCCAGCACCGCGGACTCGACCGGCCGGGCCGCCTCCGTCCGCTCCATCAGCGGGTCGATGTGCCGGACCAGCACCCCGTCGTGGCCGAACCGCTCGCCCAGGAACCGGCGGATCTCCGTCTTCTCCGCCTGGGCGATCCGGCCGTCCGCCCGGGCCACCAGGAACCCGAACTCGCAGTACGCCCGCAGCTTCGCCAGCCACAGGTGTTCGGTCGGCGGCTGTGGCGGCGGTGGCGGGGGTGGGGGCGGGACGACTGCCGGCGCGGTCGCGGCCCGGGCGGCGACCGGGACGGTCGCCGCGGTCGGCACCGGCGGGGCGACGAACACCCGGGGGACGACCGGCACCGTGGGCGGCGGGGGCGGCACCCGCACGGCCGGCAGCGGGCGGTTCATCACCTCGTCCGTCAGCCCGGGGACGTAGCTCTTGAACAGGTGGTTCCAGAACGTGACATCCCGGGCCAGGTCGTCCAGCTCCTCGGTCGCCGCGACGGCCTCGTCCACCCCGGCCAACTCCCGGGCGGTGGCCGCGACCCGGTCCCGCTCGGCGGCCTGGGCGGCGGCCACCCGCCGGCGGTACTCGGCCCCCTCCGGGCAGCCGCCGGCGTCGAACCGGCCGCGGGCCTCGGCGGTCAGCTTGCGGACGGCCGCCCGCAGGTCGGTCGCCCGGGCCGGCCCGACCCCGCTCACCCGGCGGAAGTCGAACCCGGCCAGGTCGGCCAGGGACCGCGGGCCGGCCTCCCGCACCCGGTCGGCCGTCCCCGGGCCGATCCCCGGGTAGGCGGTCAGGGCGTCCACCGGGACGGACCGCAGGTGCCGGCGGAACAGGTCGTCGGCCACGGCCGCCAGGTCGCCGGCCGCCCCGCCGGGGGCGGTCAGTTGGTCCCGGCGGGCGTGCAGCTCGGCCAGCCGCCGCCGCACCCGCTGCCGCCACAGGTACGGGGCCGAGTGGGCGAACTCCCAGAAGAGGTAGCCGAGGGAGACGGCGGCGGTCAGGACGACCAGCAGGAAGAACAGGGCGAGGGCCGTCTGCATGGGGGCGGTCACACGGGGGGTGGCTCGCAGGCAGTGTACGTCAGGCCCGGCCGGGATGAAATGTCTGAGCGGCGGCTTGTCGCATTTTCAGGCGACACTGTCGGCGAGGGGGTGAATAATTGTGGCCTCCTGCTGTAACGCCCGCGCGTCGTCCCCACGCCCGCGGGGGTGAACCGACCTACCGCCGGCCGGGCGGGGCGCAGGTGGCCTGGGTACCACCCGCCGGTGGGCGGGGGGAACGGATCCCGACCGGCCTTTACGATGCCCACGACGCGGTCGCGGGGCACCGCCGCGACCTGACCCCACCATTGGGCGGGTGTTCCCGGACCCGACCGGGCCGTTCGGTTGTTGGCCGGTTTGTCCCAGCCCCTGTCCTCTCCGGCCGGAGTGGCGAGGACCGCGCTGCCGGTGTCTGCCACCGCGACCCCGTTCATCGGAACGATCGGGGCTGGCCTTCTGGATTTACTCTCACCCGCGGGCGAGTAGACTGGGGCGACCCGCGGAGGCTCTCCCATGTCCGACCGCCCGCCCCGCCGTGCCGTCGCGCGGCCGATCAGTCCGCCGCCCGGATGGGAATCCGACGGCCCGGAAGACCGCCCGCGGGGACGCCGGGATCGCCGCCGGCGGCCCCACCACCCGATGCTGGTCCCCGGGCTCGCCCTGGCCGGGGTCGCCGCGACCGTGGCCGCGGTGGCGCTGGCGGCCGTCGTCGTGGGGCAGTTGCGACCGGTCCCGGGCGACCGGACGGCTGCGGGGCCGGCCGGTCGGGAGCAGCCGGCCGGCCCGGCCGACCGGCCGGGGGCGATCGCCGCCGCCCCGAACCCGGCCCCCCCGGTCGCCGAGCCCCCGGTCCTCACCCCCGAGCCGGCGGACGCCCACCCGGGGCTGACCCGCCCGGACCCGCTCGACCAGCAGTACCCGCTCGCCCGCGACCCGGCCCGGGCGGCCGCCCTGACGGCCGAGCGGCGGGCCTGGTACGCCGGCCAACTGGACGCCGACGCCGCCCGGGCCCACCGGGCGTTCGCCGCCGTGGTGAAGGCGGCCACGGACGCCCAGGTCGAGGTGCTCGCCCACCCCCACGGCCGGCCGGCCGAGCGGTGGGACCGCCAGCGGGCCGCCGTCGCGGCGGCCGTGGCCGCCGGGTGCGAGGACCCCGCGGTCGTGTTCGCGCACAAGCGGGCGGCCGGCACCGGTCCCGACGCCGCCTTCCTGTCCCGGGCGGCCGCCGGCGTGATCAGCGGCCAGTACTCCCCGCTCGGCCGGCTGCACGCCGGCTACGGGGAGGCGGCCGACGCCTACGCGCTGATGCCGACCAAGCCGGTCGACGCCCAGCTCCGGCACTTCTGGGCGGCGGTGGCCGATCTGTGCCGGCTGCGGCACCGGGCGGCCGACGAGGAGGTGCTCGGCTTCTGCCTCAAGGCGCTGGCGTCCGGGATGTTCGGGCCGGACGCCCACGCCCGGTTCCGGGCGGTGGACGCCGGCCTGGCCGCCGCCGGGGCCGGCGACTGGCTGCGGGGGGTGGTGGACGGGGTCCACCAGGTGAAGTGGGCCTGGGAGGCCCGCGGCGGCGGGGCGGCCGGCACCGTCACCGAGCAGGGCTGGCGGCTGTTCCGCGACCGGCTGGCGGCGGCCGAGGCCCGGCTCGCCGCGGCCCACGCCCTGGCCCCGGACCGGCCGCAGGCGGCGGCCGAGATGGTGGCCGTGTGCATGGGACAGGGCCGGGACCGGGCGGCGATGGAGGGGTGGTTCGCCAAGGCGGTGGCGGCCGACCCGGACGACCCGTGGGCGTACCGCCAGAAGCTGACCTACCTGATGCCCAAGTGGCACGGGAGCGAGGCCGAGCTGCTGGCGTTCGCCCGCCAGTGCCTGCGGGCCTCCACCGGGGACGACCGGCACAACGAGTACCTGTACCTGGCCTACCGGGAGCTGGCCGCCCGGGCCCGCCAGGCGGACGCCCCGGACGTGTGGTCCCGGCCCGGGGTGTGGGCCGACCTGCGGGCCGCCTACGAGCCGCGGCTGGCCGCCCACCCGGGGGACCGGCTGGCCCGCACCCAGCTCTTCCGCGCCTGCGTGCTGTGCGGCCAGCCCCAGGCGGCCGACCGGCACCGCCGGCGGCTGGCCGCCGGCGGCTGGTGGGAGGCCGACCTGCCCCCGGCCGAGCGGCGGGAGCTCGAGCAGCGGCTGGACGCGGCCCTCGGGCGGCAGGCCCCCGGCCGGTGAGCCGCCCGGACGGGCCCGCTCGACGGGGTGCCCGCCCCGCGGGTTAGTCGCCCCCCGCCTCCCGCCACCCCCGCTCGGCCGCCTGCCGGAGTCGGGCGTACTCGGCCGGGTCGGGGAACACCGCCCGGTCGTACCCGTCCCCCAGGGCGGCGAACTGCTCGTGGGCCGTCACCCGGCCGCGGAACGCCAGCAGCCGGGCGTACACCGACCGCAGGTACGGGTCGCCGGGGCTGGCCCGGAGCTGGGCCTCCGCCCCCCGCAGGGCGGCGTGCCCCATCGGCACCGAGTTGTACCACGCCTGCACCTCGATCGGCTCCTTCAGGTACTCCGACCCGGCCATCGGGCACTCGTACGCGGCCACCCGGACGGCCGCCTCGGGCAGCCGGCCGGCGGTGTTCCCGGACTTGACGCACTGCCAGGCGAACCCGTCGGCCTGGGGCCGGGTGCCCCGCCACCGGGGGAGCAGGTACACCCCCTTGCGGACGCAGGCGCCGGCCGCGTCCGGGTTGGCCGCCATCGCCCGGGCGAACCACCGCTCCATCACCGGCCGGGGGTCGCCCGCCCCCGTGGACACGGTGATCAGGGCGGCCGCCGCCCGCCACCCGTCCGGGTCGGCGTCGGCCGCGGCCGCGAGCGCCGCCCGGGCGTCCCGCAGCCGGTCCACGAACACCCGGCGGCGGTCGGCCGGCACCTTTGTCCCGGGCCCGCCGCCCCGGGCGTCCCAGGCCGCCCACACCAGCGCCTGGCCGCGGAGCAGGTCCCGGCGGCCGGCCGGGGCGGCGGACACCGCCCGGTCGACCCACCCCAGCCGGTCGTCCGCCGACAGGTCCGCTTCGGCCTGCAGGAACCGCTCCAGGGCGGCCCAGGCCGCCCCTCGGCCAGCCGGCCGGGGTCGTCGGCGGCCCGGCCGAGCAGCCGGGCGAGCCGCTCCCGCCAGGCCGCCGCGGCCCCGGCCGGGGTGGCCGCCCCGGCCGTCCCAGGGCGTCCACCAGGGCGGCCGTCGGGCCGAGCCGGACCGGGTCGGGGTACGGGCTGGTCAGCAGCCGGTCGGCCGCCCGGGTCAGGTCCGCCAGGGCGGCCGGGTGGTGGCCGGGCGCGCAACCGCGTGTTCGGCCAGCCAGCCCAGGACGAGCGGGTCGTCGCACCCGGCGTCGGCGGCCGCCCGGAGGGCGTCGGCGGCGGCCCGCAGGGCGGCCGGGTCGGGCAGGCCGGTCCGGTCTTCCGTGGCCCGGGCGTCGGCCCCGAGCTGGAGGGCCAGCCGGGCGGCGGGCGCCCCACCCGGCGGCCGCCCCCGGGGTGGCGTCGAACACCCCGACGGTGGCCCGCCGCCACCCGGCGACGGACGCCGCCCGGACCGCCTGAGCCCGGTCCGGGTCGAACGGCAGCGGGGGCGTGGCGTCGTTGATCAGCGGGTCGAGCCGGGCGTCCGCCGTCCGGTCGAACTCGCCGTAGGTCTGCCGGAGCCCGGCCACCAGTGATGGCGCCCGCCGCGGGGGAGGGGGAGCCGGGGCCGGCGGGGTTCTACCGGTGGCCGACGGGGGGTCGCCAGGCGGGTCCGCCGGGGCGACCGCTCGGCGGCCGCCCAGCCCGACGAGCGCGGCGACCCCGAGGCCGGCCGCCAGCGCCGCCACCCCAACGGCCAGTCCGGGGGTCAGGAACGGGTGGCGGCGGGCCCGGGCACGGCTACGGGGCCGGTCCGCGTCCCTGCCGGGGGGCGGCGCGACGGGGCGAGCGACGGCCCGTCGTCGGGGTGGGCGGTCAGACACGGGTGGCGCCTCCGGCGGGTGCGGTCAGCGTAACCGGTCGGAGGGCGGGTGCCAGTAAAAAGGGGAGGGCGGGCCGGGCGGACATCAGTCTCGCGAAGTTGTCGCCGGCCCCCACTTTTGATCGGGCGTATCGCCATTCGGTCCGCAGCAGCCGGTCCGGCTGCTCCGGGTCGGTCCAGCACCGGGCCTCCATCGCCCGACGGACGGCATCGGCTGGCCGCTCCCCTACTGCACACGGCCGGGACCGTATTCGTCACGGGGCGGCGAGCGGCGAGAAGGTGTGGGCCGGGGTTCCGGCCTGCCGCCCCCGGCTAGCCCTCAGCCGTGACACTCCCCCGGGCGACCGCCCGGCCCCGCACCGCCGCCAGACGGTCGTTCGTCCGCCCACCCTGGTATCGGAGCCCGAACCCGGGCACCCTGCCCCTCAACCCCTTCGCCGGGGGCGGAATTCGGGTCACACCCCGGCCCGTGGAATAGGGAGTGGCGTATGCTCGACCCCCGGCCCGATTCCGAGACCAGCCGCCGGCTGCTCGATCGGGCGGCGGCCGGGTCGCCGGCCGCCCCGGGCGAGCTGCTGGCCCGCCACCGGCCGGCCCTCGTTCGGTTCGTCGACTCCCACCTGGACCCGGCCGTCCGCGGGCGGGTGGACCCGTCGGACGTGGCCCAGGAGGCGCTGGCCGACCTGGCCCGGGGGCGGCCGGGGCACCTGGCCGCCCGCCCGGTCCCGTTCCACCTGTGGGCCCGGAAGGCGGCCTACGACCGGGTCCGGAACGCCGCCCGGGCCGGGGGGGGGGGGCCCCCGCCCGGCCGGCCCGGTCGTCGGTCCTGCTGGCCCGGGCGGTCGACCCGGACCCGACCCCGGGGGCGGCGGCCGAGGCCCGGGAGCGGGTGGCCGCGGCGGTCGCCCGCAAGCGGTACGGGTGGGCGCTGGTCCGGCTGGAGCGGGTGCTCGCCGCGGACGGCCTGGGGGAGCCGGCCATGACCGACCGGTCGGACGTGAGCGACACCCAGGCCGACCTGGTGAACGGGGCAGCGGACGAGTTCCGGGAGCGGCTGGCACGGGGGAACACCCGGACCCGGGGGAGTACGCTGCCCGCCACCCGGAGGCCGCGGGTATCCTGCGACGGGTGCTCGGCCGGCTCCGCCCGCCGGCCGGGACGGAGGGGCGGGTGGGCGACTTCCGCATCCTGCTGTGGGAGATCGAGCGGGGCGGGATGGGGGTGGTGTACGAGGCCGAGCAGGAGTCCCTCGGCCGGCGGGCGGCCCTGAAGCTGCTGCCGGCGGCGGCGGTCAGCCGCCCGGGGGCGGACCAGCGGTCCCAGAACGAGGCCCGGGCGGCCGGGACCGGCAGGCCGCCGGCCTCGGCCAGCCGGGCCTTGCGGCGGAGCCAGGCCGGGCAGGCCGACCAGGCCCGCCAGGCGGCGTGCGGGCCGAACAGCCGGGGCACGTCCCGGCGGACGTCGGCCGGCCGGGAGACGACTGTGCCGACGACCACCGCGGGCGTGCCCGGGGCGGCCCGGGTGACCACGTACACGGCCGACCGGCTGCCGTTACGCCGGCCCCAGGGCATCGTCGTCGTCCGCCGGCAGGCGGACCCCTCTCAGGATCAGCACTGTCTCGTAGCCGAGGGCGGCGGCCGCCGCGGCCAGGACGGCCTGGACGGCGTACACGGCGGCCGGCACCGGCCTCCACAGGCCGACCACGGCGGCGGCCAGAGCGGCCGCCCCGGCGGCCCGGGGGACGGCCGCCCGGAGCCGGGCCGCCCACGGGACGGCCGGTAGCGGGACGATCAGCACCGGCGGCCGGAGGGCCGGCGGCGGGCGGACGGGAACCAGGTCGGTCGGGTCGTCGCGGTTCAGGGTGCGACTCCAACGGGAAAGTAGGCCGGGGCGATGTGCCTGCGGCGTCAACGTCATGGCGGCGTATCGCGGGTGCGGGTATTTTCTGACCCCGCGGTCCGTGCGGGTGTATCCTCGGGGGCTGACCCGGTCGCCGGTCCAGTCCCGGAGTGGTACATGACTCCCAGCCGCGGCCCGGCCGGGCTGAACGTTCTCTCTGTTCCGTACGACGGGGGCAACGGCCCGGTGCCCGTGTCCGTCACCGTGACCTACTACGACGCGGCGGGCCGGATAATCGGTCCCAGGCCCGACCCCGTCGAGCACGAGGTTGACACCCCGCACGTGATCGGGCCGGCCGGCGTGACGCACCCCGCCGGGGGATCGTGCCCAGTCCCAGCCGTCACACAGCAGACGCCCGACGAGTCACGTCGATGCGTACGTGGGGCGCGGAACACGGCGGTGTTGTTGGCAGTGGGCGTCGGTGCTACGGACGGCGGGAGTCGGCCCCGGTGCCGACGGCATTCGTCGACCGGCTGGCGGCCCTCCGCCCGGCCATCTTGCCGAAGAGTCCGTTCGGGGCAGGCGATCACCTACGCCACCAACCAGTGGGCCGCGCTGACGCGGTATACCACCGACGGGGACTTGGCCATCGACAACAACGCGGCCGAGCGGGCGCTCCGCGGCGTGGCCGTCGGTCGCAAGAACTGGTTGTTTTGGGGGAGCGACCGGGGCGGCACGACGGCCGCGGTCCTTACCTCGCTCGTGGCCACCTGTAAGCGGCACGGGATCGACCCGTGGGCGTACCTGTCGGACGTGCTGGCCCGAATCCCGTCGTACTCCCTCGACCGGGTGTCGGACTTCCTCCCCGACGCCTGGGCCGTTGCCCGCCGCTCGGCGACCTGATCCCGATGCCGATCACCAGGACGAACCGGACTAACTGTCCGGTCGGCTCCGTCACGGACTCGCCGGACGGATACGGGAGACTTTCAAGGTCATCTCGCCGGCGGTGGTGTGCAGGGTGCGGTCGTAGCTCCCCGCCCGGGTGTCCACGCGGTCGGCCGACCGCTGGTACCGCCTGACCCCGCACAGGGCGTCGGCCTCGGCGTCGAGGAGGGCATTCAGGGTCTGTTCGACCGTGTCCCGGACGACTCGGTCCAGGTGGCCGCGGACCTTCCCCTCGTCCAGCGTGATGACATCCCGAAACCCGTCCGCGGTGGCCGGCTCGGCGGGAGCCTCCGGCACGGCCGCCAGCTCATCCGGTGTGTCGCTCATGGTCGCCTCCCGGCGGCCACCGGCCTCCCGGCCAGCCCGCCGCCAATGACGACCTCACGCTACCCACCGACATCAAAGTGCGCAACTTTCACCACGTTACCCGTCCAAGGTCCGCGACGGCCGGTTCGTCTTCCTCTGCCTGCACTGCGGCGAGATGCTAGCGTATGTGAACCCCCGCACCAATCTGGCCCACTGCTTCGCCTGCCGCCGGAATCTCAACACCATCGACCTGCTGCGTGTGCTGGGATATGACTTCCGCTCGGCCGTCGCACGTCTGGAGCAGTGGCTGAGTCAGTACCAGGCTTCGCAACTCCGGAACGCGGCCGCCGAGGGATGAACGCCGAGACCGCAGCGTAAAAAGTGGACATTTGTACAAATAGCGAGTACGGAGCCTTCTGTCCGCCCTCTCCAGAATTCACCGCAATTCGGGAAACCCCTCAGGGACAGACTCGCATCTCTACACCCCGAATTCGGCAACAATTGCGATGACAATTCGGCTCGGGACAGCTAGTCTTGCGAGATAACAACTGTAGAATTGACGACAAATCCAAGAATATTATCCACTACCCAGCAGCCGCGGACGTGTGTATTGCGATCAAGGCAATGGTGTATAATATCCCGATCGTTGCAGCCGGCTTTCTGAAGTGATTCGCCGAGGATCGGAAGAAGGTTAAAATTGTTGTTATCATATATGTCGCTCGCCAGGTTGGCGACATCTGATGTGATCCAAGATCGATCGAAAACAATATTCTTGAATGGATTGCCAAATATATCGCGTATGATGGCTGGCTGAAGGTTGGCAGTTCCATAACGTGCGATTTCCCAAGCAGGAGTAACTGAGACATCCATACCCGGCCTCCAGCAGCCAACGGTTTTCAATACTGCTGAATATGCCGGAAAATGATTTGGATTCGCCATCATTGCTTTGGCGTATGCCGTCTTTACGTAACGCAAACGATCCCCCTCGGATGCCAATCCATCGGCCAGCAGAGTGGCAAATTCAATAACGGATCGTAGCTCAGTCGGCAACTCTTGCCATCGCAATCTTGCGATCGCTATGGCAAGTAGGCGGATTTGCCTCTCACTTGCTAGGTTCTTGATGTGTGCGAGCATTGGCACGGGATCGTCGCTCGTTGACCAATCACTTGCATTCATGGTCGCATCGCCCCTCCCCGTAGCTGTCGTTAGTAGTCCGGAAAACACGTCGAGGGTATAAATTGGCAAACTTTTAACCTGATTTCATCTTCGCCAAGCGTAGCCGCTGCCGCACGATCATCCAGGTCACGGCCTAAAGGCCTATGGGTCCCCATGTCCGACCCCCTTCAGGTCTTGGTGTTTTTGGGAACAGCCTTCCATCCTCTGGATTGATAGGATTGTTCGCATCAAAACCACCGTGTCCGTGGTCGCACATGCACTCGTTTAATGCAGTATACCATACTAAGTGCCAAGCGAAGCCACCAGTATTGCTTGTCTGACCAGTGATCGCGTTTGCCATTCTAGTCGCCCAATCCTTGCAGAATTTCAAATCAATACGATAGTTTTTGTCGTATGGATTCCAAGTACTGCCACAGGGGCTTGATGGAATAGGCGGTCTTTCATACCACGGCGGTAACACGCCGGGCTTGTATACGGGTACTGGGGGAGACCCCGTGCGAGGCTCGTACACAATGCGACCGCTACCAGGCGGAGGCGCAAACGGTCCTCGTTTTGCGTTTTCATATGCTCCTCGTATAATGGTGATAATAATTCCGACTGTAGGCGGATCAACGTGGTCGGGAGAATTCGGACCGGGAGGAAGCAGGGGAAAGACCGGGAACGGCACAGGGTTAGGCGACGCTGGCCAAGCAGGATATGGCCTCCATGTCGGTTGTGGGTTAACCCTATCCCCCCCCGGGTCTGGTCGATCGTCCCGGCCCTTGAGGGGCCACCCGCACTACGTTTCTAGGTGGTGAGAAAGTCCCTTGCGGCGGCGGCCCCGGTCGGATAGGGGATTGTAATTTCAGACCTGACGGATCGTTCATTGTACCGGGGTTGTTTCCGACCATCCTGTACATGTTTGTGTCGCAAGCAACGTAACCGATGGGATCAGAGGTCACCCACCGCCCAATTCCAAAACTGTACCACCGCATCCGGGCCTCGGTCAACCCGCTCACTGTGCTTGTACGCAGCCCCTGGAACCCGACCACCCACCCGTAACTGGTTACGGCCCTACTCCCATAGCTGACATCGTAGACGGTCTGCTTACCGAACGGGTCGTAGGCGTACCGCTCGATCACTGCCCCAGAGGTGTTCACGAGGGCGGTCACATTCCAGCTGGCGTCTTGTATAGCGTACAGCCGCTCCTCCAGCCCGTTCCCGCTATTGCCGTCCGCGTCCCGGTCCCGGGCGACCAGGGCGTCCAAGTACACCTGACTCCACACATAGCTCGCCTTTATCATCCCTCCGACCCGCTCCTCCAGCACCCGCCAGGCGGCCGAGTAGTACAGGTCGGTGGTCACGCTGCTGGCCGTGTCCGACACCCGCCGGTACAGCCCGTCATAGGCGTAGGTGGCGAGCGTCGTCCCGCCCGAGTTCTTGACCGCCACCAGCCGGTTCCAGGCATCGTAGACGTACTGCAGCCCGGCCTCGTCCGTCGTCAAGTTGCCATTCGCGTCGAATGTCGGCGTGGTCGCCCCGCTGACGGCGGTGATCTCGTTCTGCTTGTTGTGCGTCCGGGTCTGAGTGGCCCCGCCGGTCGTCACCCCGTCCCAGTTGCCGACGGCGTCGTAGTCCCAGCTCTGGCTGCGGCTGGCCGCCCCGGTCAGCCCGGTCTTCGTCCCGTTCAGGGTGCCCCGGTCGAACGACGCGATCTGGCCCAGCCCGTCGTACGTGTACAGCTCGCCGAAGGCGGCGTTCACCAGGTCGTCCCGGTACGTCCGGTTGGAGTCCCGGTCGTACCCGTACTGGTGCCGGTCCACGGCCGTCCCGGACGAGGCCGTCAGCCACCGCTGGTCGGCCACCCGGCCGAACCGGTCCAGCCCGGTGTACTGGTCCCCGGCGTCCCCATTGCTCTCGCCCGTCTGCTTGATGTAGGTCAGATCCACCCCGGACTGGGGGTGCGCCCGGCGGACGGTCAGGTCCACCCCCAGGAAGTCGTAGCTCTCCAGGGTGGTGCCCGAGTCGGTCAGCGACGACAACCGGCTGATGTCGCGTTCAGCCCGGACGAGTAGACGTAATTGACGACCCGGCCGTTCGGGTAGGTCATCGACGTGAGCCGGGAGTGGTTGGCCCCGCCGGCCATCTCGGTGTAGGTGTACTGCACCCGCGGGGTCCCGCCCCCCACCGCCCCCGAGTGGGACTGCCACTCGGAGGTGAGCTGGCCGAGGCCGTTGAAGTCCCTCTGCACCTGGTTCACGATCGACCCACTCGACGCGGCGTCGTAGCTGGTGACGAGGGCGACGTTCCCCTGGCCATCATACCCGGTCTCGATCCGCCGCACCGCCCCGTCCACCCCGCTCCCCAGGGTGGTCACCGCGTCCGCCGTCCGCCGGCCGAGCGCGTCGTACGTGAGGGTGTGGGTGCTGCCGTTGCGGTCGGTCGCGGTCGCCGTCTGGCCGAGGGCGTTGACCGTCACCGCGTCCTGCTGGCCGCTGCTGGCCGCCCCGGTCGACGGGTCCGGCCACCGGGTCGCCCCCATAATGTCGTTCGAGTCGAGGCCGCTCCCGCCGGCCTGGGTGACGCCGTACACCCACTGCGTCACCTGCGACCCGCCGCCGGTCAGCTTGGCGGTCAGCGAGGTCAGCCCGGCCGGCCCGTAGACGTACTCGGTCGTCTTGTCGTCCGCGTCCGACACCGTCCCGTCGACGTAGTTCTCGACTGACTTCACCACCCGCCCGGCCGCGTCGTACTCTTTGCGGCTCTCGATCCCCCTGGGGCCGGTCGTCTTCCACACCCGGCCGGCCGCGTCGTACACCAGGCTCGATACCAGCACCGTGTCCGACCGGCTGGGCACACTGCCCGGCCGGGTGTACGACGACCCGCCGTTGGTGCCCACGTCCAGGCTGGCGGTCAGCCGGTCGGCCAGGTCGTAGTAGGCGGCGGCGTAGCTCACCCGGGCGGCCACCCCACTCGACGGGGTGCCCAGCGCCCCGGTCCCGGAGGCGTCGTGGAACCGGTCCCGGGTGGTGGTCAGGAGGACGTTGCCGTTGGCGTCGTACGTGACCTCCGCCTGGGCCAGCACCGTGTCCCCGGTCACCGTCAGGGCGTCCGACCAGCCCGAGTCCCCGCCACCGTCGGCGGTATAGGCGGTCGTCGCCCGCCCGGCCCCGTCATACGCTGTCTTGGTCACCAGCCCGCCCGGGGCTGCCGTCTTGACCACGTTCCCGCGGTTGTCGAACCACAGGTCGGTGGTCAGGGCGTACGTCGACACTGACCCGCTCGACGGGTCGACCCCGTACACCTGGGTGCGGTACGCCCGGCCCAGCTCGTCGAAGCTGGCCACCGTCTTGGCCCGCAAGAGGGACGAGCTGGGGCGGTTGGGCACCCCGCTCGTGGTGGTCGGCGTCACCCCGTCGGCGTCGAACCGCTCGACCGCCACCGCCTGCCCCAGGTTGTCCAGCTCGGTGTACACGAGCGGCCGGTTCACCCCCGTCCCCTCGCTCCCCTCCACCCCCGCCTTGACCGCCACCGCCCGGCCCCGCCAGTCGGACCAGATCTGCGTCACCCGGTCCGCCCCGCTCAGCCCGGGGGAGTCGGTCACCTTGGTCAGGGACGAGTCCCCTACCCCGCCGCCGTCGTACTCGTAGTCGCGGACCTTCACCAGGTTGGTGCCGGTCAGGTTGGTCGGCGACCAGTTCCCGGTGGTCGGGGTGTCGTCCGTCCCCACCCACACGCTGACCGCCCGGCCGAGGCCGTCGGACACCGTTCGGGTGATCGTCCCGGCCGGGGTCACCGTCTTGTTCGCCCGCCCCCGGCTGTCGTACGCCAACCGGGTGCGGTCGAAGTGCGTCCCCTCCGTCCCCAGGGTGGTGGAAGTGCTGTACGTCAGCCCGGACAGGCTGAAGTACACGTCCGTCGACACCGTCTGCCCGGCCGCGTTCCGGTACGAACGGGCGAGCGACTGGATGCTGCCGATCGCCTCCGCCCCGGTCGGCCGGCCGCCGCTCACCGCCGGGGTGGCCGACATGGTCAGCCGCTCGGTGTACCCGCCGGCCCGGTCCTCCCGCACCACCTCGGTCGGCCCGGTCGGCAGGTTGGCCGTCGCGTCCCACCCGCGGTACGTCCGGGCCGCGTGGCCCGGGTCGTCGAACACCGTGTACGTCACCTGGCCGTTCGCGTCCGTCACCTTGGTCGCCCGCCCCAGGGCGTCCACCTCGTAATCCACCTTCAGGTGCAGCCCGCCCCCGCCCGGCGTGCTCCACCCGCTCGGCAGCCCGGTGAAGTCGGCCGTGGTGGCCGTGTTCACGTCCCGGATGACCCGGGTGGCCGCTCCGGTGGCCACGTCGTACGCCGCGTACGTCAGGAACCCGTCCCCGTCCTTGGCCCACACCGGCCGGCCGTACAGGTCGTACACCTCGACCACGGTGACCGCCGCGTTCGGCCCGTTCTGCCCGGTCGTCACCGTCGGCAGCGTCGTCGTCACCTGCTCCGGCTGGACGGTGCCCGAGTGCCAGGTGTAGGCGTACCCGGTCGTCTGCCCGCCGGTCCCGTTGGCGTTCCGGTACACCGTCTCGGCCGCCACCGGGGTGACCGTCGCCCCGCCGGCCGACTTGCGGAAGTACGTCCACGCCGCCTGCGGCACGTCCGTCCCCGTCTCCCCCTGGCGGACCGCCAGGGCCGACGCGTACCCGGCCGCGTCCCCGGCCGTCGAGCTGGTCGCGGTCGTCGAGCTGCCGTACGTGTACGCCGTCACCAGCCCGGCCCCGTCGGCCAGGTACTGGGCGTTCCCGCTGACGTAGTGGACCAGGTCGGCGTACGCGTCGTTCGCCCCGGTGACGGCCGACGGGGCGGCGTCCAGGACCAGCCGCCCCGCTGAGTCGTACCGGTAGAACCGCCGCCAGGTGAGGCTCGCCGCGGTGTCCGAGTACGCCGCCAGCATGACCTCGGCGTAGTCGTTCGTGTAAACGGTGTTGGTGTTCCCGTCGGCCAGGGTCTCGACCGTCTTCACCGCCCAGCTGTTCGCCCCCGGGGTGTTGCCGCTGGCCGTGTACGCGTACGTGAACGTGCCCCGCCCGCCGGTGCACACCGAGCACCCGGTCCCGGCCTCCACCGCCTTCGACACCCGGTGCGACGCGTCGTACTCGAACGCCCGGTCCGCGTACCCCGCCACGGTCGCGTCCGACGCCCCGTCCACTCCGGCGTCCGTCCCCCCGGCCGCTGCCTTCAGGAGCGCGGCCGCCTGCGGCCCGAGGGCGTACTTCAGTCCGCCGGCGTACCCGATCTGGACCCCGCCGCTGAACGTGTCGGCCGTGTAGTACCGGTAGTACCACTGGTCCAGCAGGGTCGTCCCGTCGGTCACCGTCACCCGCGCCAGGTCGCCCGGCGAGCCGCCCGTGTCCAGCGGCTCGTAGTAGTCGTACGTGGCCGCCCGGACGGTCGCCCACGCCCCGGCCCCGACCTTCCGCCGCAGGGTGACGGTCGACACCCGGCCGGCGTTCGGGTCGGACCCGCCCAGGTAGGCGGTGACCACCGACTCGGTCGTCGTCGTCCCGCCGACCGTCGCCGCCCGCTGGGTCTCGGTCACCCGCCCGAGGGCGTCCCAGGCGACCGCCTCGGTCGCCGTCCCGCCGGGGGCGGTGTCCGACTTCAGCGTCCCCCGCTTGCCGGCCGGGCGGGCGGTGCCGAACCCGAAGAACCGGACCACCCGCCCGTCCCCGTCGGCCAGCACCAGCTCGTCGTTCGTGCCGTCGTACGTCACCGCCCCCGGGTCGTCGAACCGGGCGGCGTAGGTGGCGTAGTTCCCGTTCCCGTCCGGCGACCCCTGGCCGTCGCAGTACCGCGGGACGGCCCCGCCGAGGAGGACCACGGCCGACCCGGACCGGACGGCCGCCGGCCGGTCGGCCGCCACCCACCCGGTGCCGAACTCGCCCCCGGCCCCGGCCCCCGGGTCGTTCGTCCACGCCCGGTCGTGGCCGGCCGGCCCGTCGAACCCGCCGGCCGACCAGTCGGCCGCCGCCACCCGCACCATCCCGTCCTTGTACCGCACCCCGGCCGGGGAGGTGGTACCTGGGGCGTTCCCCGGCCCGGCCGGGTCGACCGCCGGGCTGCCGACCGGCACCACCGCCAGGTCGACCGTCGCCGCCTGCTTGCCGGACGCCGGCGGCTTGCCGCCCGCGAACGCCTCCACCTCGGCGGCCACCGTGTACGTACCGGCCGACGCGTACGAGTGGGTGAACGTGCGGGAGTCCGACCCGACGGCCGTCGGCGAGTACGAGTACCCGGCCCCGTCCGTCGACCCGTCCCCCCAGTCGATGGTGTAGTTGGACGAGGTGACGGCCGGGGAGAAGGTGGCGGCGATGGTGACCGCCACCGTCTGGCCCGGCAGCAGCCGGTAGGCGGACGGGGTGAGGGTCACCCCGACCGTCACCGGGTCGTTCCCGGCGGCGATGTTCACCCCGCCCAGCCACGTCCCGACCCCGGGGTCGAAGTCCCCGGCCGGGCCGGCCACCGGGTCGCCGGTCCGCCCGCTCAGGGTCCGCACCCGGGGGGCCGCCCCGGGGCCGGTGCCGACCACCACGTCGGCGTACTGGTCGCCGTCCACGTACGCGGCCGCCACCCGCACCCCGCCCCGGACGAGCGGGCCGAACGGGGCCAGCGCCCGGGCCACCCCGCCGGTCGCCCCGTCGAACACCCGGGCCTGCGGGGCGGCCCCGACCCCGGACCCGGCCACCAGGTCGGCCGCCCCGTCCCCGGTCACGTCCCCGGCGGCCACGAATACCCCCGCCCCGGCCGGCCGGGTCGAACGCGAAGAAGTCGCCGAGGGGGCCGGGGACCGGGGCCAGGGTGCGGTAGTCGAGCACCCGCACCCGCGGCCCGCCGCCGGCCCCGGCGGCCAGCACCCCGCCGGCCGCCCCGTCCGGGCCGGGCCGGACGGCCACCCGCACCCCGCCCCGGAACTCCGGCTCGAACGCCGGCTCTTGGCCTCCGCCCCGGTCGCGCCCCGTCGAACACCCGGACGTGCGGCCCGACCCCCGGCCTCGTCGGCGGCCGGTCACCAGGTCCGGGATCCCGTCCCCGGTGACGTCCCCGGCGGCCACCTGGACGCCGCCCCGGAAGGCCGGGTCGTAGGCGTTCTGCCGAGCGGGCCGGGCATCTGGTGGCCGGTCTTGCCGTCGAACACCCGGACGTGCGGCCCGCCGCCCGGGCCGGCGGCCACCACCAGGTCGGCGAACGCGTCCCGGGTCAGGTCGGCCACCGCCACCCGCACCCCGCCGGCCAGGGCCGGGCCGAACGGGGCGACGTCGACCAGCACGCCCCCGGTGTCGGCGTCGAACAGGCGGGCGTCCGGCGGGCCGCCCGGGCCGCTGCCGGCGGCGATGACCGGGTACGGCAGCGGCCGGCCGGCCGGCACCACCCGGTCCTCCAGCGGCAGGGCGGCCAGCGGCGGGCGGCGGCGGTCGTTGACCGCCGGGCGGCGGCCGAGCAGGAAGTCCCAGAACCGGTCGGTGCGGCGGACCCAGGCGCGGGCGGACGGCATCTCACGACCTCCGGGGGAGACGGGGGCGCGGACAGCGGCACGGGTGATGGCGTCCTGCCGAATACAGCCGTGTGACGGCCGCCTCGTGCGGTCGTCTGACAGAACAGGTCCGGGTTGGCAGCGACCGAGCTTGCGACGGGGCGTAAGAACAGATTGGTCGAAACGCTACCGCGCTGGTCGATCGGCTGTCAACGAAAAAGTGCCGGACTTTCCATTTTTTTGGGTCGAGCCCGGGACGCGGGTTATCGGGGCCGGCGGCGGTCAGACCGGGGCGACCAGCCCGGCCGCTCCGGCGACGGTCAGGAGCCCCCAGTTGCACTCGTTCACGGCCCGCAGCTCGGCCAGCAGGGCGGGGTGGTCGGCCCCGGCCTCCTCCAGGGCGTCGGCCAGGATCGGGGTGCGGTCCCACCCCCGGTCGGCCAGGACCCCCTCGGCCAGCCCGCGGACGGCCGGGGTGAGCCAGCCGCGGGGCAGCTCGTCCGGGAACGGGACCGTCGGCCGCAGGTGCCGCCGGCGGACCCGGTACCGGGTGCCGCGGTCGTCCTCCCCCTCCAGCGGGCGGGCGGAGACGATCCGGACCTCGGCCGGCGTGCTCCCGCCGGACCGCGGCCCGCCACCACCGGGCGGTCTCGTTGCGGACGACCGGGGCGAGGGCCAGGTAGGCGAGCGGGCAGCTGTACGCGTACGGCCCACACGTCTCGTCGATCGGCTTGTAGCCGTTCTCCCCGCCGCCGCCCTTGAGCAGGAAGCAGTGGATCAGCCGGCGGTCCGGGTCGGCCGGGTCGGCGTCGCGGCGGTCGGGGCCGACCGCCCACAGGGCACTGCCGACGATGCAGTGACGGACCGCCCGACAGCCCAGGGCCAGCTCGGCGATCAGCTCCCGCCGGGTCTGGTACGCGGAGCAGGTGCCCACGGTACTCCTCGCAGGGGCGGTCAGGATGAGAAGCGGACCGGGCCGCCTCGGCCGCGGCCCGGTCGAACACGGCCAGGTTGCGGCCGACCTTGTTGGCACACGGCCAAACCATCCCGACCAGGTCGACGGGGCGGTCCCGGCGGCGTCGGGCCGCCGCGGACCATACCTGGGCGGCCAGGGCGTCGCCGGCGACCAGGTCGGTCGGCGGGGCAGGAGGGCGGCCAGCCAGCAGCTCCCGGGCGGCCCGGGGGAGCGGCGGCCGGTGGCCGGGTCGGGGCGGGCGGCTCGGGCGCCCGTCGGCCGTTCGCTCCCGGGCCGAGCCCGGCGTGGAAGACGCGTTCGGCCCGGGCGTCCCGCTTGGCGGGCGGCCAGGACCGCCCAGGCGTCGCGGTAGGCGGCCCGGTGGCGGACGTACTCGGCGGCCGCGGCCGCCTCCAGCCCGGCCGCCAACGCGGCGAACCGGGGGGTGCCGGCCGCCCGGGCGGCGCAGTACCGCATGAGCGGGCCGGCCGGGGTCAGGCGGTCGGTCAGGGCCAGGGCCAGGGCGTCCTCCTCGGGATACCCCAGCGAGCGGAAGTACCGGGCGGCCGTCGACACCGCCGCCGTCTCCGTCCGGGCCCGGGTCCGGGCGTCGGGCACGGCCGCCCGCTCCCGCTGGGCCCAGGCGGCCAGCCGGGCCGGGGTGAACAGCTGGGCCGGCTCCGGCGGGGCCGGCCCGACGGCCGTCTGCAGCTGGAAAGCGACGAACTCGACCGGGTCGGCCACCCCGGCCCGGCGGAGCTGGACGGCCCCGCGGGCCCAGACCGACGCGACGGCCTCGCTGGAGGACCGCCCCGTCGTCGGTGACGACGGCCGGCCGGCCGTCGTACGCCTGGGGCGGGGCGTACCGGGTCGGCCGGCCGGTCCGGGCCGACTCCCACCGGGCCCGGGCGTGGCAGTAGGCGGCCCGGAACCGGGCGGCCAGCGGGTCGGCCTCGGCCGCCGGGGCGGCCGGCTCGTCCGGGTCCGGCGGGTCGTCGGCCGGGGCCGCCGGCCGGGCCGGCAGCTTCAGCGGGCGTCGCATCGGGGCCTCGGGGTCAGCGGGCGGCGGCCGGTCGGCGGACCGGCTGCGGCGGTCCGGACGGGGGGAACACCTGCTCCCACCCCATCGCCCGGTAGCTGGCCGACCGGAACCCGGCGGCGGCCGCCATCCCCGGGTCGAACCGGTCGGTGTAGTCGTGCACCACGCTCACGTCCTTCAGGTCCGGCCGCCGGCTGGTCCGGCCGGGCACCTGCCGGTCGTTGATCCCGGACCGGCCGGCGTCCCCCCGCAGGAGGACGGCCAGGTGGCCGAAGTCGACCCCCCGGTTCCACACCGTGGTGGCGATCGCCTTCGTCAGCCGGCCGGCCTCGAACGCCGCGGTCAGGGCCGCCTTCCGGGCGTCGTCCAGCGGCCGCAGGTCGGCCGGCCACAGGCCCCGGCGGGCGAAGGCGGCCTGCTCCTCCGGGCCGACCGCGTCGGCCCGGTAGACCAGCTCGAACTCGGGCAACAGCCGCCGCAGGTGCAGGGCGTGCTCGATGGTCGAGACGGTGATCAGCGTCTGGACGCCCGGCCCGTACCGGCGGGCGTCGGCGGCGATCGCCCGGTGGCGGGCCTCGTGGGCCCACCGCCCGGCCCGCTTGCGGGCGGTCGAGTCCCCGGTCGGGATCCCCTGGCACGGGTTGCCGGCGGCCGGCACGTCCCCCCACTCCACCCGGATCGGGGTGATCATCCCGTGGGCCACCCCCTCCTCGTAGCTGACCCGCAGCCGGACCGGGCCGAACACCGCCTCGACCCGGGCGTCGAGGCCGTCCTGGCGGCAGTCGTGGCTGGCCGAGAACCCCCACATGCGGGCGTGGTGGAACCGGGCCAGGTCCTCCATGTGCGAGTCGGCGGCCGCCTCGTGTACTTCATCAAACAACAGCCAGTCGATGTCGGGCGGGCAGTTGTGCAGGGAATCGGCGGTGTAGCACATGACCCGCCGGTCGGCCGACTTCTTCCCCCCGGTGCGGATGCCGACGTCCGGCAGCAGGCCGCACAGGGCCGGGTAGATCCGCTGGCCGAGGACGTCGGCCGACCGGGTGGTGACCGCCATCCGGGCCTCCGGGAAGAGGAGGCACAGGATGCCGATCAGCCACGACTTTCCGAAGGCCGTCGGACAGTCAACCCGTCCGGTCGGGTAGGCGGCCATGAGCCGCAGGGCGTCCAGCTGCTTGTGCCGGAACGTGATCCCCCGGCCCTTCAGCCGGTCCCAGTGGGCGACGTACGCCTGGGGCCGGGGCGGGCGGGCGATCGTTTCCAGCCGGGCGGTCAGCCCGGCCCGGGCCAGGGCGTCCCGGACCCGCTCCCAGTTGCCCAGGGTGGTGGCCAGCCGGCCCCGGGCGTCCAGGGCGTACAGCCGGCGGTCCTCGGTGTCGAACGGCGGCCGGCCGGCCCGGACGGCGGCCATCCGCTCGTACCCGGCCAGGGGCACCCGGGCGGTGTACGTCAGGGCCGGGGCGACCGCGGCGAGCACGGCCGGGGTGGTCGGGTCGAGCACGAACCGGGTGCCCGCCCGCAAGGCGCGGACGGGCCCAGCCGGTCCAACGGACGGTGGCATCGGGGCGGGTCCAGGGGGTCCGGCCGACGGGGGTCGGCGGCGAGCGACGGTGGGGGATGGTAGCCGCCGGCGGCCGGCGGTCGAAACCGGCCCGGGTCAGGCCGGCCGGGGGGCCGTGAAGGCCGCCCAGGCGGCCAGCTCGGCCCCGGAAAACGCCCGGGCCGGGTCGAACAGCTCCGGGGTGGTCACCCGGGCCAGCCAGTACGCCCACAGGGTGCGGGTCAGGTACCGGGCGGCGGCGGCCGGCCCGCCCGGGCCGGCGGCCACCCGCCGGACCACCCAGCCCTCCGGCCGGTCCGGCGGGGCCGCCCGGCCGACCGCGGCCAGGGCCCACCGGACGACCGCCCCGGGCCGGTCCTTGCGGCGAGCCGCGGAAGGCGTGCAGCCGGCCGGCGGCCAGGGGCCGCCCGGGTCGGCCGACCGGAACCACCGGGGTCCCGGACGAGGGCGGCGAACGTGGCCAGGTCGGCGTCGGCCACCCCGAGGAACCGGGCGGCCGGGGCGGCCGGGTGGCGGTCGAGCGGACCCAGGCCGCAGATGGCCGCCCACCCGGCCAGGGCCGGGGGCGGGACGGACAGCGGGGCGTACGGGTCGGGCCGGCCGGCCTCGGCCGGGGTGGCGGGGCGGGCCGGGGGGAAGCCGAGCGGGGCGGCGGCCGGGTCGGGGCGGACGGCGTGGACGCCCGCCCGGCCCTCGGCCAGGCGGACGATCAGCCGGGCCGACCGGGCGGAGCCGATCCACCACCCGGACGGGGTCGGCCAGGGACCGGGCGGCGGCCCGGACGTATCGTCGACGGTCCGGCGTCGGTCGGGGCCGGGGGGCGGACGCCGGCGGCTGCTGCCAGACCGTGTGGTCGGCGTGGGTGGCCAGGGTCGGGGGGCATTCGGCGGGGGGCGAGAATGGTCGGCCCGGGCGGCCGAGCCGCGGGCGGCGGTCGTCGGCCGGCCGGGTCGACCTCAGCGGCAGGTCGACCCGGCCGGCCGCCGGCTTCCACCCGGCGGCCGGCGTGCCGGACGGGCGGGCGGCCCACAGGTCGGGGCCGGCCGGCCATCGGCCCCCGGCGGCGGTGCCGGGGATGCCGACGCGGACATCCTACCGCGCGGCCGGCCCGGCTGTGTAGCTCAGGCGTCGGAATTCCCGACGGCGGCGGGTTCCGGGTCGGGCTCATTGGCGTCAATGAGCCGCCCCCGGCCGGGGTGCGGGGCGCGGACCAGGCGGCCGGACCGGCTCGTCAGCCGGGTGTTCCACCACTGCTCCAGCACCTCGGCCGCCGGGTCGACCGGGGCCCGCAACAGCCAGGCCGGCCAGCCCCAGGCGGCGGTCAGGGCGGCGGCCCACCCGGCCGAGGAGGCCGGGACGGTCTGGGGCCGCGGGCCGGGCAGCGGGCCGGGCCGGCGGGCGGGCGTCGGCCGGCCGGCCCGGACGGGCGGCGGCGCGGTCAGCCCGGCCGCGGTCCAGCGGTACCGCCAGCCGAGCTTCCAGTCCCACTGGGGGCCGCGGCCGACGAACGCGGCCAGGGCGACCCCGGGGACGTCGGTGCGGAACAGCCGGGCGGCCCGGCGGGGGCCGGCCGTCCGGTCTGCCGCGGCGTCCGGGCCCGGGTGGACGAACGGTTGCAGGGCGGTCACCGGGCCGCCCGGGCCCCACCGGTCGTCGACCCACAGGCCGACCCCGGGGGTCGCGGCCGCGGCGGCCGTGGCCCGCCAGACGTCCCGGACGGTCCGGTACCGGCAGTGCGGGCAGAACCACCGGCCGCACGGCACCGGCTTGCCGCCGCCGCCGGCCGGCGGCCGGCCGCTCGCCCCGCACCGCAGGGCGTACTCCAGCGACACCGGGGTGAGCACCACCCGCAGGCCGAGGTCGACCCGGGCCAGGGCCCGCAGCCGGTCCCGCCAGAGGCACTCGTACCGGGCCAGCAAGTCCCCGCGGGCCGCCCGGCCGACCAGCCGGGCGAGCGGGCCGTAGGCGGCCCGGAAGGCCACCCGGTGGGCGGTCAGCCCGGCGGCCTGGGCGACGGCCCGGTCGGGCGACCGTGCGGGGGTGGCACCGGGGTCGGGCTCGGCGAGGTCGGCGGGGCCGACGGGGACCGGCCGCGTCGCGGGCGGCGGCCCCGGGTCGGTCGGCAGGTCCGACCAGTCGCCGCAGTCGAAGTCGGCCAGGAGGGGGTCGAGGGCAGGGGAGTCGGGCACGGCAGTCACCGGCAAGGGTCCGGCGGCCGCCCGGCCGGGGCGGCCACGACGTCGCGGTCGAAGGCAGCGGGGGAGTGGTAGGGCCGCCGGGACCGGCCAGGCCGGCACCTCGCGCGCCGAGGTTACCGGCCTGGCCGGTACCGCCGTCCGGGGTCACCGGCCTGACCAGTACTGCGGCATGTTCGAGGTTACCGGCCTGGCCGGTCCCGCGCGTCCGAGGTCACCGACTTGGCCGATACCGGTATCACCCCGACCGAGGTGACCGGTGTATTTCCCGGGTCAACCCGGTCGGTCGTATTGGGCGCAAAAACCGGTTGGCCTGACTTCGCTTCTCTGAGCGAAGCGAAGAGAAGAGAAGTCAAACGGAGCTTGTGCAGCTCGTGGGGGCTCCAGCAAATGAAAGTTTTCAGCCCCCGGAATCGGTCCCGCACAACCCCTCCGGCTGCCCCCTCGACAATGGTGTTTATTCGGGATCTTCACCTCGACCGGGGCGGGTTTTTGGGTCTCTTCCTCAACCCCGGACGGCCCGGTTTTGGGTCTCCGCTCAACCGGGGTGACCGCGGTTTTGGGTCTCGCTCAACCCCCGGCGCGGTCGGTCTTCTCTGCCCCTCAACCGGGGGACGGCCGGCCCCCGCCGGCCCCGTCGTCCGGGCCGGACGGGCGCGGCCGGGGCCGGCTCATTGGCATCAATGAGCCGGCCGGCGGGGTGGGAGTTGAGGGCGGGGGAGGGCGTCAGAACAGGCTGTCGTCGAACCCGGTCGACCGGCGGTAGCGCTCGGGGCGTACCAGTCGTCCGGCGGGGTCAGGCCGGCCGCCCGGACGGCCGCCCGCAGCTCGTGCCGCTCCCGGGCGTCCAGCCCGGTCGCCTCCTGCAGCCGGGCCCGGGTGAGGGCCAGCAGCTCGCGGACGTACCCAGGTCGACCGGCCGCTCCAGCTTGGCCTTCACGGCCGGCGGGCAGGGCAGGTCGGTCACCCACCAGTCGCGGGGTCGGCGGGCAGGACGCGGGGCGGGGGCGGGGGGGAGACGCGGCGGCGGCGGAACGGGTGCGGGCTGTCGGCCGGAGCGACCACGGCGACCTCCTTGTCGGGGCCCCGGGCGTCGTGCCGCGGGGGGACGGGCGAGCGTCAGGCGGGCGTCAGCCGGCCGGGGCGGGGAGCGGCCCCAGGTGGGCCCGGCACGCCTGGACGGCGTCCGCCCCCCGGGACCGGCCGCGGTACGGCCGGACCTCGCCTTCGACCGTCTCGAACCGGACCTGGCACAGCCGCTCCCCGGGCCGGACCCGGACCGGGGTGACGGCGGTGAGCTCCAGGGTGAACCGGCCGTCCCAGCCGGTGTCCCCGTACCCGGCCGTCTGGTGGCCGGAGACGCCCAGCCGGCCGTAGCTCGATCGGCCGTCGATGACCGGCACCAGGTCGCGGACCGCCACCCGCTCGCGGACGGCGGCCAGGTACACGACGCCGGGCAAGAGGTCGATCCCGTCGACCGGGATCGGGTACCGGCGGGTCGGGGTGTCGGCGGCCGGGTCGAGGACAACCGGGACGCCGCCCGGGGTGACGACGGTGTCGGCGAGCGGGGGTCCGGCTTCGCGGAGGCGGCGGGCGGCGTCCGCCGGTGGCAGCCCCAGGGCGGCCGCCCGGGCCACCCAGGCCCGGTTGGCCGCGGACACGAGCCGCTCGTCCCCGAGGGTCCGTTCGTACGCGTTCGGCCCGACCCGGGCGGGGGTGAACGGGTCGATCGCGATCCGGCCGGTGGCCCGCAGGTCGGCCCGGCACGGGGTGGATCGGGCCGACCCTCGGCCGGCAGCGGCCTCACCCGGCTCGGGGCTGGCGGAGGCCGGCCGGATCGGCCCGCCCGGGTTCGGCCGGGGTCTGGGACCACGCCCGCCCACCTGCCCGACCCGGAGTGGGACAATTCCGCCCCGGGGCCGACGGCCGACCCAGCGACCCGTCGACCGGTGCGTTCGGGTGCCCCCGGGGCCGCCGGCGGCCTAAATCGCCCCCCCGGCCGGGACACAACTGGTGACCGGGGCCGTTCGCCCCGGCACCCGTCCGACGGCCCGCGGGTTCCGGGCCGTCCGCTCCGCCGAGTCCGCCGTGACCGACGCCCCCGCCACCGCCCCCCTGACCGCCGTCCCCCTGGCCCTCCGGCTGGCCCACCTGCGGCCGGCCCGCCCGGTCTGCGCCGTCGACCTGGAGACCACCGGCCCGGACCCGGCCACCGCCCGGGCCGTGGCCGTCGCCGCCGTCCGGGTCGACCCCAGCTCCCCCCCGGTCGGGTACGAGGCCTTGATCGACCCGGGGGTCCCGATCCCCCCGGCCGCCACCGCCGTCCACGGGATCACCGACGCCGACGTCCGCGGCCGGCCGCCGTTCGCGGCGATCGCCCGGGCCGTCGGCCGGCTGGTCGGCGGGGCGGTGGTGGTCGCCTACCACGCCCCGTTCGACCTGCTCGTCCTGCAGCGGGAGTTCGCCCGGGCCGGGGTCCGGTTCCGGGTGGCCGGGCGGGCGGTGGCCGACCCGCTGGCCGTGTTCCGGGCGCACGAGCCGCGGACCCTGGCCGGGGCCGTCCGGTTCTACCTCGGCCGGGAGCACACGGCCGCCCACTCGGCGTTGGCGGATGCGGCCGCCGCCCTGGAGGTGCTGGACGCCCAGGCCGGCCGGTACGGGCTGCCGGCCGACCCGGACGCGCTGGCCCGGGCGGTCGCCCCGGTCGACCTGGGCGGGCGGCTGGCGGCCGGGCCGGATGGCAAGCCGGTGCTCGGGTTCGGCAAGCACCGGGGGCGGCCGCTGGCCGAGGTGGCGGCGACCGACCCGGGCTACCTGCGGTGGGCGCTGGACGCCCTGCCGCTGCTGGACGACGCCCGCGGGCTGTTCCGGGCCGCCCTGGATACGGCCGCCGCGCCCGTGCGGTGACCCCATGAGGAGGCGGGCCCGCCCGTGGCTGACAGCCACGGGCGGGAGGTGCCTTCTCTTCGCCGTCGGGCGTGTTCAGGCGGTCGCGTCCAGGCTGGGTCAGGTGCCTCCGCCAGTCGGACGAATCACCCCCGCCCCCGGGTCGACCTCTGACCCCGGCCACCCGCCGTGCAGCGGCGGGTGGGTGAGCGACAGCCGGCGTAGGAGGAAGTTGGGTTTCCGCGTCAGATCCGCCGGGTTGCCGGGTCTCTGATAGTGCCGGATCGAAGATACTGCCGGGACGGCGGAGGGGCTATCGGGCAGGCAATTTCAGATGTGTGGATCTGTAATTGTGACGCGGCGTGGCCACTTCACGACGAGGCAGGCGGAGGCCCGACCCGGCCGCCATCCGGCCCGGCCGTGACGTGTCAGGAACCGACGGAAGGCGTCGGCCGGTCCTCGCCCGTCCGGGGCTCCGTTCCCCTTCGGCCCCGCTCACCCCAACCGGGTTGACCCATGACCTGCCCCGACCGCCTTCGTCTCGAGATCCTGGCCGAGCGGGTCGTACCGTCGGCCGACCTGGCCGAGGGGAACATCCCGAGCTGGACCGCGTTCGCCTCCGACGGCGCAACGACGGCGATCGCCGCCGACCCCGCCCGGGTGGCGGACGGGGCGGAGTCGCTCCGGTTCGCGACCGGGTCCGGGTTCGACACCGGCGTCCGACTGGCATCCGGACCAGACCCGTGGGACGCCACCCGGTTCCGCCAGCTGGCCTTCTGGGCGCTCGCCGACAACCCCCACCCGGCCGGCTTCCAGGGCGACCAGCCGGTCGTCGTCCTGGCCACCCCGACCGGGAGCGTCACCTACACCCCGGCCGGGCAGACGCTCGCCAGTGGGGTCTGGCACCGGTACCACCTGCCCCTGGACGGCGGCTACGGCTGGCAGCGGGCGGCGAGCGGTGCCCCCGACCTGGGCCGGGTCACGGCCGTCGAGTTCCACTTCGACACCTGGGACTTCGGGTTCACCCTGAACCTGGACGGGGTGCGGTTCGACGACCGGGCGGTCGACGCCGCCCCGCCCCCCGGCCCGCTCCCGCCGGAGGGGGTGACCCCCGGCCAGGTCTCCCCCCGGGTCCTGCTGTACGCGTTCGACCCGGTGATGGAGAACCACGGCGGGCGGCGGCTGCACGAGGTGTACGGCTGGGCCGACCCGGTCTCGCTGACCGCCGCGGTGCTGGGCGACCTGGCCGCGGCCAGCCACGGGCTGTACCGGCCCGAGGTGGTCGAGACGGTGGTCGCGGACGAGCACCCGTACTTCGCCGACGGGTTCCAACACACCGACGCGGGCTTCGACGCCGCCTGGGCCGGCCGCGACTTCCACCCGGCGGCCACCTTCGACTACCCCCGGTTCGTCCGCGAGCACGACCTGGCCGCCCGGGTCGACCGGGGCGAGGTCGACGAGGTGTGGGTGTACGCCCCGCCGATCGCCGGCACGTACGAGTCGGTCATGGCCGGGGCCGGGGCGTACTGGATCAACGGCCCGACCCAGCCGGCCGGGGCCCGGGCGTTCCCGATCATGGGGCTGAACTACGAGCGGGGGGTGGGGGAGGCGATCCACTCGTTCGGCCACCGGGCCGAGGGGACGCTGGACCACGCCTACGCCGGCCTGGCCGGCGACCCGGAGAACGCCTGGCGGCGGTTCACCCGGCTGGACAAGGACGCCCCCGGGCGGGGCGGGGCGGGCACCGTGCACTTCCCGGTGAACGGCCTGTCCGACTACGACTCCGCCAACCCGCGGGCGGTGCCGAGCACGGCCGACGACTGGCTCAACTACCCGACGGCGGCCGGGGCGACCCGGACCGTCACCGCGGCCGAGTGGTCCCCGGCCGGGGCCGACCCGCAGCGGGAGTACCTGGACTGGTGGTACGCCCACCTGCCGCACGCCCCCGGCCGCGGGCCGGACGGCCGGCTGAACGACTGGTGGCGGTACCTGGGCGACCTGGACGCGTTCACGGGGGGCGGCGACCTGACCGGGGCCGACGGGTCCGGCCGGGCGTGGGTGACGGGCGTGGCCGCCGGGGAGGCGGTCACCGGCCCGCGGGCCGTCCGCGGGGAGGCGCTGGTCGACGGGGTCGTCGGCCGGATGGACCTGTACGTCGACGGGGCGTACCGCGGGAGCGACACGGTCGGGCCGTTCACCTTCACCCTCGACCCGGCCGGGCTGGCCCCGGGGCCGCACACCGTCGAGGTGCGGGGGTACGACGTGCAGGCCGGGACCGAAACCCGGTCCCCGGCCGTCCCGTTCGTCGTGCCCGGCGGGGCCGGCACCCCGCCGACCGTCTCCCCGCCGGGCAACCGGACGGTCCGGGCCGGGCAGGCGGCGGGCCCGCTGGCCGTGACCGTGGCGGACGCCGAGACGCCGGCCGGGCGGCTGGTGCTGACGGCGGCCTCGTCGAACCCGCTCCTGGTGGCCGCGGGCGGCCTGCGGCTGGGGGGCGACGGCGGCACCCGCACGCTGACCGTCTCGCCCACGGCCGGGCAGTCCGGGCAGGCCGTCATCACCCTGACCGTGATCGACGCCGACGGGCGGACGGCCGCCGCGGCGTTCACCCTGACGGTCGCCCCGGATGTCGCCCCGCCGGTCCTGGTCGGCGGCTCGGGCCGCGCGGTCGTGTACACCGCGGACGGCACCCTGCGGCCGCTCCCGGACCCCCTGCCCGGGTTCAGCGGGAGCGTCCGGACGGCCGTGGCCGACCTGACCGGGGACGGGGTGCCGGATGACGTGGTCGGCACCGGCCCGGGCGGGCGAACGCGGGTGCGGGTGCTGGACGGGGCCGACGGGCACGAACTTTTCTCAGTGGACCCGTTCGAGGCGGCGTTCACCGGCGGGGTGTTCGTCGCCGCCGGCGACCTGACCGGGGACGGGGTGGCCGATCTGGTGGTCTGCCCGGATGAAGGGGGCGGGCCGCGGGTGCGGGTGTTCCGGGGTGGCGACTTCGTACCGGTGGCCGACTTCTTCGGCATCGACGACCCGGCCTTCCGGGGCGGCGCCCGCCCGGCGGTCGGCGACCTGACCGGGGACGGGCGGGGCGACCTGGTGGTGGCCGCCGGGCTCGGCGGCGGGCCGCGGGTGGCCGTGTTCGACGGCACCTCGCTGGCGGCCGGGGCGTACACCCGCAAGCCGTTCGCCGACTTCTTCGCGTTCGAGGACAGCCTGCGGAACGGGGTGTACGTGGCCGCCGGCGACCTGGACGGGGACGGGTTCGCCGAGCTGGTGGCCGGGGCCGGGCCGGGCGGTGGGCCGCGGATCAGCGCATTCGCCGGTCAGACGCTGGTCCTGGATCACACGCCTGTTCGGTTCACGGACTTTTTCGCCGACGACCCCGGCGGCCGGGACGGGGTGCAGGTGGCGGCTAAGGACTTGGACGGGGACAACCGCTGCGATCTCGTGACCGGGGTCACGAGCGGTGGGGGCGGCCGGGTCCGTGCGTACCGTGGCTATGACCAGACCGAGTTGTTAGGGGCCGATACTCTGCACGGCTTTTCCGGGGGCATTTTTGTCGGATGACCGGGTTTCCTCTTCCGGTCGATATTCACCGTCTGGTGAGTGGCAGCGACTTCCGGGTCTTCCGCGGAATCGGTGTCGGGCGGTTTTAAGAATGACCCAGCTCGTCGCCCACCGCTCGGGCCCCTGGCCATGTCCCCCGCCGATCTCCTCCGCGAGTTTCCCGGCCTCGCCCTCCGTGAACTCGCGGCCACCCCGACCTCGTCTGCGTGGCCGCCAAACCGATCACCCCGATGGCGGCTGCCGGGTCTTCCGCACTCTTGATACTGCTGGCGAATTGCCGCACCGCGCCGCCGGCGCGGACAATACCTCCATCTACGCACGGATCGCCCCGAGGTGGAGCTCCTCACAGGTCACTGCGCCACCACCCTCTCGCGGCTGTTCCCGAAGAGACCGCCCGAATCGCTCCCGCCGCCTTCCCCCGCGGCAACACCTAGAGCAGTTTCGATTTGAGCCTTGCGCTTGAGAGAGAGTTCGGCAAAGCTCAGGTGATCTCACCCGTGGAGTTTCGCCGTGGCTGCCGCCATCTCGTTGGACCTGCGGCGGCGTGTGCTGGCCGACTGCCAGGCCGGGCATCCGTTCGCCGCCATCGCCCGCAAGTACACCGTCTCGGCCGAGTGGGTGCGGCTCTTCTACCGCCGCTTCCAGCAGACGGGCGAGGTCGCCGCCCGGAGCCACGCCACCAAGCGGCGGCCGTTCCACGCCCGGTACGAGGCCGAACTCCGGGCGGCCGTGGCCGCGGTTCCCGACCGCACGCTCGAAGGCCTCCGCCGTCACCTGGGCGTGGAGGTCAGCATCGGCACCCTCTGGGCCGCCCTGCACGCGCTCAAGATCTCGTTCAAAAAAAGTCCCTCCGGGCCGCCGAGCAGGACCGGCCGGATGTCGCCGCCCGGCGGGCCGAGTGGCAGGCGCGGCAGGTCGGCCTCGACCCGGCCCGCCTCGTTTTCCTCGACGAGACGTGGGTGAAGTCGAACATGACGCCGGGGTACGGGTGGGGGCCGACCCACCGGCGGGTGGTCGAGGCGGTGCCGCACGGGCACTGGAAGACGATCACCTTCGTGGCCGCCTTGCGAGCGTCCGGGCTGTTCGCCCCGCTGGTGGTGGACGGGGCGATGAACGGGGACCTGTTCCGGGCGTACGTCGAGCAACAATTGGCTCCCGCCCTGCGACCGGGCGACGTGCTGGTGCTGGACAACTTGCCGAGCCACAAGGTGGCCGGGGTGGCCGCCGCGGTCGAGCGGGCCGGGGCCACCCTCGCCTACCTGCCGCCGTACTCCCCGGACCTGAACCCCATCGAGCAGGTGTTCGCCAAAGCCAAGGCCGAGATCCGCCGGCAGAAGCCACGGACCGTCGCCGGCACCGAAGGCTTGTGCGGCGAGGCCCTCGACTGGTTCACCCCGGCCGAGTGCCAGAACTACATCCACCATGCCGGCTACGGAACGCAACGATCAGACTGAAAATGCTCTACCTCCTTCTCCGCGACGAGCTGGGAACCCTCTTCGCCGATGAGGAGTTCGCCCGACTCTACCCGACCCGCGGCCAGCCCGTCGAAGCCCCCTGGCGGCTGGCGCTGGTGACGATCTCCCAATTCCTCGAGAACCTGTCGGATCGTCGCGCCGCCGACGCGGTTCGGGGGCGGCTCGACTGGAAGTACGCCCTCGGCCTCGACCTCACCGACCCGGGCTTCGATGGCAGCGTGTGGTCCGAGTTCCGGGCGCGCCGGATCGCCGGCTCGCTGGAGAGGCGGCGGCTGGACGCCGTCCTCGACCGCTGCCGCGAGCGGAACTGGCTGAAGGCCCGCGGTCGCCAGCGGACGGACACCACCCATGTGCTCGCCCGGGTCCGGGCCCTCCAGCGCCTGGGGTGTGCGGGCGAGACGCTGCGGCGGGCGCTCAACGCCCTGGCGGTCGTTGCCCCCGAGTGGGTGCGCGGTTCGACGCCCGCCGAGTGGGCGGACCGATCCGGGCCGCGCTGTGACACCTACCGCGTCCCGACCGGTGCAGACGAACGACGGCGTTATGCGGACCAGGTCGGGCAGGACGGCCGTGCCCTGTTGATGGCCGTCTTCGCGGCCCGCCCGCCCTGGCTCCGGAGCATCCCCGCCGTTCAGACCCTCCGGCGGGTGTGGGTGCAGCAGTTCCTCGCGGACGCGGGCCGGATTCGCTGGCGGACGGAGGAGGACGGCTTCCCGCCCGCGGCGGCCTTCATCAGCTCGCCGTACGACACCGAGGCCCGGGATGCCAAGAAGGGCACGACCTCCTGGGTCGGGTACAAGGTTCATCTGACGGAAACCTGCGAGGACGAGGCCCCCCATTTGATCACCCACTTGGTGACCGCCCGTGCCCCGATCGCGGATGGCGAGGCCACTCCGCGGGTCCATCAGGCGCTGTCGGCGAAGGACCTGTTGCCGGGCAAGCACGTCGTGGACACGGGGTATGTGGATGCGGAACTGCTGGCCACGAGCAGGGATCAGTACGGCGTGGACTTGGTGGGGCCGACCCGTCCGGATTATCGGTGGCAGGCGTAGGCGGCGAGCGGTGGTGATCGGCATCAGGAAGGGGCTCTTCCGGAATGCCATCCAGTTAAGCCGCGCAACCTCCGTCGGGAACAGCCGCATCCGAAGCTCGGCTCGTGAGCGGATCAGGTACGGGCACTTCTTGGCCCGCCGCTTCTGGCCCCGGGGTTCGACCCGCCCCGGCCTCTCCGAGTTTACTCCCAGGACTGGCAACCGTGTCCCGAGCGGGGACGCCCGCCATCGCAACGCGTCCACGACGCGGATCCGGTCGGGTGGCACGCCCTGCCGCCGCCCGGCCTCGTGCATGACCGCCCGGACCAGGTTGGAGACGACCGCGAACGCGGCCAACTCCCGCAGCATCCCCGCCTCGGTCTTGCACCGCAATGCGCCATCACCAGGGTCGTCTTGAGGTGCGCCAAGTTGGTCTCGACCACCCACCGCTTCGGCTGGGCCGTCAGCCCCGGCCCGGCCGGCTTGCGGACCACCCAGTACCACCCGGGCGAACCAGGCCGCCCAGACCGAGCACGTCCGGTAGGCCGAGCCGGCGAACACCCGGACCAGCCGGGGGGCGGCGAGCCGGGCCCGCGGCATCGCCTCCCGGCCGCCGTCCCAGTCCTGCACGCCGGCCGGGGTGACGACCACCGCCCGCACCAGCCCGAGGGGGTTAACGGCCAGGGGCCGCTTGCGGCCGACCGCCCTTTCCCCCCCGTCGTCCCCCCTCGGGCCGCCCGGTTCGGTGGTCCTCACCGTCTGGCTGCCCAGCACGCCGGTGGTCGGCCGCCGCCGCTTCCCGGCCGCTCACCGGATCGCCCCCCGCAGGGCGGCGTGGATGCGGTCCCCGGTGCCGTCCCGCTGCCACCGGCGGAAGTAGTGGAAGCAGATGCGGTACGTCGGCCGGTAGGACCCGCCACGCACACCCGGTGCAGGCGACGTACAGGATGCCGTCCACGACCGCCCGGCGTGTGTACCCGACAGGCCGTGGGCGAGGCAGACCTGACCGCCCGCCCGCACCGGTTCGATGTCGAGCATGCCGAGGGGACCGGGCTCGCGCACCTGCGGGTTCAGTGGGGACGGGCCGGTGCGGCGGAGTGGCTACCGGTCCCGCCGTGGGCGCTGTTCCACCGGGAGCAGGACGCGTCGGCTCTGGCCGGTCGACGGGACCAGGTGAGCCAGGCGTGGAAGGCCAAGCTGGACCCGGCCGATCTGGGCCCAGCCGAGATCTACCTGCCCCGGTTCACGGAGACGGGAGAGATCCTGGTGGCCCGGGGTCGTAACGACCCGGCCCACCGGCTGGCCGTCGACCGGCTCGACCCCGCCACCGGTCGCGTCGTCCGGTCCTACCCGATTGCCCTGGCCGAGCGGCTGCCCGAGGCCGAGCTCTCGCCCGACGGCGCCCTGTTGGCCGTTCGCACGACCCCGCGGGATGCGGTCCGGGTGTTCCGCACGTCCGACGGGGTGACCGTCGGCTCTCTCCCAGTCCCGGTGGATCGGGCCACCTACGCCTCGTGGGCGGCGGACCGGCCCGTGCTGACTCTCCGGTCTTCGGACGGGTGGAGGGAGTGGTGGCCGGGCTGGCAAGCCACCCTGCGCTCGACCCACCCGCTCGCGGCCTCGCCGGGCGTCTTCGGCCTGGCCGCCGTGCCGGTCGCCGGCGGGCGAGTCGTGTGGCCGGCGATTCCGTCGGACGAGCGGGTGACCGGGGACGGCTGGGCGGTGGTGACCGGGCCGGACGGCTCGATCCGGCCGGTGGCGCTCGGGTTCACCCCGGACTGGTGGGCGGTCGACCGGTCGGGGCGGCGGATGGTGGTGGCCCCGATGTCACGCGGGAGCAGCCGGGCGTTGGGCCTCGGGGCGGCGGTACTCGACCTGGACACCGGCGGGCTGGTGGCCTGGCTCCGCGGGGCGGATGCGCGCGAGTGCTCGGGTTGGCTCTGTCCGCCGACGGCACCCGGGCCGTGACCGCGGACGCCACCGGCCGGGTCCGGCAGTGGGCACTGCCGCCGGCCGACGGGCGGTGACCCGTTCGAGCCGTCCGCCGCGTTGCTGGCTACTGGCCGGCCGGGCCCGGGCCCGTCGACGGGACGGCGGCCCGGGTCGCGGCCAGCTGTCGCACCAACTCCCGGCGGCGGCCGCCAGTTGGCGGCCGGCCGCCGCGGACACCGGGCCGACCGCCCCGGCCGGCCGTTGGCCGCCGACGCGGCTTCCCGGCCGGGGTCCGCGGCCCGGTGCTGGCGACCCACGGGCGGTTCACCCGGGCGGGCCCGCAGCCGCTCGGGCCGGGGTGAGCGGCTGGCGGAGCCGCCGGTTGGCCGCCCGGCCGCCACCGGCCGGGTTCTTCCCGGCCGGCTTACTTCCCAGTTCGCCGTCCGGGAGTGCGGTCCCGGCCATCGCACCCCGTTGAACCGGCCGTCGTCCTGCCGAGCCGGGCGGCCCGTTTAGCCCGGACCCTCCACCGCCACCGCCGTCCGGCGGAACTCGGCGGCCAGCCGGGCGACCGACCCGGTCAGCCGGTCGATCGCATCGTCTACCCCCTCGGCCGCCGCCGGGTGGCCCGCAGGCGGGCCAGCTGGACGTGGGCCGCCGGGCGGTCTGCTCGAGGAGCATCCGCTCGACCGGGTGCGGCGCCCCGGCGGCCATCCGGTCCAGGGACGCCTGGCACCCGTGCGACCGTGATCCGGCCGCCGGCGAGCACCCGCAGGCAGGCGGTCGCAGCCGCGGTCCAACAGGTCGGCGTCGCCCTCCGCCGGCGGGGCCGGGGCCGGCGTCCCGACCGCGGCCGGGGCACGCTCGGCGGCCGGGGCCGGCGGTCGCACGGTCGTCGGTCCGGTCCCGGCGGGCCGAGCCGACGGCCCCGGCCGGGGAGCGGTCGGGCGGCTGGGGGTCGGGCGGGCGGGGCAGCGGGTCGCTGTCGCCGTCACGGGGCACCTCCTTGCCAGACGGGGAGCCGGTACGAAGTGGTCCCGCTCCCGGCAGACGGCCCCACAACCGTAGCAGGGAGAGGACTGACCGCACGCTCCCGCCCCCCGGCGGCGCGGCCGCTCAGGTCATCCCCCGGCCGGCCGACCCGGGCCTGCAGGCCCCGCACCAGGCGGTCGGCCGCCACCGCGGCCGGGCCCGGCCGGCCCGACCGATCACCACGATCCGGCCGGACAGGTCGGCCGGGGGATCCGGCCGGCGCCGCCCCCGCCCCCACGGACCGGCCGCCCGACGGCCCGCCAGGCCGGCGGCCAACAGGCGGGCGGTGTCGGACCGGCCCCTCGGCCACGCAGGATGGGCCGCCGGCCGGCCGCCGAGCCCGGTCGGGGACCGTTGCCCCCGCCGGCCCGGCCGGGCCGCCCGCGGCCGTCCGGCCCGACCTGCCACAGGCCGTCGCCGCCGTCGTCCCGCTCCCGCCGGAACCACGGCGATGGCCCGGCGTCCAGCCGAGCCCGAGCCGGGCGAGCGGGGACACGGGCAGCCCGAGCCGGGCGGCCAGGGCGTCCAGCCGGTCCGGGGTGAGGCCCGGCCGCCGGCAGGCCCGTGTCCGCGGGGCGTGCGGGCCGAACCACAGGGCGGTCATGGTCGCTCCGGGAACGGGGTCAACGGGCCTGCGGCGGCCCGGCCGCCGGAGGGTCCGCGGCCGGCCGGGCCCAGCGTTGGCCGCCAATGCAGCCGGCGGCCGGGCCGGCCCATTCCCCCCGGCCGGGGCCATTTGTGCAAATGAAGCCCCGGCCCGGGCCGACCCGCGACGTCGTAGTCGGCGGGCCGGGCGACCGCCCGGCGGCGACCGCCCACCGTCCGCGGGGCGACCGTCAGGTCGTGCAGACTCCCCGAGAACTCCGGACTCGTCCGCCGAACAGGCCGTCCCCCGACCGCCACCGGCTGTCGATGGACCTCTCCGCCGGGCCGGCCAACACCTGCCGTCTGGCCGATGAACAGGCCCGGCCCTGGCCCGCCGGACAGCCGTCGGGGTGACCCACCGGCCCGGCCCGCCGACTGGCCGGGCCGCCTCGTCCCCTGCCCGGACCCGCTCCTCGTCCCCGCCCGGTGGGTTCGGCCGCCGCCGGTGGTGGGTCGGGCACGCCGGGCTGGAGCCGGCGGTGGCCGCCTGGCTGGCCGGCCGGGGGGTGCGGGTGGCGGACCGGCCGGCGGCCGGGTCCGCTCGGCGAGCCGACGAGAACGGGCTCGCCCGGTTCCCGTGCCGGACCGGGCCGTCCTCGACCTGGTCCGGCCGGCACGACCGGGGGCTGGTCCGGTTCCCGGGGCGGTCTCCCCGGCCGGGCTGGTCGCCCAGGTGGCGGCCGCCTACCCGACCGCCCGGGTGCTGGTGGTGGCCGCCCGCCTCGCCGAATCCCGCCGGGTCCGGGGCGGCCTCCGCCCCCACGCCCACCGGGTCGGACTGTTCACCGGCCGCGACCAATCGGCCGACGCCCCGCGGGTCACGGTCTGTACGTACCTGGGGCTGGCGGCCGACGGGGTGGCCGCCCGGCCCTGGGACGTGGCCGTCTACCTGGACCCGGCCGACCTGTTCCACACCCGACACGATGTCGGCCTGGCCGGCCTGGAACGCCTGCCGGCCGCCCGGCGGCCGGCCTGCTGCCGGCCGACCGGGTGCGCCCGCCGTACCCGGCCGCCCGGACCGCCGCCCTGTTCGGGACGCAGCAGGTGCACGTCCCCGAGCACGGCCGGGTCCGCCGCCCGGTCCACGTCCCCTCACCCCGCTGGCCGGCGGCGGTCCGTCCAGCGGGGGGGCGACGACCCGGCCGGGGTGAGGCGGGCGACCGTCTGGCGGCACCCGGCGCTACCCAACCGGCGGGCGGCCCGGCTGTTCGCGGCCTTGACCGCCGGCCGGGCGGACCGGCTGGCCGGGTTCCCGGGGCTGGGGCGGGTGCCGGCCGGGCCGACGGCCGGCCGGGCGGTGCTGCTGGCCGACGGGGTGGAGCAGGCGGCCGAGCTGGCCCGGCGGCTGACCGGGGTGCCGGTGGCGGCCGACCCGGACGCCGACCTGGGCGGCCTGCCGGCCGGCATCCGGGAGCGGTTCGCGGCCGGGGTCGTCGGCCCGGCCGGCCGGTGATCGCCACCGCCGCCGGGCTGGGCCGGGTCGGCCGGGTCGACCTGCTCGTCCGGGCGGACGGCGGGGGGCCGGCCCCGCTGCCGGAAGGCGCGACGGCGGCCGACCCGCCGGCCCGCTCCACGTGATCGACTTCGCCGACCGCCACCGCCCGGCCGCCCGGGTCGCCGCCGGCCGCCGGCGGGCGGCCTACGCCCGGGCCGGGTGGGCGGTCGGTGGGACGGCCGCCCGGACACCGACGCCGACCCGGTCGCCGACGGCTCGACCGGGTGCTCGCCGCGGCCCGGCCGAACCGCCTCCTCTCCCCTCTCACTTCGGGACGCCATGGCCGCAGCAGCGACGCTTCGGCCCGGGTCCGCCCGGCCAGTGTCCCGGGCGAGCGGGCGGCCGCGGCCGCCCGCCGGTGGACGCCGTCCTCGGCCGGCTGGCCGACCCGGACCTGCCCGTTTCGATCGCCCAGACCGCCCACCGGGACGCCCTGTACCAGGACGGCCCTCGACGTCCGCCGGGACGGCGGCCCGGCGGCCGGGCCGGACGGGGTGGCCCTCCACCGGCTGAGCGGGCCGGAGATGGGCCTCCTGGCCGGAGAGTTGTCGGCCCGGTTGAAGGACCGAACCTACCGGCCGGGGCCGGCCCGGGCGGTGTCCGTGCCGAAGGGCCGACGGGCCGGCCGGGGCCCGCCGGCTGGCCGTCGGCGGGGTGGCCGACCGGGTGGTCGCCCGGGCCCTGCTGACCGCCCTCACCCCGGTCTGGGAGGCCCGGTTCCGGCCGTCCTCGTACGGGTTCCGGCCGGGCGTCGGGGCCTGGCACCTGTTGGCCGACCTGACCCACACGAGGTCGAGGCCGACGGCCGGTGGGTGTTGGCCGTGGACGACGTCCGGGCGGCGTTCGACTCGGTCCGGCTGGCCGGCGTACGCGGCCCACGACCGGGCGTTCGCCGCCGCCGGCCGGGCCGTCCTGGCGGCCGCGGCCGGCCGGTGGGCCGCGGCCGCCGACTGGTACCGGCGGCTGGTCGGGGCGGTCCTGGGCGGCGGCCGGCCGGCTTCGGCCCGGGGGCTGGGCCAGGGGAATAACTACGCCCCGGCCGCCCTCAACCTGGTGCTCCACGACGCCCTGGACGACCCGCTCGCCACTACCATCGGGTCTCCGCCCTGGTACCGGTACGCGGACAACGTCTGTGTGCCGGTCCGGGGTGTCCGATGGCCGGGCCGTGCTCGCCGACGTCGCCCGCCGCCTCCGCCCGCTCGGCCTGGCGCTGAAGGGGGCGGATGGGGTGGCCGACCTGGCGGACCGGCCGGCCGAGGTGCTCGGGTTCCGGCGGCCCGGACCGGGGACCGGGTCGTCCTGCGCCCGGGGCCGCGGCCGAGGCCCGCCTGGCCGAACTCCTCCGGTCGGCCCACTCCGCGGCCAGTCCGTCGGCCGCCGCCTCCCAGGCGGTGTCCGGCGGCTGTACGCGGTGGGGGCCGGCCCTCGCCGAGCGTCGAGGCGTGCGTGGACGGGAACCTCCGTCTGGCGGCCGGCCAGGGGACCGGGAGCTGGGGTCCCGGGACCCTCCTGGCGGCGGCCCGGCGGGGGCATGCGGACTGGCAGCGGATCCGGCGGTCCCGGGCGGGCCGGCCGGGCCGGCGGCCAGCCGGCGCCCGCCCACGCCTCCGGCCGGCTCCCGAGGGCCGACGGTCGGCCGCCCCCGGGGGGCGACTCGCCCCCGCCCCCGGGCCGTTCCCCGACCCCGGCCGGCCGTGCTGACGGGGCACGCGGTCTCGACGGCGAGCGGGCCGGACCCTCCGGCCCGCTCGCCCTTTCCAAGACCTGCCCTGCGGTCCGTCGCACCTGGTGCCGGGTGGTCAACCGGTGCGGTCAGCTCGGCGGCTCCGGCGCCTGCGGCCGCCCGTTCCGATCGCCGGCCCCCCGTCCCCCGCCTCTCCTGTTACTCGGTCGACGGCCCGAGACCGTGTGGTCCTGCAACCTACTCGCCCCAAGAACTCGTCCGGGCCGACTGAATGACTCTCGGGAGTACCACCGCCGGCGGCTGTCGCCAGGCCATCGACCATGTGCCGCACGCCGGCCCAGACCGGTACGCCGACGCCACGGGACGGTCGGCCTCTACCTGGCGATCGACTTCGCCATTTGCCGGGAGATGAGCGGCCGCCGTCAGAGTCACACCCACCCGCCTGCTAGCCGACTCGGCCGTGTGGGAGCTAGGTGGGCGACCGACGGTGACGTGGCGCGGTCAGGTCGCAGGCCGCACTGTCGTGGTCGACCGGACCCACCCCCGAGCCGGAGAAGTCCAGAAGGCTTTTTGGCCAAAGACCCCCGTCAGCGGCGGCATTGGGGCCTGAGGCCGCGGCATCCGGTCGTCCATACAGAACGCGCCCGCAGGCCTGGCGACCGCGGTCGCCGCAGGTTCTGGTGCCCAGCGGCGACCGTGTCCACCCGTCGATGTCAGCCATCGAGACGTTGGAGCGGACCGTCGGACCGGTTCAGGTGACATCTCCCGTCACGGTGTGACGGACCGCCGGGCAGCAGTCACGCACAGACAGGTGCGGGGACAGTCAGTCGGTCGTCGCGAAGCTGCCCGGGTACCGCCGGCGGGTCATGTGCGAACGGACGTGGCCGAGCAGATTTCCAACCCGCAGATGGCCCCTCTGGCATTGGCGGCCAAGGACTTGAAGGGCGACCCTGTCAATGGGGTCAGCTCGGCACGGGCCGCGGACGGACTGTCGACCGTGGTCGAAGGTCGACGGCACGGGTGCCGATCATCAGTACCGTGACAGTAGCAGTGGTGGCGCGGGCGCAACGCGGGCCCCAAGGGACGACCGCGGCCCGCCAGGTTAGCCGGCGGACGCCCCTCCGGGCTCTCAGCCTGCCCCGTCCCCGGGGGCCTCATTTGCACAAATGAGGCCCTCCCGGGGACGACTCGCTCAGCCTCGCCGCACGTTCGCATTGGGCGGTCGGCTCCCGACCCCGGGTCATCGCCCGCTCCGCCATGACCGCGGTGATCCCGCGCACCGACCCCCGGGCGATCACGAGCACGACATCCGCGTGTGAGTACCACGACCGGACCGCCCGGCCCTCGATGTGCACCCGGACTTGGCCCCGTTTCAATTTCGACTCTGGGGGGAGGTGCTTCGTCATGGCCGGGCTAGCGGCACGCGCATGGACGCGTCGCTTTGGTCGCGTCCGCGGCGGAGTTCGGCGCGAAGGCGCGTCCGGGAGTTAATTCGTGCCCTTTGCGGGCGGCGTCCACGTCGCCGGCAGCGGGTTCTCGACCGTGAGCGGGGCCGTGTCGCCGTATCGCTTCTGTTCGGCCTTTAAGAGTGTGAGGAGTTCCTTGACCGTCGCGGCGTGCTCCGGCTGGCCGGCGAGGTCGGCCGTCTCGTCCGGGTCGGTCGTCAGGTCGAACAACTGGGTCCGGTCGACCCGCGGGTAGCGGATTAGCTTCCACCGGTCGTCGCGGACCGCCCGCTGGACGTCCCGGTACGCGAACACCAGATTCGTGCGGGCGGCCCGGCCGGGGTCGGCGAGCGTCGTGGTGAACTCCCGGCCCTCGCTCGCGGCCGGCGCGGGCACCCCGCACAGCCTGCCCAGGGTCGGCAGGACGTCGAACAGGTAGCACATCGCGGCCGTCCGCCGGCCGTTCGGCACGCCCGGGCCGGCGATCACCAGCGGCACCCGGACCGAGTGCTCGTACAGGTTCTGCTTGCCGATCAGCCCGTGGCTGCCGCGGGCGACGCCGGAGTCGGCGGCGAACACGACGATCGTGCTGCTCGCGTGCGGCGACGTCTCGAGCGCGTCGAGGACGCGGCCGATCTCGGCGTCCAGGTACGACACGTACCGGTAGTACTCCGCGAGCATCTGGCGCACCCTCCCGGGGTCGCGGGGCCACCCGAGCAGCGCCTCGTCGCGGACGGTCATCTCGCCGTTGTCGAACGGGTGGTGCGGCAGAGCGTTCGCCGGCAGCGGAAGCGTGTCGGGGTCGTACCGGACCGGGAAGTCGCCCGGCACGACGTGCGGGTCGTGCGGGGCGTCGAACGGCACGTAGCAGAAGAACGGTCGGTCATGCTTACGGTTCAGGAATCGGATCGCCTCGTCGGCGAACACGGCGCAGGCGTGCTTGGGGGCGAGCTTCGGGGGGCCGAGCTTGCCGTCGGCCGCGTCGGCGAGGTTCGCCTTCAGGGGGTTGGTCATGCCGCCCGAGAAGATGCCCCGGGCCTCCCGGAACGCGCGGACGAGCGACCTGTCCCCGTTGTGCCACTTGCCCGAGGCGAACGTGGCGTAGCCGGCCCTCCCGAACGCCTCCGGCCACGTCTCGTCGCGGAGCAGCTTCTCGTCCACGCGGAACAGGCTCTGGCCCGAGAGCAGCATCGCCCGGGACGGCACGCACGTGGCAGCCTGGAACCCCCCCTGCATGTAGGCGCGGTCGAACGACAGCCCGCGCTTCACGAGGCGATCGAGGTGGGGTGTCTTGATGCGCGGGTTGCCCAGCGCGGCGATCGTGTCCGCCCGCTGGTCGTCGGCGAACAGGAACAGGACGTTCGGCCCCTTCGCGTCGGCGGCACGGGTCGCCGGCGGCGCGAACTGCGTAGCGTGAAGCATCAACCCAAGTGCGAGCGACCGGACCATGTGAGAGACCGTGGGGTTAGTTCATCTTCTCGACGGAATCGCGGAACTGCTGGACGAGTTCGACGGGGCGAGCGTCCTTGTAATTGGCGTGGGCCGGCATCACTCCGGTGTCCCGGTCGGAGCCAGTAGCCCGTCCAGTACCCAGCAGCCGCGGGCGTGCCGGCCGCCGTCCCGGCAGTGGGTCAGCACCTGCTCGTTACCACACCCGGCGTCCTCCAGGGCGTCGGCCAGCACCGGCAGGGCGGCGAAGCCCCGGCCGACGTAGGCCCCCCGGGCGATGGTGACCGCGGTCGGGGTCCGCCAGTCCGGGTCGCACGCGACTGGCCGGAACGGGGTGCCGCAAAGGCAGCGGATCAGGTCGCAGCTCGCCCGGCAGCGGTCGGGGAACAGCCGCTGAACGAGCAGCGGGAACTGGTTCGGCTCCAGGTGGCAGAAGTCGAGCTGGTCCCGGGCGTGGGCCGGCGAGAAGCCGGCCAGCAGCGGCTCCCCCGGGTCGCGGTAATGGGTGCGGCCGACGACCGGGGCCGCGTCCAGACGGTCGGCGGCCGTCTCCACCCCGTCGGCGAACCGCTCCATCACCCGGGCCATCTCCCGGAACCGCTCCGGCGACCCGTCCGGGCGTGTGTCGGCCAGGTGGTACTCGACCAGCGCGGCGAGGAGGAGTTGGGCCTGTCGGTCGCCCACCCGGAACAGGCCGGGCACCCGGATCGGCCGCGAGGGGACCGGCGGCAGGAGGCCGAGCCTGCGGGCGAACCCGGCGAGCCGCCCCTGGGGCGGACCGATAAGCGGGGGCGGCACGAAGCGCGGGAACGCCTCCCGGCAGAGCCGGCGGAACTGGTCGGTGTGCCGCCAGCGCGGTTCGGTGAGCGGGCCGCCGGTCGGCCAGTCCTCCGGCCGTGGCTCGAAGTGACCGGCGAACCAGCCCATCCGGTGGGCCGCCGGGTCGTGGTCCGTCACCTCGCCGAACCGGGCCGCCGCCTGCACGTCGAACGAGTACCCGCCGGCCTGCCCCCGCAGCCGGACCGTCTGCACGTTGGGCTTGTACCGCGTGGCCAGCTCGACAGACGCCCGCCCGACATGGTGCATGTCGTAGACGTACAGCACCGGCGGCGGCCAGGGTCTGTCGGTCCCCACGTCGCCGGAGCCGTACTCCCACCGCGACGGCTCGCCCCGGTCCTGGTCCGCCCCGGCCAGCACCAGCGACAGGCTCGGCCCGATCGGGCACTCGGCCTCTTGCACGCCGAACGTGATCGGGTCCATCTCGCAGCTGACCGTCACGGCCAGGGCCGGCCGGCCGCCATGGGGGTGTTGGACGAAGGTGACGACGGCCTCGTCCACGCGAAAGGTGTGCTCGGCTTCCCCGTGCCGGAGGGTGAACCGGCCGCGTGCCACATGTTGTTCGCCCATGACCCGGCCTCCCCGACGCGTCCGGCCGAGTGTACCACTGAAAGAGGTCGGCCGCTCGGCCCGACCTTTCAGCCGTCCCCAGGGGTGGTGCCGTGACCGACGCCCAGTTCGTGGCCCACGTCGGCGGCTGGGACCGCCCGCGGGAACACCCCGACTCCCGCCAGCTGTGCGCCGAGCTGCTGGACCGCTACCGGCGGGCGGCCAGCCCGCTCCGGGCCGCCCTCCGCAACGCCGCCCGCCGCGGTCCGACTGTGCTGGCGAGCTTGGACCATCATGTGGAGTCCGTTCAGCGGCAGATGGCGCCCGAGATCGCCCTCCAGGTCGGCCTGACCGCCGTCGCCCTGACCGGCGGCGGGGCGGGCGACTGGCGGGACCTGGTCGTCCGGCTGACCGCCCTCTGGGCGATGGCCGCGCGGGCCGGCATCGACCCGCGGCCGCACTTCCTGGCCGCGGCCGCGACGGCCGACGACACCATGCGACACGGCGTCTCGGGCCTGTCCACCCGCGGGCTGATCGAGCACGCCGTCCGCCTGGTGGACCTCGGGCAAGCCGCCGTCCCGGTCGAACCGCCCCCGGCCGCCGCGTTGCCCCCGTGCCCGGCGTGCGGCCGGCCGCTGCGGTCGCCCACCGCCCGCCAGTGCTTCGAGTGCGGGGCCGACTGGCACACCGGCCCGCCGCCGGCACAACCGACGGAGTCCACCCGGCCGCATGCCCCGGCCCCGGACGCGACCGCCTCCCACCCCATCGACCCGGACGCGACCGACGCGCACGCCCCGGCTACGAACGACACCGGCGACGCCAGCCCCCCGGCGGCCGCCGCCCCCGAGCCGGTCCCCGTCGGCGGCCGCTACCGGCTCGGGGCCGAACTGGCCCGGGGCGGGATGGGGGTGGTGTACCGGGCGATCGACACCGCCTTCTGGCGGGAGGTGGCGGTCAAGGTGGTCGGCCCGGACCTGGCCGGGTCGGAGGCCGAGCGGCGGTTCGTGGCCGAGGCCCGCATCACCGGCCGTCTCCAGCACCCCTCGGTGCCACCGGTCCATGACCTGAACACGTTGGCCGACGGCCGCCCGTTCCTGGCGATGAAGCTGATCCAGGGCCGCACCCTGGCCGACGAGCTGCGGGCCGCCCGGGCGGCCGGGGAGCCCGAGCCGGACGAGCGGGACCGGCTGGTGCGGGCGTTCGAGCAGGTGTGTTTGGCCGTCGCCTTTGCCCACAGCCGGGGGGTGATCCACCGCGACCTGAAGCCGGCCAACGTGATGGTCGGGGCGTTCGGCGAGGTCCAGGTGATGGACTGGGGGCTGGCGAAGGTGCTGTCCGCTCCGGCGGCCGACGCGCCCGCCCCCGCCGGGGCGGCGGACGACTGGCCGGCCGGCCTGGACGGGCGGACGGCGGCCGGCCGGGTGCTCGGCACCCCGGCGTACATGCCGCCCGAGCAGGCCCGGGGGGAGGCCGACGCGGCCGACGAGCGGGCCGACGTGTTCGCCCTCGGCGGCATCCTCTGCACCCTGCTGACCGGCCGCCCGCCGTACACCGGGCCGACCGCCCGGGCGGTGTGGGAGAAGGCGGCCCGGGCCGACCTGGCCGACGCGCTGCGGGGCGGCTGGACGCGGTCAAGGGGCGGGGCGGCTGGTCGAGCTGGCCCGGCGGTGCCTGCGGCCCGACCCGGCCAAGAGGCCGGCCCATGCCGGGGAGGTGGCCGTGGGCGTGCGGGCGGCACTCGTCTGGGCCGAGCGGCTGAAGCGGGGGGAGGAGCTGACGCTGGCCACCAGCGACGCCGCCCACGCCTCCCGGCAGGCGGCCCGCCGGTCGGGGGGGCTGGTGCTGCTGGCCGTGGCGGCGGTGGCCCTGGCCGGGCTGGTGGTCTGGTGGGGGGAGACCCGGCTGGACGCCCAGGCATGGGAGCACATGCCCGACCTGACCGCGTCCGTGGCCCGGGCCGTCGATCAGCGGCGGCTGACGGGGGACGCCAACGCCCCGTACCGGGACAGGCTGGTCCGACGGTTGGAGGCGACGGCCAAGCGGCTCGACCCGCCGTGGGCGGCCGACCCCCGCGTCCTGCTCAGCGTGTTGCACGCCGCCGAGAACAAGCCGGACCTGGCCGCCCGCGCCTGGCAGGCGGCCACCGACTTGTACGCCCCGCGGGCCGCCCCCGAGTTCCGGGAGGGGATGCTGGCGCTGCACGCGGTCCTCGGGCTGATGCGGGACGAGCCGGCCGGCGAGTTCGAGCGGCTGCTCGCCGAGCGGGCCGGGCCTCACCTCGACCGCGACGACCGGCTGCCGACGGGGGTCGTGGGCAGCGACGCGTTACAAATTGCCCGCAAGCGCGTCAAAGCCGCGAAGGTGAAGTCATGACCGGCCCGTGGCTCGTGACGGGTCGGCCGGTAGCAGGGCAGCGGGTCGCGAACCGGTGGCTACTTCCTGGGCCGTTTCGACGAAGGTGGCGCGAAGGTGGCGCGGCTTACCAAATGGGTCGGCTGGGGTGCAAACACCGGATGTCGGCCGGACCCCCTCGGGGCCGGCCGACATCCGGTTCACCTGTCCTTAGTTAATACCAGGTAACGATTTGCGACTCGACCTGATTGCATCCATCAGCGGAGAGGGCGGGATTCGAACCCGCGGTGCAGTGTTACCCGCACGCCGCTTTAGCAAAGCGGTGCTTTCGACCACTCAGCCACCTCTCCGACACGCGAATCCTACCACCCGGCACCCCGACCGACAAGCCGTTCACCCGTTCGCCAGGCAGTCCCGAAGGAATCGCACCCCGTGCTCGATGTCGCGGAGCCGTTCCATCTGTGTCCCCACCTCCCGCTCGATACACAAAGGCCCGCGATAGCCAACCCGCTTCAACGCGCGGACGAACTCGTCCGTGTTCGTCTGGCCCCGGCCGAGCGGCACCTCCTCGCCCCAGGTACCCGGGATCGTCGGCCGGTTGGCGTCCTTCACGTGGACGCTGCGGATGTCCGAGGCCAGAAGTTCGACCGCCTTCAGCGGGTCGTCCTTGTCGTACAAGAGCATGTTCGCCGGGTCGAAGTTCACCTTCAAGTTGGGACTTTTCAGATCGTCCAGCGTCCGGCGAAGAAGTGAGGCGGACTCCTGGCCGGTCTCGAACGCCACCGTCACCCCCTGTCGGGCCGCCAGGTCGGCCACCTGGGCCAGCATGTCCAGGAAGGACCTTCGGCCGGGGTCGCCGACGTCCGGGATGAAGCCGGCGTGCAACATCAGGTCCGACAGGCCCAGTTCCCGAGTGCGGGCCAGACCCCACTTAAACCGTTCGAGCCGCTCTGGACGGGTGGCCGGGTCGCCGAACCCGCCGGTCTTCTCGATCGTCTGCGGGGTGGTGTAGTCCTCCCCCGGAAAACCGAGCATGGCCCCGCTCATGCGAAAGCCGGCGGCCAAGGCCGCGGCCGGCATGGCGTCCCCCTCGGCCCACGAGGCGTGATGGGGGTCGCCACAGGCGATCTGGACCACGTCGATGCCGAGCCGGTCCATGAACCGTTTCAGTTCCGGCACGCTGGTCACTTGCAGGGACCAACTGCACACCCCGATGGCCAGCGGTTCGATCGCCATGACACACCTCACGCAACCCGACACCGGTGTCCGTCCGGCGGACGGGTGTCGGTGAACTGGACACCGTCGGTCGGCCGGAGCGGGCCGACCGACGGGGAAAACCGAGACGAATCTGGTTGTCAGCCTATATCTTGTGGCCGACCGGTCGGAATTCCACGCGGCGTGGAACGGCCCGTGCATTACCACCCTGTGTTCTTGAAAACGCCGCCGGTCGTTTCCCGATCAAGCTCCGCTTCGCCCTCGGAGCGCGGCCCGGGGGTTCGAGGCGCGACGCGTGCCCACGTCGTGTCTCGCCCCCGGGCACCGTACACGTCACCGGCCGGCCAGCCAGCCGGCGAGTTCTTTCGTCAGTGTGCCGCTGTTGTCCATCCGCGGCACCTTGTTCTGGCCGCCGAACCGGCCCCGCGACTTCATCCACTCGGCGAACCCGCCGGCCGGCACCACCCGCACCGCGGGCTTGAGCATCGTCAGGTCGCCGACCCGGTGGGCCGCGTAGTCCTCGTTCAGCCGGGACAGCTCGGTGTCCAGGGTGTCGACGAACCGGCCCAGGTCCGGCGACCGGCCGGCGAACTCGATCAGGTACAGGTGCCGGCCCACCTCCCCGGGCTTCTCGGGGAACAGCGGGCCGACGTGGAAGTCGATGGCGTCCGCCCCGGTCGCCTTGGCGGCGTGAGCGACGGCCTTGTCGATCTCTTCCTGGATCAGGTGCTCGCCGAACGCGCTCAAGAAGTACTTCGTCCGCCCAGTGAACCGGAGCAGGGGAGGGGACTTGCTCTCGAACGTCACCGTGTCGCCGAGCAGGTAGCTCCACAGCCCCGCACAGGTGGTCACGACGACCGCGTACTGCACCCCGACTTCGAGGGTTCGCAGCGTGTGCCGGGTCGGGTTGGCCGGCGGCTTGCCGTCGGCGGTGAACTCGTCGACCGGGATGAACTCGAAGAAGATGGCGTGGTCTGGGACCAGCCGGAGCAGATGATACCGCGGGTCTTCGGTGGCGACGAACCCCTCGGAGCAGGGGTACACCTCGCAGAACTTCACCGCGTCGCTGCCAATCGCGCGGACGAACAACTCCCGGTACGGGTCGAATTTGGTGCCGCCGTGGACGACCAGCCGGAGCATCGGCCAGACCTCGGCGACGGTCCGCTTGCCGGTGATCTGTTTCACCCGGTCGAACAGGATTTTCACCCAGGACGGCACCCCGCTGACGGCGGTGATCGGCTCCTTCACCGCCGCCTCGGCCAGCCGGCCGAGCTTCACCTCCCAGTCGGACAGTAACCCCAGGTCCAGCGGCGGGAACGAGTACGGGCGGAGGGCGTCGGCCACCTCCTTCGCCGCGATCCCGCTCAGGTCGCCGGCCAGGCTACCGTCGTCCTGCTTCCGCAGGTCGGTGCTGCCGCCCAGGAAGAAGAACTTGCCGGTGAACAGCTTGGCGGCCGGGTGGGCGTGGCGGAACAGGGCGGTGGTGGTGAACGCCGCCTTCTGGTTGGACCGGACCATCTGCCGGCTGACCGGGATGTACTTGGTGGTCCCGGTGGTGGTGCCGGACGAGAGGGCGTAGTAAGGGATGAAGTCCGGCCAGGTGACGCCCTGGAGGCGGGGGTAGACGGCTTTCCAGTACCCGTCCCAGAAGGCGTCGTAGTCGCGGACCGGCACCCGGGCCTGGTAGTCGGCGACGCTGCGGACCGTGGCGAAGTCGTGGTCGCGGCCGAACCGGGTATCCCGGGCGAAGCGGACCAGTTTGAGCAGGGTGGCGTCCTGGGTCGCGGCGGCGTCCAGGCGGTCGAGCTGACGGGCGCGGAAGTGGGCCGCCCGGACGACACCGGCGTCGGCCGCCCGCCGGACCAGTTTCGCCCCGGTCAGCGGGGTCAGCCACGCGGTGCCGGGCATCTTGGCTCCTCGTTCGTCTTACGGCGTCGAGGCGGCGTCCCGGCGGTAGCCGCGGCAGACGTACACCCCGGCCGGCGGCAGGTTGAGCGGCACCAGCTTGAACCGGACGTCCGCGAAGTACCCCTTGTACATCCGCCAGTACACGTAGGGCATGACGGTCAGTTGGCGGAAGTCCCCGTTCGGCCCGAGCGCCCGGCCGGAGCTGGCCATGATGGCGTCCCGCAGCGGGGCCGGGAAGCTCGGCAGCGGCAACCCGGAGACGATGTGATCGACCTGGTTGATCCCCCGCTCGGCCAGCAACTGGTCGATCTTGGCCGCGTCCCCCTCGACGATGTCGGCGTTCGGGAACCGGTGCCGCAGCCGCTTGCAGAAGTCCGGGTCCAGCTCGTTGACGATCAGCTTGGTGTGCGGCTTCACCCGCTTGACCAGCTCCTTGGTGATCGGCCCGGTGCCGGCCCCCAGCTCGACGATGCACCTGGCCCGGTCGAAGTCGATCCCCTTGCAGATCATCCGGGCCAGGAACCGGCTGCTCGGGGCGACCGACGCGACGCTCGTCCCTTGTTCCATGAACTTGCGGAACATGAGCCACCACTCCGGGCTGGTGTGGTGGGGGTCGGTCCGGCGGCGGGCCGGGGCCGGGGACGGGGACGACACGCTCATTGGGTGACTCGGCGGGGTTTGGCGAGCAGCAACTGGGTCCAGCGGGGGTGGGCGGTCGGGCGGGGGGCGGTCAGGAAGTGGGCGACCAGCCGGTTGATCAGCCAGTGCTTCTCCACCTGCGGGGCGTGCCCGCAGTTGGGGATGGCCAGGAAGTGCCCGTTCGGCAACTCCCGGGCCGCCTCGGCGGCCGTCCGCGGGTCGCAGATCTTGTCGTTCTCCCCGGTCACCAGGAGGGTCGGGGCGGCCAGCGCTTTCATCTTGTCCCGGGCGGAGAACTCCATCGTGCCGCGGATCGTCCGGATCAGCCCGAGCTTCCACTTCCGGCTGTTCATCGCCAACTTGTAGTACTTGACGATGTCCCGGTCAACGTACCGGTTCTTGTGGAACACGCTGCGGACGACCGAGTGCATGTCGTTCCGCATCACCCCGTCCATGATCGGCAACTGCTCCTCGTCCCCCATGCCGGACGGGCAGAGGAGGACCACCCGGTTGACCATCTGCGGGTATCGGGTGGCGAACTCCACCGCCACCTTCCCGCCCAGGCTGCTGGCCACCAGGTGGACCGGGGAGTTCTGGACGTACCGGCTGACGAACGTGTGCAACTCCTGCACCAGGTAGTCGACGGTGATCGGCTCCTTGGCCTCGATCCGGGCGTGCAGGGCCGGGCCGTCGTACACCAGGATGTTCGGCACGTACAGGTCGAAGTGCTTGGCCCAGTACCGGCGGTTGAGGAACCACGACTCGTGCTGCTCGGCCAGCCCGTTGATCAACACCAACGGTTGCCGCCGGCCGTAGGCCTTCGGCCGGATGCTTTCCAGCAGCTTGTTCCAGGGGGCCATCCAGGGTCGCTCCGCGGGAGGACGCAGGCGAGGCGCCGGCTCGGGGCCGGGCGTTCACAGCTTACTGTTCGCCCCCACGGACGGCAGGGAAAATCGCGGTCCGTGGGGAAAAACACGGGGCCGGTCCGGTCCAACCCGTGTAGCTTATCCGGTTTCCGGACGCCGGCAACGGTCGCCCGCCGGCCCGAATCACTCCCAATCGGACACCCGTCCGGCCCGATCTCGCCGGCCGAACGTACCGGCTGACCGCCGGCCGGACTGTGCGGTCGCCGCAAATTGCCTTTGCCTGCCGCCAACGCCGGCCGGTAAGATCACGATTAACGTTTCAGGGATCCGTTCCGTCCGCCCTTATCCTTCCTCCGCTCGTTCCGGCGGGGAGTGCCATGGCTAACACGCGTTTCTCCGTGCCCTGCCCGAGCTGTGAGGCGTCGGTCCCGATCAAAGGCGCCGAGCTGATCGGGAAGAAGACCGAGTGCCCCAAGTGCAAATACCGGTTCGTCGTACCAGACCCGGACGGCGGTGAGGCGGCGGACGCCGCCCCGGCCAAGGGGAAAAAGAAGGACGTCAAGAAGGCGAAGAAGGCCAAGTCCGGCAACTCCACCGTCCTGGTCGGGGTGGGGGTCGGGGTCGTGGCGGTGATCGCCCTCGTCGTCGCCGCCATCTTCCTGATGGGCGGGGACGACGACAAGAAGGCGACGGCGTCCAACACCGGGGGTGGCGCCCGGCAGACGGCCGCCGGCACCGGCGGGTCGGACGCCGGCGGCCCGACCGCCGCGCCGGCCCAGACCGGAACCCCCGAGGGGGGCGGCACGGACGTGGCGGCGGGGGCGGTCGCCGGGGACCAGCCACCCGCGACCCAGCAGTCCAAGCCGGCCGCCCCGCAGGTGCCGACCGGCCCGGAAAAGGACGTGACGAACCTGCTGCCGAACGACGCCCGGGCGGTGTACCGGGTGAACATGGACCGGCTCGGTCAGAACGCCTCGCCGCTGTACACCTCAGTCATCGACTCGTCGATCAAGAACCTCGTTCAAAACTCGCTCACCATCCCGCCGGACCAGGTGTCGACGTACATCCACTGCGTGGTCGACCCGGACCGCGAGCCGTTCGCCGTCGTCCGCACCAAGGGCGCCCTGGACACGGCTCAGCTCTACCGGCAGCTCCAGCTCGACAAGCCGGAGAACCCGGGCCAGGTGAAGAAGGACTACTTCATCATCAAGTCGAACGCCTTGGTCGAGTCGATGGCCAAGGCGTTCAACACGCGGTCCGTGCTCGGGCTGTTCGGCCTGCCGACGTCGCTGGCCGACACCGCCCAGCCGGTCGCCCGCGGGTCGCAGTCGCCGGCGGCTGAGAAGAAGTTCGCCCTGTGTGTTTACGACCACCAGACCCTGCTGATTTCCACCGAGGGGCTGCTACAGCGTTACCTGAGCGACCTGACCGAGTCCGGCTACCCCCCGTTCAAGTCGGAACTCACCCCGAACGAGCCGCCGCCGGCGCCGATGTCCGACCCGACCGCGCCGGCCGGCGGCGAGGGCGGCGGGCCGGGCGGGGGGCTTCGCCCGGCCGGGGCGGCCGGCTCGGGCAGCAGCAGCTTTTCGGTCACGGTGCCGGCCGGTGAGGCGGTGAACTACCAACAGCCCGGCGTGCAGGGCGGGCGCGGGGCGGCGAACGACCCGCGGATGCAGGGCGGCGGGCAGGGGGGGCGTCGCCCGCCCGGCGGCGGGCCGCCGGCCGCAGAGGGGGGCGGGCCGGGCCAAGCCGGTGGGCGACCGCAGCGGCGGGTGTTCACTTCCATCCCGACCTACCGGACTGTTGACCCGCAGCTCAAGCGGATGCTGAACGACCTGGAATCGAACGAGAAGGAGCCGCCGGCGGCGGTGTACGCCGAGATCCTCGACCAGCGGCTGTTGAACTCCCGGCCCATCACCCAGACGTACAAGGAGCTGGGCCCGCAGTTCGCGGCACTCTCCTCGCAGGTGCGGGTCGTCGGCGCGGTCCTGACGCAGTTCAACAAGGACAAGGGGATCGGCAAGCTGAACCTCGAGTACGTCAACGACTCGGACGCCCAGCGGTCGATCAACGAGCACATTCTGCCGCTGCTCAACCTGTGCAAGCTGGCCTCCGACGTGGTTCTCGGCACCCAGACGACGATCAACAACGGCGGCGGTGGGAGTGCCGGGCCGGGCGGGGCCGAGGGCGGGTTCCCGGGGCTGGCCGGCGGCCCAGGCGGGGCCGGCAGCCCGGACGGCGGCGACGCCTCGGCGGGCGGCCCGGGCGGGCCGCCCGGCGGGCGGGGCGACCCCCGGTCCGGCGGCGGGCGAAGTGACCCCCGGTCCGGCGGCGGGCGGGCGTTGCCCGGCGGCGGTGGGTTCGGCCCCGTCGGGGAAGGTGGCCCGGGCGGCGGCTTCCCGGGCGGCCAGGGGGCGCCGGGCGCGTTCGGCAGCCAGGCGACGTACAACGTCGCGCTGGCCGACCGGATCGTGAGCATCGACGTGGACGTGAACTGGCCGGAAGACAAGTACGAGAAGGTGATCCAGCCGCAGGTCAGTCGGATCGGGGGCCAGATCCGCGGCCGGCTGTCCGTCCAGTCCGGCCAGACCGACTGGTACACCCTGGCGGACACCGCCGGCAAGCTGCAGCGGGACAAGAAGCCGTTCCCCCGCGGGACGATCGAGCGGGAGGTCCGGGAGGAGCGGTTCCGGCTGCCGTTCCCGCCGGAACAGCGGGTCAGCTTCCTGGCGGAACTGCTGCCGTACCTCGGCAAGTCCGGGCTGCGGTCCCAACTCCAGGACAAGAAGATCCCCTGGTATCACAAGGACAACCTGGCCGCGGCCGAGACGTGGGTGCCGGAGTTCCTGGTGCCGTATTACCCGCAGGAGGCGTGGCGGGCGCACCACCCGCTGGCCGAGGGGCGGACCCTCGGGGCGACCAACTTCGTCGCCCCGGCCGGCCTCGGGCTGGACGCCGCCCGGCTCGACCCGGCCAACCCGGACCACGCCAAGAAGGTCGGGATCATCGGGTACGACTGGGGGTCGCAGGCGGCCGACATCAAGGACGGGCTGTCGAACACCATTTACCTGATCCAGGCGCCGCCGACGATGGTCGGGCCGTGGGCGGCCGGCGGCGGGTCCACCGTCCGCGGGGTGAACGACCGCGGCGACCCGATGGCCGAGTTCGTCCACCGGGCGCCGGACGGCCGGCGGGGGACGTACATCCTGATGGCCGACGGGTCCGTCCGCTGGCTGAAAGAAGGGACCGACCCGGCGGTCTTCCGCGGCCTGGTCACCCGCGCCGGCGGTGAAGCGATCGGCGACCTGGACAAGCTGGCCCCGAAGGTGAAGCGGACGGCCGTGACGTCGGACGCCGAACTCCGTGGGAGTGCCCCGGCCGACCGCCCGGCGCCGGCCGCCGCCAAGTCGGCCGGCGGCATCGACCCGGCCGAGTTGAAGAAGTTCCAGGGCAAGTGGAAGGTGACGGTGTTCAAGAGCAAGCCGCTGGCGAAAATGGTCCCGCCGGACACGATGGCCAAGATGGCGTTCGAGATCACGTTCGCCGACACCACGATGACGACCAAGGTGGTCGGGGTGCCGGTCCCCGAGGGGGCGATCCCGTCCCAGTCGATCACCCGGATCGACCCGGCGTCGAACCCGAAGGTGATCGAGGCGAAGGTCTCGTTCCAGGGCAAGGAGATCACCGGCCAGTCGGTGTACGAGTTCGTCGGTGACGGCAAGCTGAAGCTGCGGTCGTCCGAGCCGGGCAAGCCGCGGCCGGCGTCGGTCAGCGTGCCGGACGAGAACTCGAACGACACCTACATCGAGATGGAGCGGGTCGGGTCGTAACTTGCCGACACTCGGTTCTCACACCGGCCCGCGGGAGACCGCGGGCCGGTTCATTTAGTCGGCGCACACCCGGTCGATGATCTGGTCATGGGTGATGCGATAAGCCGCGGCGAGTTACATCAGGAAGATGCCGAAGGTAGCATGACGTGCTACCGGTGTGGGGCGGGTCGAGGAGGCTTTGCGGCGACGACCCGCCGCAAACGGCAGCCTGCCAGCCTGGGCCGGCGGGTCGGGCCGGGGAGGGCGAGGCTCCCGCCGAGCCGGCTCGCCGGTCCGCTGGCTGTCGCCCACGCACGGAGGCTGCCCCCGGTGCGGGTGTGACCCGTTGCCGCGTGCTCCCCGGCTCGGCAGGAGCCTCGCCGGCCCCTCCGAACCAGCCGGCATAGGCCACAACCCCCGATCCCGGGCCGGCGGCGTGGTGCGCCGTCGCAAAGCCGGGCTTGACCCGCCCGACTACAGCCCGCCTGCCGCTAAGCCCCGCTTGCCGCGGCCGATGCCGTAGTAGGTGAACCCGTGCTGGGCCATCACCTTCTCGTCGTAGATGTTCCGCCCGTCGAAGATCACCGGCCGGGTCAACAGCCGCTTGAGCAGCTCGAAGTCCGGGTTGCGGAACTCCGGCCACTCGGTCACGATCGCCAGCCCGTCCGCCCCCTCCAGCGCCCCATACGGGCGGTCGGTGAACACGACCTTGTCGCCGTACATCTCGCGGACGTTGGCCATCGCCTCCGGGTCGTGCGCCCGCACCTTCGCCCCGGCTGCTAACAGCGAGTCGATCAGCACCAGGGCCGGCGCCTCGCGGACGTCGTCCGTCCGCGGCTTGAACGCTAGCCCCCAGATGGCCATCGTCTTGCCGGCCAGGTCGCCGAAGTGGCCCTTGATCTTGGTGAACAGCACCTGCTTCTGGGCCTCGTTCACGTCGTCCACGGACTGCATCATGGCCATCGGCTGGCCGACCTTGCGGCCCATACCCAGGATCGCCCGGATGTCCTTCGGGAAGCACGACCCGCCGTACCCGGGTCCGGGGAACAGGAACTGGAAACCGATCCGCTGGTCGTGCCCGATCCCCCGCCGCACGTCGTTGATGTCCGCCCCGAGCTTGTCGCACAGGTTGGCCATCTCGTTGATGAAGCTGATCTTGGTGGCCAGCATGGCGTTGGCCGCGTACTTGGTCATCTCGGCCGACTCGGGGGTCATGACCAGGAACGGCCGCTCGGTCCGCAGGAACGGGGCGTACAGCTCCCGCAGCACCTCCCCGACCGCCGGGTGCCGGACGCCGACCACCACCCGGTCCGGCTTCATGAAGTCGTCGATCGCCGCCCCCTCCTTCAGGAACTCCGGGTTGCTGGCCACGTCGACGTGTTTGGCCCCGTTCTCGGCCAGGATCTCGGCCACCCGGGCGTTTGTGCCGACCGGGACGGTGCTCTTGGTGACGACCACCCGGCTGCCCGGCCCGCCCGGCGGCTGGTCCTTGAACGCGGCGGCGATCGCCTTGCTGACCGCCCACACGGCGGACAGGTCGGCGTCCCCGGCGTCCGACTGGGGCGTGCCGACGGCGATGAACGTCAGCCGGGCCGGCCGGACGGCCGCCGCCAGATCAGTGGTGAACGTGAGCCGGCCGTCCTTGCGGTTGCGGTGGACCAGCTCGGCCAGGCCGGGTTCGTAGATCGGGATGCCGCCGGCGTTGAGCGTGTCCACCTTCTTCGGGTTGTTGTCCACGCAGACGACGTCGTTCCCGCTCTCGGCCAGGCAGGTGCCGGTGACCAGGCCGACGTACCCGGTGCCGATGACAGCCACTTTCATGCGCGGACCTTCCCGAAGGGGAATGTAACGGTGAGTTGCCGCTGTTGTAGGGTGCGTGGAGGCTATGCGGAACGCACCACGGGGACTTCGTCCGTCAAGTCTCTGACCGTGAGTGGGCGAACACGGCCTGGCGGGCTCGGCAGGACCCGACCCGCCGGCACAGCGGGCGGCGCCGCCGGGCACGCCGGCCGTGATCGTTGCCGGGCGGTGCACTAGTGGCTCCCAGACGTCGTCGCTCCTGCCCTACGAAGCCGGCGATGCCGCCAATAACCTAGAACGTCCGAGAGGGTTCGGTCGAGTTGATACCTCGGCTCCCAGCCGGTCGCCCGGCGGAGCTTGGTCGGGTCCGCCCGGGTGACGGCGGTGTCCGCCTTGCGGTTCGGTTCTGGCTGGGACTGGACCTCGACCGGCACCCGCGCCTGGGCCACCAGCGCGGCCAGCACGTCGGCGATCTTCCAGGTGCAACCGCGGCCGGCGTTGTACACCTCGCCGGCCGCCCCGCGTTCGATCAGCAGCCGGCACGCGGCCACCATGTCCCGGACGTCGGTCAGATCCCGCTCGGCGGACAGGTCGCCGGTGCGGACGACCGGCTCCTGCTTGCCGGCCTCGGCGGCGGCGATCTGGCGGGCGAAGTTGGCGACGGCGTAGTCGGCCGGCTGCCGCGGGCCGATCTGGTTGAACAGCCGCACCCGGACGATGTCGAGGCCCGGGCTGCGGGTGTACTGGTAGCTCATCAGGTCGGCCGCCGCCTTGCTGGCGGCGTAGGGGCTGGCCGGCTTGAGTACCGCCGACTCCGTCACCGGCCCCGGCCCGTCCGGGTCGCCGTAAACGAGGCCGGTGGACGCGAACAGCACCCGGCACGGCACCTCGCTGCGGACGACGGCGTCGTACAGGCTCTGGGTGGCGGCCAGGTTGTCCGCCCAGCAGGCCGCCGGCTCGCGGAACGACTTGCCCGGGTTGGCGTACCCGGCCAGGTGGAACACCCAGTCCGGCCGCACCTCCCGGAGTACCCGCTCGACCGCCGGCCCGTCCGCCAGCTCGGCCGGATACAGGTTTGCGACCGCCCGAAGGTGGGCGAGCTGGGCCGGCCAGGCGGCGTGCCGGCTCAGCCCGGCGACCGTGTGCCCGCCCTCGGCCGCCAGCAGTTCGGTCAGGTGCCCGCCGACGAACCCGGTGATCCCGGTAATGAACACGCGCATGGTGGCCCTCCGGACCCCGCGGGTCAGATGCCCCGCGCCCGCTGGTCCGGGGTGGCTTCCTTGCTCAGCCGGTCCAGGTCCGCCCGGACCATCATCTCGACCAGCTTCTCGAAGCTGACCTCCGGCTCCCAGCCGAGCTGCTTCTTCGCCTTGGCCGGGTCGCCGATCAGCAGGTCGACCTCGGCCGGGCGGACCAGGGCCGGGTCGATGACCACGTACTTCTGCCAGTCCAGGCCGGCGGCGGCGAACGCCAGCTCGACCAGCCGCTTGACGGTGTGCGTCTGGCCGGTGGCGATGACGTAGTCGTCCGGCGTGTCCTGCTGGAGCATCAGCCACATGGCCCGGACGTAGTCCCCGGCGAATCCCCAGTCCCGCTTGGCGTCCAGGTTGCCGAGCCGCAACTCCTTGGCCAGTCCGAGCTTGATCCGGGCCACCCCGTCCGTCACCTTGCGGGTCACGAACTCCCGGCCCCGCCGCGGCGACTCGTGGTTGAACAGGATGCCCGACACGCCGTACATGTCGTAGCTTTCCCGGTAGTTGATGGTGATCCAGTGGCCGTACAGCTTGGCCACCCCGTAAGGCGATCGCGGGTAGAACGGCGTGTTCTCGATCTGCGGGACGGCCTGCACCTTGCCGAACATTTCGCTCGACGACGCCTGGTAGAACCGGATCTTCCCTTTGCCCAACAGCCGGATCGCCTCCAGCATCCGGGTGACGCCGATGGCCGTAAACTCGCCGGTCAGCACCGGCTGTTTCCAACTGGTCGGGACGAAGCTCTGGGCGGCCAGGTTGTACACCTCGTCCGGGTCGGACGCCTTCATCACGTCGATGATCGACAGTTGGTCGAGCAGGTCCGCCTGGTGCAGGTGGATGCGGCCGGTGAGGTGGCTGATCCGGTCGAACGTCTCGGTGCTCGCCCGGCGGACGATGCCGTGGACCTCGTAGCCCTTTTCCAGCAGCAGTTCGGCCAGGTAGCTGCCGTCCTGCCCGGTCACGCCGGTGATGAGCGCACGCTTCATGAGTGTCTGGACCCGCTGGGTTTCGGCCGTCGGACAGCAAAGTTATATCGCCCGGGAGAGGGCGGGACAGCCGGGCCGGCGGTGCGACCGGAAAAACCGAGCGGCGACCGCCAGACTGGCGACCGCCGCTCGGTTGATAACGGGCAGGGGGTGTTACTTCTTCGGCCGGCTGAGGGCCGCGTAGTAATCGATCAGCCCGCGGGCCAAGGCGTGGTACGCGTCCTCACTGCCGGGAGCGGCCGGGCCGAATAAGAGCTGGTATTTCGCCATCTGGGCGAGCAGTTCGGTCGCGGTCGCCCCGACCGACACCCACTTGGCCGGGTAAACGTTAGACCGCGCCGGGTCGCGGCCGATCTGGGCCAGCCCGTCGAGCACGTTCAAGAACCGGGCGATGTCCGCCGCTTGCCCGGGGGGCAAGTCGCGGATGGCAGGGGCAGCGTCCGCCCGAGCCTTCTTGACCGCGGCAGCCAGCCGGTCGGCGGTCGGACCGTCCACCCGGCGACCGGCGGCTAGCGCCTCGACCGCCGCCGCCGCCGGGGCGGCCACCTCCGCCCGCGCCTGGTCCAAACCCGGGCCGGCGAAGGCCGGCGGGAACTCGAACGTCCCCGCACGGACCATTTGGATGACATCGGCGGCGACCGACCCCTCGAACGTCACCCGGGCCAGCACCTCAGCCGGGAACAGGGGTGAGTCGGCCTTCGCCCCTTTGGCCGACAGCTCGCGGATCGCTGCCGCCAGCCGGTTGAGCGCCTCACCGGACACCACCTGCTCTTCGGCCGGACGGACGAGCGCCGGGTCCAGTGCGGCCGGGTCGCCCAGCATCGGCGGCCGGGCGAACCCGGCGTCGCCCCGCTCGAACGCCATCTGATCGGCGATCAGTTGCCGGGGGTCGGCAGCCGGGCGGTTGGCCGCCGGGCGTGCCCCGGCGAACTGACGCAACTGCTCATTAACCACAGGGTTCTGAGCGGCGAGGCTGTTCACCCCGCCGCTGAGGTAGCCGCCCTGGAGGTACGGCGAGTAGTACTGATTCAGGAAGGCGTTCTGCTGGGCGTATACCCCGAGCGGGGCGGGGCCGGCGTAACCGTACTGCAGATTCATCCGGTTGAACTGCCCGGTGTACGGGTTCACCCACTGCTGGTTGAAGCTGAACGAGGAGCTGAACCCCATCCCGAACGAGCCGAACGGCGAGGAGTAGTACAGCCCGGGCCGGAAGCCGGGGAAGAACTGTGCGTCCGCCGGGGCGGCGGTCAGGGCCAGCCCGAGAGCGGCTGCCATCCGGAAGCGGCGAGGGATCATGTCGCACCTCGGGTCGTTTCGGGCTACCGAGCGAACCCGCCGCCATGCGTCGCCCGTCTCGGTCACTTCTTCGGGCCGGCTGGCACCGTGCCGGGTGGGACCAGCTCCCTCCACTGACGATACACCGGCTCCAACTCCGCCTTACTGGCGTTCGCCCGGAAGGCGATCCGCTTTCCGGCCGGGACCAGCCGGACCAGGTGCCAGTGGGCCAGGTTGCGAACGGCGGGCCGGTCGTGCTGGAGGTACTCGATGAGCACGTCGATGGTTTCGGGCCGCCGCAGTTCGGCGGGGGTGAACCCGTGCAGCAGGGCGATGACCGTCTCCGCGTGGCCCGGCGTGTAACTGGCCGGGCCGATTAGGTGGCGGTACAGTTCTGCCTCCTGGGCGGCCCCCCGGCCGAGCCAGTGGCGGAAAACCGTGACGGCGAAGTCGGTCGCCTCCGGATCGGCGGCGACGGCCGCACCGGCGGCCGCCAGCCGGGGAAGGTCGTCCAGCGCTCCGGCGGCGATCAACCCGACCCGCCGGTCGGCCGGGTCGGCCGACGCCAACGCCCGTTCGACGGCCGTGTCCGGCGTTTCGGCCCGCAGCCGCCGGTATCGCTCGACCGCGTCTCTCAGCCGCTTCACCTCGGGGGCGGACTCGGCCTTCGGATCGGCCCAGCCCGGCAATCGGTCCACCTTCACGACCCCGGGCGCCGGGCCGGTCGCGCTCGACCACGTGGTCAGGGCCGGCCCGGGCGGGGCGGTCAGGGCGAGGGTGGTTTTCCCGTTGTCGATCTCCACCCGCCCGCTCAGGGCCAGGGCGACCGCGGACAGCACCGGCTGATGGTCCGGTGACGGGTCGGCCTGAAAGCGGGTGCCCGCCGGCCACCGGCCGTTCAGCTCGACCGCCACCCGGCTGCCGGGTTCTTCCAGGGTGATCAGCCACTTGGCCTGGTGCAGCCGAAGCCGGACGAGGGCCGGGCCGGACGCCTTCTGATTGGCCAGGTCGATCCGGCCGCGGTCGAGGGTGATCTCCAGGTCCGCGTCCGCGGATTCGTGGAGGACGACGGCCGTCTCCAGCACCGGGATCGGGGACCGGCCGGTATAGTCCGCCCGGCATGTGGCGCTGACCGCTCCGGTCGGCCCGGCCAGGGTCGCACCCGGTAGCAGGACGAGCAGCTTGCCGGCCGGCAGGTCCGCGTTCGCCGGCAGCGGGTCGAACCGGCCCGGACCGGCCGCGACCGAGATGGCCGCCGCAGGCGAGGACGACCGGCCGGCCGGCGACCGCGCGGCGACGGGGGCGGCCACCGCCAGCAGGAGGAGCACCGTCGGGCGAGCGAGCACGGGCATGGCAGACCTCGGCGGGCCGATACCGTCAGTGTAGCCGACCCGCGGGCGTCAGCCGACCGCCGAAGCGATCCGTTTCGCGAAGATCACCTTGTCGTCCCCGTCCGCGTAGAAGTCCGGGATGCGGGCGGCCTCGGCGTACCCGTGTTTCAGGTAAAACCCCCGCGTCGGCACGTACCCCGGCGTCGAACTCGTCTCGATGAGCAGCAGCCGGCCGCCCAGCCTGCGGACCTCCTGCTCGACGTCGGCGAGCATCCGCCCGCCGGTCCCCCGCCCGTGCCGCCGCTGATCGACCGCGATCCACCACAGCTCCCAGGTGCGGTCGGTCATGGCGGTCGGGGCGTAATACACGAACCCGGCCGGGCCGTCCGGCTCGTCCCAGGTGCGGGCGACGTGGCCGAAGGTGTGGTTGACCGCGTGGTAGTCGTCCAGCACTTCTTGAAGGGCGTCGATCTCGTGCGGCTTGAACACGCCGGTGCCGGCGGCCAGGGCGACGAGCGTCGGGGTGTCGTCCGGGGTGGTCGGGCGGAGCATCGGGCGGTCCGTTCGGGAGGGCGGGTCACACGTCGAACAGCTTGGCCACCGGGACGCGGAACCCGGGCAGCTCCGGGCCGCCGTCGAGTTCGTCCTCCTCGTTCAGAAGGACGGGCGGCCGCCCGGCCCGGGGGATGGTGACGGTCCGCAAGTCCGGGTCGATGATCCACACCTGCGACACCCCGACCGCGTGGTACAGCCGGGTCTTCCCCCGAATGACCTCGTGTGTCGTGGACGGGGAGAGGATCTCGACCGCCAAAGTCGGGACGCCGACGAGGATCGTCGAATCGTCGTTCCCGGCGTTCGCCGCGGCGCCTCTCGGATCGAGATACACCACATCGACCCCGACCGTGGTGTCCGGGTCTTGGCGGAGACGGACACCGACCTCACCCGCGTGTACGCTCCCGCGGGGGGCCGGTTGGCCTTCCAGCCACCGCTCCAGGTGGTAGCTCACCCGGGATTCCACACGGGTGTGCAGCTTATTCCGGATCGTCATCCCGACCTCCCGGATTTGCCCGTCGATCAGCCACCGCTCGACCCCGTCGTCCGGCATCGCCAACAGATCGGCGGTCGTCTTCCGGGTGTCGGCCAGGATCGGTGCCATCGTCCCCTCCCGGGTCGGTCCGGCGGTCCACTGATAGCTTACCTGAAAGCCCACCCCGTTCCGAGGTGTCCCCCGATGAAAGCCGCGTCCCTCGACGCCCCCGGCGGCCCCGAAGTCCTCCGCTACGGCGACCTGCCGACCCCGGACCCGAAGCCGGGCGAGGTCCGGGTGCGGGTGGCGGCGTCGGCGGTCAACCCGATCGACGTGTACTACCGCAACGGGATGGTGAAGGCCGACCTGCCGAAGCCGTACATCCCCGGGTGCGACTTCGCTGGGACCGTGGACGCGGTCGGGGCAGGGGTGAGCCGGTTCAAGCCGGGCGACCGGGTGTGGGGGTCGAACCAAGGATTGCTCGGCCGGCAGGGGACGCTAGCCGAGTTCTGCTGTGTCGGTGAGGAGTGGGCGTACCCGCTGCCGGCCGGCGTGTCCGAGGCGGACGCCGCGGCGACCGCGCTGGTCGGGATCACCGCCGATCTCGGGCTTTTTTGGCGGGCCGGGCTCAAGTCCGGCGACCCACAGTTTCGTTGCGAAACTCCTGCGGCGGCCCGCTCAGCGGCTCGAAAACGACCTTTTCCAGCACAGACCGGTCACTCCCAGGCGACCGCTTTCGCTTCGGCTCGTACCGGTAGTGCCGGTAATGCAGGACAATCCTGGCCAGCACCTTAGACAGAGCCTCGGCCTTCTGCCGGTTCGAGTCCCCCTCGCACGCCACCTCCGCACCCCGAACCCGCTCCCTGGCGTCCTCCAGCGACCCCCTCAACTCGGTCAGCCGCTCGTCCATCGGCAACAGCACCGCCTCTATGGTGGCGATCTGCTCCTCCAGGTCGGCCAGCTTCTGCCGGGCGATCTGACGGGCACGGTCCGGAAGCTCCATGTACCGCTCGGTCGCCTGCTCTAGCTGCTGCCGCAGCTTGGCTAGCTTCTTCTGATCCTTGGACTGATGCCGCGGGCTGTGGAGTTTGAAGGCAGCGGCCAGCGACCCAGCCGTCCAGGGCGTACCGGCCTCTCCTTTCACTCCCCACTTCTTGATGGTCGCCCACAGCAGCCCGATCATCCGGCAGTACTCCTGCTCGGCCCGGCCCAGACCCTCGACCGCGTCTTCTACCCAGTCCGGCGACGTGCCGGCCAAGACCTCGTCCAGCTTCTGCCCGGACTCGGTCAGGTACTTGGCGATGATCGGCTCGATCTCAGAGTGCTTGATGCGGTGAAGCCGGCAGCCCGTCTTGTTGTGCTGGCCGTAGCGGCGGAAGGTCGGGCAGACGTAGGAGTAAGGGTCTTTGTGATCCCGCTGTGTGACCCCTGACATCCTCAGGCCGCAGCTAGAACAATGCAAAAACTGGCCTAACCAGAGTGCCGAGGACCGGGGCGATCGTCGGGGCGAGTGAATCCCCTTCAGCTTGGCCTGGACCGCGTCCCAGGTGTCGCGGCCCACTAGCCCTTCTCCCCATTCCTTAGGGTAGATGTAGTCGGATTCGGGATGCAGCCGGCCAGTCAGTGCCCGGCCTCGCTTGGTCGGTGCTGGAACCGCCTTGCCGTCTCGCTGCTCGAAGAACGAGCCATGTGAATATTTGTTACCTACTGTACGTCCGACCAGATAGCAAGGATTTTTGAGGATGACGATCACGCGGTTGCCGTACCAGGCTTCACCGTAGACGGGGTCGATCTTGAGCGTCCGTAGCCGCTTGGCGATGCCGCCGTAGGTGATGCTCTCGGTGGCGAACCAGCGGAAGATCGACTGCACCACTTCGATTCGTTCGGGGTCGCCTGGCACGAGTTGCAGAGTGTCGGCCTGGTCCCTGGACGGGAAGTTGGACTTGCCGTCGTACCGCTCGGTCCGGCCGTCCGGGTAGATCTTCAGCCGCTTGGCGTGCCCTTCGTACCGGACCCGCCACTTCTCCCGCTTATCAGCAGAGATGCAGGCTACATCGAATCCGTATGGTGGGTAGGAGCCGTTGTAGCGGCCCTCCGTCCAGACCTGGTTGATGCTCCTGAGTGTCCGGCGGGATCGCTCTAACTGCTCGTCACGACTGCGAACGGAATCGACGGTGGCGAGGATTTCGGTGCTGTAGTCACCGCTCGTGAGGCAACCGGCGGCCACGCTCCAGAGTTCGACATCGTTCTCTTGCAACTCACACGCGAATCGCCCAAATTCATAGCTGTTTTTAGTGCCAAAGCGGTCCTTGGAATCGACCACGATCCAGTCGATCTGGCCAGCCCGAACGGCTTGCATGAGCCGCTGGAATTCGGGCCGTTTGTAGGCTTCGTGGCGACTGCCGATATCCGAGTACCAGATGCGGGCGGTCAACCCCCTGGCGGTCAACCACCGTTTGATGTTGCTGACCTGGCTGGTCTTATCTTGCTTGTCGCCGCTGACGCGGATGTACGCGACCCCGCGGGAGCCGGTGGGGGTGGTCGGGCTGGTCATGGACTGGTTCTCCTTCGGGAGTGTAGGTCACATACGAAAACGAGGCGAGCGGCCTGCTCGCCTCAATCGGGGATTGGTACAGGACATTCTCACTTCGCTAGGTGAAACCCCTGCTGCCTCAGATTCCTGGACCAGGACGAGCAGAACCGGGCTAGCTCTTTCATCATCTGGGGCCTGACCATGACCTTGCCGTCCTCGCCCGTGTACATGGCCTGG